>DLAF01000056.1 GCA_002492725.1 Lachnospiraceae bacterium UBA7054
CCTTGACAAAGGGTATAGTTTATCTGGAGGATCTGCCGTTAAAGCAGTATACGCTGCAGCAAAATAAGCTGATACTGACCTATAACGCAAATTATGTCACTTCCGCGGAACTGCTTGCGCAAATTTTGGAGCAGACCACGATCACGGCAGTGATCACCCGCAAATCCGGGCTGGCGGACGCGGTCACGGGACTGGCCGTGGAAGGAGAGATGGCAGCGCGCATAAAGGAGGAATAAAAATTATGAGCTTGATTGAGGTAAACGGGGTGAGCAAGGCGTTTCGGGTAAGCCGGCGGTCAGCGGGTATCCCGGGTATGCTGGCAAATCTGATCCGGCCAAAATACGAAAAAAAGCAGGCGGTAAACGATATTAGCTTTTCCATTGAAGAGGGGGAAATGGTAGGCTTTATCGGGCCAAACGGCGCGGGAAAATCGACCACTATAAAAATGCTTTCCGGCATTCTCTATCCTGACAGCGGAAGCGTGCGGGTAAACGGCTATATTCCGTATAAACAGCGAAAATCCTATGTGGGGAGCATCGGCGTCGTATTTGGGCAGAAGTCTCAGCTGCAATGGGATCTGCCCGTCATTGACAGCTTTGAACTGTTAAAAGCAATCTACCGTGTGCCAGAGGATGTTTATCAGAAGAATTTGAAGCGGTTTACGGATATGCTCGACATGTCGGGCTTCCTGAACCAGCCGGTTCGCCAGCTCTCGCTTGGGCAGCGGATGCGTGCTGATATTGTCGCGGCGCTTTTGCATTCACCAAAGATTGTGTTTTTTGACGAGCCTACCATAGGCGTTGACGTCGTGGGAAAGGAAACGATTCGAAATTTCCTCTGTGAACTCAATGAAAAAGACGGGATTACCATGCTCTTTACCACGCACGATATGCAGGATATCGAGAAAACCTGCAAAAGGCTGATCATTATCGATCAGGGAGCAAAAGTGTACGACGGTCTCCTGGCAGGCATTCGCAGCGCCTATGGGACGACGCGTCAGCTGGATGTGGAGTTTAGCGATGACTGTACGGTGGCTCCAATCGAACATGTGGAAATGAAGGAACTGGATGCTCCGGGCGGGCGCAAAAAACGCTTTTTGTTTGAGAGTAAAGAGGTGCAGATCGACGCGCTGATGAGTTCTTTATTAGCGGCTTATGCAATCAGGGATCTCACCGTTTCCGAGCCTGAGATCGAAGGGCTCATTCGAAAGATTTACAGTGGGGAGGTGGTAAGGTGAAAAAATTTGCTCCCTATCTGGCCTTTGCGAAGAAAAGCTTTCTCGGGCGAAGCGCCTACCGATTTGATCATTTTATGGGGATTTTTGATACCATTCTCCGTATCTTTATTTTCTGGGAAATTTACCGCGCTCTCTATGGCGGCCGAAGCGAGGTTGACGGAATTACCCTCACAATGGTCACAACAAATTTTATCTTATCGATGGGCTTGGATGCCGTGTTTTTTGTTGACGACTATTATCTTCCGAGCCGTATCCAAAGCGGGAGTATTGCAACCGAACTCCTGCTCCCGGTAAGCATCCACGGAAGAATGCTGGCGAATAACATGGGGAATGCCCTGTTTCAACTGATTTTTCATTTTGTTCCGACAGTGGCAGTCTCCGTACTCGTCATTGGGATCGCGGCGCCGGCAGAACCGCTTGCGCTGCTTTTGTTTCTCCTTAGCGCTCTGTTGGGCTATGGCGTTTTGTGGACCATCAGTTTTGTGGCACAAATGTTTTCCTTTTGGCTGATCAATATATGGAGCATTGTGACCATTAAAAATTCTTTAATCAAAGTGCTGTCCGGTTCCATGATACCAATTTGGTTTATGCCGGACTGGATGCAGGAAGTCATTCATTTTACGCCCTTTTCGTCCATTTATTTCATGCCGGTGCAGATTTATCTGGGGCAGTTGTCCCTTTCGGATATTTTGAGCAGTTTTCTGATCCAGCTGTTTTGGATCGCAGTGTTATTCTCGTTTGGGATGCTCCTTTGGAAAAAGGGGCAGAAAAAGCTTGTGGTACAGGGAGGTTAGCGGATCATGAGAAACGATACCATACATCTTGCGGGCGTCTATACGAAAACGGTTATGAAATCATGGTTTCAATACAGCGTGGATGCGGTGCTGCGTTCTCTTGCGGTATTTATCAGAGAAGCAGTCGGGATCGTTGTGATTTATTTTTCCATGCTGAAATTTGATACCTTGAACGGCTGGAACATTCACGAGCTGATGTTTCTGTTCAGTCTCCTGTTTCTGACGTATGGCATCCTCATCCTTTTTTTTACCGGAATGCGGGATTTTTGGAAAACCGTGCGGGACGGGAGTTTTGACCGTTTTATTTTGAGACCGCGGGGACTTCTCTTTCAACTGATTTTTTCCAATGCGGACTGGTTTGCCGCCATCGGCCACGGGGGACTGGGGATTGTTTTGTTTGTGATTTCAGCAGGGAAGCTGGGTATTATTTGGAACGCGGGCACGGTTGTTTACTATATTCTGGCAGTCATAGGCGGCGTTTTGATTCAGGGAGCAATGTTTGTTTTTGTTGCGGCTCTCAATATTTATCTGCTGCAAACGGACAGTCTGGTAACGCTTTTTTATTGGGATTTACGGAAATTTGCGGGCTATCCGATCAGCATCTTTCATCGGGCGATCCAGTTTTGCATGATCTATGTGGTTCCGTTTGCCTTTGTCAATTATTTTCCGTCGCAATTTCTGCTGCGCAAGGAAGATATGGCGGGCTATCCGGCTGTCTACATGTACCTGACGCCGGTCATCGGTGTCTGTATGTATTTGGCGGCATATGGGTTTTGGCGTTACAGTATTCGATTTTATAAAAGTTCCGGAAATTAAAGGCGGTAATAAAATTTGCATACAAAGTCCGATTATGTTATGGTATAAAAGGAATGCAGGTATCATTTTTATAGATCGGATGAAGTATAGATGAAACATAAGTTAAAGGGAAGCGGTTTTTTTCGGGCACTGCTTAAGATGAACATGCTTCCGCTCATAATATTGACTCTGGTGATTACGACATTCAGCGCCAGTCGGTTTGCAAAATCCTTAAATGTGGAAACAAAAAACGGTCTTGTCGATATGTGTCATACGGTTGCCGTCTGGTACGACACCGTATATGAGGGGGATTACCATGCACAGGAAAAGGACGGCGTCGTTTATCTGCTAAAAGGGGAGCATCCGCTAAACGAGGATTTTGCCATTCTTGATTCCATCAAGGAACAGACGGGCGTCGATGTTACGATTTTTTATCAGGATACCCGTATTGCTACCACGATCAGGACCAATCAGGGTGAGCGGGCCGTCGGAACAAAGGCTAACGCCACGGTGGTGGGTGATGTGTTAAAGGGCGGTCAGCCGCATTTTTATACGAGTACCATGGTGGAGGATGTTCGTTATTTTTCCTATTATGAACCGCTCTATGCCGCAGACGGGACATGTATCGGCATGCTCTTTTTCGGAAAGCCTTCCGCACAGGTGGAGGGCCTGGTTCGAAATTCACTCATCCCAATCATTGTATTTGGCATCCTGACGATGTTGATTGCCTGTGTGGTGACCATCCGCTTTTCCGGAAAACTTGTCACAGCAATCCGTAAAACAGAGAAATTTCTGATCACCATTACCAAAGGGGATCTTCATGAGGAGTTGGGTCAGGATGTTTTGGAGCGAAAGGACGAGCTGGGGGAGATGGGCCGCTATCTGATCCAGATGCAGAAGTCGCTGCAAAAATTGGTGGAGCAGGATATCCTCACCAGTCTGTACAATCGCAGAAGTGGGGAGAAACTTTTGAAACGGATATGCAAAAACTATACGCAGGACGGGACGCCGTTTTGTGTGGCGATCGGTGATGTGGATCATTTTAAGAACGTCAATGACACTTATGGCCATGAGTGCGGTGATGTAGCGCTGGCGGAGATTTCCGCGCGGATCAAAAAGCATATGCAGGGACGGGGATTCGTGGTCAGATGGGGCGGAGAAGAAATGCTTTTAGTGTATGACGGCGTGCATCTGGACAAGGCCGCCGCCTATATGCAGGAGCTGCGGGAGGCAATCCGCACCGAACCTGTCGTTTATGGGGACACGAAGCTTCATATCACGATGACTTTTGGCCTTACGGAAGGAAACGGTGAGAAGATTGAGCACATCATCCGAAACGCGGATGAGAAGATGTATCAGGGAAAGAATGGAGGCAGAGACAGGGTTGTGGTATAGGACCCTGATCAATCCTCTGTTTTCAAGAAACGGATATATCGAAGCAGATCGTGCCTGTTTTTCGTATTGAGTTGTTGAATGTCATACATCACATCGTGCAGGGTGATATCGTCCAGATATGTTCCGTTCAGGTTCGTATTACCCGCATAGCCGGCATCGATGCCCAGAAGATAATCGGTGCTTACTTTGTAGTATTCCGATAGTTTCAGGATAGCCCAGAGGGGGATTTCGCGATTGCCGTTTTCGTAATTGGAATAGGTTTGCTGTGATACACTCAAATATGCGGCTATCGTTTTCTGTTTGAGATTTTTATCTTCACGCAAATCTCTGATGATGGTACGCAATTCCTTCATTTCCGGCACGATCCTTTCCATTTCTACCAGTACAAAACTGTTGTGAAATATGCTACCACACAACAAATAGAAGTAGACGAAAAACGCCAGAATGAATTGCATATAAAGCGCTATACAACAAAATGGAGTAAAACAATTTTTTCAAGTCTTTTCATGAAGCGGTTATCTCATTATAATAAATGTATTATCTGACTGCAGCGCGGATCAGGCAGATTGTCGGGATGAAAAAACTTGTGCAGGTTGGGAGGACGAAAGGACATGAAATTATGGTATGAGCAGCCGGCTGCAAAATGGGAAGAGGCGATGCCCGTAGGAAACGGCAGGCTGGGTGCAATGATGTGCGGCGACGTGACACAGGAGACCATTTGGCTGAACGAGGACAGCGTGTGGAGCGGGAAACCTGTTAACAGGATCAATCCCGATGCGAAAGAAAATTTGCCCAAAATACGAAGCCTGATCAGGGAGGGAAAGATTCCTGAAGCTGAAGAACTTGCGCTGCTTGCGCTGTGCGGTACGCCGAATTCTCAGCGCTCCTACGAAACGGCCGGAGAATTATATCTGCATTTTAGAGGGACGGGAGAGGTGCGTCATTATCGGCGGGAGCTTGACCTTGAACAGGGCGTGGCGAGTGTTTTCTATGAGATGGGACAGACGAGATATGAACGGAAACTGCTCGCTTCTTATCCGGATCAGGCTTTAATCCTGCACATGGAGGCGCAGGGGCCGGATGACTTACAGTTTGTATGCAGACTGGAACGTTGTCATAACAGGCTCGATGAAGTTTGCGCGCAGGGGGACAGTCTGTGGTTTCAGGTAGACGGCGGAGAAGGGATTTCGTTTCTGGTTTGTCTATCGGTCAGACAGGAGGGCGGGACAATCCGTTCCATTGGAGAGCATCTGTCGGTGGAAGGGGCAAAGAAAGCAACGCTGTATTTGAATATCGTCACAAGTTTTCGGGAAACGGCATTTCAAGAGGCGTGCCGCAGACAGCTTGCGCTGGCGGCGGACAAGGGATGGGATCGGTGTTTTGCCGCTCATAGGGCGGACTATCAGGCGCTTTTTGGTCGTCTGCACTTGACACTCGGAAAAGACGAGGAAAAAGAGGAAGAACCTACAGACAGGCGTTTGCAGGCGATCAGGGAGGGGAAGGAAGATGTGGGCCTGTTTGCGCTGTATTTTCAGTATGGACGCTATCTGCTGCTCTCCGCAAGCAGAGGAGAATGCCTTCCCGCCAATCTGCAGGGCATTTGGAATCACAGGCTGACGCCGCCCTGGGACAGTAAGTTTACGATCAATATCAATACCGAAATGAATTACTGGCCGGCGGAAAGCGGAAATCTTTCCGAATGTCATTTTCCTTATTTTTTACATTTGAAGAAGATTATGGAGAACGGGAGACGGACGGCGGAGCAGATGTATGGCTGTCGGGGATCCGTTGCGCATCATAATGTAGATTTATACGGGGATACGGCGCCGCAGGATCTTTATATTGCCGCGTCGATCTGGCCGATGGGGGAAGCGTGGTTGGCAACGCATATCTATGAACATTATCTGTATACACAGGACAGGGATTTTCTGGAAGAATACTTTCCCGTGATACAGGCGAGCCTTGATTTTTTTGAGGATTTTCTGATTGAAGATGAACAGGGGCGGCTGGTGATTTCTCCGTCGGTATCGCCGGAAAATACTTACATACGAAGTGATGGCGTAAGGGGGTGTCTGTGTGAAGGCGCCACCATGGATATTGAGATCCTGTCAGAGCTGCTGCGCGGCTATCTGGGCGCCTGTGAAGTTTTGCAAAAGCCGTCTGTGCTGTCGGACAGAGCGAATCGTATTCTGGAGAGGCTGCCTAAACTCGGGATTGGCAGGCATGGACAGCTGAAGGAATGGCTGGAGGACTATGACGAGGCCGAACCGGGACACCGCCACATTTCGCATTTGTACGGCGTATATCCCGGCAGCAGCATAACCTGGCAGGATACGCCCGAATTGATGCGCGCTGCAAGGATCACTCTGGAGAGAAGGCTCTCTTTTGGCGGCGGACATACAGGCTGGTCAAGGGCTTGGATCATTGGTCTGTGGGCAAAATTTTTGGATGGTGATAAGGTTTATGAAAATCTGCACGCATTGCTGGCGGACAGCACATTCCCGAATCTGATGGATAACCATCCCATGGGCGACGGATATGTTTTTCAGATTGACGGGAATCTGGGAGCGACGGCGGCAATGATAGAAATGCTGGTACAATGCCGTAATGGCGAAATCCATCTGCTCCCCGCCCTGCCGAAGCAGTTTGGGGAGGGCAGCGTAAAAGGCGTTTTGCTGCGGGGCGGCATAACGTTTTCTATGCAGTGGAAGAATCAGAAAGTTCTGCAGGCCTCCTTTTTGTCGGCCGCAGAGCAGAGGGTGACAGTGTATGCAAACGGAGAGGAAAAAGAAGTAACGCTGCAGGCCGGTGTGACAAGTTTGACCTGGGATAGCCCTTCCTGATCTTTGCCTTACCGCCTGTGGCTGCGATGTCGGCAGGATGTGGCCATTACTTATAATAGAAGATCGGACATATTATCAGAAAATAGAAAGGGTTTGAAACGGTCGGGATGGAAAAGCTTCCCGGCTTTTTCTTTTATTTGTTTTTCACGACGTAGTGTTTTGTAAGGTAATCGTAGGGCTATCGCAATGTGGCTGTAAGCCGGGGGTGCTAATCTGTAAAAAGAAAACAGCAAAGGGCTGCCTGCTGCACACCGGTATATGTGCAAAAAGCAGCGCAGAAATGGAGGGAAACATGAAAAATGGAATCATTGCGAGAGTGGGAGTCGCAGTTGCGGCGGTATTGGGTTTTTGTATCGTCTTTACGGGGCTCCGTCTGGGGACGGCCGGGACTTACTATTATACACGGATTGATAATAGTAAGATTAAGGAAAACGATGCTTCCGGCGGCGTCGTGAATTTCAAGGGAAGCATGGACTATCTCTATACCCTGCCCGCTTACAATGAAAAGGGGAGGGAAAAGGAGATTACTTTTGGTACGTCGAGGCAGTTAAGAGAGGGCGCCTTCCTCAGACTGACGGTAAGCCCGCTTCGGGGCGTTGTGGAGTGGAAGGAAGTGGAATATGAGGAACTGTCGGCGGATGTGCGGGAGATGTTTGGAAAATAAGCGGAGCTGTACACGCATTGCTTTGTGTGACAGCCCTGCGGCTTCCTATCTGATGATTTCTACTGACAGACTTCCTTTGCGGAAACGGGTATCGCCTTCGGTATCCCACTGCACGGTTCCGGCCTCGTCGTCATAAACGATGTGGGTCAGGCAGTATTCGCCTTTTTCATAGCCGTAGCCGTCTCCGGCGTCCTCATAGAACGTGTAGGAACCATTCTTTCCGGCATAGACCAGAAGAAGGATGTCCTGCCCTTCCATACGGGCACTGCCATCCTGCGGCTGTGTTGTCGGCAGGATGGCACCTTCCCGCACGAATACGGGAATGCTGTCAATTCCGACAGGCGCCTGAGTACATTGGCCGCCCTCATATCTGCGGTTGTCCCGAAGATCGTACCAGCCGCATCCCGCGGGCAGATATACAGTGCGGGTATGCGCTGCGCTGCCTGCCTGTAAATCCTGCATGGGGCTTGTCACCGGACAGATCAAAAGGGAGGGGCCGAGCATAAACTCGTCGGTGATATCTGCCGCCTGCGCGTCTGCGGAGAATGCGGAATACAAAGGCTGCATCATCAGTGCATCTTCCCGCCATACGGCGCCGGCGGTGGAATAGAGATAGGGCAGCAGACGGTATCTTAAGCGGATTGCCGCGCAGAGCGCTTCATAGATTGGGTCACCATCCGTGCCAAACTGCCACGGCTCTTTCGGAAAATCCGTTCCATGGCTGCGAAAAATGGGCAGAAAGGCACCGTATTGGAACCAGCGGACATAGAGTTCCCGATACGCAGGGTCTTCCAGACCCTTGTCATAATCGCCGTTCCAGAACCAGGAAGCGCCCCGTTTCACAAAAAATGCGCCGATATCAAGCGTCCAGTAGGGCAGGCCGCAGATGCTGAATTGCAGACCGGCAACAATCTGTCTGCGCAGCGTTTCCCAGCTTGCGGAAATATCGCCTGACCAAAGGATGGTGCCGTATTTTTGGCTGCCCGGCCAGCCGCCGCGTGTGAGATTGACGACTCTTTTATCTTCCGTGCAGGAGCGTTGGCCTTCGTAGATGCTTTTTGCATGATACAGGCAATAGGCCGCGGATTTTTCAGGCGGCATACAGCCTGCGGCGTTCGATACAAACGCGTGGTACATCTCGCTGGCTTCCGGCTTCATCTCGCGGCCCCATTCCGGCGTGATCGGTTCGCTGGAATCGCACCACCAGGCATCTACGCCGTGCGCAAATAATCCCTTTTGTACCTGTTCCCAGTAAAGGCGGCGCCCTTCGGGCAGAAAAGCGTTGTAGATCCCACCTGCGGCAAGGAGCAGGCCCTTTTCCTGAAATTCCCGATAATTGTCGCTTTTTTCATCCATCGTAGGCCAGATGGAGATCATGAAGTGAACGTCCATCTCATGAAGCCTGCGTATCATGTCGGCAGGATCGGGGAAGCGGGCGGCGTCAAATGTTTTTTGACCCCACAGACCGTCCGACCAGCTCATCCAGTCCAGGATCAGCGTGTCAATACCGATTTGCTTCCGGCGGAATGTTTCCGCTGTTGTCAGCAGATCTTCGGCGTCCTCATAGCGCTCCTTGGACTGCATGTAGCCGAAGGCCCATTTGGGCAGCATGGCGGCGCGGCCTGTCAGCCTGCGGACCGCCGCAGTCACATCGGCGGGTGTATTTGCCGCAATAAAATAGTAATCCAGATATTCATCCGCTTCCGTATACAGATAGGAACCGTACTGTGTGTCATTGAAGATGGCAGGGCTCTGCGTGGAGAGCAGGATGCCCCAGCTTTTGTCGGATATCAGAACAGGCAGCGATATTTTCAGATTGGCAGGATGGAGATACTGTGTCGTATGACGCAGGTTCCAGACGCCTTCTTCCGCCTGCCCAAGACCGTAAAGTCTTTCGTCTTCCGCAAAGGTAAGGTGCAGTCTGGTATGACAGAGTTTTCCTGTCCATACGCGATCCGCCCGACGGATCTGTTGTTTTTCTCCGTCTGGTGTCTGTATTTTCTCAATTTCGGTATTTTCATTGACCACCGTTTGGTAAACATCGAATTCTTCCACGTTTTTGCTCTCGTATTCCCGTTCTGCGAGCAGCAGGGAACCATCTGTCCGCAGAAAGCGGATGGAGCCGGAAACTTTTCTGATTACAACTTGTAATAATTTGGTAACGAGTCGGATTTCTGAGCCGCTTTCCTCCCACGTCCACTGACAGGAGGCGGACAGATCCGCAAATTCCTCTCCCTGCGCCTTGGAAAACGTATCGCCTTTCGTAAAAGAGACGCGAAGGACTCCGCTCTCCTGCGGAATGATGCGCGTAAGCCCCGCATCCGCCTCCAGATAGAGGGCATTTTCCTGCCGGTATGCCTTTGTGATGTTTCGCTTCTTTCTTAATTCCGCCTGCAGCATAGCTACCTCCATGTCGGAGCTTTTTGATTTTTGCTCCCTTTGCAATTTTTTATATTTTAGCTTATTTGGGGTAGGAATACAAGCGAGACGAAAGGGAGAAATGAGAGGGGAAGAAATATAGAATCAGAGAGTTGGTTGGCTTTGAGATTCTATTAAAACAGGGTGATTTGCAACAATAAAATCAA
>DLAF01000054.1:0-38456 GCA_002492725.1 Lachnospiraceae bacterium UBA7054
GTGCGCCGCCGGGCACACTACAGACAGGGAGCGTCGATGTGATACGACGCTCCCCTTTTATATGGAATCTCTTATTCTAAATCATCTGTTCCTTCAATTGTTTCGATTTCCCTGGCAATTCTTCCTTCATCCATCCCGCAAGTGACATAATGTTCATATAGCGCTTCTTTATCATAACCGAAGACTTTCCGCAAATCCGGATATCGGTCCGCATATGCCACATAGTCAAACTCATCCATTGTCCCCGTAAACGGAACCGCTATCACACCGTCTCCGCCAAACCAGGGATTTTCAGCGCTGTCATCCGTCGGATCCCATAATCGGTACGGAGAGTCCGGCTCTATTTTTTCAGCAGTCGGTTTCCCCAGTTCTCCGGCTTCCTCCGTATCGGAATACACAACTACCTTTGTGCCCGGCTTGCAATTATCATAAATCCATTTTGCGTCTTCCGCTGCCAGTCTGACACAGCCAAGCGACGCGTTTTCTCCCAGGCGATTGTATTCTTCCCACTTTAACGTATCCGGCGAATCTTCTATGTAAGGTACGGAGTGAAACAGGATCTTTCTGTTAAAGCGCACGGCATATCTGCCAAAAGTATCATCCACCATCCTGCGCCATTCATAATAATCGGAAGTGCGAAACGTTCCTTCCGGTGTCGCGGATTCCTCGCGCCCGCAGGAGCAGACCATCGCCTTGACCGGCGTAAGGGAGCCGTCCTCATCCTGCTGCTTAATGGTAACACAGTTTAGCACCCTGTTCACATAGACCACATAATCCGGTCTGTCATCGACAATCTCGCCTTCCTCTTCTATTTCCGGCAGTTGTGCCGCCCGGACATCCTTTCCCATACCCGGATAACATAACATGGCTGCACATATTACGACCGCAAGTATCTTTCTGTCTTTTCTCATCATGTAATACAATGTCCCTTCTATCTTATGATTGTTTTTTCATGCTCCCCCTGCGCGAAAACAATCCTTTTATTTGTTTCACTCCTCCATCGGCATCGTCAAAAATATACGTTCCAATCATCCAATGCCGAGGAACTGTTTCACGACTGCCTTCATCTCCGTCTTATCGCACACATGATCGTGCAGAACCGGCGCGGTACGAATCTCCTCAACTGCCTTCGGCACAGCCACATTCGCGATTCGCGACAGCTCGTCCACCAGTTCAAAATCACCCATGGCATCATACTTCGGATCTATGGCGTTCATCACGCTCCTAGTAAACTTGAAAGGACTTGCCGTGGAAGCGATCACCGTCTTTGTATTATCCTTTGTGTCCGCCACATACTTCTGATACACGGCGCTTGCAACCGCCGTGTGGGGATCCAGCACATAGCCCGTATTTTCATACATCGCTTTGATCCGGTTCGCCGTCTCCTGCTCGTTGGCAAAATTACCATAAAAATCGGCAAGCTGCTCTCTCATTTCCGGGGTGATCTGATAACTTCCCTGCTCAGCCAGGCTCTTCATCATCTGCGCATTCTTTTCCGGGTCGCTTCCCGCGATGCGGTAGATCAGGCGCTCTAAGTTGCTGGAAATCAAAATATCCATAGAGGGAGAGCTGGTCAGTTTGAATTCCCGGTTTCTGTCATAGTCTCCCGTTTGGAAGAAATCAAACAACACTTTATTTTCGTTGGAAGCGCAGATCAGTTTGCCGATCGGCACGCCCATATTCTTCGCATAAAAGGCCGCCAGAATGTTTCCGAAATTGCCGGTGGGAACAACCACATTAATCTTTTCCCCATCCGCAATCTTTCCTTCTTTCAAAAGCTGCGCGCAGGCATAGACATAATAGACAATCTGCGGCACCAGCCGGCCGATATTGATGGAATTGGCGGAAGAAAACTGCAGACCGTGCGCTGCCATCTCCCCTGCCAGTTCTTTATCGTTAAACAATTTTTTTACGCCTGTCTGGGCATCGTCAAAATTGCCATGGATACCGACCACAAAGGTGTTGTCTCCCTTCTGGGTCACCATCTGTTTCTCCTGAATAGGGCTGACGCCGTTTTTCGGATAAAAGACGATGATTTTCGTACCCGGCACATCTGTGAACCCCGCCAGAGCCGCCTTGCCTGTGTCGCCGGAGGTAGCCGTTAAGATCACGATCTCATTCTCCACGTGGTTCTTTTTCGCGGAAGTAATCATCAGATGAGGCAGGATTGACAACGCCATATCCTTAAAAGCGATGGTCGCTCCGTGAAACAGCTCCAGATAATAAGTACCCTCTGCTTCCACAAGCGGCGCGATCACATCCGTGTCAAATTTGGCATCGTAAGCTTTTGCGATGCAGGTTTTTAGCTCCTCTTCCGTAAAATCCGTAAGAAACAGCTTCATCACTTCGTAGGCCGTTCCCTGATAGCTCATATCCGCAAGCTCCCTCATGCTGCGGGAAAGCGCAGGAATGTGATCCGGCACGAAGAGTCCGCCGTCTGCCGACAGACCTTGCAAAATCGCCTGCGAAGCGGTAATCTTTTTGCTGCCATCTCTCGTGCTGCTGTATAAAACTTCCATGGTAATCTCGCCTTTCTTCCGTAAATCGTCACAGTGTCTGCGAAAACCGGCTGCCCGCCGATTTCGCCTATGAGTGTACCACACTTTCCCCACTCACGCAAGAAGACACTTACAAAAAGAACTCGTGATTGCCATAGGAAAAAAGTCTGGTCAGTTTCCTGTCAAACCATTTCAGCCTGTCGGAGTCTGCCTTTTCACGGGCGCAGAAATACAGCGCTCCCCGTGAGATATCCTCCCCGTAGAGGGCGCGTTCCACCGCTTCCACCGTATCTTCGCTCACGCGTACATTCTGAAATCTGCCGTCAACCGTTGGGGAAAACTGTGCGATTCCCTTCTCCCTCTGCATGACCACATCCCATACCGAATCCGGAAAAAGCTCACTGTTAACACGATTCAGAACGACGTTTGCCACCAGAAGTTTTCCGTCCTGATCCTCACCGCCTGCCTCCGCTTCCACAATCCGAAGCAGCGTATCATAGTCCTTGTCCGACAACTGATACTTTTTCGTCTGTTCCAATACCTCATAACTGACGACCCGCTGGCCGGAGGATACGCTCTCAAGCATCTCAACAAAACTGTGTCTGTCCTCTTCCATCGTCTCGTCCAGATATTCCATGCGAAAGGCAGGCTTGGCCGATATCCGATCGATTTTCAGCTCTCTGACGCACAGCCACGACGAGAGGATCGTCATGCCCGCGAGCAGAAAGCATGTAATACATTTCCTGTACATTTTTTTCACCATTTCGAAGCTTTTGTTGTTTTTCAATTTTGCTTCGTTTAGAAACATTACTGCACAAACAGCTTGTTACAACAATATTCTATGCCGTTAACAGGAAAAATATTTCAGAATTTGTTTTTTTTCTCAAAAATGGTACAATCATAGAAAAGGAGGACTGCGTTATGAAAGAGCCGCTGGCAGGTGTATATACGGCAAAACGCAAAGATGGGACCGTCTATTTCCGCGCCTCATTAACTTATCGCAATAAACACATCAGTCTGGGGAGTCATGTCGAAAAAGAGAAGGCACACGAGATGTACCTTGCCGCCTCTGCCCTTTTGCGAGACGATGCGATCCGGCTGGAAGACTATGAAGAGACCTCTCCCCTTCCTTTTCTTAAGTGGGTCAGTCTCATCAATTTCAGGGACAACGGCATCTATCTTGCCACCCCCATTTACATTCGCCCGCATTTTTTTTATTATTACTTTTCGCCTACAGATTTCTTTCTCTTTGATAAAGACGATCTGTTCTACTATGCCTCCCGCAAAATTTCCAGACGCGGAGGCCACTGTTTCGTGGCGGATTACGGTATGCAGATAAACATCCTAAGCCGTTACGGCATCAAAAGCTATGCCGTGGAAGGCCGCGACTACCGCTTTATCAACGGCAACCGAAATGATCTGCGCTACGAAAACATCGAGGTGATCAATCGCTTTCACGGTGTACAGGCCATTCAGGAAAAGGGACAGACTCTTTATCAGGTCAAGATTCATGTAAAAGGCAATGTGAAGGTCGGCGTCTACGCCTCCGAAATCGAAGCCGCCGTCGCCTATAACAAGGCCATCGATCTGTTGAAAAAGGCCGGCATAGACAAGGCTTACACTCCCAATTACATGGAGAATCTGTCGCCTGATGCCTATGCCGGTCTCTATGCTTCTGTCCGGGTGTCACCCCGTCTTACTTCTTACCGTTCCGAGTAGCCGATAAAACAGATATTCAAATCTGCTCCGCCGTCTATTCCATTTAATATGCCATCCGTATCGTACTGCCACATGGCGTAGCGGTAAGGATAATCCGGAATATCTTCCTCCTGTGAAAGCCATACGTCATAGTCCTGCAGCTTAGAAAGATCTACTTCCTTCAAAAACCACTCCTTATCTCCGTAGACCATGGGCACATAGCCTGCCGCCTTTACCGCCTCCAAAAAGCTGATGGTAATATTCGTTTTATCCTCACGGCCAAGGCCCTCGATGCGTGACGTGTCATTTGACACAAAGCCCATGTTAAAGGCAACAGGGTACTTTACCTTACCCCGATAGGGTTCCAGATTCTGCACCACAAAATTGGCCTCCTGCACAGCCTCATCCTGCGTGATGGCCTGAGAATAGAAATAAATGCCGACATCCAACCCGGCCTCCAATGCACCGTCTATATTTTCCTTGAAATTCTCATCCAAGGCAATCTGCCCCGAGCTGTAGCCGCGGCTTCCCAGACGGATCATCACATAATCGATTCCCGCCGCTTTCAGGCTTGGAAAATGAATCTTGCCCGTATGCTTGGAGATGTCCGCTCCCACATAGGAAATCTTCCTGCCGTTTTCCATATAGCGCTTTAAACCCGCATTATCCTCCATCTTGGTAAAGTCAAGCGTGCTTTTCTTCAGATAAGGACTGATCAGTACCCACTCCTCCGATCCGTCACGATTCGTGATCAGCGTATGTTTTCCGTCTGTCGCCGGATCGTTTCTGGCTTCCTCCTCTTTCTGTCGGTCGGCTTCTTTCTCCTTCTCCGCCTTTTCGGTATAGGGATTTTGATAAGTCTTTTTCTCTGTCTCCTCTTCGGCTTCTTCCGTCTCTTCAGGGTACATATCCCAGAAGTCCAGATCCTCGGCACGCCGTTTGGGGGCAGCGGCTTCTTCCTGCACCGCCGCAAGCTCCTCCTGAATCGCAGCTTCCTCCTTCTGCTTCTGTGCCTCCTTCAGGTATTCGCTGCCGCTCCGCTTATTGTCATTGCCCTTGAATACGGCAAACAGAACAATTAAAATAAAGGCGGACACACCGATGACCATATAAATCATGGAGGGCCCCATGCCGCCTCCTGCTTCCTCTTCTCCCGGTAATTTCATAACTCGGTTATTCCTTTCTACAGCAATGTATTTATGCTATTTGTACCATTTCCATAACCACTTCAAAAATTTCGCAAACATCTGTGACACATAGAATAAACTGTATTTTCATTCGAAGATATGATACCATGATATCAGAGAATTGGCAACTTGACAGGAAACAGCAAAATATGGAGACAGCTTACCATGAAAGATTCCACCAGAGAAAGTCTCAGTTATTGGGGCTTATACGCACGGATGCTGCGGGTCAAGAAAGAGATCAAACCGCAGGCGGTATCGTTTGGCAATGACAAACAGCAGTATTTTTTATATTATGCACCAAAAAACCTCACAAGCGATAAAGTGATTCTCTGGGTACACGGCGGCGGATGGAATGCCGGCAGCCCGAAAACGTTTGACTTTGTCGGTCAATGTATTGCAAAGCAGGGCTACCGTTTCCTCTCTCTTGGGTACAGGCTCTCACCCAAAAACAAATATCCCTGTCAAATCGAAGATGTGTGCAGCGGATACAGGGCTGCAATTACCTATTTAGAACAACAGGGGATTGATACTTCAAAGGTGATCGTCTCCGGCCCCTCCGCGGGAGCGCATCTGACTTCCATTTTATGCTACTCCAAAAAGGTACAGGAGACATATGGCGTTGACCTTTCCCCGGTAATCGGCTTTATCGGCGTCGGCGGCCCCTACTGCTTTTCCAAAAATGACTCCCTGTCCGTAAGGTTACTTCTGAATCAACTGTTTGCAAAAGACTATGACCGGACGCAGGGCGAGCCCTGCGCGCTTTTGGCTAAAAGTGAGATTCCCATGCTGCTCATTCAGAGTAAACATGACGGACTGATTTCTTATTCCTGTGCGGAAGCATTTTATCAGAAGGCGCAGACATTAGATATTCCCAGCGAACTTTATTCTGTAACAGATAAAAAGAATACGCATTCGTGGTATACGGCGGGGATGTTTCTGGAAACAAGGGAGACGAACCATGGGTTAGATAAATTCTTCTCGTGGATTGAAAATTTGTAATATGTTTTCATTTGGTAATGATAACAAAATGACGCAATGAAATCATTTCACATAAGAAAGCAAAACATATGAAACCATTTCATTCTATAAAACAAAACGTGCATATCGTATGGCTCAATGCTGCGCTTATAGCGGCTCTTATTCTGAATTCGGCCATTCTGACCAGCTGCGCCCGAAACACGGAGCCAATTTCTCGAACGGGGTTTTACTTTGACACGGTGATTCAGATCACCCTGTATGACACAGAGAATGAGGCGGTTATGGATGGGTGCTTTGCGCTGGCGGAGAAATATGAGAACCTTTTCAGCGCCACAAAAGAAGGGTCGGATGTGTGGAAGATCAACCATGCAGACGGTGAAACGGTCACGGTATCGGAGGAGACGGTCAAGCTTCTTATTTGGGCAGCGGATTATGCCAACACGACAGAAGGAAAAATAGACCCCACCATCCGCCCGGTCAGCAAACTATGGGACTTTGGCTCCGAAGGGAATGCACATATACCGCAAGATGCCGCCATCAAAGAAGCGCTCTCCCATGTTTCTTATGACAATATCCGCTTTGGCGTCGCCCCCTCGGATGAGACAGGCGAACCCGTCTACCGCACCGTCACCCTGATTGACCCCGACGCCGCCGTTGATCTCGGCTTTATCGCCAAAGGCTATATTGCCGATAAAATGAAAGAATATCTTCTCTCGCAGGGGATAGAAAGCGCCTGCATCAGTCTGGGCGGCAATGTACTTGCCATCGGAGAAAAGCCGGACGGCTCTGCCTTCCGCATCGGTATTCAGGAACCCTTTGCCGAGACAGGAAAAACGCTTAAAACCATTGAGATCAGAGATACTTCCGTAGTAACCTCCGGCATCTACGAGCGATGTTTCTATGATGAAGACGGTGTGCTTTACCACCATATTCTTGACACCACTACCGGCTATCCCGTAAACAATGAACTCGCGGGCGTGACCATTATCTGTCCTTCCTCCGCCAAAGCCGACGCCCTCTCCACTGCCTGCCTGTGTCTGGGAGCAGAAAAAGGACAGAAACTGCTGGATGCGGAGAAGGACGTGGCATATCTGCTGGTCACGCGGGACGGAGTACAGTATACGTCAGATAATTTTCCGCAATGAACAACCGCATAAGACACTCTCCCCTGCACCCGTCTATATTTTTAAAAAAGCAGTAAAAACGGCTGATATACCAATAAAAAGACCAGCACCGCCGCGACGATCATCGTTGCCATATAGATCACTTTGTTATACGCTTTTCGGTACAGTCCGATACCAAACGCCAAACCAAAGGCGAAATCAAATATCGTCTGTGCCAGCAGCATATGCCTGTTACACAATACAAACAGACAGGCTGCCGCTTCTGCCAACATGCCGCCTGCGGGCAGCGCATACAGAAAGGAATTGAATCCATTCTGCCTGTTCCAAAAATACAGGACAAAACTGCCAATGCCGCAGGCAGCTGACAACACAGAATACACAATAAATAATTCTGTCTGAAACGTTCCTTCATTAGAAAATCTTGCAATCCAAAACCCAAAGAGCGTCGCGACTGACGGTATGCTCCACAGACTTTCTTCGTATGGCAAAAAATCTGTCAGCCGACATAGGACGCCTACCGCCATACCTATTAGGAATATGATAAAATACGATTTTTTAAGATCCCTTATTTTCATATCAGCGCGCCACCATAACCGAAAATGAATCCATCTGTTTCTTGATATTATTTTATCACCGGAGCGCCTGTAATTCCATAATTTTTACACACTCATACTCCCACAGTTTTTATATTCCGCAAAGAATATTTCCTTCCCTTTCACACCCGCATCCGTCTCGCCCAGCCCTTCACGGCAGGTCTCAGGCACAAAACGCCGATTGCGAACGGCACCCAGATGATCAAATACGGCGACCAGATATAGTGACCGAACAGATGGAAGGTATTTGTACGGAACACATCCGAGCCGCTCCCCACCAGAGGCAGCAGATCAAACGTCTTTTCCAGCCACATGGGTACCTTTTCATGGAAAGCCATAGGCCCGTAGGATACCGCCAGACTTAAGAGAAGCGCCAGCACATGGTTCTTACAAAGAGCCGAGAACAGCATGACCACTCCCGCAAATCCCAGCGCGCCAAGCAGGGCAAAGGCAAACTCGTAAATCTCCGCCTGCAGCATATTCATGGGCGCAATCGCGATCATCTTCATCATCTGAATGGGCATATCCCAGCCTTCCGTCCCCAGATAGATAAGCTGTAACAGGATCACGCCCACCGCAACCATAGAAAACAACTCCAGCGTAAAGGCTATGCCCGTGAGGATCTTTGCGGCTGCAAGATTCTTCCAGCCGTTTCTCGTCGTCAAAAGCAGCGGACTGGTGTTGTCATGCCACTCCCCGGCAAAGAGGGCGGAAAGGACAATGGCGAGAAACAACGCCAGAACAATTCCAAACTCGGATAGTTGAGAACTCAGAAGCGTCCTCCAGCCTTCCACCCAGACCCACGAAAAAGGTTCCTTCACTTTTTCATTGATCCGTAAAAGATAGTCCCGCTCTGCACCGGTCTGCCCACTGATCTCAAGGAAGGTATCGACGGCTTTTTCCCGTCTCTCATAAATCCCGGTGAGCTTTTCCGCCTCCACATAACCGCTCATCACTGTAACGCCGAGCATATCTGCCCTCTCTAACTCCGGATAGAGCGTCGCAAGCATACTGTTGACCATCGACCATCCCGAATTTTGATATTGTTGACGTGTTTCCACGCTCTCCTTGCCCTGCGTCCTTCTTTCTTCATCCAGCAATGCAGAAAGCTGCTGATAATCCCTTACCCATTCCTGTAAGGTTTCATCCGTCAGCACCCCGTATTTCCGTCCATAGGTCTGACAGTTTTTAATGTTCTCGTACCCGTCAAAGTTGTGACCATTATAATTTCCCTTTATACTTCCGTAGGTCATCCACTGATACACCATAAAACTAATGCCTATTATATAGAGCAGACACAGCAGGACGCAAATTCTGGTACTCGTTTTCCGCCACAGTTTTTTATGTTCTAACTTAAATAATTCCATTGCCGCTTTCTCCTTTCGATCCTTCATTTAGTCTGGCAATCGCCTACTCACGGAAACTTTGCAGATATAAATCCTCCAGCGTCGCATCGCAGGGCACCGCCTGCTCCGCGGGTCTGTCATCCGACAAAATGCGCAGCACCACCTGTTCCCCCTCATGCCGCAGATTGGCGACCGCCGCCTTCTCCTGCCAGACTTTTGCCTCCGTCGGAGAGACCGCAAGCTCCCAGACCTTTCCTTCCGCTTTTTTCGTCAATTCCGCAACCGTGCCCTGTGATACCAGCTTCCCTTTCCGCATCAGCAGCACCTCATCCGCGATTGCCTCGATATCCGACACAATATGGGTGGATAAAATGACAATTCTGCCCGCAGCATAGTCGGAAATCAGATTTCGAAACCGCACCCGCTCCTTCGGGTCAAGTCCCGCCGTCGGTTCATCCAGAATCAATATCTTCGGCTCATTCAAAAGCGCCTGCGCAATCCCCACACGCTGCTTCATGCCGCCCGAAAAAGTCTTCACCTTTTTCGACGCTGCTTCGGTTAAGCCAACGACTTCCAAAAGTTCATCCGCCCGTTTTCCCGCCTCCTCCCGTGGAATGCCCTTGAGCGCCGCCATGTACAGCAGGAATTCCTTCGCCGTGTAGTTCGGATAATAGCCGAAATCCTGCGGCAGATATCCTAGTAAATCCCTGTAATCGGCGCCAAGGGCGGTTATCTCCTTACCGTCCAGAAAAACCTCTCCTGCCGTAGCTTCCAAAATAGCACACAGCATACGCATCAGCGTTGTCTTACCCGCGCCGTTTTCTCCCAACAGCCCGTATACCCCCGGCTTCATCACCGTGCTAACGCAATCCACCGCTATTTTTCTGCCATAATGCTTTGTCAGCCGATCAATCGATAATTCCATATCCTTTTCCCTCCCTTTTCATTTCCCAAATAAAACCAATCTCTCTGCCAAAAAATCCGGCAAATAAGAAAAACAGCACCATCCAAAATCCCGCCGCGGACGCTTCATATGCCTGCGGCATCGTCTTTGCTAAGATTGCCCAGCCCACGCAGGAACCTGCCGTCGCTGCCATACAGACTGGCAACCGCTCCTTTCTCCGCAGTCTGATGAATCGCAGGAAGGCTGTCATAGCGACCAGATACGGCACCAGCCCGTAAAGAATCATCCGTCCGATTCCTTCACCAGACTGCCGCAGATACAGGGCAAGCCATAAAACGACCGTGATACAGACAAGATTCGCCGCCCCCGCAAGGAGGAGTTTTGCAAGTATAATTTCTGTCCCCGATGCCCTTGTGACCGCCTCCATCTCTCCCATTTTGTAATACTGGCTGCGAAGCAGTACGGGCATGACGGCAAGCGCAAACAGTGGCGTAAAAACGGAGATATAGTACGATACCTTATCTATTGTCCCCAGCCACACACAGACGAAAAGCAATACCCCCGCCTGTATACCAAGGATTGAAAGTCCTTCAAACCGAAAAACATCCGACAAAAACTGCCAGAAACCCGTCCTCTTTTCTGCAAGGCTTTCCAGTTGTTCGTACATGATTTCTCTGCATCCTGCCACAGTCTCTCTCTTTTTTTCGTTCCGTACCGTTGCTTCCTGTTGTAAAGCGCCCCGCAAAAATGCCTTAAACTCTCTATCTTTCATCCCCACGCTCCTTTCTCATCAGCCGCAGCGCATTGCGGACGCGACTCTGCGCCGTCCGCCTGCTGCCGCCCATCACCTCCGCGATCTGTGCAAATCCCAGTTCCTGACCGAAGCGGAGAAGCACCGCCTCCCTCTGTACGTCTGACAAAACACTGAGCAGACGGCTGATCTCCTCCCGATGCTCTGCCTGTGCAATCTCATTTTGCTCATCTGCTATCTCCTCCGCATCCTCCAGCGAATAAAAAGACATTTTCCTGCTCTCATCAATGCACAGTCGGTTGGCTATCGTGTACAGATAGGATTTGAACCTGTTCCTGCCCTTGTAGCGCGGCAGACTGCGGAATAGTTTCAAAAAAGTTTCCTGCGTCAAGTCCTCCGCCTTCTCCCGATTGGAACAATGCCAGCCGCAGTACCGCAGGATGGCGGCATAATAGCGGTCGATCAGTTCTTCCGCCGCTGTTTCGTCACCGCGTTTGATCTTGTCAATCAATTCGTCGTCGCTCACGTTATACCGCCTCCTTTCTGGTATCCTATCTCTCAGATGCTGTAATTCTTGAGACGTAGATTGCTGAATTTGCGTCTGCTTAATAATAATAACGAAACAGACCTCCAAAAGGATTAATAAATGCAAAAAAAGAAAAGGTAAAGGATTTCCCTCTACCTTTTCTCCCATTTTACCGTCAATCTCCACGTTGGTCGCTGCAAGGTCTCGTCCGTGAGAATTCTCTCATTACGATAAATACTGAGCAACAGCCCAATCAGCACCGCATAGGTCATTCCCGTACACGCGCTGTAGGTCACGAACGGAAACTGCATGGAACTCACCGGATAATATCCCGTATTGATCAGGATCCCTTCCAGACAATTGATCAAAATCACCATAAAGCAGGCGGCGGACAGCATAAACCCAAGCTGGTTTTTCTGTCGCCTTGCAATCTCAAATGCCCGTACGACCACTGCCGCAAAGGCTGCGACCAAGGCTGCGCCTGCCAGAATCCCGTAATGACATACCAGCTGCAGCAAAATGAACGGCTCCGTAACATAGTATCCAATCATATTTTCGCTTTGGAACATACTGTTATCGGCAGTGCCGATCAGTCTTGCCGTCTCCCATTTCTGCCTGAGCCACAAATAAATGTAACCGGCCTCCTTTGCGTAATGTTCCGGATGCAGACATGCCTGCAGGCGTTGTGACTGATAGCCGTGTCCGAATAAGATGACAGATCCCATTACGAGAGCCGCCGGCAATAACAACAGCACGCCTGCCGCAGCTGCCGTCGCAGTCCTACTGCGCACCAAAAACCACCCTTTTGCAATCGCAATGACCAGCAGAATCGTACACATCATATAGATATTTGCCGCTGTCGGCAGACCAGAAAGGGAATAGGTCAAATATGCAATAACCACCTGCATTCCCATTGCCCATATCACCGCAAAATATCCTCTTTTTCTCAACCGATACAGAATTCCCACAAAAACAGGAAGATAGAGATAACCCAGCATGAAACTTACAGTCCTTCCCGCCATCATAGTAAATATCCGACCGATCAGCATGGCAGCGGTTGCAAATGCAAAGATTCCGTAAGCATATCTGGCGATAAAGCTGTAGTCCAGAAAATACATGCCGGTCATCACCCCAAAAGAAAGAAGTAATACAACACATTGTTTCGCAATATTCTGCGGACTCAGTGATACATCACTCACCTTCCAGAGAAGGAAGGAACCTGCTATGTGAAATAGAAATGCCATTCCGATCAGCTTGTAATCAACCTGCGGACGATGGATCCTGTCCAACTCCACGCCGACTTCCACCGGATCACCCATCTCGCGAACCGCCCTTTCGACCGCGTCCTCATGCGCTTCGCCCGCTTCTTCATAAGCCGCCGCCTGATCGGTGATATGGTCGGATAATTCTCTTGCAATACCGTCTCTTGCCCTGACACAACGAATCTGTTCCGTGACACTTCCAATAAAAGCTTCTTTTGTCATCCCGTAACCACCCCCAGCACCCTGACCACCGCAGTCTGATATTCCTGCCATTCCTCGGTTCTGGATCGCAGATACTTTTTTCCTGCTTTGGTGATACTGTAATATTTGCGCTGTTTTCCGTTCACTTCATCCTCATAGGAAGTCAGATAGTTCTTTCCCTCCAGGGAATGAAGCAGCGGATAGAGCGTCCCCGCCTTTAACACAAAAACATTTTCGGATTTTTTCTGCAAGGTTTCAATCATCTCATAACCGTACATATCCTTCTCTTCCAAAAGACGAAGGATCAGCATGGAGGTGCTTCCTGAGATCAGTGCTTTGTCGATTGCCATGATATCGCTCCTTTCACCACATATAGATTATCTATATATCCATTATAGATAGACCATCTATATATGTCAAGCGATTTCCATCCAGTATTCTTACGATATCAAAAATTATCGCTGCCGCTATTTCCTATAGAATGAAAAGGCACCATGCAGCAAGTGCATGGTGCAAATATGAAAAGCAGCAGCAGTTTGATATCTCTGTTACAAATGAAAATTATAAATCCAGTCTCATATAAATCGCTGTACTCATGGGACTGTTATTATAACAATCTATTTTATAAAAGCCAAATTTTTCATACATATGTATCGCCTTTTCCAAAAAAGGAAGCGTATCCAACAGCATATGGGAGTATCCGATTTCTCTGGCGTCGCCGATGATTTTCTCTACCAGCAGATTACCAATCTTGTGCTCTCGAAACTGTGGTCTGACATAAAGCCGTTTCATCTCACAATTCTTCTCATCTATCTGTTTCAGACCGATGCAGCCTGCGGCTTCGCCATCACAGAAGACCAAATACAATCTTCCCATCGGCATACCGTACTTTTCTTCTAAATGATCGATTTCCCGCTCATAATTCTGAATTGTAAGATATTCCCGAAAGGCATTGTCATTTTCTACTAACATATTGGTATATTCCGTAAACAACATATGGATTTCCTTTGTGTGCCCATAAGCCGGAACCATTACAATCTTCATCACACTTTTCCTTTTTTCAAATTTATTTTCTATTCATATTTCCGCATAGTCTTTTCAATCAGTATCATTGCCTCACACAATCTGTCGCAATCTTCACTTTCCATATTTTTTAGTTTTTCAAAAATCTGGTTGTCGGCATTTTGATCGATTCGTTTTGCTTCCTCCACTCCTGTCTTTGTTAAATACAGCTGCTTAATCCCTTTGCTCCCCAAAACAAGTTTTTTGGTTATCGATCCATTTTTTTCAAGCTTTGCAAGAATCCTGCTTACATAACTTTTGTCCATGTTCAGATGCTTGCAAATTTCAGTGGCATTAATCCCCTGATTCTGATAGATTTCAAACAATACCCTTGATTCCGGCCATGAAATTTTTGTTCCTAAATAACCTTTATTCATCACATCTAGCCATATCGTATAATATCGGTTAAATTGTCTTATTCTTTTAATGATATTCTTATTCATGCTCTATTCCGTTATTTAAGTTGACTTTATCAACTCTTATCATATCGTTCTGCGTTGCTATTGTCAACTGCTAAAATGCAAAAAAGAGGCGTGTGAGATTCACACGCCCTAAAAATCAGGATATCCTGCCCTCTCCGCCCATCAACCTCGTCATCTCCTCAATCCGCTCAATCGGAAACGGCGATGACGTCAGCGGTTTCATGGCAATGGACATTAATTTCATAGGATTATCGTCCGCCGCGATCCGGTTGGAACTCATCTGTCCGCACTGACGGCAGCGGTGTATGATCGCCCACTCGCCGTTTTTCCTGACCCAGACTGCCACCGGTTCCATATAGCCGCCGCAGTCCGAGGCACGGTCTCCCGGTTCAACATCCACATGCAGGCTTGTCAGACAATTTGGGCAATGATTTCTGTGTTTGCTGCCCGCTCCTTCGGGAATCACCTGCCGCCCACAGACTTTACATACAAAAGTCTCATCGCAAGCATGATTTTTATAATATCCTTTTTCGAACATCTTTCTTTTATTTTCTCTATTCAATTTTATATCCTCCTACCCCACATTTCTCCATAGGAGGTTTCATTTGCATTTCCCTTAAGATTCTCTGTATGCTCTTTTCCGTCAGATAATAACGCAGTGCCAGCTCTTTGGTCGAAACACCATTTCGATGCTGTTCCAGAATCTGCTCGTTTCTGCGCCATAGCTTTTCATTCACGCCCGTGGAAGATCCCCACCTCTTTCGGCACTCTTTTTTCTTCGGCACATAGATTGCTTCGCCGCTCACATACGATTGCAAAATCTCAAGAATATTTTCCGGCAGAATATCATCCGCCCGTTTATAGCTCATAGCTGCCTCCTAATCGTTACTTTTAGGAAGAGCAATGGCTATCACAATTTACGTTTCAATGTCATAGCCATTGCGCTATGATACCCGGGTCTCCTTCTTCATGCGTTCTTCTCCCTTCTTTACTTTACTATGCTGTGCAAGACGCTAAACGCTCTCCAAAAAGCCGCTATGCCACAAGGAGTCATGATTTTCTCGCGCGTCTCATACGCTCTTATTTTACATGCGGCTGACAGAAAATACAACCTCACAAAAAATTACAAGTATTCTTATTCCAGCAATTCCTTTGCCGCCTGATAGGCTTCCACTGTCGTCCCCAGCCCCCTACAGGCATTCGCCAGATCCACCTGAAAGTTCTCCATGACATGGTCTATATTAGAGATCAATGTACGAGCTATTCCTTGTTCTATTCCTTGTTCCATGCCTTTTCTGAGTCCACGTTCCTCCGCCCAATTTAACCTACGGTAATACTCATCACGGGCTTCCGACTGCATCCGTGCCTTTTCATCCGCCGACAATTCTTTATAGGTAAATACACACTCTCTGATGGTTTCGTTTTTTTCCGCCAACACCCGCATCTCCTCCCATGTCTGCGCCTTAAAGAGACGTGCCCAGTGATTAATCTCATTACTCTTCTCATTTTCTTCAGATTTGCTGCTCATCTGATTTAATTGTAGCACACGAATAGACAGTTTGTCACTATATTTATGTGCGGTATCCAAATTATAGAAATAATATTCCAAATATAATTTTTTCGGAAAACCCTGCGGCGTAAAATTAAGGATTCCAATATGTATCGTTTCCTTCACATTCAAATATTTCTCACCTTTGTCCAATTGGTCAAACGTCCTGCACAGATATGCAAGAGATCTTTCCGGCCAGTTTCCCTCATCAAGCACCTGCATCTCAACATCCAAAATACGGCTGTCATTTAACTCCAACTTTAAATCAAGCATCATCATTTTCTCGTCAATCATGCCCCCGATTTCAACGGGATTCAAAATTCTGATTGCCGCAATCTCTTCCGGCTTCATCTGTAGCAAAGCGCATAACAGCCCCTTTAATGCCGTCTGATTCCTTTGCAGCACCGCTTTGAACATAAAGTCATTCGTCAGCGGATATTTCAGTCTTCCTGTCGGCAATTCCCGTAAACCACTTTCTTTAGCCGCATTGTCGGTTTTCGTTTCTCTTTGCAATCCATTCCTCTCTTTCCAGAGGTTCCCATATCCCGACCATACAGAAGACTTTCCCAAGCCGGCTATATCAAACCTCTACTACTACTGTTGCTGTTTACCGTTACTCTCGGAAATCTAAAGCGAAACGCTTCTTTTGATGCCCGTAGGGCAAAAGATAAAAAAGATGTTCCAAGTGATATCAGGATAGCACATTTAGGAAGACTGTGCAAGCCTTCCCGTTCTTTAAAGTTTTCTCGCCTTAAAGCACATCGAGATTGGACACATTCTGGCCTTTCTCGCTTTTATGCTCATATCATCCAAATTTTCCATCGTATCCCGGTCATTCTGCTCTACCATCTGCTCGATCACGAACCCGGCATCCGCCAGCGCATTGATGTAGGTAGATATTTTGCGATTACACAGGATGATCTCACTGTCATGGACAGGCATCTTAAAATAGGATTCGTCAAAGTAACTTTTTGTTAAAATCAACTGATCCTCTTCAATCACATCCCTCTCTTCACAGGACCATGCAACGCAATAATGCAGTGTATGATGCCAGCTGAAAATAAAGGTCCCGTCTTTTTTCAGATAGGAAGCTATTTTTCGGAATGTTCCCGGCAGATTCGTCGTCCATCCGATTCCGTAGATGGAATACACATAATCAAAATAATCGGTTGGAATCCCGGTATCTTCTTCCATGGACGCGCAGAGCAGTTTTGCCTGATAACCGTTTTGTTTTAAGTATTCTTCAGCATGCGCAAGCTGCTCTTTCGAGAAATCCAATCCCCAAAGTTCCTCCGCTTTTCTGTCTGCCAGATACTTTAAGGAATGACCACTTCCGCAACATATTTCCAACACTTTTTTTCCTGCCACATCCCGAAAAAAATGCAGCTCATCCTCCGTGACGAATTTGACCCCGTATTCCGGTAAAGCAGTCGTGCCAAACCAAAAATCCGCATGCTCATTCCAGTATTTTTTATTATGGTCAATTATGTTCTCCTTGTCCATATCTGCTTACGTCTCCATATTTTTCTCTATTTCTGCGTTGCTTTTCGCTCAGCCTGTCTGCGATTCTCATTAATTTCAACTCTATCATTTGACAATATCTATGATTTCTTCAACGATGGTCTCCACGTTTTTCGTACCGTCGATCACATAATCGGAAGAAGGCTGTATATCTTTAAACATCTGCACATATGCTACCCTCTCATACTCTAAATATCCTTTCAGATTGCCCCTTATCTCTTCCCCCATAATCTTTATGATATCTTTCTCTAACGGCGCAAGGTTCCAAACATTGTAATCAGCGCCATCCTGCACCCATTGATAAAAATCATCCACTTCCCCTTCAAATTGATACGCATCAAAATGAAACGACTGCGCATTGGGCAGTCGTTTTGCTATCTCCTTTACGATTGTTGTTTTTCCGCCGGCTGTCACGGCGGCAACCGCGATCACTTTCATAAAATTCCTTTCTCAATGATACAAGTCTATTTACGGATAAAGCGTTACACAATTACCTGCTGCTATAATTCTTTCTTCATATAACCGCAGGTAAAAGGAAAGAAATCATATTTTTCTGTCCCGATATGAATCGCTCCATTTTGTTCATACCATTTACGGAGAACCGTATTTTCCTCTACAATTCCAATCTTTACAATTCTGCATCCTGCATCTTTCGCAATGCCAAACGCATGCTCCAATAGCTGTTTCCCGATCCCCCTGTGCCGGTAAGCAGGCAGCACCGCAAGGTTATTCAATTCACATTCCCTGTTTTCCTGCAATAATAAAGAATAATAGCCGCGTAAACTCCCTTCTTCTTCAAAGACAAACATAGGTCTGTGTTCCCCGTCTATGTGCCAATACAGTCGGTCAGCCGTGACAGCAAAGGCGGTAAATCTCGGCGCATTTTCTACGGTCAGCCCAAACTCGTTTGCAACTGTCATAAAACTCTCTTGGATCAGCTCTACAACAACCGGTACTTCATCGCGCATCATTTCTCGAATCATTTTTCAGTCCTCCTCCATTACTACACGATTTCGTATAACATGCCTTTTCCCCTCTACAAACTCTGGTTCTCATTCTGCATATATTCCTGAATCAGCAGTAATGTTTTATACTCCCGCAGATTCCATTCCATCTTTTTTCTGGTTTTCAGTCTGGCTTCGTTTTTTGCAATAGCTTCATCAAGCGAATACAATACCGGCCGAAAACCGTGTTTCCTTTCATTCTCACTATATTCGCATTCCTGCTTATTACTCCCTTCCACATCGCAAAAATATAAGCGGCTGATTTGATGCCATATCATATCCTCGTAAGCAGACAGGCGTTTTTCCTCAATTTCACCGAAAGGAACGACCGAATCAGGTACAACGGCAAACCCCGTTTCTTCCTTGACTTCCCGAAATAAGGTCTGCAGATCGACCTCCCCGTCTTCCATACCGCCGCCTGGAAGTTTTACTTCGCCAAGCTTATCTTCGATCATCAGTAATCTGCCATCTATAAAGATGATCCCTCTGACAGCGATGCGAAAGATTTCCGGCAACTCGTCGCTATAGTTCTTTTCATCCATCGTAAGTATCTTTTTCATTTATTCCTCTGCATCCACTCTCTCAATTTTAAAGATAACATTTATACGCTTACTTTCCCCGCCAGCACGTTCTTATAATCCTCCAGATTCTTTGCTAAGAGTGTCGGTGTATCCAGGTTGTAGGGACATTTCCCCTTACACTGGTTACAGTGCAGGCACGCCTCAATCTTGCCCATCTTCTCCTGCCATTCCTCGCCCAGATAACCCGCCGAAGGCGCTCTGCGAAGAAGCAGCGACATCCGCGCGCATGTATTGATTTCAATCCCTACCGGGCAGGGCATACAGTAGCCGCAGCCCCGGCAGAACTCGCCTAAAAGCTCCGTCCTGTCCTTATCAATCAATGCCTTGAGCTCCTCCGTCATAGCAGGCGGATTGTCTATGTAAGAGAGAAACTCGTCAAGCTCCGCCTCCCTCTGCACGCCCCAGATCGGCAGAACATTGTCAAACTGCGCCAGATACGCATAAGCTGCCGCCGAGTTGGTGATCAGACCGCCGGAAAGAGCTTTCATGGCAATAAAGCCCATGTCTGCTGCCTTACATTTCTCCACCAGCTCAATATCCTTGTCCGTCGCCAAATAGCAGAAAGGAAACTGCAATGTCTCATAGAGTCCGCTGTCTATGGCCTCATGCGCCACTGCAAGACGATGGTTTGTGATACCGATATGCCTTATCTTCCCCTGCGCCTTCGCCTGTAAAGCCGCATCGTAAAGGCCGCTCTCATCCCCAGGCTTCGGGCAGAAGCCCGGATTGTGGAACTGGTAGATATCAATATAATCTGTTTTCAGATTGGTGAGGCTGGTCTCTAAGTCCTTCCGGAACCCTTCCGCATTCTGCGCCCCCGTCTTGGTAGCGATAAAAACCTTTTCCCTCATCCCTTCAAAGGTAAGTCCCACCTTATGCTCACTGTCCGAATACCACCTGGCCGTATCAAAAAAAGTGATGCCGTTCTCATAAGCTTTGCGCAGAAGCTTCACCGCCTCCTCGTCACTGATCCGCTGGATCGGCAGTGCACCGAACGCGTTCTTATTCGTCTCAATCCCTGTTTTTCCCAGTTTTACCGTCTGCATTGTATTCTCCTCCCAATCATATTTTACATTTCATCCGATATCCGCGAAACAGCCGCTCTTGGCACCTTACGTATGCCGTATCGCTGCAATCTCCTACAGGTCTCCGCCGGATCCAAATCCGGATCCGTCATAACTGCCAAGTGTCCCCGACAGCCCGCACCAGTTACAGGTAAAATGAGAATCATTCCCGTTATGGCAGTTCAGTTTGCCGCAGTTACAGACCACAAAATCCTTCGTCCTGCAGTACGGGCAGCCCGGATATCCGCTGTCAGGAAAAATCTGCCCGACAATCTTTGTCTCGTCGTAGTGCTCCCGCTTTGCGGTCGCCTCCTTTACGGGAAACGCCCATGTATACTTCCATCCGTTTTCCATTTTTTCAAAACGGACGCCGTATATCTTGTTTCCTTCTTTACATTTGCTAAGGGCGATACGCGCTTCCCTCATAACAACCATACCCCTTTCAAAACCCATTCCTCTACTGTTCCTGCTCTGACTCATAGGCAAATAATGCCGTGATATCGTCACCGCACCCCATCTCACTTGTCTCCTGCAGCCATGCTTTCAGCCGGTCAGACACCGCCTTCACACCGTGTTCTTTCAGTAAAGCATAATAATCCGCACAGGTCTTTTGAAACTCTTCTTCATTTTTATAACTGTTGGAAAGTCCGTCCGAGGAAAGCAGATACATAACGGGTTTTCTTTCGTTCTCTTCCCGTTTCCGAATCAGTGTAATTGCTTTCTTCCATGACTCCGCCTTGCTGAGCGAGTGGGTTTCCGTGCCAAGAATCTTATCTGCCTCAATAACGCTGTACACGCCGGACTCCGACACCTTCATGATATCGCCGTCACCAAGTTGAAAAGCAAAGAGAAATTCCCCCGTAATGACGAGCCCTAAAAGTGTGCTTCCGTAAAGCTTATAAACCGCATCCCTGTCTATTATGCCGTCCGCGCCCACAGGAATTTCCCGTCTGCACTTCTTATGAAGACGCAGGATTCTCCGTTTCCACTCGGTGTCAATCTCCTGCGCAATCTTGGTATCGCCCTCCCGCTTCAAAAAAGTAAAAAGGGTCTCTGTCTGTCCGGCATAAGTCTCCAGATAATCTCCCATGATTTTGCAAAATACATTGACAGCCGCAAAGGAACCCGTCTTACTGTAGGGGCAGGATTCGCTTCCATGCCCGTCCGCCACCGCCAGAATCACCGCATCTTCATCTAAGATCACTTTTTTCAGGCTGTCCTGACATTCCCTGCCGCTTCGTATATGGGATGCGCCCCGCACCGATGCGCCAAATACGCTTCGTCTCATATACAACACCTTTCTGTCAAGTTACCGCTCACTTCTACAACAATGCAGAGAATGCCGCATTTCAGGCATTCTCTTACGTGAAACTTAGTACTTCTTGGCGTCTCGTCCTATGGCGAGACGTCTTTAGAAGTACTTTTCACGTCACCATACGTCCCCTTCTTCAATATCGTCTAAATCAGGAATCCTGCCTCCCATATCGACAATAACAGGCGCATCGCCATCCTGAGCCGCCGTATCCGCTGCGATACTGGCCGGCGCCGACACTAAAGATGCCGCCGTGGATGCCCATTTAATCATCTTGGTGAGAGCCGCCGCGTTATTTGCCTGCAGCACCAGCTCCTTATTACCCGTAAACTCCTCTAAAACGGCGTCGTCCGCATCCTGCCCGATGGAAATGGCAATCTTGACCGCCTTCTTTCCCCATGGCAGCTTCTTTAACTGTTCCAAAGGCTTTTTATAATCGTCCGTCGGTTGTCCGTCAGACAAAAGCACAAGCACGGGCGGAAGCGCCCTGTCTGACATGGGCGGGATTGTAAGCTGCGCTGCCAGAAGTTCAAACGCCTTGCCTAAATCGGTCACACCCACGGCCTCCAGATCGTCCCACGCAAAATCCTCCACATTGACCGGATTGGTCGTAACCCAGGACGCACCCGTGGAAAATTTCAAAGTCCGTATCATCAGCTGCGCGTTCGGATTATTTTCCGCCGCAGACACCATCTCCGGTATGGTGGACTGAATTGCATGATTCACTGTGCCGATTTTCTCCCCGTACATGGATCCGGAACAATCCACGATCCAAAAAAAGTGAAGCGGTCTGCTCGCCAGTTCTCCTCCCGGTCTTTTCAGTTCTCCCATCATCGTTCCTCCTTCATTTTATGCTTCCCTACATCTGATCTGCTGCGCCCTGGCATACTGCATCGCGTAAGAGCCCAAATTGCAGCGAATGGTAAAATTCTCATGCCGCTCGTCAACTTCCCCGAACGTCTTCAAAAAGCCTGTTCCTTTTCCGCCTCCGATTTCGACCACGGAATCCGGTATATAAATACTTTCCAACCCTTTACAACCCGCAAAAGCGCCCTCATCAATGGCTGCCACACCTTCCGGCAGATCAACCGTCCGCAAAGCATCGCAGCCTTCAAATGCCGATATCCGAACCGCGTCCAACTCCCGCGGAAACACAACTTCCCGCAGGCTTTTGCACCAGCGGAACGTGTTTTCCCTGATTTCCTTCAATTTGTCCGGCAGCACGGCCCGTTTCAACTGCCCGCAGCCGGCAAAGCTGTTTTCCCCGATATATTTCACGCTGTCCGGCACCGTAATGGACTCCAAGCCGCTGTACTCAAACGCGCCCTCATATTTGATCTCGCTGCCTAAGATTTTAGGACAACCGGTAGTATCCGTGCTGCCGATGCCCCGCAGTGACCCCGGCAGCGATACCTCTTTTAAGCCCCTGCAATTTAAAAATGCACCATTACCCAGAATTTCAATTCCCTCGGATATCATGATCTTCTCAATGCCGACACACCCCTTAAAGGCATAGTTACCGACCGCTATTACTTTTTTCCCCTCAATCACATTGGGAATCACCACCACAGGCTCATCGAAATCCACATATTTTAGAATCCGCAGTCCTCTTGAAGTCTCCTCGTATTCATACAGGTTGTCGCTCTCACAGGGCATCCACTCTTTCCGGGCGGATGCAGTCTGCCCGTCTGCAGGAATCGACGTTTCTTCCTTTTGCCCGCCTTTCCCGTCTATTGACAGTCCCATTGCCCTTGCCCAGGCCATAACGGCGGCCTCGGCGCTTTTTGTACGGATATCATAACCTTGCTCAATGGATCTGACAAAGCGGTGCAGCGTCATGTGATCCAGCTGCCCGAGCTCCTGCATTTCACTTACAATGCCGTCGTCAAACACAATCAGTAAAAGGTTTCTCTTCCGTCTGTCCTGTGGAAAGAAATCCAAAAGAAGAGCCTGCAACCTCTTTCTGTCAGAAAGCGCATCGGGATAATCCTGTATCAAGCCCGCTAACACCTTATCGTCTTCCATGCCTGCCCTCATGCTCCTTCTTGAAATTCTCCCGTCAGCTGTCCGAAGTCAATCTTTGCGCCCTTGACAATCGCCGCCGAACGGCCCTGCGGCACGGGAACCTGCGTCCCATCCGCCTTACTGTATGTCCAATTATCCCCGGACTGATTTTTAATTCCCCAAAGTTTCGGATTGTTGGGATTTGGAACCACTTCCCCGACAACCGTCTCCATATCATAATTGCCCTCAATATGATGCCGATACAATTTGGTATTGGAAAGTAACAGCACGACGCTTTTTCCAATCACGATCTTCGGCGGAACGGGCACCGTCTGCTGACATCCCCAGCAGATATGCGCCGCGCCGTTTGCTTCCTTTAACGCATCATAAAACACCTCACAGCCGCAGTTTGGACAGGGCATGATACCGGACATCAGATTTGCAAAGGTCTCCATCCATTTGCCCTCCGTGATTCGGCGGTTGGGCTGCTTCAGTCCCACGGTAAAGGATGTGGTAAACAGATCCCGCAATTGCTGCGGATACAGATCCCAGAAGATGAGGGCATTGTCCTGATAGCCCGCAAGAGGCCTGTTGTCCTTATTATCCGGGTCAAAGATAAACAGCGGATCGGTTCCGTACAGCATGTTCATGGCGTGAATATCCATGCACTTGATCCGCGCCTCTCTCCTGCCCTCTAAGGGGTGGTTTAGCATAAACATATAAAAGAGCAGCACAGCAAGAGAAAAAAGATCGGTATTGCGTGACGGCTTTTCTTTCCCTGTCACAATCTCGGGCGCCATAAAGCGGGGTGTCCCGTACACACCGCTTTTTGCCCCGTTATAAGAAACATTATCGTTATCACAGATCAGCACATCGCCAGTATCGGGATCAAAAAAAACATTGCCGAACGAGATATCCCGATAGCTGTAGCCTTTGCCGTGCAGCGCATGATACCCTCTGGTCAGATGGTAGGCCGCCCTGCACAAACAGTAAAAGGACGGTTCTGCTTTCCGCTTCATCATATCTACAATGCTTCTGTAATTCTTCGGGCGAAGCGGCATGATATAGCCGAAAGACTCCCCATAAGCCCTGAATATCATATCCTGCGGCCACAGGAAAGAAGCGTCCGGCGGACCGCTCCGGATCAGATTATCCAAAATTTCCTTCTGATTTTCGGTAGCGGTATTTTTATAATACCACTTCAAAGCATACAGCTTATTTTCAGACTCTACCGAATAAACTTCTCCCTGCCCGCCGGCTCCGAGCAGCAGCTTTACCGTATATTTACTGCCGCTCTCGGAGGTGAGGAGCGTTCCGCTCTTCAACTGTCCTTCCATGTTACTGTTCTCCTCATTTTACACAATTACTTTCTTCGGGCACTTTTCCTTACAAGTACCGCACCCGGTACATTTCTCCTGATCAATCACCGCATGGAAATCCTCGATCACGATCGCATCTGCCGGACAGTTCTTCTTGCAGAGCTGGCAGGCGATACATCCCACGTCGCAGGCTTTCATGGTGGCAGGCCCCTTCTCCTTCGAACTGCAGGCCACCACATGCTTCGCGTCGTAGGGAATCAGCTCGATCAAGTGCTTCGGACAGGCCGCCACACACTTGCCGCAGGCCTTGCATGCCTCTTTATCCACTACAGCCACGCCGTTTACCACGTGAATCGCGTCAAAAGGACAGGCTTTTACACAGCTCCCGAAACCAAGACAGCCGTCGTTGCAGGCTTTCGGCCCGCCATTTGGCACAAATGCCACCATCGCGCAGTCTGCAACCCCCGTATAGTCATAATCCACGCGGGTGCGCTCCTTGTCACCGCGGCATTTCACAAAGGCTGTCATGCGCACGCTCTCACCGGCCTCCACGCCCATAATCTGCGCCACCTGCGCGCCTACCTTCTCGCCGCCCACCGGACAGGCGTTTGCCGGCGCCTCGCCCTTTACGATTGCCGCCGCCAGACCGGAACATCCCGCATAACCGCAGCCGCCGCAGTTATTTCCCGGAAGAACACCTAAAATGGCCTCCTCCCTCTCATCCACATCTACTTTAAACTTGATACCGGCCACGCCGAGGAACAGGCCCACAAACAGGCCTACCGCTCCCACGATCCCCGTAGCCATTATAATACCTGTTATACTCATACCTACCTCCACACTTCTCACATTGTCAGAGCAGCCCCGAAAATCCGCAGAACGCAATCGCCATCAGTCCCGCCGTCACCAGCACGATGGGCATTCCCCGGAATGATTCCGGTATATCGTTGTATTTCATCTTCTCACGGATTCCCGCCAGGATCACAATGGAAATAGTGAATCCCACCGCCGTTGCAAAGCCATTGACTACTCCGGTCATAATCCCGTAATTTTTCTGTACATTGGTCAGCGCCACACCAAGTACCGCACAGTTGGTGGTGATCAGGGGCAAATACACGCCCAGCGACTGATACAACCCCGGAATGAACTTCTTCAAAAACATTTCCACAAACTGCACCAGCGCCGCAATGACCAGAATGAATACAATGGTCTGTAAATATTCAATATGAAAAGGCTGCAGGATAAACTGGTAGATTGCTCCCGCGACCGCCGATGCCAGCGTAATGACAAAGATGACCGCTACGCCCATGCCGGTGGCCGTCTCCGTCTTCTTGGACACACCGAGGAAGGGACACAGCCCCAAAAACTGGCTCAACACCACATTATTTACAAGAGAGGACGCGATCAAAATGACCAATAATTCTTTAAGCATTGTTCTTCTCCTCCTCTCCTGCCGTCTCGTTCTTATTGTCGATCAGCCGCTTTGCGCAGCCCGTATCCGCACAATTCATGCAGTCGCTGTTACAGCCGGACTGTATCTTTGACATATCTTTTCCCTTTCTCTCACCGATAATCTTTACCTTATTCTGGATCGCCGTCAGCGTGGCCAGCACAAAGAACGCCCCCGGCGCCATGATAAAGATGCTCACCGGCACGAAACTGTCAGGCATCACGTGAATACCGAAAATTTCTCCCGCACCCAAAAGCTCTCTCACCGCACCGATACAGGTCAGCGCCACGGAGAATCCCAGCCCCATACCGATCCCGTCAAACAGCGACGGAATCACGGGATTTTTGTAAGCATACGCCTCCGCGCGCCCGAGAATGATACAGTTTACCACAATCAGCGGTATGTAAATACCGAGCGCATCATAAAGGAAAGGAAGAAAGCCCTGCAAAAGCAGCTCCACCATTGTCACGAAGGAGGCGATGATCACGATAAAAGCAGGGATCCTCACCTTATCCGGGATGATATTCCGAAGCAGGGAAATGAATACGTTACTAAGCGCCAGCACCACCATGGTGGTCAGACCCATGCCCAGGCCGTTGATCGCCGAGGTGGTCACCGCCAGCGTCGGACACATGCCCAGCATCAAAACAAAGGTCGGATTCTCTTTCACAATACCGTTGATCAACCGTTCAGCCACCGGATTCTCCCGTTTTACTTCCTTTTCATCAATCTGGCTCATTGTCCGTCACCTCCTCCCAACACTGTCTGGAAATAATATAAGCCCGCGTTGACTCCATTGGTCACCGCATTCGTCGTAATGGTCGCACCGGAAATGGCGTCAATCTCATGATCCGCCGCCGCACCACTCTTCGTATAAGCGAATTTTTCTACGTTTTTACCCGCAAACTGCGGTTTCAGAACCTCCTCGGCTCTCATGCCGAGTCCCGCTGTCTCGGATATGGTAAGTAAGGAAATGCCGTTTACGGTACCGTCCGCTCGGACGCCCATGGTAAACTGAATATCCCCGCCATAGCCCTCCTTTGTGGTCACCGTAATGACATAGCCGAGCGTGCTCCCTGTGCTGTCTTTCGCAGCCATCACTTCATCCACGCTCTCCTGGCCGTAACCCTCGCTGCTCCACGCAGCCTCATCCACCGCAGCAGGCTCCATCGCCTCAAACGACGCCGCGTCCGCAAACACTTCCTGACAAGCCTCCTCCTTCGCCTTCGTTTCCTGCTCAGCAATCGGGTTTTTTGTCACCTGATAGACCAAGCCGAGGAGCAGACCCGCAATCACCGTGATTGCAACCATGATTCCTGTATTTTTCATCATCTCCTTCATGCCTTCTCTCCCCCTTTCCCAAATGCTTTCGGAAGAGTGATCTTCTCAATCAGCGGCACTAAGAGATTGCCGATGATGATCGCGTAAGACACGCCCTCTGCGGAAGGACCGAAGATACGAAATATCCCCGTCAACACGCCAAGCAGAACGCCGTATAAATACTGCCCGTTTTTCGTGATCGGCCTCGTCACATAGTCCGTTGCCATAAAGAACGCGCCCAGCATCAGGCCGCCACCGGAAAGATGAGCGGATATGTAAGGCCAGTCAAAACCGCGTCCGCCAAACAGCGTCACAAAAACGGCCAGCGTCACGATGTATGTACCGGGGATCCGCAGATCAATGATACCGAACAAAATCAGGATACATGCCCCGATCACAATGGCAATCATGGAAGTCTCGCCGATGGTACCCGCCGTGCGGCCGATCACCATATCCAGAATATTGACGCTCTCACCGCTCTTTAAGTTTGCCAAAGGCGTCGCACCCGTATACGCATCGCAGTCAAAATTCGTCATGATGGAGGTAAAGGAAATCAGCAGAAAACACCGTGCGCCCAGCGCCGGGTTCATAAAGTTCTGCCCGATGCCGCCAAACAGCATCTTGACCACCAGAATGGCGAACACGCCGCCCACCACGCCAATCCACCAGGGAGCAGACACAGGAAGGTTCAAGGCCAGAAGCAGCCCCGTCACCACCGCCGAATAATCTCCTATCGTTACTTTCTTCTTACAGATCTTCTCAAATGCAAACTCCGTCGCCACCGTGGATGCCACCGTCACAAGAATCAGCAGCAGCGCCTTGGGACCAAAGTTATAGATGCCAAATCCCGCCGCCGGAAGAAGGGCGATCACCACAGTCAGCATAATGCTCGCGGTGGTAGACTTTGATCTGACATGAGGGTTGGAAGACACTTTCATTAAATCACTCATCTCTTCAGTCTATGCTCCTTTTCTATTTTTTCTTCTTGGCAAGCAGGAGCTTGCGCATGGATTTGATGTTTTGCGTCAAATGCCTCTTGGCCGGACAGACAAAACTACAGCAGCCGCACTCGCAGCACTCCATACCGTCATGAGCAAGGAATGTCTCCTCGTCCCCGTTTGCCGCGGCAACCGCCAAAAGCTTTGGTACCACCCGTCCCGGGCAGACCTCCACACAGCGTCCGCAGTTAATGCAGGCGGAAGGTTCCATGCGGGACACCTCATCCTCCGTAAGGCACAAAAGTGCGGAAGCCGTCTTGGTAGTCGGCACATCCAGCCCAAAAAGGGCAAATCCCATCATCGGCCCGCCGGATACGATCTTAACGGGTTCCTGTTTAAACCCGCCTGCCTCCTCCACCAGTTCATGATAGTTCGTGCCGATCCGCACGATAAAGTTCTGCGGACTTACGATTGCGTCCCCGGTCACCGTAACGATACGGTTCATCAAAGGTTTCCCCTCAATCACCGCATGATAGATTGCCACCACCGTATCCACATTATTCACCACGCAGCCCGCATCTGCGGGGAGCATGGAAGAATTGATGGCCCTTCCCGTGGTTGCATATATGATCTGCCGCTCCGCGCCCTGAGGATACTTAGTCTTAAGCTCCTTCACACTGATGCGCGGCTCATCTTTTACCAGTTCTTTTAATTTTTCAATACAGTCCGGCTTGTTATCCTCCACCGCCAGAATGCCCCTTGCATTTTCAAACAGCTTCAGAGAAACCTTCAGTCCGCCGACCAGCTTCTCCGGCTCCTCCAGCATCCTGCGGTAATCGGACGTCAGATAAGGCTCGCACTCCGCACAGTTTGCGATCACATAGTCAATCTTTTCAGGCTCTTTCGGAGAGAGCTTGATAAACGTGGGAAAGCCCGCACCGCCCATGCCGACAATGCCTGCCTCCTTCACACACTCGATGATTTCTTCCTTTGTCATCTCCTCAAGAGGCTTGCGCTTCGGATACTCCACCTCCTCATAAAGACCATCGTTTTCAATGATGATGCTCATTACACTGTCGCCCGTGACCACTCGCCTCGGTTCGATTGCCTTCACCGTGCCCGATACCGTCGCGTAAATAGGCGCGGAAACAAAGCCCCCCGCCTCCGCAATCTTCTGCCCGGTCAAAACACGGTCGCCCTTCTCCACGATGGGTTTTGCCGGCGCACCGATATGCTGGGACAGCGGGTACACCAGATCTCCCTTGGGCAGCACCGCCTTAATGGGCTTATCCTTCGACAGATCCTTGCCGTCATAAGGATGTATGCCGCCGTTAAATGTTCGTTTTGCCATACCTGTAACCCTGCTCCTTTCGCTTCCAACTCACACCGTCCCAAATCGCTGCGTATAGCAAAAAACGATCATGGAACCGCTATAATAAATATACTATTTTTCGACGAAAAAAACTACTGTTAATTCAAGAAATATGATATAATCGCCGCAAAGGAAAAACAAATGGAGGAAATCATGCAGATCATCAATCATACACCGGAACCTTTTACAATCAACTATCCCCTTGAACGCATCGCACCCTTGGAGAATTTCCTATTCGTAGACATTGAGACCACGGGCTTTACCGCCAAAAGCTCCTCCCTCTATTTGATTGGAACGGCCTTTTTTTCGGAGGGAAACTGGCAAATCAGACAATGGTTTGCGGAAAATCCGGGCGAGGAAGCAGCGCTCTTAGACAGTTTTTTTGCATTTGCATCCTCCTACACACATTTGATTCACTTTAACGGCAACAATTTTGACCTTCCCTACCTTCTCCAGAAATGTGTGCAGTATAAGAAACCGCATACCTTCGACGCCTACGAGGGAATTGACTTGTATAAGCGCCTCTCTCCCTATAAAGCCTTTTTGCATGTGCCAAACTGTAAACAAAAAACACTGGAAGCACTTCTTGGCATTCCCAGAAAGGATCGCTATCACGGTGGCGAACTGATCGAGGTCTACCGTCAATATGTACAGAACCCGACAGAAGAAGAAAAAACGCTCCTGCTTTTGCACAACCGTGAGGACATGCAGGGAATGCTGCAGATCCTACCTCTTCTCGCCGTTTATGACTTGTTTAACGGAGATATCCGTGCCAAAAAAGTACAGGCGCAGCACTATGTTGACTATCATGGTCAAGACAGGCAGGAGCTGTTGATGAAGCTGGCTTTGGCCACACCCCTGCCCTTCCCCCTCTCCGATTTTTCAAACGGCTGCTATTTCAACGGTGAGAAGGACATCGGCATCCTGAAAGTGCCCCTCTACGAAGAAGAAATGAAATATTTCTACGCAAACTACAAAGATTACTACTATCTGCCGGAAGAGGATATCGCCCTGCATAAATCAGTAGCGGGCTTCGTGGATAAAGCACACCGTATTCAGGCATCCGCCTCCAACTGTTACACCCGCAAATACGGTCTTTTTCTACCACAGTGGGACATTCTGATAGAGCCCTTCTTTAAGCGGGATTACAAGGGCAGTGAGCTTTTCTTTGAGCTCACGGAGGAACGCAAGACTGACCGCGATCTCTTTTCCGCCTACGCCGCCCATCTGCTTGGCAAAATGGCAAAAACATACTAAATAATAACCTGCGCATAAAAGAAAAGGCAGCCCTTTTAGCTGCCTTTTCTCTATACTTCATGAAATTTGAATCTCACTCTGCCTACAACGGTTTTTGATAGAAAAAGGAATTCTTCCGCTCAAATCCCACATCCTTGTAGTTGATGATCTGCTCGGTACTGCCGATAAAGAGATATCCGCCCGGCTTTAAGCTCTTCTGAAACTTGCGGAAAACCTCGTCTTTGGCTTCCTCCGTAAAGTAAATGAGCACATTCCGGCACACGATCAGATGGAAGTCCGTGGGATAGGTGTCTTTCAGGAGATTATGCTCCTTAAACTCCACACGGGACTTGATTTCATCAGATATCTGGTAAGATGGTCCAATCTTGGTAAAAAACTTTTTGCGCAGATCGGCAGGCACACCGGTGATGCTCTTCTCCGCATAAAGCCCCGTCTTTGCCTTTGCAATCACCTGCTTATCGAGATCGGTGGCATAGATCTTAATCTGATTAAGCGGCAGATGCCTGGATAGCGCCATCACCAAAGAATACGGCTCGTCGCCCGTAGAACAGGCTGCACTCCAAATCTTCAAATTCTTTCCATAACGGTTGATCAGTTCCGGAAATACGTCCTTATCCAAGAGCTGCCACTGATCCACGTTTCTGTAAAACTCTGATACATTAATCGTGAGGTAATTGACAAACTCCTCGAATTTCGTTTTATCGGTTTTCAGGGCTGCAACATAGTTCTCGTATCCTACAATCTTGTTCTTAGAGATCAGCGTGTCGATCCGACGCTTCATCTGTTTTTCCTTATAAGCGTTCAAATCTATCTTGGTAAGGTCGAAAACCGCCTTCTTAAAGTACTCGTAGTCATACATCATGCTCCCCACCGTCCTTATTCTTTTTTCTACTCCCGCTTTCTTAAGCTTCCGTCTCTTCGTTCCCCTCCGCGATCACTGCATCAATATCAACAGATACTACATCTGCATTGTCCTCCGCCTTCTCCTCTTTGGCTTCCGGCGCAAGCATTGCCTTGATGCTCAAACTGATCTTCTTGTCCGCCTCATTGAAGTCAACAACCTTAGCCGTTACTTCCTGTCCGCTCTTTAACACGTCGGAAGGTTTATCGATGTGCTCCTTGGAAATCTGGGACACATGAAGCAGTGCGTCAATGCCGGGCTCCAACTCAATGAAAGCACCAAAATCCGTCATGCGCGCCACTTTACCGGTCACCACAGTACCAATAGCATACTTGTCCGCCGCGCCCCTCCAGGGATTCTGATCCTCGAATTTGAGGCTGAGCGCGATCTTTGTGCCGGAAATATCCTTGATAAGCACCTTCACTACGTCGCCAACCTTAAATACTTTCTTTGGATTTTCCACTCTGCCCCAGGACATCTCTGAGATATGGAGCAGACCGTCGCAGCCGCCCAAATCGATAAATGCGCCGAAATCGGTCACATTCTTTACCGTTCCTTCCACGGTATCCCCAATCTTGATCGTCTCGAACAATTTCTTCTGCAATTCAGCCTTCTCTTCCATGATCAGCTGCTTTCTGTCGCCGATATATCTTCTTCTCTTTGGATTGTACTCGCTGATGACAAACTGAATTTCCTGACCCGCATACTTGTTCAGATCCTTCTCATAAGTATCAGACACAAGGCTTGCCGGGATAAAGATCCTGACCTCTTCCACAACGACGCTTAAGCCGCCGTCCAGCACCTGTGCCACCTTCGCCGTAAGTACTTCTCTGTTTTCGTATGCTTCCTCAATCCGTTTGTTGCCTCTGTCAGCTGCAAGCCGCTTGTAGGTAAGGAGAACCTGGCCCTCGCCGTCGTTGACCTTGAGTACCTTTACCTCCATGGTATCGCCGGGTTTGGCGATGGTCGTAAGGTCTACGCCCGGTTCGTTCGTATACTCGTTCCTTGTCAGGACGCCGTCTGACTTGTAACCGATGTTTAAGATGATCTCTTCAGGTTTTACATCAATAACGGTACCTTCAACAATCTCTCCTGTGTGTATTGTCTTCAAAGACTCCTCTAACATTTCTTCAAAAGTTTGTTCGGACATAATTTCGAACCTCCTCGATAATATTATTTGGGGTCGAAGCCCCTGCTGTAATACCCACCAGTCGGACAGTTTCAGGTAACCCTAAATGCAGATCGGCAAGCGTTCGGATATGATAGGTCTCCTCGCACTCCTGTCTGCAGATCTCATAGAGCTTTCTCGTGTTAGAACTATGATTTCCACCTATTACTATCATAACATCGACCCGGGCCGCAAGCTGTGCAGCCTCGTTTTGACGCACTTCCGTAGCGTTACATACAGTATTCACAACACTAACATTGTAACCTTTTTTCTCGAGAATTTCAACCACATCTTGAAATTTCTTGTAGTTAAATGTCGTTTGGGAAACAACGCACAGCTCTTCATCCGCCGGAGGCGTGAATTTTTCGGCCTCCTCAGGAGATCCGATGATATAAGTTTTCGTGTGAGACCACCCTCTGGCTGCCTCCACTTCCGGATGTCCCTCATCCCCGACGATAATAATGCTTTTGCCCGCCGCACTCTCCCGCTCCACGATATTATGGATTCGCTTTACAAACGGACAGGTGGCATCGATCACCCGGTATCCCAGCTGCTCAAGCCTTTCGCCGACACTTCTCTCCACTCCGTGGGAACGGATAATCACCGTGCCCCTTCTCTCCTCCGGTATCTTTTCTGCTTCCTCAAGAGAAGACAATACATACACACCGCGCTTTTGCAGATCACCTACCACCTCTTCGTTATGTATGATCGAACCAAAAGTGCAGATTGGAAGCTCGCCTTCCCTCTTTCTTGCAATCTGTTCGTAAACGGTATCCACTGCCCTCTGTACGCCAAAGCAGAAACCCGCGTGCTCTGCAACCACCACTTCCATACCTGATTTCCTCCGATGCGCAATTAGAACTTCTTTTCGCACAGTGATATGACTGTTTCTGCCACCTCTTCCACTGTCATATGGGAGGAATCCACAAGCACGGCATCCTCGGCCTGTTTTAAGGGCGACAGCTCTCTGGTCATATCCTGCCTGTCTCTTTCTATGATATCTTTCTCAATAACAGCCAGGTCACACGCCTCACCACGCCCTGTAAGCTCCTTATAACGCCGCAAAGCTCTCTCATGGCTGTCCGCCGTGAGAAACACCTTTACCTGCGCGTTCGGGAGCACACAGGTGCCAATGTCGCGCCCGTCCATCACCACGTCCGCATCCGCCGCCAGTTTCTGCTGCAGCTCCACCAGTTTTTTCCGCACATTGGGATTGGGGCTGCTGACGGAAGCCATTTTTCCCACTTCCTCCGTACGTATGCAGCCGTTTACGTTCTCGCCGTTTAAGTAGACGATCTGTGCGCCGTCCTCATAACCGATGGTGATATCCGCCTCCTGACACTTTGCATCAATTGCTGCCGTGTCCGAAGGATCAACCCCCTCCCGCAGCAAAAACAACGCCATCGCACGGTACATGGCTCCCGTATCCACATAGATATAGCCCTTTTTCGCCGCAATCAGCTTTGCTATGGTGCTCTTTCCCGCGCCCGCAGGCCCGTCTATCGCAATATTGATCCCCATGATCGTCTCCTCACTTTCTAATATGATACTCCTTATCTAGTCCCTCATTCTATATCGGCCAAAATATGCGAACCGGCAAGATGGCCCGTAGACCAGGCAATCTGCAGATTGAAGCCGCCGGTCAGAGCATCCAGGTCCAGGATCTCTCCCGCAAAATAAAGCCCTTTCACCCGCTTTGACTCCATCGTGGAAGGATCGACCTCCTTCACATTCACACCGCCCCGGGTGATGACCGCCTCCGAAAAGCCCCGAAGCCCCGAAGCCTGCATGGTAAGACCTTTGGTAAGCCGCACGAGCGTTTCCCGTTCCTGTTTCGTGATCTCGTGAATCTTCTTTTCCGGTTCGATCCCCGAGAGAGATATCATAACAGGCGTTAGCTTCGCCGGATAAAGGCTCCCGATCACATTTTTAAGACTCTTGTTGCGGTTTGCCTCAAACTCCCGCAAAATACGCCTGTCAAGCTGCTGCGCCGTGAGTGCCGGCTTCAGGTCCAGTGTGAGGACTGCGTACTCCTTATCCTTACAGCGTTCATAATAACTGCCGGCAGTCAGGGCTAACGGCCCGCTGATCCCAAAATGGGTAAAAAGCAGCTCTCCAAATCCCTGCCAGACTCTCTTTTTACCGCAATGCATGGTCAGCTCTACATTCTTTAAGGACAACCCCTGCAGTGCCGCGCACCAGGAGTCCTTTATCTCGATCGGTACAAGCGCCGGTGAACATGCTTTCACCGTATGTCCAAGACTTTCCGCCATACGATAACCGTCTCCCGTCGATCCCGTGCCTGGATAGGATAAACCTCCCGTTGCCAGCACCACTCCGGAAGCCGGAATCCGTTCTCCATCCTCTAGTATAACGCCCGTTATACGCCTTCTGTCGGCAGCTCCCCGCGACTTTTCCTCCGCAGTCCGGCTTTTCACTTCCTTCTCTTCAGACAAACCTTCTGTCAGAATCTCCTTCACTGCCGCGCCAAGTCGTACCTTCACACCCTGTTTTCGCAAAAGCCGCTCCAGCGCGGCAGTCACGTCAGAAGCATGATCCGACACCGGAAACACCCGCTCTCCCCGTTCCGTCTTTAAAGAACAGCCGCTATTTTCCAAAAGTGCCATCATGGCAGCATTGTCAAACTCATGGTAAGCGCTGTAGAGAAACTTCGGGTTACTGACGACGTTTTCAAAAAATTTATCCCGTTCACAGGCGTTTGTGACATTACAGCGTCCCTTTCCGGTGATATAAAGCTTTTTCCCAAGCTTTTCGTTTTTTTCACATAAAATAACGCGGCGTCCCCTTTCCGACGCCGCGATTGCCGCCATCATGCCCGCCGCGCCGCCGCCGACCACGACCACCTGATCCTTGTCTCTATTCATCGTTTTCCTCATTCTTTAGAAGTACTTTTCGCGTTGTCATTCAGATTTTTTCCGAAGCGGATAGTTGAGCATCGGCTCCTCATCTATAAAGTTAATCTCATCATTCAAATAAACCTGATAATTATTCCAAGCCTCTTCCAGATTCTTCAGATTATCCTTAACCTCTTCCGGCTGCTTTAAGCACATCGCCACGACCAGTGCATTGATGAGGCTTAAGGGCGCAACCAGTGAATCCACAATGGACACCATGTCACTTCTTGCCAGCAGATTACAGGAGGAATAGAGGTTCATGGGAGAATGCACGGAATCCGTGACCGCAATCACTTTGGCATTCCTGTCGTTGGCAAACTCCATGGCTTTTAAGGTTCTCATGGAATATCTGGGAAAACTGATTCCCACAAAGGCATCCTTCTCATCAATGCGGATCATCTGCTCAAAGGTTTCCGAAACACTTGTTGTTTTTAAAAGCACAACATTTCCCCGGATCATGTTCAGGTAAAACTGCAAAAAATCCGCCAGCGGCTCACAGCTCCTGACCCCCATGATATAGACCGTCTTCGCCTCCAATATGATATCCACCGCCGTCTCAAAGGCCGTCGGATCCAGATTATGGATCGTATCCTGGATTTTCTCGATATCGGCAGTAAGCACAGAATTTAAAATCTCAGACTGGCTGCTCTTACCATACTTTGCGCCGATCTTCTGCACGGAATTGATCTTGTTCTGCACCCAGTATTCCAAGTCCCTTTGAAATTCCGGATACCCGTTGTACCCGATAAACATGGCATAACGCACCACGGTGGACTCACTGACACCCACCGTATCCCCCAGCTTTGCTGCTGTCATAAAGACTGCCTGGTCATAATGATCGTAGATAAAAGCCGAGATTGCCTTCTGGCCCTTGCTCATCTTGCTGTAATACTCGTTGATCCTGGTTATGATATCATACCGATTCTCAATTGCCATGATAAGACCCTGCTTTTCGCGTTAAATATTTTGGAATGCATTGTAAGATTCTTCCAAAAGCTTAATGGTATCCTCCTCCTGGAGGTCATAATCACCTGTCAGGGTCATGCACGCCGCACCGTGAATAAATATCCACATCTTCATGAACATCCCGCTGGGATCCTTACAGCCAAAAATCTTTGCACTGTTGATTTCCCGCACCACCGCGCCGTTTTTACCGTTCAGCATATCGTACAGACTCTTGCCGTGGCGGTTCTCCGATAAAAATAACAAGCGGAATAAATTCTGTTCCTCCTGGGAGAAACGAATGTAGGCCAGTCCCAGATTGACAAAGGGCGTGTTATTCTGTTTCGGAAAATCCTCGTAATAAGCACCAAAGAAGTCCATCGCCTTCGCAAAGAGATCTTCTCCCAGTTCCTCCATATTTTTGTAGACACGGAAAATCGGCTGGGTGGAACATCCTGCCTTTGCCGCCAGCGTCCTCGCACTTACCTGCGCAAATCCTTCTGTCCGTGCCATTTCAAACGCGGCATTCAATATGTCGTTTTTTGTGATCGTTTCTTTCCTTGCCATAGAAATTTACCTCTCTTGCAGCTTATTGGAAATATCTTTTGGTAACGTATGTTATTATAATATATTATGTAACCTACGTCAACCCCTTTTTTCAGAAAAAGCGCAAGATTTGTAAATTATGGAGAATCTATGTAAACAAAAAGGAACCCTGCACCTGCAGGGTTCCTTTTTGTTTATGATCTCTTATACGGGGTAAACAGCATTCTTCGTATCCGCCTGGGTCATGTCAACCTTCTCCTGCTGTGCCTGACGGTACTTGAAGAAGTCGATTGCTACCTGCGGGAACAGTGCGTAAGACAGAACATCCTCGTCCTGCTGTTTCCACTCTTTCATCTCTGCTTCCAAACCTGCAAGCTCCGGTTCCGTGTGACCGGTCGCCTCGGCAGAACGAGCGGTAGAACGCTTCTCGCCGGGAATGACCTTGTCGATCACTTCCTGGCTCATCGGTTTCACTGTCTGTCCGTAATTACCGCGAAGCAGATCCTTGAACTCGCCTGTTGCCATCTTATATCTCTCGCCCATCAGCACGTTAAATACGGCCTGCGTGCCGACGATCTGTGAGGACGGGGTAACCAGAGGCGGCTCACCGCAGTCCTTACGCACTCTGGGAATCTCCTCCAGCACATCCTGATATTTATCCTCTGCCTTCTGCTCTTTGAGCTGGCTCACCATGTTGGAAAGCATACCGCCGGGAACCTGATAACGCAGCGTATTGATGTT
>DLAF01000054.1:38704-69277 GCA_002492725.1 Lachnospiraceae bacterium UBA7054
TCCGCCAGAATATTCTGGTCATATCCGGTATCGTACTCTGTTCCCTTAAAGGTCTCCACCATAACCTCCGTCGCCGGCTGAGAAGTACCAAGCGCGAAAGGAGAAATTGCACAGTCGATGATATCCACGCCCGCCTCTACCGCTTTCAGATAGGTCATGGACGCTACACCGGACGTATAGTGCGTATGCAGCTGAATCGGCAGCTTTGTGCTCTCCTTCAAGGTCTTTACAAGCTCCGCCGCGCGGTAAGGAACAAGCAGTCCTGCCATATCCTTGATACAGATGGAATCTGCACCCATTTCCTCAATCTTTTTCGCCATATCCGCCCAATATTCCAAGGTATAGGCATCTCCCAGGGTATAGGAAAGTGCGATCTGCGACTGGCCTCTGCCCTCCTGTTTTTTGATCTTGTTGGTTGCATCCACCGCCGCCTGCAGATTGCGGATATCGTTCAAGCAGTCAAAAATTCTGATGACATCAATGCCGTTTGCAATGGACTTCTCCACAAATGCATACACCACGTCATCCGCATAGGGTCTGTACCCTAAAATGTTCTGGCCTCTGAATAACATCTGCAGCTTGGTATTCTTAAAGCCGTCTCTTAACTTCCGCAGTCTCTCCCAGGGATCCTCTTTCAGGAAACGAAGGGAAGCATCAAAGGTTGCACCGCCCCAGCACTCTACTGCGGCATAGCCGACTTTATCCATTTTATCTACGATTGGAAGCATCTTTTCGGTAGGCATTCTGGTCGCGATCAGAGACTGATGTGCGTCACGAAGAACGGTTTCCATGATTCCAACCGGCTTTTTAGTTTGTTCTGCCATTTTTTTCATTCCTTTCTTTTATTTTGCCGAGGTCGCGCAAGCGATCCTCGAAAAGTAAAATCCACAGGATTTTACTTTTGTTAATCTCTGCAAGAATTTACTTCTAGAATACTCCAAACACCGCCATGAAAGTACCTGCCGCAACCGCCGTACCGATAACGCCCGCCACATTGGGGCCCATCGCGTGCATCAGCAGGAAGTTTGTGGGATCATACTCCGCACCCACCTTCTGGGACACTCTGGCCGCCATAGGCACCGCGGAAACACCTGCGGAACCGATCAGCGGATTTACCTTGCCCTTGGTCGCCACGCACATCAGCTTGCCGAAAAGCACACCTGCCGCCGTACCGAAAATAAACGCTGCCAGACCCAAAGCCACGATTTTCAGCGTATCCATGTTCAGGAACGCTTCCGCGCTGGTGGTCGCGCCTACGGAAGTACCGAGGATGATGACCACGATATACATCAGGGCGTTGGATGCCGTTTCCGTCAGCTGTCTCACGACACCGCTCTCTCTGAATAAGTTACCCAGCATCAGCATACCAATCAAAGGTGCCGTGGTGGGAAGAATCAGGGAAACCACAATCGTAACCACGATGGGGAACAAAATCTTCTCCAGCTTGCTGACGGGACGAAGCTGCCCCATCTTAATCTTTCTCTCCTTCTCCGTGGTGAAAAGCTTCATGATCGGCGGCTGAATAATAGGCACCAGCGCCATATAGGAATAAGCTGCCACTGCGATTGGGCCAAGCAGCGTCGTCTGTCCGAGCTTACCCGCAAGGAAGATGGATGTCGGGCCGTCCGCACCGCCAATGATGGAGATGGCTGCCGCCGCCTTATCGTTAAAGCCAAATGCAATCGCGCCAAAGTATGCCGCGAAAATACCAAACTGTGCTGCTGCCCCCAAAAGGAAACTCTTCGGATTCGCAATGAGCGGGCCGAAGTCCGTCATGGCACCCACGCCCATAAAGATCAGAGAAGGCAGGATTGCCCACTCATCCAGCTTGTAGAAATAATACAACAGACCGCCGCCGGCGCCGCCCTCACCGTAAGGTGCCATGATATCCGGATAAATATTCACGAGCAGCATACCAAAGGCGATCGGCACGAGCAGAAGCGGCTCAAAGTCAAACTTGATAGCCAAAAGCAGAAAAAATAAAGCTACCGCGATCATGAGATAATTGCCCGGCTCCAGATTGAAGAACGCAGTCTGATGAATCAGATTATTAAGCGTCTCAACTATATACATTTTTTTAACCTCCTGTAGTTTTTGTTCCTGCAGCCCGCCCTCTCGGGAAGGCCGTCAAAAATTACTTCAATGTTGCCAGCAGCGCGCCCGCCTCTACCGCGTCGCCTACTGCCACATTGATGCTGGCTACCGTGCCGTCCTCGGGAGCCACTACAGGGATTTCCATCTTCATAGCCTCTACGATCACGACCGCGTCACCCTTCTTTACTGCCTGTCCTACATTGGCCTCGATCTTGAAGACCTTGCCTGCCGCGCCGGCCTCGATCTTGATGCTGCCTGCCGCGCCGCCTGCTGCAGGTGCTGCTGCAGGTGCCGGAGCTGCCTTGGGAACCGCTCTGGGTGCTGCCGGAGCCGCCGCTGCGGGTGCGCCGCTTGTCGCTCCCTCTTCCACCACTACATCATATACGCTGCCATTTACGGTAATTGTATAATTTTTCATTTTGATATCCTCCTATCCTTTAGGCATTCTGCCATTTGCTCTTATTAGATTTTCTGATGGATCTTACCACAAAGCCGTCTGTAGACGCTGCTCCTTCATAAGCAGCGATCGCTGCCGCGATAACCGCCACAAGCTCCGTATCATCGGAAAGCTCTTCTTTGGCTGCAATCTGCTGCACCACAGGTGCCTGTTCGGGAGCGGATTCCACTTTCTTCTGCTTCGATTCCAGTTTGGAAATCAGTGTGAAACAGGATATGATCAGGCTGATCAGAATCAAAACCACAAATACGGTTCCCATTCCAATCAGAGTATTCATGCCTGCCTTCGCTAAAATCTCTCCCGTCGAATAGTGCACATTGGTGGTGATGCCGATATAGGTTGCCAGCTGATCGTCGAGAACGATCTCAACCTCCGCATTGTGCGAGGAACCGAGCACCTCCACGGAGATGATCACTTCGTCATCCCGAAAAGCCACAGAAGCATCGCTGACGCCCTCGTAAGTACCGATATCATTCAACGCGCTCTTCCAGCCCTCAAAGCCGTTCACAAGAATCGCATCATCCCCGACGTACTGCTGAATGGCATCCTGACTCACGATCGTATTCATCTGATCGACGATGGTTGTCCCGATCTGCTTTGCCTGTTCCTGACTGATGGGTCCGCTTTGCACTTCTTCCTCACCACACGCCGCCAGGCAAAACATGCAGGTAATCATCGCTGCTATTACCAATATTTTTTTCATACTGCCTCCTTAAACCGTGCCGTGTTTCTTCTCGGGACGTCCCTCTGTCTTGGAGGAAAGCATCTCGAAGGCACCGATCACGTACTTTCTGGTGTCCGCCGGCTCCACGATCTGATCTACATATCCTCTCTTTGCCGCGCTTGTAACGTTGTTCTGCAAAGCCGCATATTCTTTCGCACAGGCGTCGATCGCATCCGCGCCCTGTCCGTCACAGATGATCTTTGCCGCCAGCTTCGCATCCATCATACCAACCTCGGCATCCGGCCATGCAATAGTGATATCCGCACCGATTGCCTTGGAGTTCATAGCCACATACGCGCTGCCATATGCCTTGCCGATAATCACATTCACCTTGGGCACCGTAGCATTGGCAAATGCGTAGGTAAGCCTTCCTGCTGCCTTGGCCATGCGCTTCTCAGCGCACTTGGTCGCCGCAAATCCTGTTACATTCGTAAGGGAAAGAACCGGGATGTCAAAGGCATCGCAGAAGCTCACAAACTCAGCCGCTTTCTCTGCGCCTCTCGCGGACAGCGCCGCGTCAAACTTCTCAACTACCTCTCCCTTGTCGTCGCAAACTTCCGTGCGATTGGCCACCGCACCGATTGTCGCACCGTTTAAGCGAATAAAGCCCGCTACCATGTCCTTCGCGTAATCCTGCTTCACTTCAACAAACAGGCCGTCGTCCGCAATCTGGGACAGAGCGATTGCCGTGTCGCCCACACAGTTAGCGATCTGTGCACAGGCACGGTTCAAATCGTCTGCACAGTCCGTCCATGCAAGATCGGAATTGTTTGCAGGCAGGATCGATACGAGCTGTCTGATCTGTGCCAGAATGGAAGGCTCGTCCGCCACCATATCCACCAGACCGGTCTCCTCGCTCTGGAACGCCGCTGCCGAAGTATCACAGCGGGAAATCTCATTTCCCTCCAAAGCATTCGGAGAATTGACAAACAGTTTCGCCTTTTCTTTCTCCATAAACGTGAAGTCCGCCATCGCCGGAATCAGCGCAAGTCCGCCACCGCAGCTTCCGAACACAGCCGTGATCTGCGGAATCACGCCGGATGCCATCACCTGGCTTTTGTAGATTTCACCGAACCCGTTCAATGCGTCCGTCGCCTCCTGCAAACGCAGGCCCGCAGAATCGATGAGCCCGATCACCGGTGCGCCCATCTTCATCGCCAGCTCGTAGAGATTCACAATCTTTTTCGCGTGCATCTCACCAACGGATCCGCTCAGCACGGACGCATCCTGGCTGTACACATACACGAGATTGCCGTCGATCACGCCGTAGCCGGTCACGACACCGTCAGACGGAGTCTCGGTCTGTTTCAAATTGAAATCCGTGGCTCTCGCTGTCACAAGACCACCGATCTCAACGAAACTGTTTTCATCGAGTAAAGCATTGATTCTTTGACTCGCTTGAGATGTAGTACTCATTTTTCAGCCCTCCATTTATATATTGTGAAATTATAAATAATAAAACTTTACCACAAAGTGGCATAACACACGAAAGTAGTATAACACAGAATCCCCTTCCCGACCAGCAGATTTTAGAAAAAAATTGCAAGATTTACAATATACTGAAGAATCCATAAAAAGCTCTGTTCTTCAACCGCTTTCTCCGCCAAAAGGTCATAACGCTTTACCAGTTCACCATTCAGATAATAGGACACTTCCCCCACCTTTTCACCCGCAGCGACAGGCGCGTCAAGGACGGTCTCCACGCGGGTTTTGACTTCAATTTGGTCCTCCTCACTAAGCAGATAGGACAGGCTCTTTACTCCTTTTTCCATGGTAACACCCACATATGCTCTGTCCCAGGGCGTCCCTGCCTCTCCTGCAATACCACCCCGCACGGGAATGTCCGCAAACGTCTTTTCCTCATAAATATCCTGATAGTGGTAATGTTCCATACCGTAAGCGGCAAGCTTCTTCATATCGCTCCACTTATAACTTCTGTTGTTTGGCCAGCCGCAGGCCAAAAGCGCGACGGTAAAGATCCTGTCCTCACTCTTAATCGCTCCCACATAACAATAGCCCGCATTGTTCGTAAATCCTGTCTTTCCGGATAATGCTTCCTGCATCATACCCAGAAACACATTATGATTGTTACAGTGAAAACTCCTGCTGCCGTCCGCATCGGTAAAGTCGTAGCTTAAAGTGCGGGTAATTTCCAGAAATTCTTCCTTTTTTGGGGAATCCGTCACGCAGTAAGCCATGATCTTTGCCAGATCCGCTGCCGTGGTTGCATGCGTCTTTCCCGTCTCGTTTACCGTTGCATCCAGGCCGTTTGGCGTGATAAAGTACGTGTCAAAACAGCCGATATCTCGCGCTTTCTGATTCATCATAGCCGCAAATTTCTCCACACTTCCGCCCACTGCCTCGGCAACCACCACCGCAGAATCGTTATGCGACTCTAACATCAGGGAATAAAGAAGATCCCTTAATCGGAATTTTTCCCCCTGTCTGACATAGAGTTTCACCTTAGGCATACCTGCCGCATAGGCAGAAACCTCCGCAATCTGCTCCGGGTCACCGTATTCAAGAGCCAGAATACATGTCATGATCTTCGTTGTGCTCGCCATGGGGAGAACGGCGTCTTCATTTTTTCCGTAGAGCACCCGCCCCGAATCCGCATCCATCAAAACAGCTGCCTGGGCATAGAGCTGCAGTTCTTCCTGCAAGGTCTCTTTCTCGGGATTCCCCTCTTCCGCACGGATGATTGTCCCCGAACAACAAAACAAGGCAATCGCCAATGCTATTGCGACCGCCTTGTTACCGAAACTGTTTTTCTTTATTAAATATGTTACTTCAATACGCATATATTAACCTGTCTGTTTCATCGTTAATATATATGCATTTATCTCCTGTCTATGCCTCTTTTCCTCTTCCTGCCCATTCTTTCAGCGCTTTCCCCGATTCTAAGGATCAATCCCATCTTCCTGTTTCCTCTGCCAAAAGCTTTTTTTGACTGCATACCGGACAGATTGCTTTCCTGATATTCGGAATCAGTGAAACATCGTCTCCGCAGACAGGACAAGGTCCGATATATTCTGCGTCCCCCTCCTCAAACCTGATTACGGGAACACTGACAATTTTTCCACAGTGGCTGCAGCTGGAAATGTGGTATTCAAACTCAAACATCGGAGATTCTTCTACAATTTCCTCCGTGATTTTGACTCTGATCTCCTCGGGAAACTCTTGAAGCACATCTTGCAGCAAAGCATGTGACAGACCGCAGCCGGTCTTGCACTCCCATTCATTTTTACAAGATTTGCAGGCAACCTTTATTATTTTTCCCATCCCGTCATGCTCCTTTCTTTAAGAAGGCCGTCATCCGAGAAGACTAAGCAGCATACTCGACTGCTGGTTTGCCTGCGACAACATGGATGCCCCCGCCTGCATTAAAATCTGGTTGTTGGAATAGCCGACCATCTCTTCCGCTATATCGGTATCCCTGATCCTGGACTCCGCCGCCGCCGTATTTTCCGCAATATTATTCAGATTATTGATTGTATGTTCCAGGCGGTTTTGTATCGCACCATATTCACTGCGCACCGTGCTGACCATCTTGATTGCCGCCTTAATCTCATCAATCGCCATATCAGCATCTTCCGTCGTTTTCACATTGGTAGCCGATAATCCCAGCGCGGCCGCATTCATCTGGTAGAGCGGCACTTCGATGTGCTGCCCCGCCTCGGCGCCTACCTGCAGCTCCAGCTGTTTTTCTTCGGAGACATCGCCCATAGGCTGGTTTGACGGATCTGACAGATCTCCGGAGCCGCCTGTAATGCCGCCGGTGCTTCCGTCAAGCACCCCGCTGACACCGAGTGTATTTGTAATTACGGAACCCGCACCGCCCAGAGATTCATAAGATAATCTGCGGACAAATTCCAGCGCTCCGCCGCTGCCGTTCGTAATACGGCTCGTGATCGTCGATGCAGACACTCCTGTATGCTTCTGTATTGCCGCATCAAGGGAACTGCCTTTGATCAGTTCACCCATGATTTTATCCATACCAGCGGCAATGTTTGCGCCTGTCACAGCACCGCCGCCGTTTGCCAGCCACCCCGCATAAGCTGCCGCCAGATATCCGTGCCCGTATGGCCTGTTGGCCGGCGTGTATTTACTCAAGTACGACTTTATATTTGCATCCTGACTGGTATCATCCGCATCCGTCAACTGCTTTGCATAGGCAATCAGCGAATTATTCCAGTTGGTTGGAAATCCGCCTCCCGAAAGTTGCGCAACGCCCTCAACAAACCACTCCGGCAATTCCTTAGCCATTTTTTTCGGCATCACATACTGCATCACGGAATGTGTCAGTTCATGGGCTATGGTTGACTGCAGAACATTTGCCATGCTCCCGCTTCCGTCCGCATCCGCCGCCGTAAAATCTTTGGTATCAAACTGAATCTGCAGATTAAATCCTCTGTTGGTCGATCCGCCGGATGTATAATACTGATAGCTTGCCTTCGCCAAAATTTTTCCTTTCACGTCTATTGGCGAAGCTTCTATCTTGATATTCAGCGTCTCGCTGCCAATTTCATTTTTCAGTGAAGGAAAAGCATCGAAGATCTGCGCCGTCGCCGTCGGTATCAGATCCGTTGCGATTTTTGTCGCCAGCGCTCCCCCCGCCGAAGTCGGATTCACAGCAGCACGTCCCGCAGGACCTGCTGCGGCAGCATTGCTGCTCATCGAATTTATGGACACCGATCCGTCCGCCATATGATAAGTCAAATCAAAGGAATAAACATTTGATTGTCCGTGCGTCGGCTTAAGACCGTTATCCGGGAAAAGACGGATTTCATTAAATGTAGTATTCTGCGCTGTCTTGTCAATCTCTGTCTTAAGCTGCTGCACCTCGGCATCAATCATCAGACGGTCATCATCCTGCAGGGTGCCCGTCGCCGCTTTGATCGACAATTCATTGGCGCGCTGCAGCATATCGTGTACCTCATTCAGGGCGCCCTCTCCAATCTGTACCATGGAGATGCCGTCCTGTGCGTTTGCTGCAGCCTGCGTCAGGCCACGCATCTGTCTGCGCATTTTTTCGGAAATAGAAAGACCCGCCGCATCATCAGCCGCTCTGTTGATACGGTATCCGGAAGACAGTTTTTCTGTACTTTTGGCACTCGCCTTCGTGGTTATGCCAAGCTGGCGATTCGCGTTGATCGCAAGCATATTGGTCTGTACTGAAAACATTTTACCCCCCCCCCGACGAAATCAGCTTCCTTGCCAAATTCGTTATAACCGGTCTTTGCTGGCCGCTGTTATCTGTTCAGGGAATCGAATGTATCCGGTTTATGAGTGACAAAATATAACTATATTTTTTATATCGGCACGCAGGCCGGATTCCTTTAGTCCTTTTATATATCTAACTGCATTTCCACCTCAGACTCCGCCTGCTGCTTAAATTCTTCGATCTGCACTGCGGAAAGTTCCGGCAGTTCTTCGATGGACTTCACGCCAAAACTCCGGAGGAACTGCTCCGTCGTACCAAACAGCAGGGGCCTGCCCGGCGCATCCAGCCTGCCGACTTCTGTAATCAGTTCAAACTCCAGAAGCCTGTTGACCGCATGGTCACAGCTCACGCCTCTCACCTTCTCGATCTCCAGTCTGGTAATGGGCTGCTTGTAGGCGATAATGGAAAGGGTTTCCAGCAGAGTGTCCGTAAGCACAAATTTTTTAGGCGTCTTCGCGATTTTGATCAGATACTCATAAAGTTCGCTCTTTGTACATAACTGCACTGCATTGTCAAGTGTAGTGAGCGCGATCCCCCTGCCCTCCTCCTGATAGGCCTGCGCCATCTCATCGAGCAGTTTCTTTGTCGTATCCTTATCTTCTTCAATCACGGCAGCCAGCCTGTCGATCTCCACCGAATCTCCCATGGTAAACAGGATTGCTTCCAGCACCGCCTTCGCCTTTTTCTTCTCCATATCCGTTTCCTCTTTAACTAACACTCGTGAGCTGCAGCGGCCCCTCATCCGCCGTATCCTTTGCCGTGATGATGATATCCGAGAAGGTATCCTCCTGCTCGATGCCGATGCGCCCCATTTTGATCATTTCCAGGATCACCAGAAAAGTCACGATAATCTCCATTTTACTGTGCTGCTTTTCCAGAAGTTTGCGAAAACTGCAGGTCTTATGACTGCGCACATAGGCCTCCACATAAGTAGTCTTCAAATCCAGGTCGATCTCGTCTTTCTCAATCTTTCCGAAAGTGCTTCTGACGGGATCGATCTTGTCCTCCTGCCGCTTCATCGTCTGCTTAAAAATCTCGTGCAGCTTGTTTAAGGTCATATCCCCGATCAGTTCCTCATAGTTCACAGGCTGGCGGTACTGCGCCACCTCTGGCGGCAACGTCGGCCGTTTATAAAGGTTTCTCTCCGCGTCCACCATACGATCCCTGAGCTCATAGGACATATATTTGCACATCTTGTATTCCAGAAGTTTTTCCACCAGCTCCGCCCTGGGGTCTTCCTCCTCCCCTTCCTCGTTCACCTCTTTGGGCAGGAGCATCCGGCACTTAATGTCAATGAGGGTTGCCGCCATCACGAGAAACTCGCTCATAACGTTCATATCCTCCGTCTCCATCTGCTTGATATAATCCAGATACTGCTCGGTGATCTCCACGATGGGAATGTCATAGATGTCTACTTTATTCTTGTCAATCAGGTGCAGGAGCAGATCCAACGGTCCCTCAAACACCTCCAATTTCACAGGTATTGCCATAGCCTGTCCTTTCTTTTCTTGTTTAACCGCTTCTTGGCCAGATCACTGCTTGTCCGGCATAAGATCTATCACGATCAATTCCCCCGGATTAAAGATCCGAATCGGTATCGTGTGGCTGCTCAGCCCCCGGCTTAAAATCATCGTACTGCCATACTCCCTAAAGAGACCGCCGTCATATCTGGGAAACAGCGTAAGACTCGGCGAGAGCACACCGCCCAAAAACGGCAGGCGCATAATGCCGCCGTGCACATGACCTGACACCACCAAATCCGCGCCCCAGTCCGCGTAAGCGTCAAAATAGACCGGATTGTGGGCAATCAGCAGCTGAAATTTGTCCCTGTCGGGTACCCCTAAAATCTTTGGCAGATAGGACGACTCCATGGGCGCCCGCCTTAAATGCTTATAATAATACCTGTCGATCTGCGCACCGCAGACCGAGATATTCCATGCCGGCAGATAAGCCGCTTCATTGATAAGCGGCTCTATCCCCGCTTTTTTCAGACCCGCAATATAGCCCTCATACATGCCCGGATACTGCTCCGGATAAAGCCCCAGGCGGTACTCATGATTTCCCATGCCGTAATACACCGGATAGCTTTTGGCTAACCTCTCCATCAAGGAGAGCGCATGAGAAAAATCCGCGCCCTTCTCCGCGGTCAGCATGTCCCCCGCCACCAGAATGCCATCCGGTGAGATTTCCTCAATGGCAGAAAGCAGCCTGTCATTTTCTTTTCCGAAAGACTTATTATGCAAATCCGCCAGCAGGACAAATTTACAGGGCTTTGTCAGTTTTTTTGATCTGATTTCATAGGTGCGCGTCACAAAGCGGTTACTGTCAAATACTGCCGAGAGCAGCGCAATCAAAACAATCCCACAGATAACCGCTATCATGCACTCTGCCATAATTCCCCCTGTCTTAAGCCAACTTATATGCATCAGCAGAATAAAAACGTCTGCTGATGCACGCATATAGTTTATCACACAGCCTACCTCACCGCAATCGGCGAACTTCTGTTCTATCGGCTCATCAGGAAGCGCTTCCACACCTTTTTACAGTAATCTCTGTAGCGCGCCTTCTCGACATTCTTTGTCGCAAGAATGGATACACTGCCGATGCGGGTGCCGTTTAATTTGTAGACCGCCTCACCGACCGCATCTCCCTCGGCAACAGGTGCCACCACCACGCCGGGCAGACTGATTTCCTTTTCTATTTCATTGATGTTATTTCCGGCCGTATCCAGATAATAAAACGGAGACGCATAATGCAGATTCACCGTATCTTCCACACCACCCTCTACCTTCTGCGCCGGAAGAGGATCCGTATTCTCATCCTGATACATCTGACTCACGCTGTAACCGTAGCTTAGAAGCGACATGGCATCCTGGAATCTTGTCTTGGGATCCGGTGCCGCCATCACCACGGCGATCATCTCCATGCCGTCCTTATTCGCGGTAGCGGACAGGCAATAAAGCGCTTTTGATGTGGAGCCGGTCTTTAAGCCCGTCGTAAACTCATACTGTTTTAACAGCTTATTGGTGCTGGAGAGCGTAAAAGCGCTCGTGCCGCGGGCCGTTTTATGCTCGATATCTTCCATCCAGATTTTGGTATAATCAAAGACTTCAGGGTATTTCGTGATTAGCTCCCTGGACATAATGGCCACGTCCCTGGCCGAAGAATAATGTCCGTCGGAATCCGTCAGGCCGCAGCAGTCTTCAAAATGCGTATTCTGCATCCCTAATGCCTCCGCCTTCTCATTCATCAGCTTGACAAACTCCGCCTCGCTTCCCGCTATGTACTCCGCCACCGCAACGCTGGCATCATTGCCGCTCGCCACCGCGATACACTTGATCATGGTCTCCAGCGTCTGCGTCTCACCCTCCTCCAAAAAGACCTGCGACCCGCCCATGGACTGGGCATATGCACTGGTGGTCACCTGATCTTCCAGATGGATCCTGCCGCTCTTTAGATGTTCAAAGATAAGAAGCAGGGTCATAATCTTTGTTATGCTGGCCGGACTTCTCCTCGTGTCTGCATCCTGCTCACAGACCACCTGTCCTGTGGACGCTTCCATCACGATATAAGACGGCGTGGCAACCTCCGGCGCCGCACTGACTGTTATGGTCAATACAGTAAACAGGGAATTTACCAGGATTGCTCCCAGCACAAACCAAATGATAATTCGTTTCTTTGCTCCGCGCAAACTAAGTCACCCCCGGGGGTTCTTATTTACTATAGTTATGCGGAGCCATATAAGAAAAGAACAGGGATGTAACTCCCTGTTCCCGGTAATCTTAGTTATACTTGCGCTTTCTAGCTGCTTCGGACTTTTTCTTACGTCTTACGCTGGGCTTCTCGTAATGCTCTCTCTTACGAATCTCCTGCTGGATCCCCGCCTTTGCGCAGCTTCTCTTGAAGCGGCGTAACGCGCTGTCCAAAGTCTCGTTTTCTTTTACGATTACGTTTGACATTCCGCACCTGACCTCCCTTCAGTCCCAGAGTATTTCGACTGATTGGGTTATTTGCGTGTTCTCACACAACACAAATTATACCACATTTTAGAAGAGCGTCAACCGAAAAATGTAAAAATATTCTTTTTTCTTACCCCAGCTGTCCTTCAAGCACCTTTGCACAGGCCGTAATCGCCTCGTCCATGCCGGCCGGATTCTTGCCGCCCGCCTGCGCCATATTGGGACGTCCGCCCCCACCGCCGCCGACAAGAGAAGCGATCCCCTTGATGAGATTGCCCGCATGAGCGCCCTTTGCCATCGCGCCGTCCGTGGCCATGGCAATCAGGTTGACCTTTCCTTCCTTCTCGGAAAGCAGTACGACCACGCCGTCGATGAGTTTCTCCTTTAGCTGGTCACCCAGTTCCCGCAGACCGTTCATATCCACGTCCGCCACCTTAACCGCCAAAAGTTTTACGCCCTTAACATCCTGCACCTGATCCATCACATCGCCAAGGGCGTCTTTTGCAGCCTTACTCTTCAAAGATTCGTTTTCGCTGTGCAGCGTTTTAAGTTCTGCCATCAGATGAGAAAGTCTGGCAAGCAGCTCCGTCGGGGCCGTCTTTACGATCATTGCTGCCTCCGCAAGCTCCTGCTCCAACTTCCCGTAATATTCCATCACGCCATTACCGGTCAGCGCCTCGATTCTTCTTACCCCGGCCGCCACACCGCTCTCCGATACGATCTTAAACAGACGCACTTCCCCGGTATTGGCCACGTGGGTACCGCCGCAAAGCTCGGTAGAAAAATCGCCCATCCGGACAACCCGCACCGTCTCGCCGTACTTTTCCCCAAACAGGGCCATCGCCCCCGTCTTTTTCGCCTCTTCAATGGACATGACCTCTGTCACCACAGGCAGGGAACGCCCGATCTGTTCATTGACGATTCGCTCCGTCTTTTCCAATTCTTCCTTCGTCATCGCGGAAGAATGGCTGAAATCAAAGCGAAGCCTGTCCCCGTTTACAAAAGAGCCCGCCTGCTCCACGTGATCTCCTAAAACGATGCGCAGCGCCTTTTGCAGAAGGTGGGTCGCACTGTGGTTTTTACAGGTATCACCGCGGTTTGCTTCATTTACCTGTAAAACTGCCTCATCCCCTGTTTTGATGCTCCCCTTTGTTACCCTGCCGACATGTCCGACACGATCTCCGGGAAGTTTCACGGTATCCTCAACTGCAAATTCGCTCCCGCCGCAGACAATGATACCGGTATCTGCACACTGACCACCCATGGTCGCATAGAAAGGCGTCTTCAGGGTAATGATAGTTCCCTCTTCTCCCTCTCCCAGAGCATCCTTCCATTCCGCCCCGTTGCCTATAGCCGCGATACTGCTTTTTACCGTCAAAGCATCATAACCCACAAATTCACTGGTCACGGAAGCATCCAGACTTTCATACAGCGCCGCATCTTCCACGGACAGCTTCGCTTCAAAGTTCTGGTTCTCTCTCGCCTTCTGCTTCTGCTGCTCCATTGCCCGCGCAAATCCTTCTTCATCTACACGAAGGCCCTCTTCCTGCGCCATTTCCACAGTCAGCTCAATCGGGAAACCGAAGGTATCATATAAGTAAAAGGCAGACTTACCGTCAATCTCGCCCGCTCCCGCCTGTTTCTTCTGCTCCAGGATCTTGCGGAATTCCTTCATTCCGTTTTCCAGCGTGCTCTCAAAGCGGTTAATCTCCCTTTGCAGCTCCGTGAGCACAAATGTCTTATTCTCTTTCAGGCGGGGATAACTTTCGGCATAGATATCTTCAATAAAAATTTCCGCAACTTTGATGATATTTTCTGCAGTCAAGCCCAGCACCCTTCCATGCCTGACGGCGCGTCTGATCAGGCGGCGCAATACATACCCCGCTCCCACATTAGAAGGTAAAAGCCTTGCCTCATCTCCAATCAGCATCACGCCGGTACGAATATGATCCGCCAGGATCCGCATGGATCTTGTCAGATTCTCATCCTGCTCATATTTCATTCCCGAAACGTTCTCGATATAAGAGATCACAGGAGCAAACAAATCGGTCTGATAAACGTCCCTGGTTCCGTTTAAAAACGCCAGAATGCGCTCTAAGCCCCAGCCGGTATCCACGTTTTTCTGTTTTAAGGGGGTCAGGCTGCCGTCATGATGCTTCTCATACTGCATAAAGACGTCGTTTCCCAGCTCCGTATACTTCCCGCAGCCACAGCCCGGTCCGCAGTCCGGCCCGCAGTCCGGTCGATCCGCGATATAAAACATTTCACTGTCGGGGCCGCAGGGACCATACTCCAATCCCCACCAGTTGTCTTCCGCCGGCAGATAATAAATATTTTCCTTCTGAAAGCCGGAGGCAATACGAAACTGTGCGCCCTCCTCATCCCTGGGCGCATTTTCATCCCCGGCAAATACGGTCGCAGCAAGATGATCCGCGTCAAAGCCAAACACCTGCGTCAAAAGCTCAAAGCTCCATTTGCAGCGTTCTTCCTTGAAATAATCCCCCAGGCTCCAGCTTCCCATCATTTCAAAAAAGGTCACATGGCTCTTATCGCCCACCGAATCAATATCATTTGTACGCACACAGCCCTGCACATTGCAAAGCCTTGTTCCCAGAGGGTGCTTTTTCCCTAACAGATAGGGCATTAGCGGCTGCATGCCGGCAACGTTAAAGAGAACGCCCGTAGATCCGTCGGATACCAGAGAAACTGCCCCTACATCCACATGCCCACGATCGATATAAAACTGCTTCCAGGTTTTTCTCAGCTCATCTGAAGTAAATTGTCTCATAATTCGTTATTCCTCTCCTCATTCCCGCGCCCGCCAATCCCCGACGCAGTTCTAAATTGACCGGCGTTTCGCCGCTTATATGCAAATTAGAATGTAAATTTGTCCGCAAAGTAAGCATCAAGCTGATCGATCGCTACCCGCTCCTGCTCCATGGAGTCGCGGAAGCGCACGGTCACACAGTGATCCGTCTCGGAATCGAAATCGTATGTCACACAAAACGGCGTACCGATCTCATCCTGTCTGCGGTAACGCTTGCCGATATTGCCCCTGTCATCAAATTCACAGTTATACTTTTTGGAAAGCTGTGCAAAAATCTTTTCCGCACCCTCGTTTAACTTCTTGGAAAGAGGCAGCACACCGATCTTCACAGGCGCCAGTGCAGGATGGAAATGCAGCACGGTACGCATATCTCCGTCTCCCAGATCTTCCTCGTCGTAAGCGCCGCACAGCACTGCAAGGAAGAGTCTTTCAACGCCCAGGGAAGGTTCAATCACGTAAGGGATATATTTCTCGTTCTTCGTATCGTCAAAATAAGTCAGATCCTCGCCGGAGGTATTCTGGTGCTGGGTCAGGTCATAGTCCGTCCTGTCAGCAATGCCCCACAGCTCGCCCCAGCCGAAGGGGAATAAAAACTCGATATCCGTCGTCGCCTTGGAGTAGAAGGAAAGCTCCTCCGGGTCATGATCACGCACCCGCATCTCCTCCTCCTTCATGCCAAGGCTCTTAAGGAAATCGATACAGTACTTTTTCCAGTAAGCGAACCACTCAAGGTCCGTGTCCGGCTCGCAGAAAAACTCCATCTCCATCTGCTCAAACTCACGCACCCGGAAGATAAAGTTGCCGGGTGTAATCTCGTTTCGAAAGGATTTTCCCACCTGACAGATGCCAAAGGGAATCTTCTTTCTGGAAGTACGCTGCACGTTCTTAAAATTGACAAAGATACCTTGTGCCGTCTCGGGGCGCAGATATACGGTGTTTTTGGCATCCTCAGTCACGCCTTGGAAAGTTTTGAACATCAGGTTGAACTGTCTGATATCGGTAAAATTATGTTTGCCGCAGGTCGGGCAGGGAATGTTATGTTCTTCGATAAAGTCCTTCATCTGCTGCTGGCTCCAGCCGTCTACGGAAGAATCCAGGGTCATGCCTTTCTCCGCCACATAATCCTCAATGATCTTATCCGCGCGGAATCTCTCATGACACTCCTTACAGTCCATCAGCGGATCGGAAAAGCTGCCCAGATGGCCGCTGGCCACCCAGGTCTGCGGATTCATCAGGATTGCGCAGTCAACACCCACATTATAGGGACTTTCCATCACAAATTTCTGCCACCATGCCTTCTTGATATTGTTTTTCAGTTCTACGCCAAGATTTCCGAAATCCCAGGTATTGGCCAGGCCGCCGTAAATTTCCGAACCGGGGTAGACAAACCCTCTCGCCTTTGATAACGCCACGATCTTCTCCATTGTTTTTTCCATCGTCTTCCGTCTCCTTCTATTCGTATATAATGTAAGAGAGCGCGCGTGCCCCCTCCTCTTCCCGGTTGCTGATTTTTACGCTCTTTTTTCCAACCAACGTAACATTCTGCCCGCTGTGGGCACTCTGATTGATATAGAGCGTCTTCCCCGGCAGATGAACCATCATTTCCTCTCCGCTCTTCGTCTCCAAAACAAGGATTTTCATTTTCTCCCGGTCTTCGATATAGCCGATCTCTACTGCCTGACCATCCACGGAGACCAGAGGGACCGCCTCCAGCTCATAACCCTCATCCGCAGCGGTCTCCAAAGGGCCCACATACAAAATCCTATGGTTGAATCCGCTGTAATCCTCCGCAGAAGCATAGATAAAATCCATGATGATGCTGCCATCCTTCTCCTCCACGGCTTTCAGGGAAACCTTCCCCTCACCACTGTCCGTACAGTATTCCTCGACACGCGTTGCCGCAAAGCTTTCCAGATCCGCCGTCTCTATCTGATAATAGTTCTGATCGGCTTTTCCGACGATGCGGTGCGTGATCTCCCCTGCCTTGTTTAAGGACAGAGAACTGATTTCGGGCGCTTTCTCCCGCCCGCAGCCGGTAAGCCCCAAAATCAATGTCAGCAGCAAAAGCGTACTTATAACCTTCCGCATACGGTTTCCTTTCCACTATCAACTATTTCGCCGTGCTCATTCGCAATCCGCACGGCTCATTCTTTCACATTGTATTATATATTTTCCACAATTTCAAGACTTTTAAGCGGTCTGTCGATGGATCGCGCACGGCAGTCGGCTGCGATCTCTCCCAGCTGCTTAAGAACCTGCGGCGTTACGGTGAATGTGTAGAGTTTTTCAATGCCGGATGCCGCTATGTAAGAGACCGCGTAACGTGTCGATTCCTCCCACTTTTCCCCCTCCGGTACCCCCGGGAATTCCCCGTTTATCACCACAGCCTTGATCTCAAAGACGTAGCGGACCAGCAGATGGGAAAGCCCTTCGTGCATGAGTGCCCGAAGGGACTGGTAAAGAAGCTTTAAAAACTCCTTTTCGTCGTTATTCTCTCTCGTGAAGTAATCCATGACCTCCAAAAAGTACATGCCGTAAAAGGCACTCTCATAATCTTCCCGCAGGCCCTCAAAATAATTGGAGATATCCGCCTCCATCATATTGTAGGAGGTTCTCCCCTCATAGAGCTTAAAGGTGCCGAAGCAGAACGGATTGGTAGCCGCAAGGAGCTTACTGTTTGGCTTCCTTGCCCCTCTCGCAAAGGCTGATATCTTCCCCCTCTCCTTCGTAAGTAAAACCACCCTCCTGTCATAGTCGTTGACCGGTTCAGCCTTTAATACCATCCCTGTAAGATCCGTGACCCCCTGCATCTAAATCCTCCTCAGACGTTTCCATCACTTCCCCTTCCTCCTGCCTCACGGCATCTTTATATGCCAGAAAATCCTCGATTTTTCCCGTCGCCATAAACTGCTCCCAGTAGTTTATTCCCTTCATCTTACGCCCCCTGTTTCTTCCTTATCCTGCACCGTCCTCTTATGTGACGTGTCAAAAAATAGGGTTCGCAGATTTGCCTTTTTCTATTCTGTTTTGCGGGGATCATAACCGAAATTTTTGAGCAGAAAGTCACTGTCCCGCCAGTCCTTTTTCACCCGCACCCAGAGCTTTAAATTCACCTGGTTTTCCACCAGCTCCTCGATATCCTTTCTGGCCAGGGATCCGATTTTTTTTAACATCGCGCCCTGTTTCCCGATGATGATTCCCTTGTGGGACTCGCGCTCACAGACAATGGTCGCTTCGATATCCACAATCTTTTTTTTGAACTTCATCTGCTCAATGGTAACGGCGATGCCGTGGGGAATCTCCTCTTCCAGACAGCGCAGGGCCTTCTCACGAATCAGCTCCGCCACGATCTGGCGCATCGGCTGATCCGTCACCGTATCCTCGTCGTAGAAAGGCTCTCCGTACGGGAGATATTTCAAAATACAGTCAATCAGTGCCTCCGTGCCGTCCTTTTTCAGGGCGGACACGGGTACGATCTCCGCAAAGTCAAGCTCTTTGCGATAAGCATCGATATAAGTTAATATGAGCTCCTTTTTTACGGTATCAATTTTGTTGATCACTAAGATAACAGATGTTTTTGTTTTCTTCAATTCCTCAATGATATGCCGTTCTCCCGCACCGATATAAGCCGTCGGTTCCACCAGCCACAGGATCACGTCCACCTCTGACAAGGTACTCTCGGCAGCATTGACCATGTAATCTCCCAGCTTGTTTTTCGCCTTGTGGATTCCCGGCGTATCCAGAAACACGATCTGTCCCTTTTCACAGGTATAAACAGTCCTGATCCTGTTTCTGGTGGTCTGGGGTTTCTTCGAAGTAATGGCTATCTTCTGCCCGATCAATGCATTCATCAGGGTGGATTTTCCCACGTTCGGTCTGCCGATCAGAGCCGCAAAACCCGATTTCATCTGTTTCTCTTCCATAACACCCGTTACTCCTATTCTGTCTAATCTTGCTCCATATCGTTCCCCGCGCCTGTTTCCGCTTTCTGCTCCTTTGCAGACGCTGCCATATCATCCTGTGCAGCCTTTATCGTGACCGGCAATCGGAACCTCAGGTTTCCTACTCGCGCCTCCTGCTTTGCCCCGGTTTCCCCACCGGCAGCCGCACGCTTTGCCCTACGCTTTCTCCACAGTTTCCGCACAATGCGGAATACAAACACCGCCACGACAACAATCACAATCCAGAAAACAAAATAGGGAATGTCGATCACGAAACCGATGGCAAAGTCACGAATGCCGAAGCCGATATCCTCAATGCTCTTTACAAACCCACTCTCAATCCGCTCCCATACAGTGGCTGTCTGAGGCGCCGAATACTTGCGCACTTCATCAATATTGAGGTATACCGTGCTGTAATCGATCCGGTTGTCATAGGTGCGAAGCTGAGACTCCATGCTCTCAAGCTGGTATCGCACCTCGGAAAGCCGCCCTTCAATGGCAATGATATCTTCCACGCTCTCCGCCTGCTCCATCAGGGTAAGCAGTCTCTCCTGTTCGGTGAGCAGCGCCTTTTTATGGCTCTCCAGGTCCACATACTGTAAGGTAACGTCCTCCACGTTTTCGGAATGGCTGGTCACATTGGTCTGTTCCCCTACCTGTGCAAGGAAACCGTCAAGTTTCTCCTTGGGCACACGGGCCGTCAGATTGGCGCAGCGCTGCTTCATATACTGCTCTTCCACATAATAACTGCCCACATCATAGACGGAGATGCTCTCTATGTAACCGCCCAGCGCTTCCACCTGCTTTTGCAGATTCGGCACCAGCGTATCAAAGTCCTCCGTCTCCGCGGAGATATTTACGGTCTTGATCAGCTTGCGTCCGGAAGCCGCCTGCTCTGTCTCCTGTATTGTGCCGTTCTCGGCCATAGGCTCTGCCGCCGGCTCCTCCTCCGCAGCCGCCTCAGCCGTTTCATATGCATACTGATTCGTAATCATCGCGCCGCCGTCGTAGGCCGCACTGTCCTCATATGCAATCTCTTCCATTGCCGCCGGAGCCGCTCCCGCCGCCGTGTCATACAAAGCCGACTTGACGCTGCCGCAGCCAGTCATAACACCCGCTATTAATAAGCCTGTCAGAACCACCTGCAGCCTGCGTCCTCTTTTTCCATTCCCATTCCGCATTTTCATAATCTTTCCTCCCTTTCCCGAAACATTTACTATCGGTCCAATCAACCGTCTCTATTGGTAATACCTTCCCGAGAAAGAAAAAGTTGCACATTCATTATATATCGCATGATATTTAATGAATCAGATATTCTACAGAACCGAAAAGGTCTTTCCGCTCCTTGATCTTTTCCTCATTGCCCACCACGCACAGGCAGTCATCGTCCATAAAGGCGCGGATGTAAGCGGCAAGTCCTCTGATGGTCTTTTCATCCGCAGCCAGCAGCTCATCCCGCTCCCGCTGTACCCGTTCTTCGGAAAAACCGGTCAGATATCCCGCCAGGGAATAGGTACCGTACACCTGCGGCGGCATGGGCGTATCCAGCGCGCTGACGGCTCCGATGATATACTGGGTCATGGTACGCTCATCGGCCTCAAAAGCTTCCACAAAGTCCGCCGCCTTCTCGTAGACTTCAATCGTTTTCTCCAGATTGGGGTCCCTGTAGGAGACAAAGTAGCTCTCCCCGGTCTTTCCAAACTGGCACATGCACCCGTAGGCACCGCCCTTCACGCGCACCTGTGTCCACAGGTACTCGTAGCTCATCACCACTTTGAGTGCCCGCAGCGCTCCCGTGTAGGATAAGCCCTTGTTCGCAAAATTGCCCGCACGGCACACATACTGGATCTGTGCGGCACTCATCAGGCCCTCATTCCTTTTTTCCGGCTTTGGCTCACAGGGTTTCCCCTGCACAGGCTCTCTGTAAAGCTTCTCCTTCAGGCTTTCGATCAACGGTTCGATACCTGCCAGTCCTTCTCTTTCCGCCGTGTAATCCACCATCAGATTCTCCGGACGGAAAATATGGCGCACCAGCCGCTCCATCTTCTCGCTCAGTTCCTCCTTTTTGTGATCGAAATCCTGTTCCAATTCTTCCAACAGGCGGTAAAAGCCCAGGCCGTTCACAAGGTCCATCAGCCAGGCCTGTTTGGACAGATAGGAAAGCGCCTGCCCCGCTGCCAGAGAATGTCCCGCCGACATCATCTGTGCTTGCTTGTCGGAGCGGTTCTCCGCCACCAGCTCATAAAGTCTTTTCTCATTGACATAGACCGATTCAGTCAAAATCTCCTCCGCCAAGGCAAAAGCTTTAGAAAGATTCTCATACAGTGTCTTGACCTTCAGATCAAATGTCAGCTTATACTCAGACAGCTCATTTGCATTTGTGTAAACATTCACCGCCGGCGCGATACCGCCAGTCTGCAGATTGATCTCGTTGTACAGTTCGCTGTAGGAACGCTTCTCCGTATCCACCAGCCCCAGCATCACCTGCAAAAGCCCCACATAAGGGAACAGCTCTTCCGGCACCTGACGAAGATCAAACAAAAACCGCAGATAACCGATGCCGTTCGTATAGATCTCATGATAGAGAAGCGTGGTGTCCCCCACTTTCTTCTCCTCATTTTTGTAACCGCGCGCCTTCCTGCCGATATCTTCCCGTGCAAGAAGCGGAATCTTCAAAAGGTCCTCCGGCCGATCGGGCGTCTCCTGATAGGCGGCAAGAGCAGCCGTCTCTTTCACAACTGCCGCAATCTCCTCCGCCGTCATGGCCGCCTTCTTCGCCGCAAGCTGCTTGGCCAGCGCCTTCTCCTTCTTTCCCGTCAGTCCCTTCACGGGCCGCACTACCACGATGCTCTTATGGGGATTCTCAAGAACAAGATTTTGCAGCATCGTTTCATAACAGTTGCTATCCACATCCCGCTTCAATTGTTTGTAGGTCTCACCCAGTTCCAGATAATCAAAGGGTCTGTTGTCGTCGTAGAGCCAGGTCTCAAACATCTGCAGTCCGTACATCAGCCCCTTCGGGTAAGAACCGTAATCCGCCTCCCTGTACGCAAATTCATCGCGGTTTATGGCTGCCAAAAGCGCTTTTTTCTCCACACCGCCTTGCGCAAGCCCCTGGAGGGTCTTCTCGATGATGCGCACAAAGTCATCCCTCTGCGCATACTCGGCATTCTTCGCCACAATAGAAAAATAGGGCTGTTTGACGTCCGCTTCACAAAAACTGCTGATATCCGTGCCGATTCCCGCATCCAAAAGTGCCTTTCTCACCGGCGCCCCGGGTGCACCGACCACTGCGTCCGCCAGGGCTTGAAACCCTCTGTGCACCTTTCTGTCAAGCGCTTCTCCCAGACAAACGTTATAGGAAAGATAAGTGTTTGCCGCCTCCGACTCGCTCTCCATAATGGGATACTCTTTCTCCACCATTGCCGTCTCCTGAAAAGTCGGCTCCGACAAAAGCGCGGAATCGACGGAAAGTGCGTCGTACTTTGACAGATATTCCCTGTCGAGATATGTCAGTTTCTCCTCCATGTCCATATCGCCATAGAGATAAATGTAACTGTTGGAGGGGTGATAGTATTTTCTATGAAAGTCCAAAAATCCCTCATATGTCAGCTTGGGAATCACATCGGGATCGCCGCCCGACTCCACCCCGTAAGAAGTATGCGGGTAGAGGGAATTCATGATTTCCCGGTAGAGCACGTCATCCGGAGAGGAAAACGCGCCCTTCATCTCATTGTAGACCACGCCGTTGATGGTCAGCTCATCTTCCGCGCTCTCCAGTTCATAGTGCCACCCTTCCTGCTTAAAAATCTTTTCCTCGCGGTAAATGTTCGGGTGGAACACCGCATCCAGATAAACGTCCATCAGATTCTGAAAATCCTTGTCGTTGCAGCTCGCCACCGGATAAACCGTCTTATCGGGATAGGTCATGGCATTTAAGAAAGTGTTAAGAGACCCCTTTGCCAGTTCGATAAAGGGATCCTTGATTGGATACTTCTCGGAACCGCATAACACCGTGTGCTCAATGATGTGCGCAACACCCGTACTGTCCTTAGGGGGCGTGCGAAAGCCGATATAGAACACCTTATTGTCATCATCATTAGAAAGAAGCGCAACCCGCGCTCCCGTTTTGTTATGCTTTAAAAGAAAACCGTCCGATTTCAGTTCTTCAATCCGCTGCCCTGAGATCACGGTATATGCCTGTAATTTTTCTAAATTCATGAATGCTCCTCCTTCTCTTTCTCGCATTATTATACTCTAAATCTATATTTTTATCTACCGTTGTTTCCCGAAAACCCCGACTTCCACGCGCTCTTTCCCCTTTTTGCTCACGCCGGTCTGCCCGTAAAAGATAAATTTCCCTAAACCGCGCACAGTAACGGCATCCCCTTCCTTTAACTGACAGGAGGCATTCTGCGTCTGCATTCCGTTAATAAAGATACGCCCGTTATTAAACATTTCACGACTCCCCTCTCTGGAAAGGTTGTATACTTTGGAAATCACGCCGTCAGCTCTGGAAGAAGAAACCGTCACAAAGATTCGCGCCGGCTCAGCGTTTCGTACCGCAAATTCCGCCTGCTCCCGTTTGCAGGAAACATTGGTATGCCTTACCCTGTCCAAATTTTCCACAATATAATCGGCAATGTTTTCATGGCAGAATAAAAGGGCGCCCGACTCCTTGTTTTCATCCACAAACAAATCGCCCAACACATCCCGCTCGATTCCCAGATTCATGACCGCCCCGAGGAAATCTCTGTGTGTCAGGTTCTCCGCAAACTTTGGCGCTTTTGGAAAAATCCTGACTGCCGTGATCGGATAAGTTTCCTCATAGCCCGGATCCCCAAAACGGATCATTTTCCGTTCGCACAGGGGCGTACCGCCCTCCATTTTGACCCCCGCATAGGCAACCTCCCGCTCTACCGCGTAGTAAGCCTGCTGCTCGGCCAATCCCAAAAAAGGCGTGTAGGTGTATCGGTTCTGCGTGTAGGCCGTATCCGCCAGCTCAATCAGCCTGTTCTTTAACTGCTGCGCTTCTTTCTCATCCATAACAGTTTTCCTTCTGCCTGCGCGTTTTTTTGCGAAGTCCGCTCCCCCTTCCGGCCATAGCGGCCTCTATTTGACAAGATTTGCAATATATGGTATTCTTTAATTTAATTTTTGTCAATATCTAGTAGAAAATCAACAGGAGTTCATTATGAAAAAAACAAATACCAAAACTAACTTTTCAAACCGCATCGGCTTCGTACTTGCTGCTGCAGGATCCGCAGTTGGTATGGGCAACCTGTGGCGCTTCCCGTACCTCGCCGCAAAATACGGCGGCGGCATCTTCCTGCTCGTCTACCTCATCCTTGCTGTGACCTTCGGCTTTTCGCTGATGATCACGGAGATTGCAATCGGCAGAAAGACAGGGAAAAGCCCGCTCCGGGCATACGGAGAACTGCATCCGAAATTCGGTTTTCTGGGAATCGCGGCATCAGCTGTGCCCATCATCATCTTTCCCTACTACTGCGTGATCGGCGGCTGGGTCATAAAATATCTTTCCATCTATGTTACCGGTCAGGCACAGGCGGCTGCAGAAGACGCTTACTTTGGCGGTTTTATCAGCAACACGGGAGAGCCCATCCTCTGTCTGTTCGTGTTTCTTTTTCTCACCTCGGCGGTAGTCATGCTCGGCGTGGAAAAGGGCATCGAACGGGTGAGCCGGGTAATGATGCCCCTTCTTGTGATCCTGGCAGTCGTCATCTCGATCTACAGTCTGACCTTGGACGGCGCGATTGACGGGCTGATCTACTATGTAAAGCCTGATTTTTCCCAGTTCTCGATCAAGACCATCATTGCCGCCATGGGCCAGCTCTTCTACTCTATGTCCCTGGCCATGGGCATTATGATCACCTATGGTTCCTATATGCGCAAGGAGGACAACCTGGAGGCATCCGTGCGGCATATCGAGATTTTCGACACGGCCATCGCTTTTCTGGCCGGCATGATGATCATTCCTGCCGTTTTCGTGTTTTCCGGCGGCAGCCGTGAGGCGCTCGGACAGGGACCGACCCTCATGTTTGTGATGCTTCCCAAGGTATTTTACTCCATGCCCGGCGGCCGTATCATCGGCTTCGTATTCTTTGTCCTGGTATTGTTCGCTGCCCTGACCTCGGCGATCTCCCTGATGGAAACCATTGTCTCAATCTTTATGGAAAAGCTTCATTGGAGTAGAAAAGTAGTCTCCACCACCGTATTTGCCGCTTCCTTCCTGCTTGCCCTGCCCTCCACGCTGGGCTATGGCGTGCTCTCTCACGTGACCATCTTTGGCTATCAGATTTTGGATTTCTTTGACTTTATCAGCAATAACATTGTCATGCCCATCGTCGCGCTTTTGACGGCGATTCTCGTCGGCTACGCGGTCCGCCCTGAGACCGTCATTGAAGAGGTGGAGCAAAATGGCGTTTTCCGCTCCAAAAAGCTATACGTTTACATGATAAGATTTGTGGTGCCCCTGTGCATGGTGATCATTCTGATTTCCTCCCTTCTCGGCATCGTATGATTATCACAAATTCCAATCTGATTTATTAAATAGCAGTTGTTTTTATTTGACATTGAGATATCGCATGAATCAACCGGGAGGGATCATATGATCACAGATGAGATACGAGGGGAACTCTTTGCCAACCAGGACACCGCCTATCGGGATTTTCAGGCAAAACTGATTCCCAATCTGGAAGACGGCAAAATGATTGGCGTGCGGACGCCGACGCTGCGGAAAATGGCCAAACAATACGCAAAGCAGGTGGATATCGGCACATTTTTGGACACACTGCCCCACACTTACTTTGATGAAAATCAGCTCCATGCCTTTATCATTTCTGAAAGAAAGGACTTTGCCCAGTGCATAGCCGAGCTTACCCGTTTTCTGCCCTTTATCGATAACTGGGCGACCTGCGATCAACTTTCCCCAAAAGTTTTCAAGAAGCACCGTCAGGAACTGCTTCCCCATATCAATGAATGGCTCGCTTCCAATCTGACCTACGTGGTGCGGTTTGGCATCGGTATGCTGATGGAGCATTTTCTGGATGAGGATTTCGATCTCCAATATCCGGAAACGGTCTCCAAGCTACGCTCTGAGGAATATTATATCAATATGATGATCGCTTGGTATTTTGCCACAGCGCTGGCAAAACAATATGAGACGGTGCTGCCGTTTCTCGAAAATGACAGACTGGCTCCATGGACACACAATAAAGCGATCCAAAAGGCTGTAGAAAGCCTGCGCATTACACCGGAACAGAAAGCATACCTCAAAAAGCTAAAGCGTGCATAAAAAGACCAGGCGAAAAGCACGAAGCCTCTCGCCTGGTCAGTGTAAAAGGGGAATTTTACAATAGTTATCATATCAGAGATTTCTGTCGAAAGCAAGCAGTTTTTGCAAAAATTTGCTGGTAATTATTTCCTATACGCTGAATGTCATCAGCGCAAGCTTGGAAAGCGCAAGCTCCTGAATCATGACTCCTTTCGCCTTTTTCTGTGCCAGATTCATATCCGCAAGCTCCGAAAGCTTGAGAATCTTTGTCGCATAGCCCGTCCTTACCTTCCCAAACAGATTTTTTTTCTCTGTAAGCACACTGACTTTCACTTTTGCCTTTAACTGTTCATAAGTCCTGTAAGAAAACTGCTCTCTGGTCATATAGTATAAGTGGCTTTCCAGCGTCGTTTCCGAATCCGTATCTTTCAAGATATAGTGCTCTACAATACTCTTAAACTTAAAATGCACCATCTCATCCCGCAGGATCTCCGTATAGCTGAGTTTCGCCCCCAAATAGATGGACCCCGTATCCTGCATAAAGTATTTATAATCCCTGTTTTCTGTTTCCATCATTTTCCTCTTCTGCCTCTGCGTAAGTTAATTCCGAAGGAATTTACTTATGTGATGGACTCAATCTTGCCGCCGCTAATGCGAATGGCATCCTCGATGGCCTTTCTGGAAAGCCCCGATTCCTCCATCAGCTCCTCCACCGTCACCTTTCTGCGCAGTTCTTCCTGCAGGGCATTCGCCGCATCCGCCACCTTATTCACCTTATCGGCTATCTTCTGATCATTCTTTTCCTCCGCAGTGCTCGCCGCGATAAAATCCTCCATGGCATCCATCATCATCTTACCGAGCATCCCCTGTGCCTCATGCGCATGTTCCAAAGCTCCCAGCATGGTAACGCCCAGAGAAAGCGCCACATTCCCCTCCCCGATCAGATCCTCTATGCTCACGCCCTGCCCGGTATAGAGCTTAGCGATCTGCGGCACCTCCGGCAGCATCAGCTCCGTCAGCCGCCTGACTGCGTCCGCATCCCCCGCCATAGCCGAAAGGGTGATAGCTTCCCGCTCGCCCTCCGTAACGGACGGAATTGCCGCAAGCGCCTCCAGATAGGAATCCAGATAGTTTCTTTCTTCCTCCGGCAGAATGGCGTCCACATCTGCCGGCTCGTCCACACCGATCTTATTCTGCCGCAGATAGTCGTAAACCATTTCCATCTGCTCATCAGAAAGAGAAAGCGTTCTAAACGCTTCCTCCACCTCTTTCTTTGTGATAAAATTTTGCTGTGCTCTGGCCTTTTTCTTCACTTCCTCCAAAGTTCTGCCAAATTCGATTTCCCGATTCATACCGCTCTCCGCTTATTTAATAACATATGTTTTTACACGTATCTGAATTTCCCCGCAATCTGTGAAATCACGGCCGTTTGATATGCGTGTGCGTATAAAGATGTTCCTCGCAGTATTCGTAATTTCCGTCACACTTCGAGCAAAACCGAAACTGCATCTGCGGACTATCCACTTCAGTCCTGCCGCAGATTGCGCATTTATGCTTCGTGATTCCCGTATTCCTGCGCACGTCCCGCTTAAACTCCTGCCTGCGGTGGATCTGCTTCGGATTCAAATGCATCATATTCCGCGAAGTCAAAAAGAACACAACAAAATTCAAAAGGGATGCGCCGATGGCAAACTTCCCGTACACGTTCGTTCCCAGGAACTGGAACAGCAGCATCACTGCATAGATAATCCCCAGCCACTTCACCCTGATCGGAATGATAAACATGAGCAGCACCTGCGCGTCCGGAAAAGTTGCGGCATACGCAAGAAAAATCGACATATTGATATAGTAAGTGCTGAATATTCCCGCTATCATCCTGAAATACTCATTGGGCGTATCAACGCTCAGAACATGCAGCATGCCCCGCATATCAACCATCTGTATCTCCGGCTGAAAAAGATAACAGTAGCCCATCAGCAGAAAACTTCCCGCAATGGTAAACAACATCCCCTGGAACAGATAGACATTATAGCGGTAGGTTCCCCATGTCCGCTCCAGGGATGTACCTATGGAACAGTAAAAATATAACATGAGTAATGTAAAAAACAGCCCGCCACTGCTCGGAGGAATCAGGATCCATGTCACAAGCCGCCAGATCTGCCCATGCAGAATCGCATACGGATTTAAGGTCAGGTAAGAAATAAGCAAACCGCTTCTGTCAAACAACTCCAGCAGATACCCAACCGCATAGCAGATAACCAGCACAAAAGAAAGATTTCTGATCGCATATTTTCCGAATTTTCGTTCAAAAGGACTCATGTCTCACGCTCCATCCAAAATATATAATATAATATAGCATCCCTCCTCCCAAAAGTAAACGACACAGCCCTGTAAAAACGGCATATTATAAAAATTTTATAATTCCCTTCCAAAAACTTCACTTTTTCTCCGCTTTTCTAAGAATTGGATGATTGCTTTTTTGCACGCCGTGTCGTATAATGACGTCGTGTGCCGAAAAACACATTTTAATAAGTATAAATAACATTTTTGACAGACCATCATTTGTAAGGAGTGACGAAGAAATGAGTGACATGCAGTATACCCTTGGCATCGACATCGGCTCTACCACCGTCAAGATCGCCATTCTGGATCACAGACAGCAGATACTCTTTTCCGATTATCAGAGGCATTTTGCCAATATCAGAGAAACGCTTGCCGGGCTTTTGTCCCAGGCTTATGAAAAGCTTGGAAACCTGACCGTGCATCCCATGATCACGGGCTCGGGCGGTCTCACGTTAGCCAACCATCTGCAGATTCCCTTTGTACAGGAAGTCATTGCCGTTTCAACCTCCCTGCATACCCTTGCGCCTGTTACGGACGTGGCGATCGAGCTGGGCGGCGAGGATGCAAAGATTATTTATTTCGAGGGCGGCAATGTCGAACAGCGCATGAACGGCATCTGCGCGGGCGGGACAGGTTCCTTTATCGACCAGATGGCATCTCTTTTACAGACGGATGCCGCAGGCTTAAACAGCTATGCCAAAAACTATCATTCCCTTTATACCATAGCGGCCCGCTGCGGCGTATTCGCAAAATCTGACATCCAGCCCCTCATCAACGAGGGTGCTACCAAAGAAGACCTCTCTGCCTCCATCTTTCAGGCGGTGGTCAACCAGACCATCAGCGGCCTTGCCTGCGGCAAGCCGATCAGGGGACATGTGGCCTTTCTTGGCGGTCCGCTGCACTTTCTGTCAGAATTAAAGCAGGCCTTTATCCGCACGTTAAAGCTGGACGACGCCCATATCATTGATATGGAGAATTCTCATCTCTTCGCCGCCATCGGCTCCGCTTTAAATGCCAAGGAGGAGACGTACTACTCGATGGAGGAGCTGACGGATAAGCTTTCCGGCGATATCAAAATGGAGTTTGAGGTGGAGCGCATGGAGCCGCTCTTTGCCGCGCAGGCGGATTACGACGCCTTTCTTGCCCGCCACAATACCCATCATGTGGCAACGGGAGATCTTGCTTCCTATCAGGGCAGATGCTTTCTGGGCATCGACGCCGGCTCCACCACGACAAAAGTCGCACTGGTGGACGAACAGGGTTCTCTGCTCTATTCCTTCTACAGCAGCAACGACGGCAGCCCCTTAAAGACTGCCATCCGCTCCTTAAAGGAAATCTACAATCTGCTCCCGGAAGGCGTAACCATTGCCCGCTCCTGCTCCACCGGCTACGGCGAGGCGCTGATGAAAGCTGCCTTTCTGCTGGACGACGGCGAGGTGGAAACAGTGGCTCACTACAACGCAGCCGCCTTCTTTGATCCGGAGGTAGACTGCATTCTGGACATCGGCGGGCAGGATATGAAGTGCATCAAGATCAAGAACCAGACCGTAGACAGCGTGCAGCTCAATGAGGCCTGCTCCTCGGGCTGCGGCTCCTTTATTGAAACCTTTGCCAAGTCCTTAAATTACGGCGTGGAGGACTTTGCAAGAACCGCACTCTTTGCCGAGCACCCAATCGACCTTGGCACCCGCTGTACCGTGTTTATGAATT
>DLAF01000024.1 GCA_002492725.1 Lachnospiraceae bacterium UBA7054
GAGAGGAAGTTACATCATGGCAAACCTTGCCTTTGTAGAAAGTGCATACAGGCGTGAAGTCAGGGGTATGGGAATAGATGAGTTTGTGGTACAATGAGGAGGAAGAAATATGGGATTGATTTCTTGGTTTACCGGATTGTTTGATAAGCCGGAGCCGGAACCTTTGGTGTTTGGCGCGGAACTTCGCTGTCTGCATGGCTCACAAAACACATACCTGATCGTAAATCATACAGACAAAGAGATTGAAGGGTTACCTGTAGCATGCGTGACAGATAGGGTAGAATTTGATAATATTATGCTCTTTGGAGAGTGCTGTCAAAATGGGTACTGCCGTGATTTGATAGAATTAAGAACCAGATGGGATAATGATAAACCGCAGGATCTTTTATTGAACGGTGAAGAGGTTATCACAACCGAGTCTATACTAATATGTGAGAGATGTGGCGGGATGATTTGGGCAGTAAATTCTGGGCAGGACGGTAAGGGTGCGGAATGGCTGACCAAGGATTTGGCGTTTCTTAAGATGATGATGGAGAAATATCCCGGGTTACTGGAGGTGATGAATGACCCGAATGGCAGTATTTATCTGACGGAGGGTATGTATGACATTGCAATGAAGTTTTTAACTGACTGTTGGCTAAATAATGGCTGCAATATGAGTCTTATCTCTCTATTTGATCAGAGTAGTCCGGAAGGCATAATGATGAGAAATGTTATGGAGCGTCTTTTGCCGGGGTTTGACATGTTCGGTATGCATATTTTTGACGAACACAGGAATCCGCTTGATAAAAACGGAAATATAGTTGATCGTAAGAGCCCAGCTGGGCATATTCCTTGGGATAAATGATTTTGGGAGGGCGATAGCATGGTTGAGATTTTGCAAGCAAAAATTGATCAAACTGAATATTGGGATTTAGAAATATTAGACTTTAATACTAATTTCTATGGCGATGAGGTTAATATATTTGTTTATAATGATGATGAGACAAGCTGGAAAATATCTTTTTTATCATGTTTTAGAGTTAATTATGAAACGGATGCTACTTGGCGAAACATAACAAACGTACGGGAAATGAAAAGACCCCAGCTTGGTTATTTTGGACAAGATATCACATTAAGTGAAAATAAAGAATATGAAGGATTTTATGATGTATCGATTGATTTATCAACATCACAATGTCATAGAGCTCTTTCATATGGGACTCTATATCCCCTGTAGTCATGCCCTTTGCATACATGGAGAGGATCTTTTCCTCCATGTCCTGTGTCACCGTATTCTGGTACTTTTTGATAAGCTGTGGTTCATACTCACCGTTACGGTCACGGGGGATATTCATTTCCATATCCCCATAGCTGGTGTGCATGGTCTTTGTGGAATGGCCGTTCCTGCTGTTATCAGTGTCCTTGTTTTTGTAGTCATACTTTGAGTAGCCAAGTTCTTCATCCAGCTCCTCATCCAGTACGCCTTCTAAAAGAACAGACATCATGTCACGCATGACGGCATTGACATCGGCGCCATCTTTGATCCGGATATCATTGTCTTTCAGATATCCACGCATCATTTCCCGCATGGCTGCTTTTTGTGGGCTATCGTTTTTTCTTGCCATAATAAAACCTCCAGACTGTGTAGTTTTATCTTACATCAGTCTGAAGGTTTACACAAACTTTAGGACAGTCCCGTTCAGAAAGCAGTAGGGGCGGATTTCGGGCTCCGCCCCTTTACTCTGTATTATACAGGCTGTTTTCATGCTGCCAAGAAAAGCTAAAATAACTCTTCTTAAAATTTTTGAAAACTTAAATTTTTTAATGTGATAGTTTTAATCAGCACAAGGTGTATTTTCCTGAAGATATTCTTCAAGTAGTTTTTTGCGATATTCACTGTCATAGAGAACACGATTGGCATCCTCGTGTTTTCCGGCATCTATCAGGGACTTAAGCAGTCCGGCAAGATTATCACTGCCTTCTTTCCGTCCAACAACCATTCCTTCGGTAAGTCCCTCTTTCCGTCCGACAACCATTCCTTCGGTAAGTCCCTCTTTCCGTCCAATTTCCCGCCATTCTTTTCGCTCACTCTTCATATGTTTCTCTTCGTCGTATTCAAAGATGCTCATCGCGATCGCCTCCGCTCGATTCTTTGCCAAAAAGTCTGCAAGGATTTTGTTTTTGATACAATCATCTACCGCTTTCTCAACGGCCTCCGATAAGGGCATTTGTTGGGTATATGTCCTTACCTGTTCCACATATTGTGCATATTCCTTTAACAGGCGGCATGCGTTCAAAAGTTCCCGGTTATGTCCGAGGTTTATGTTATATACGGATACCGCCAACTCCAGTGAAGGCTCGTCCTGTTTCTTCTCAAAAGCATCCGACAGATATAAGGTCTGCTGTTCTGGCAGTGAATCCGTTCCGTTATAAAATACGACAAACCGTGGCGTTGGGATCCTGACGAGTGACTGGCTGTACAGGTTTTTATCTTTGATCCGGTTCTGCAATACTCTCGTTACATAGAGCAGGTCACGCAGCGGCATGTTCGGGTTACATGTGGACTGGTGTTCATAAAGGAACAGTTCAAAGTCAAACACAAAGGAAATGTCGTTCTTATAATTCATGTAGACTGCATTTTCCAGTGTGGTGATCTCCAGGTCGTCTGTCTCTTTGTAAGCCGTGCCGTTGAGCGCGTTGTACAGACTCAGCAGGTTCTCTCTCTCCCGGAAGATCATGCGGAACACGGTGTCCTTGTAATTGCGCTGTACAATGGTTGGACGCTGGCTTGCTTCATTCGCTTTTGTTTCTTTCATATTGTGTCCTCCTTGCTGGTGCAGACAGGCATTTTCAGAGAAATGCTGACTGTCGTTGCAGGAGAACCGTTCCAGATCCTCCTGCTTTGTAAATGGTTAGTTGGGTTCAAAGCATGGATTTTCTGAAACTTAGAAATAGAGATAGAAGTTACCGATCCGTTCTTAGAAAATATGCTTTTTCTTACTATAACATGAATGTGACGGAATTGCAAATGAATTTATGCAATTTTCCAACTTTACTTTTACTTAATATCTGGTGGCTTTTGTGATGAAAAAATGATATAATATTGGATATAATTAAGAAAAATGTGTCTTAAAATGGAAGAGATTTTATGCTTACCAGACAGCAAAATATTTTTTTGGCGAAAAAAATATTTACAGAACTTGTATTTAATACCGCATATATAGAAGGCTGCAATGTAACTTTTCCACAAACACAGACTATTATTGATGGAGCTGTGGTTAGTGGTATATCTGTGGATGATATACAAACAGTTTTAAACTTGCGTGATGGGTGGAAATTTGTAATAAATTCAGTAGATGCGACTTTAACATTAGAATATATTTGTAAGATAAATGAGTATGTATCAAGAAATGAAAGCCTTGAATGGGGAGTGTTAAGAAAAGGAACTTTGGGAGTTGGTGATTTTATACCGAGTATTCCAATTAAAGAAAATGTTCTAAAAGAAATTGAGCGGATAAAGGGGATAAATAATCCTATTGATAGAGCTTTAGAATATTTTGCATATGCTTGCAAGCAACAGTTATTTTGGGATGGAAATAAGCGGACTTCTACAATGGTAGCCAGTAAAATATTGATAGAAAATGGTGAGGGCATCTTGACGATTGGAAAAGATAATGCAGAAGAATTTAACGTAACCTTAAATAATTGGTATTTAAAAAATGAATTGCAACCATTAAAGGATTGCTTAAGAAAATGTATTAGAATACTAGAGATATAGTTAAAAGGATTAAGATTTTCAATAAAAGCAATAAATAGCAAACCAAAGAAAAGTGGTTCTTCGAAAAAGTCTGCAAGGATACCGTTTTTGATGCAATGCCCTTTAACAGTTGGCATGCGTCCAACTGTCTCTGGTTATTTCCAAGGTTTATGTTATACACGTTTACCGCCAGTTTCAGTGACGGCTCGTCCTGTTTTTCTCAAAAGCATCCGACAGATATAAGGTCTGCTGTTCCGGCTGTGAATCCGTGCGGTTATAAAATATGGATTTTCTGAAAATTAGAAATAGAGATAAAAGTTGCCAATCTGTTTTTGGAAAATATGCTTTTTCTTACTACAGCATGAATGTGACGGAATTGCAAATGAATTTGTGCAATTTAATAATAGTATTTGTGGGACTGCTTTACGGCGATTCCTGCACTGTGACCTTTGCGGGAACCGCCTGTTAAAGGCGTATTATTGCGGCAGTTCCGTTGACGTGACCGAAGGGTGCCGCTATAATAAGGGTACCGCTATACTATAGGAGCAATGTGATATGAAGGGTGTTGTGATTGAAAGAGGAGAAAAATATAATTCAGTTTTGAGTATAAGAAATCTATAGAGCAAATGCATTTAGTATGCTTGGATGTAGGTAAAGTTTATTGGCATTCTACGAAGAGCAGATGGCAAGATAGTGAAGAAGGTTAATTATATGGAAAGATGGAAAGAAGTATTTGTTGGTAAAATTCCAAAAGCGGTTTATCAATTGCAGTTAATAAATGGAGAAGAACAGGGACTCATTATAGAATTATCAAGTAGTCATACATGTGTAATTATTAAATTCGGTATAGTTCAGGCAATGCGGATGTTAGATGAAGGAATTGTACAAAGTGATATTTATTGTGATAATGAGATACAGAAATATAAAGATAATAATTTTCAAAATGTTATTTATGAGGTGCAAGATGGTGAATTTGAAAAACAAATAAATAATATTGCTGATGGCTATGGGGATGTTTTGAATCTAAAACATTATGTTGTAATTACTCAAAATTATAATATTGATATTGTTACAGAATGGGAACCTATAATAGAAATTAAGAACCAGCTGGGATAATGATAAACCGCAGGATATTCTGTTAAATGGTGAAAGTGTTATTGCGACTGTATTTACGCTGATATGTGAGAGTATTATCATTCATTGACTAAAATCGAATGATCGGGGAGATAGAATGTATAAAAGAAGTATAAATTTGTTGAAGACTTGTGGAATTAAATTTGAGTCAGGGCTTACGATGGACGAGATATTAAAAATTGAAAAGTTGTATGCAATTCAATTTCCTAAGGGCTTAAGAGATTTCTTGATGACGGGATTGCCAATATCAAAAGGTTTTTATAATTGGAGAAATTTTGAATTAAATAATGTTGAATATATTAAAAGTATAATATATAAACCGTTAAAGGATATTGACGGTTTAGCTGAAGAGGTTTATTGGTGTGAAGAATGGGGAGAAGAACCGGTAAGCATAGCGGATAAGGTAAAGAGCGTAAGGGAACGCTTAAAAAAAGCGCCCACATTATTGCCGCTTTTTTCACACAGATATATGCCGGAAACTGTAGATGATAGGCCGCCGGTGATTTCCGTGCATGGTGTTGACATCATATATTACGGGGAAAATTTAGAAGATTATTTAGAGGTCGAATTTGGGGAAAAAGAGCAAGATGAGATAAATTTTGAAAGAATAAGTCCAATACCATTTTGATCTGAGATAATGTAGTCTGGTTCATGGGATTATAGAACGATAATCAGTTATATGGATAACTAAAATATTGATGGCGCGTAATGGGAGGATTAAATGGAATTTCATGGCTCAGTAACGTTTGCAATAGCAGATGAAAAAAGCATAGACGTCGATTTTGGAGCAGATATTATACCGACGAAAACGGTAAAAAAGGGTGATGTAATCTTTAGGGGGAGGAAAGCACCTAAAAACAGATGTGAGCATTAAATGAAATCCTGGTTTGTTGGGCAAGAAAGGAATAGCAATATGAATAAAGAAAAAGAATTTTTAGATTTCCTTCTGAAGAGATTCAAAATAGAAAGAGAGAAGTTTGATAGATCTGGTGTGTATGCATATACACAGCGTTTACTTGCCTATAATTCAAATAAGATTGAGGGGAGTACACTCACTGAGGAACAGACAGCTTCTTTGTTTGATAATGGTACACTGCCACAATCAGACGATTACTACAGAGCAAAAGATGTTGAGGAGATGAACGGGCATTTTCTTATGTTCAATAAGATGCTGGATACTTTGGGTGAACCATTGACTCAAGAGTTGATAAAGAAATTTCATTATGAATTAAAATCCGGGGTATTTGAGGATCGGGCGAATGGATATGCTATTGGAGATTATAAGCAGCGCCCTAATATGATTGGGATGTTTCAGACTGTAAGACCGGAAAGTGTTGCTCAGGAAATGTATTTATTAATGGATTGGTATTGTAATCAGGACATAAATATTTCTGTATTGGCTGAATTCCATGCGAGATATGAAAGTATTCATCCTTTCCAAGATGGGAATGGCAGGACAGGCAGACTAATTCTTTTTAGGGAATGCCTGAAGAATGGAATTGTGCCGGTTGTGATTGAGGATGCAAATAGAAATGAGTATCTGGAAGCTTTAAATGAGTATAGGGGGGAAAAATCTCTGAAAAAGTTACTCAGTTTATTTGATAAAGAGCAGCATTTCTTTTTGGAGAAGTGTAAGTATTTTATGTAGAATTGGGATGAAGAAGAACAAAGGGAAAGATTGAAATATGATAAAAGGATTATGCAAATAGCGGAAGCGAGGAGGGGATGCAAATGCATCCCCCCCCTTTCTCAAATATCCCCTTTACACTTCGACAGATATTAACTGCAAAATAGAGATATTTTACGCTTAGAATTTCTTCAGATTTTTCAGCGCCTCAGGTTTTTTCGGATCGTGGTAGAGAAAACAGCATGCCATATTAGCTCCGGTATATGCGGATAACAGAGCGGTGAGTGACAGGATTTTTAAACTATGTTTTGCTATGGTATTTATCCGGGGTAATTTCATAGTAGCATTCCTCCATTCGTAAAGTTAATCATGTTATAGATAGACTATACTTCTTTTTGGGACGGCAATCTGCATGATGTCAAATTTACGAGTCACCATGTAAGATTTCCCTAGGACAGAGCATGACAGTCGCCCGAAAGATGTCGTTGTCGCAGTTGATCACCACCTCTCCGTTATACTTTTTTGCTGTCCGTTCCACAGACAAAAGGCCGATTCCATGATCTCCGCTTTTACTGCTTTGTAGTTTCCCGCAACTGTCTCTTAATAGATTTCCCCGATAGGGATTTTCTACAGTGATCATGATGATGCCTTTGGTTAACTGAACAGTAAGGTTGACTGTCTGGTCTCTTTTTGGTAATTTTTGCACTGCTTCCAGCGCGTTGTTTAAGAGGTTTTCTAAGATGACACAAAGATCAGTGCCCTCTACAATGATTTCTGCCGGTACATCAAGCCGACATTTTAGCTGTATCTCCTTAGCGGCGGCAGCGGCATGCTTGTAGTTGACAAACGCATCCAGTGCAAGGTTCCCGGTTTCTGCAATCCCATGACCGCTCAAACTGTTTTCGCTTAGCATCCTTTTTATTTCTTTTTGTGTTTCTTCGGTTTGCCCAGCCTCAAGCAGTGCACTTAAGGCTATCAGACGACCTTTTAAATCGTGGCGTAAGATACGGGTTTGACGGTAGGCTTCCTCTCGATCGGCTGCCTGTCTGACACAGAGGTGTATCTCCTGTTCATAAGCTTGGTTCTGCTTTTCAATGAGAGCCTGTGAGCTCATCTTGTCATAGACATCAAAGATCAGGTAGTTAATGAGAACGATGAGAATGGACAGAAAATAGAAGAAAGCAGTCTTTCCACTGTGCAGGGTGATTGCATAAGCGTAGTAAGTGATGAGCATGGAGGAAATAGGAACGAAAACGAGTCTGATCCAATTGTGGAAGGAGAGAGGTGCAGTGAAATCCCGTCCTTTCCATCGTTTGTACATTTGTACGATAATGTACATTGCGATCGTAGAGATAAGATTTCCTACTACGAAAGGGTCTTCGGACAGTGTCGCCAACAGGATGCTTTGGGTGACCACATCGACCGCCATCCATGATGCATAAAGAATGCAGGAGCGGAACAGGGCCGTCCGAATATCCCCGCAGCCGGAAGTGTGCAGGATTGCTGCCATTAGGATGATGTTTCCGAAAAGCGTGAGGGGCGGATACTTTGAGGTGAAAAACATAACCGAGAATTGGAAAAGAATGTATGCAATCCATGCAGCGTAATGGCATGCTTGATGGCGTATGGCTCCTCTGTGGAAAGTGGCTAGATAGGTGTGTATGATATGTACCGTGAAGAGAACCATCAACACATCAAGTAATAACTGTTCCTTCATTTTATCCCCCTTTTACATTTGTAAGAGCCAAGAATCTCGCACGGATCTCCTTCCTGCGGTCTTCGCTGATTTGAATGATTCTGCCGTCAAGTGTTTCAATCTCTGTAGCGGACATTGATTTTATGTAGTCGAAGTTTACGAGGAAAGATTGGTGTACGCGCAGGAAGCGTCCGTTGAGGGCAGCCACTTGCTTTTCGATATCATTCATCTTGCCATAGAAACATGTCTGGCGTAGGGCCTGATTTTTTGCATTCCATTCAGGCAGATGAATGGTAATTACCCTGCCACGACTCTCAAAGCAGATGATCTGGCCAAACGGGATTCGGTTTAATGATTTCTTATAAGAAAAAGTAAAATATCCGGTTTGTTTTTTGATTCGCTCGCAGGCGGAGAAAAATACTTCGCAAAATGTCGTCTCATCTAACGGTTTTGACAGGAAACGGAATGGTTCCGTGCAAAACAGTTCCTTTAAGTATTCTTCATGAACCGATATATACACAATCAACGCGGGAAGTTCCATTTCCCTTAGAGCCAGCGCAGTGTTAACACCATCCATATCTTTCATTTCGATATCCAGATAGATGAGGTCAAAGTACATCTGCTGTTCCGTGACGGCTCGGACGATATCGGAACCATCAAAGAACACCTCGCAGTTGATATCCAGTCCCTGTCCATCTGCGATTCGGCGCAGGAGCTGTTCTACGATTCCGGTAAAAGGCCTGTCGTCATCGCATATGGCAATGTTAATCATCGCGATCCTCCTCGCGGGCATCTTTTGAGTGATGATCCAGCGCATACTGGCAGCACTGGATTACCAGTTCATTAAAGGAGACCTCCTCTTCCCGGGCAAGTGCAATCATCCGGTTATTCAGTTCCTCCGTGAAGCGGATCGTTTTGGAGATATTTGCTTTTGCATGTGGTTTTTGAATGATAAACATGGCGGTCACCTCTGAATCATGAGTTATGCTATTAATATAACCTGTCAGGACGATAAATAATATAACCACAAATAGTTACAAAAACGGTTACATAAGGAGACAATAAAAAGAAAGGTTATTTCATATGTTTTGTGAACCAATTTCATGAAATATGCTATAATCAGAATAAAAATACGGTAAAGACAATTTACGATGCTTTATAAGAGATGACGGGAGAAGCAATGGAAAAAATCGCGAATAGAATAGCGAAATTACTGGTCAGAGAAAAGCTGATAAGCGAATCCATGATGGAAGTCTATCAGTATGGATTGATAAGAATGCTGGAACTTGGCGGGGCGGTTCTCACGAGCCTTTTGATATGCCTTGCCATGGGAAGGTTAAAAGAGGGGATTATTTTTTTCGCCTTTTTTATGCCTCTGCGTTCCTACCTGGGTGGGTTTCATTTGAAGAAGTATTGGCAATGCTATCTTATGTCGTGTTTTACGCTGTTTACCGTGTTGATGATTACCGAATTTGTTTCGCTTGATATGCGGGTGTCCTCCGGGCTGATCATCCTTACTTCTATGGGAATCGGATTGGAGGCGAATCGGGAGCGGAAGAAGCCGGAGAATAAAATATATGCATTGGTGGTTTGGGGAGTTTTAGCCGTATTGCTGGCGGTAATGATATTCTGTCTGGTGCGGAAACAGGAGAGCGTGCTTGTTCTGCTGTGCTGCGTGACAACAATTGTTCTGGTCAGTAAAGTGTGTGAGCGGTTTGGTGCCTGCGCAAATTAGTCTGCATTTTGATGATACTGATTATGGCGGAAAGTTATTTAAACGCCGCCTTCAGCGCTGCCAGTTTTTCCTCATCCAGCCCACCGGCGATAATAGCATCCTTGATCCAGAGTTTCAGAGATTCAACCGTGACAGAGATTTTTTCCAAACGGTCCTCGATCTTGGCAAAATCGGGGAGCTCGTCTTCCGTGATCCGGCCGTCTTCCGTAATCTCTATCAGACGTTCTTTGTATTTATCTAAGGCATTCAGGGAGGAGAGGATACCCAGCGTGATTTCCGGGAGGCCAAAGATCTGCACTTCCGGGACATGTTCCTGTCCGATGCGGCATTCATTGGCACAGTAATAGTTGCACAGACGGGGATTCTGATAGGCTTCCGCCATGGCAACGACGTCTTCCGGCTGTGCGGATGCAGTACCGTTTTCTATTTTTTCGATTTTGCTTTCGGAAATGCAGCCGATGAGCTCGCTGGCCTGTGCTCTGGTCAGGTTGGCATTTTCTCTGCTCTGAAAGTATATATTTTTGTTTTCTTTCGTAGATTTTTTACCCATAGAGAGTTCCCTTTACCGAATATATTGTGTAAATATATTATAGCGGATGATTGGGGATAGGGCAAGAAAAAGAAGACAGGGTTATTTCGCAAAAACAAACGAAATAGCCCCTTATTTTTCGTATCTTTTGCGGTTTATTTATCCTATTTTTTGATCTAAACTATAGCTATCAATAACGAAAAGCCAAAAGCGCAGAGCGGAGGTGAACCATGACATTGGAGGAAAGAATTTCCCTATGCCGCTTTCTGGAAAAAGTCGAGGACCAGGAAGCCTACTGCGCATCCATAGGCGTGCGGGATGTTTCAAAATTCCGGGGAAGGGTAACATCGCAGAGCACCGGAAATGCCGGGAAGAACAGGAAACAAGCTTGACGTTAAAAAGATTCCATGATGGAGGAGAAAAGATGATCACATTATTATTTTGCATTTTAATGGTTACGGTGTTTGGGAAACTGGCGCTGCTCGCATGCAAAGCGGCATGGGGCATTACAAAGATTTTAGTCTGCTTTGTGCTTGCGCCATTGATCCTGTTTGCAATTGTATTTTCAGGCTTTATTTACATAGCGCTGTTTCTTTTGATCGTCGGCGGCGTGGTCAGTTTTGTGGTATCGAGAGTGTAGGGAATAGATGGGAAAAGTTAATCCCCCGTCTTTTTGTTCATCCCTTCCACAAATTCAATACTTTTCACCGTCATCTCTACCCACGCAGGGCGAAACCCGCTTTTTATGGCATTGCGCACTGACTTGATATTTGACCAGGCGGCGCAGTAGAAAGGAACTTTTTCTCGTGTTAAGATTTCGAGCGCCAGCCGGCTTGTAAGAGCGGACGCGATGTTTTGTCTGCGATATGCGGGAAGGACATCCACGCCGATCTGCCACATGGTATCGCAATCGGCGGAACAACCGGCAAGGCCGATTAGTTTTGCTCCGTCGTATGCGCCAATCCCCAAAACATCCAGTTCGGAACGCTCTTTGCAGAGCGCGTTGCTCCACGCGTCGGTGTAAAGGGGTGCGAAATCCTCTGCATGCAGCACCCTTAGTTCATAGGGGCAGGACAAAGCTTTCAGCGCCGCTAAGTCCGGCAGAAAATATTCCGCCATAAAGCAGACGCGAAGCCCTTCTTTTTGCATTGCATCGTTCAGGACATGTAAATTCGGCGTTTCAAAACAGTGCGCCATGGAGAAACTGCCAATATAGTCCGCCACGACAGGACGGTATTTTTCCGTGATCGAGGCGACGATATTATTCCCGTAGGAGATTAAGTTGCATGCAAAAGGCAGCGTCAGATATTTCCTCGCGTCGGGGGTTTCTTTTGACGGGACAATGATGTTTTCATCCCGCAGAAAATCTTTTGCATGGCAATTTGCATCGATTGCCGATTGCTGCATGGCAATCTCTAAGATCTGCTCGTTTGTGAACTGCATAGGGGTTTCCTCCTGCTTTCTTACAGTCAGTATACCATAGCTCTTTGGAAGCTGTCATCGTAAAATGATCTCCTATTACAGATGATTTCCGTCATTCAAACGGCTGCGCAGGCGCAGCAGATCGCAGCACTCCAGCAAAAAACGGATGCCAAAACGGTCCAGGTGCAATATTGTGTTGATCAGATCGCCCACAGTGCAATCTGCAGACAGGTGCCTGCCGAGCGCACGGACGCCTGTTTTGCACCTGGTTCTTTGCAGAAGATAATCGGTGGAAACGTCGTAGAGGTCAGCCAGTCTGACCAGGGTTTCCAGATTCGGCATACGGACATTTTTCTCATAATTTGAAACGGTCGCGACAGTCAGATGCAGATAGGCAGCCACATCCTTTTGCAGATATCCTTTTTCTTTTCGCAGCATTGTTAAGAGTTCGCCAAGTTTCATGTCAATCTCTTTCCTCCGATCGTAAGATGAACTGTTTGTATGATTTGTGGTTACAGTACAATATTTAATGGAAAAGTAGGGAAAAGTAAAAAGGAAATCCCGCCCTTCATTGAAAGCGGGTTTCAAGTCTGCTATACTATATAAAACAGACAAAGGATAAAGGGGATTGGAGGCGCGTTATGGTCAAACCATCGGGAAATAAGAGAATATCCAAGGAGGACACCTACTTAAACTGTGCGGAGGTCTTTGCCTACAGAAGCACCTGCTTAAAGAGAAAGTACGGCGCGGTGGTGGTCAAAAACGACGTGGTGCTTTCCACCGGCTATAACGGTTCGCCCAGAGGGTTTGAGAATTGCTGCGACATTGGGGAATGTCCGCGCATCAAGCGGAATATGCACCAGGGGGAGGGCTACGCGATGTGCAGAGCCATCCATGCGGAGGCAAACGCCCTTCTAAACTGTTCCAGAGAGCAGACTCTGGGGGCGGATCTGTATCTGACCAGCATCAATCCCGAAGACTGTTCCCTGCATGAGGCAAAACCCTGTCCGCTCTGCGCCAGGCAGATCATTCAGGCGGGGATTGAGCGCGTGATCCTGCGCACGGGAGAGGGTGCGGACAATTACCGGGTCATTGCGGCAAAGGATCTGGAATGGTATGTGCGCGAAGAATAGATGTTAGTTGAGAATAAAAAGTTTTATGGGGGATGTGTTATGACTTTTGATCTGAAAAAGGACGGCAGAAGGATCATTGTGATTTGTGCGGCGTCTGCGCTGCTCGCGGTCAATATCAAGACGTTTGTCAGTACCGGAGGGCTTTACCCCGGCGGCGCGACCGGCTTGACGATTCTGATCCAAAGCATATGCAGGATGTTCTTTGGCATACAGATTCCGTACACGCCGGTGAATCTTTTGCTGAATGCGGTTCCGGTTTATATTGGGTTTCGATATATCGGAAAGAAATTTACGCTTTATTCCTGCCTGTCCATTCTGGTGACAAGCATTATGACGGATATCATTCCCGATATTGCAGTGACTTATGACATCCTTTTAATCAGTATCTTTGGCGGTATCATCGGCGGCTTTGCAATCAGTCAGTGCCTGGCTGTGAACGCCACCACCGGCGGTACGGACTTTATTTCCATCTATCTGTCGGAGAAAAAGGGCGTGGATGCCTGGAACTTTATTTTGGCTTTTAACGTGGTGATCATTATGATAGCCGGGCTTCTGTTTGGTTTTGATAAGGCGCTCTATTCCATTATCTATCAGTACACTTCCACACAGATTTTGCATATGCTCTACAAGCGTTACCAGAAGCAGACGCTCTTTATCGTGACCAACAAGGCGGACAAGGTGTGTAAGGCGATCAACACGGTCAGTATGCACGGGGCCACGATTCTTAGCGGCGAGGGTTCTTATGAACACGAAAAGAGGAAGGTCGTCTACTCCGTGGTCTCCAAGGAGGAGAGCAAGGAGGTGATTGCGGCGGTAAAGAAGGCGGACGCCGCCGCCTTTGTCAACGCGATTCGCACGGAGGAGCTTGCAGGGCGTTTCTATTACCGGCCAAACGATTGATTTTTCCAGTATTTACCGTTACCCTTTACAAAAAAATGCTATACAAGGCGCCAAAAACATGGTATAGTAGGAAAAGATTGTTACAAAATATGACAAAATGTAATATTTCATTCTTTTTTGTAACGGAAATGTTATATTTGTCTCTGTAACGATCAAAGCAAAAGAGAGCAGGCAGAAAAACGAAAGGGAACGGTTCGGACAGACGTCGGACTTAAGGTACAAATGATAAAGCGGAAAAAACAGCCGGGAATCTTACATAAAATAAGGAAGGGCACGGGAAAGCTCTGCACACTGGTATTGGCGGGTACGCTTTTCCTGACTCCCTCGATGCAGGCGCAGGCAATCGGTGCCGGCAGCGCCATCGCCAGAGGCATCGACGTTTCCAAACACAATCTGGGTATTGACTGGAGCCAGGTGCCCTCCTCGGGCGTCTCCTTCGTCTTTGTGAAAGCGGGCAGCACGAATTCGGGTGTTGACCCTTATTTTGATGTTAACATGAACGGCGCGAATGCGGCGGGGCTGCGCACGGGAGTTTATCTTTATTCTTATGCTTCCACGGTGGAGCAGGCACAGAACGAGGCGAACCAGCTTCTTTCGTGGATCGGGAATTACACGGTGAGTTATCCGGTGGTCTATGATGTGGAAGCCCCCTGTCATAAGAATATGTCGAGTGAGCAGTTACAGGCACTGATCAACGCCTTCTGCTCGATCATTGAGGCGAACGGCTACTATCCGGTGGTCTATTCCAGCCGTAATATGTTCCGGGATAAGATCGGCAACATCGGCTATGACAAATGGGTGGCGCAGTATGCGGACGCTTTGGAATACGAAGGCGCCTCCTTTTGGCAGAATACTTCACACGGCAGTGTGGCGGGGATCCCGACCAGAGTGGATATGAATTATCAGTTCAAGGATTATTCCAAGATCATCGTGGCGGACGGCTTTGCCGCCAGAGGAGACCAGACCGTGTTCTATGCGGGCTATCGGATGCAGCGCAGTTGCTGGGTAGCCTGGGAGGACAGAAAATACCATTTGGACGAGAACGGCTTCGTACAGAAGGGCTGCTGGTTTGAGGATGAGACAGGCCGCTATTTCCTGGCCACCAAAGATGGCCATGCCCTGCGTGAGGATGTGACCATTCAGGGTGAGGAATATTATTTCGATGAGAATGCAGTGATGATGCGGGGGCTGGTGACCAGGCCTGACGGCAATGTTTACTATTACGATCCGACGACGGGCGCATTGCAGAGAAATGTGACTGTGACGGTGGAGGGCGTAAACTATGAGGTGAATGGAAAGGGTATCGCGACGGCCGTTGTACCGGAAGTACCTGCGGAACCCGCGCCTGAGACACAGCCTGCAGAACCCGCACCGGCGCCTGAGGCAGCGCCTGCTCCTGCGGACGGCGCGCAGGCACAGTAAGATGATATTAGGACAGAAGGAGAGTCATCCGCCGGATGACTCTTTTTGCGCGCATAAGCAGAATGGCTTATGACGAGGCGCAAGACGTCCGGGGGACGTCTGTTATGCGCGGACCGGAGTGGAACGGAGACCGCGAACGAGAAATGCGAAGCATTTCGAGTCTGCTTATGCGCATAAGCAGAGTCGGAAGAAAAATCTCTTCCAAATAGATCGACAATGGGGTATAATGTTTGCGTATGAGTGGCATTTCGAGTCTGCTCATACACAGAGTCAAATGGAAAAGGGACGGATATGAACTGTAAAGAAGCGGAGAAAATGATACCCTCCTTCTTAAACGATGAGCTGGACGGGGACGATTTGGCGGAATTTGTGGAGCATATCGAGGAGTGCCCGGAATGCAAGGAGGAGCTCTCCATTCAGTTTCTGGTTTCGGAAGGATTGGAGCAGCTTGAGCAGGGGAATAATTTTAATCTACAGGAAGCTCTGGTGGAGACGCTTGACGGTGCGGACGACAGGATACGGGTCAATCGGGCCCTGCGGCGCGTCTTGTTTTGGCTGGAGCTTGCGGTGGCTGCTGCAATCGTTGCGGCGGTGGTCATTGTATCCATGTAGGACTTGCGCGAATGAGATGGAAAATAACCGGATGTGGAAAGTAAAATGAGAAAGGTTTTGAAATAGATGGCGGAAAAACTGGTTCTGATAGACGGACACAGCATTTTGAACAGAGCGTTTTACGGGGTGCCGGATCTGACCAACGGGCAGGGACTTCACACCAACGCGATCTATGGATTTTTGAATATTATGTTCAAGATCCTGGAGGAGGAGCAGGCGGACTACCTGACGGTGGCCTTTGACGTGCACGCGCCCACCTTCCGCCATGAAATATATAAGGAGTATAAGGGCACCAGAAAGCCGATGCCGACGGAACTTCGAGAGCAGGTTCCGGTGATGAAACAGTTGCTTGCCGCCATGAAGATCTGTGTGGTGGAGCAGGCGGGCCTGGAGGCGGACGATATACTGGGAACCATTGCAAAGCGCGGCGAGAAAGCCGGGATGGAGGTCTCCCTGGTATCGGGCGACCGGGATCTGTTACAGGTCGCGACCGACCATATCCGCATTCGCATTCCCAAGACGAAGGGCGGACGCACGGAGGTGGAGGATTACTATGCGAAGGACGTGGAGGCGGCCTATCAGGTGACGCCCATGCAGTTCATCGACTTAAAAGCGCTGATGGGCGATGCATCGGACAATATTCCGGGAGTACCAAAAGTAGGGGAGAAGACGGCCACGGAGCTGATGGTGACATATGGGTCGTTAGAAAACATCTATGCTCATGCGCAGGAGATTTCCAAAAAGTCGATCAGAGAATCCCTGCTGGCAAACAGGGAGCTTGCGGACTTAAGCAAGGTGCTTGCGACCATCAACGTGGACGCTGAGATTGCCTTTGATTTTGACAAGGCAAAGATTGGCGACTTTTATACGGAAGAAGCCTATGTGCTCTGCAAGCAGCTGGAATTTAAAAATATCCTTTCCCGTTTTTCCAGGGATGTGGCGGTGGTCAACAGGCAGGAGGACGATTTTCATACCGTGACAGACAAGGCGGAGGTGGAAGCGCTGTTCGCGGCCTGTCGGGAAAAGGGGGAGAGCGTGGAAGGCGGCACCCGGATTGGGTTGGCAGTTTTTCGGGACGGCAAAGCGGAGAACGGCTGTATGGGGATTGCGCTTGCACAGGAGGAGAACAATGTGGCCTTTATTCCCTGTCAGGGAGAGGTGACGGAAGGGTATCTGCGGGAGCGATTGACAGCCTTAAATAGGGACGAGTTATGTAAACTAAATGTGTTTGACGCAAAATCCCTTTATGATATGATAGAGGAAGCGGGGGAGGAGAGCATGTGGCGCGATGAGGCGGGCGCGCAGGATGTGTTGAAGCCTTATCGGGCAAAAAGATACTTTGACATTCTGATCGCGGCGTATCTCATCAATCCGCTTAAGAGCGATTATCAGACGGAGGATATCGCGGGCGAATATCTGACGCTTACGATTCCGGACAGGGCGCAGGTCTGCGGGAAAGCTGCTTATGCGCAGGCGTATGAGAAGGAGCCGGAGGCCTTTGCGCAGTATGCGTGCTATCAGGCCTATGTCTGTCTGGCGGCGGGGAAGGTATTGGAAGACAAGCTTGCCGAACAGGAAATGGATTCCCTGTTTTATGAGATTGAGATGCCGCTTTCGCGGGTGCTTTACGATATGGAACAGTACGGCGTGCTGGTGCAGCCGGCGGCACTCAAGGCTTACGGCGAGGCGCTGACCGGGCGCATCACACAGTTGGAGCAGGCAATCTACAGGCAGGCGGACGTTTCGTTTAACATCAATTCGCCCAAGCAGCTTGCGGAGATCCTGTTTGAAAAAATGGGGATCAAGGGCGGTAAAAAGACAAAGACAGGATATTCCACGGCGGCGGATGTGCTGGAGAAGCTGGCACCGGACTATCCGATCGTATCGGATATTTTGGAGTACCGGGGGCTTGCCAAATTGAAATCAACCTATGCGGAAGGGCTTTTTGCCTGCATCGGGGGAGACGGGAGAATCCATTCGACCTTCAATCAGACCATTACCGCAACGGGGAGGATCAGTTCCACGGAGCCAAATTTGCAGAATATACCGATGCGCATGGACTTAGGACGCAGGATCCGCAAGGTGTTTGTGCCGCGGGAAGGGTATCTTTTCATGGATGCGGATTATTCGCAGATCGAGCTGCGCATTCTTGCGCATATGTCCGACGATAAGCAGTTGATTGAGGCCTATCAGATGGACGAGGACATCCACCGCATCACGGCTTCCAAGGTGTTTCACACACCCTTTGCCGAGGTGACGGACTTACAGCGACGAAACGCCAAGGCAGTCAATTTCGGCATTGTTTATGGCATCAGCTCCTTTGGCCTGAGTCAGGACTTAAGCATCTCCAAGAAGGAGGCTGCAGACTATATCGAACAGTATTTTGAGACCTATCCGGGGGTGAAACGCTTCCTTGATCAGATGGTGGCAAAGGCCAAAGAGCAGGGATTTGTGACGACCATGTACGGGCGCAGGCGTCCGATTCCGGAGCTTAAGTCAAACAATTTCATGCAGCGTTCCTTCGGGGAGCGTGTGGCCATGAATTCTCCCATTCAGGGGACGGCGGCGGACATCATGAAGATTGCCATGATCCGCGTGTGGGAAAGACTGCATCGGGAAAACTTAAAGTCCCGCCTGATCTTACAGGTGCATGACGAACTTTTGATCGAAACGGATTTATCGGAGGAGGAGGCGGTACGCCGCATCCTGACGGAGGAGATGCAGCAGGCAGCGGAATTGTCCGTGCGTCTGGAGATCGATCTGCACACGGGCACGGACTGGTACGAGGCAAAGTAATATGAAAGTCATAGGAATTACGGGCGGCGTCGGCGCCGGGAAATCAGCGGTGCTCGATTATCTGGCCGCAAATCATAATTGCCGCGTTATCAAGGCGGATTTGGCTGCCCATCAACTGGAGGAGCCTGGTGGCGCGTGCTACGAACCGCTGGTCGCGCTTTTGGGAGATGAGATTTTGGATGCGGCGGGAAAAATCGACAGAAAGAAGATGGCGGCGCGGATCTTTGAAGACAGCGCACTTTTGCAGAAGGTAAACGACATCGTGCATCCTGCGGTAAAGGCATATCTCCTTTCGGAAATCGCGAAAGAGAAAGAAAGCGGGGAACGGGATTTTCTGTTTATCGAGGCGGCACTTTTAATCGAAGAGGGCTATGCCGGGATCGTAGACGGACTTTGGTATATTCGCGCAGATGAGAGCGTAAGGCGGCAAAGGCTTAAGGGGAGCAGAGGGTATAGTGATGAAAAGACCGATGCGATTTTGAAAAGTCAGCTTTCGGATGAAGCATTTTTAAAACATTGCGGTGTGGTGATAGAGAACAATGGTGCGCTTTTAAGCGTCTATGAACAAATAGAGAAAGAATTGGGGGAAGACCAGTGGCAGAAGTAAAAAAATTTCCGGGACAGTTGGTATTTGGCTTGGATATCGGGACAAGAAGTATCGTGGGAACGGTGGGCTACCGCACAGGAGGCAAATTTCATGTGGTAACGCAGAGCATCAGGGAGCATCGGACAAGGGCTATGCTGGACGGGCAGATCCATGATATCTACAAAGTGGGCGAGACCATCAAGGAGGTCAAGGCGGAGATCGAGGAGCGGATCGGCAGACCGTTAAAAGACGTCTGTATCGCGGCGGCGGGCCGTGTGCTGCAGACCGTAAACATACGGGTGGATCAGGAGCTGGAGAACGAGCGGGAGATCACGGGGGAGGATATCTATGCCCTGGATTCCGCAGGCGTGGAGAGAGCCTACCAGGAGTTTTTGGAAAACAACGATATGGACATGAAGTTTTACTGTGTCGGATATTCAGTTGTACGCTATTATATGAACGGCTACACGATAGGAAACCTGGAGGGACACAAGGCAAAGACCATCGGTGCGGATCTGATTGCCACGTTCCTGCCGGAGGATGTGGTGGACGGTCTTTATAAGGCAGTCGGTGTGGCCGGGCTTGACGTGGTGAATCTGACGCTGGAGCCGATCGCGGCGATTCAGGTGGCAATCCCTGAGATGTACCGGATGTTAAATATTGCGCTGGTGGATGTGGGCGCGGGCACTTCCGATATTTCCGTTACCAGAGACGGCAGTATCATCGCCTATGGTATGATTCCTATTGCGGGGGATTCCCTCACGGAGGTGGTCGCAAAGCACTGCCTGGTGGATTTCGCCACGGCGGAACAGATTAAGCGGGACACAGGCGTAAAGGACGTGATCGAGTATAAGGATATCATGGGACTGACCCAGACCATTACCAGTGAGGCAGTGGAACAGGTGGCGTCTGAAGTGATCGAGAATATGACCGGTCAGGTGGCGGATAAGATCAAGGAGTTAAACGGCGATAAATCCGTCAGCGCGGTGTTTGTGGTGGGCGGCGGCGGCAAGCTTCCGGGTTACACGAACGCGCTTGCAAAAAAGCTGGATATTCAGAGTGAGCGCGTAGCGGTCAGGGGCGAGGAGGTCATGCAGGATATCGAATTTTTGGAGGCAGACGCCAGAAAAGATTCCCTGATGGTGACGCCCATCGGTATCTGTTTAAGCTACTATGAGCAGAGCAACAACTTCATTTTCGTCTACTTTAATGATCAGCGGGTGAAGATTTATGACAATAATAAGGCGGCCGTGGTGGATGCGGCCATGCAGGCGGAGTTTGCGAGCGACGGCCTTTTCCCCAGGCGCGGGAAGGAGTTAAACTTTACGGTGAACGGGAAGCCGCGGATTGCCAGAGGAGACTTCGGGGAGGCAGCGCAGATCACCGTGAACGGAAACGAGGCGGATATCTATACCCTGATCCATGCAAACGACCAGATCCGGGTGGTAGAGTCCACGGCAGGGGAACCTGCGCAGATGATGCTGGGAGAGCTTCCTGAGTTTGGCTCAAAGATGTGGGTGGAGGTCAATGAGAAAAAGGTGGATCTGCCCAAATTTGCCAGCGTGAACGGGGAGTTACAGTCCGAGTATTACGAGATTCAGGAAGGTGACGAGATCGAGATCCTGGGTTACTATACGGTACGGCAGATTTCCGAGTTTATGGATGTGACCATCGACTGGAGTATGAACATCTATGTGAACAACAAGCTGGCCGATATGGATACGAAAGTGTATGAGAATTTCTCTGTGATCTGGACGATGGAGGAACTGCAGCTTTCCGATGTGGAGGTTTACGAACCGTCCGAAGAAGAGGAAGCACGGGTACGGGAAGACCGGCCTGCGGGTACGGCTGGGTTTTCTGCGATTGCCTCGAAAGCGGCAGGACAACAGGCGGTATCCGCTGCAGAAAGCGATGATTTGACAGGAACGTCGGATGCGGCGGAAAGCGATATGGATCACTCTGCAGATGCAGCGGGAGCGGCGGAAAATGAGCAGGAGAAGGCGAAGGGCGCAAGGATCGTGATGGGTCCCGGCGTGAAGCGCGCAGAGGAGGAGGCGAAGGCCAAAGCGAGAGCCAGGGAAGAGGAGGCCGCCCGCGCCAAGGCGGAGGAAGAAAAACGACGGGAAGAACTTATGAGCAAGCATGTGCCCGTTTCCATCATCGTAACGGTTAACGGCGAGCAGATTAAGCTTTCCGGCAAGAAGAACTATGTGTTTGTGGATGTGTTTGAATATATTGACTTTGATCTCTCAAAGCCTGAGGGAAGCGGCATCGTGACCAACCTAAACGGCAGGGGAGCGCAGTATATGGAGAACATCAAGAGCGGCGATAATATCGAAATTTATTGGAAGCCGTGACGTAAAAAAGAGAGAAAAGGAAAAATCGTCCCCTCAGGAATGGCGGGGATGAAATGGTTGATATGACTATGAGACTATGCAGCATTGCCAGCGGCAGCAGCGGAAACTGCGTCTATGTGGGAAGCGATGCCACTCATCTTTTGATGGATGTGGGAATCAGCGGAAAACGGACGGAGGAGGGGCTTTCAGCGCTTGGCTTAAGCCTAAGGGACATTGACGGTATCTGTATCACACACGAACACGCCGACCACATAAACGGTCTGGGGGTACTCTCCAGGAAGTACGGCATACCCATCTACGCCACGGCGGGTACCATCGAAGCCATCAGACAGACGAGATCGTTGGGGGAGATTGATCCCGCCCTTTTTCAGGTCGTCGTACCGGACGAGCGCTGCATCATCAAGGATATTACACTTTGTCCCATGCGCACCTCCCACGATGCGGCCGACCCGGTGGCTTACCGCATCAGTCATGACGGCAGACGGATCGGGATCATCACGGATCTGGGGTGCTATAACGATTATACGGTGGAGTGCCTGAAAAATCTGGATCTCCTCTATCTGGAAGCGAATCATGACGTACATATGCTGCAGGTCGGGCCTTATCCCTATTATTTAAAGAAACGGATTCTGGGCGAGCGGGGGCATTTGTCCAACGAGGCGGCGGGCAAACTCTTAAGCCGCCTGCTGCATGACAATATGCAGGCAATCGTGCTGGGGCATCTGAGCAAGGAAAATAATCTGCCGGAGCTTGCTTACGAGTCGGTGCGTGTGGAAGTTGCGATGTCCGATACGAAATATAACGGCAATGATTTTCCGGTGTATGTGGCGAAGCGGGATGAAGTTTCTGAGATGATCGAGGTGCGTTAAGTGACCGGACAGTAGGAGGTGAGGCTTTGGGGGAACAGAATATCTTTATGGAAAATGAAGTAAAGGCAAACCGGTATGCCGCCAAATGTCTCGTGATGTGCAGTTTGGTATGCGCGGCGGCATGGGGGTTGACTTTGCTGCGCATTTTTACCATGCCTGTCGTGATCATGAATACGGCGATGCCGGTGATCATCCTGTGCTTTCTGATGCCTTCCCTGTTGTGCAGGCTGACGGAGGGCAACAGAAAATGGATGAAATATGCAGTTCTTTTTTGTTCCATTATGGGAGTTTTTATTCTTTCCAGCGCTATGCCAAAACACGGAGTGCTGGTGTGGACACTGCCCCTTATGTTGAGTTGCCATTACTATTCTAAAAATCTGACACGGCTTACGCTGGTCGTATCTCAAATTTTATTTTCAGCATCTATTTACATAGGAATGTATTATGGAGAATGGGATCAGATCCTGTTGGATGCGGCGTATTATTCGGGACCAAGGGTGGTAACGAAACAGAATCTTTATGATGCAACGGTGTTCTTTGTGCTGACCCGTGCTGCGGCCCTGTGGGGGCTGTCTACCATATGTACGACAATGGCGGCAAGGACCAGAGGGCTTTTGGAGCAGCAGGCGAAGGACAGCGAGGAGCGCCAGCGGATCGAAACGGAGCTGGACGTTGCCAACCGGATTCAGGCGGACATGCTTCCCTGCATCTTTCCGGCATTTCCGGAGCGGCAGGAATTTGATATCCATGCTTCTATGTCGCCGGCAAGGGAAGTGGGAGGAGACTTTTATGATTTCTTTATGGTGGATGAACGACATCTTGCCATTGTGATAGCGGATGTGTCGGGAAAAGGGGTTCCCGCGGCTTTGTTTATGGTAATAGGCAAGACGTTGATCAAGGATCACACGAGGCCGGGCACCAGCCTTGAGGACGTATTTTCTGAAGTGAATGACATATTATGCGATTCCAATCAGGAGGGCATGTTTATCACTGCTTTTGAGGGTGTTCTTGATCTGGTGTCGGGAGAATTCAGCTTCGTAAATGCAGGACATGAGATTCCTTTTATCGCCAGGGGCGGGGAATCTTTTGAACCCTATAAGGTACGGCCGGGGTTTGTCCTTGCGGGAATGGAAGATATGAAATATCAGTGCGGAAGTATCATGCTTGCACCGGGAGACAAAATATTCCAATACACAGACGGCGTGACGGAAGCAACGAACGGGGAAAAAGAACTTTATGGAATGGTACGGCTTGGGGATGTGCTAAAAAAGAACACCGGGAAAAGGCCGGAGGAATTGTTGGCCGTTGTGAGAGAGGATATTAATGCTTTTGTAGGAAGTGCGCCGCAGTTTGATGATATTACCATGTTGTGTGTGGAATACAGGAAAAGGATGACGGATCAATGATAAAGCAGGATAAGACAGCAGATGCAGGAGAAATATCATTGCAAGGATAAGGGCATTGTGATAAAATCAAACTAGTATCGGGGAAAGCGCTTCTTTGGGAAGGCGTGTTAAATTACAGGCGGGAGGGTATCAGCGGCAATGAATGAAAAATTACAGTTTTTTGTGGATCATCTTGAGTTGATCAACAAGTTATATAACAAGGACGTGATCCTTTCTGTTTTGGACAGGGACAAAATCGTGCAGGGCTTTGTGCTGCCGCCGGGAATCCCTCCGCAGTTTGAGGTGGGTTCCGTATTTCAGGATCCGAGCGGAATGCTTGATACGGTTCTTGCAAAGGGAATTGCAAGGCATAACTATCTGCCAAAGGAGGTCATGGGGTTTCCGGTCGAGGGGAATCTGATTCCCGTGAAAGATGACGGGCAGGTAGTGGGCTGCATCATCTGTTCCTATTCCGTGGAAGGGAAGGAGAAGGTCAAAGAAATCGCCTCAGAATTTCAGGAGTCCATTCAGCAGATCGACAGCTCTATTAAGGATGTGGTCGGCGGTGTTGAAAATCTATTTCGTATGTTGACGGATATGAACCGGATGACGACGGATGTGGAGCAGGATGTCAACAAGGCGGCGGATGTGGTAAATGAGATCAGCAGCAACGCGTCCCATTCCAATATCCTTGCACTGAATGCTTCCATCGAGGCGGCGCGCAGCGGCGAGGCAGGAAGAGGATTTGCAGTGGTAGCCACAGAGATGGGGAAGCTTGCTAAGGACAGCAGCAACTCCGCAACGGAGATCAAGACGACTCTGGCGGCAATCGTAAGCCATCTTGAAGCCATTACCAATTCGATCAAAGAGGCAAACGGTGTAGCAAAAAGCTATATGGAAAGTATCAATTCGATTCAAACGATACTGGGAAATACCATTTCCGTTGCCAATGAGCTGGAAAATGACGTGAAGCTGTAGAAGCATTGAGGCAAAGAACATGTAAAAGGCTATAACAGAAAACGTTATAGTCTTTTTTATGGATATCATAGCGCCCGAAACGATAGGGATGTGCGGGGCGGAAAAGAGGAAACGATGAAAAAGACAATTATCACGGTAGTGGGAAAAGACACGGTAGGCATCATCGCGAAGGTATGCACATACCTTGCAGACAATCAGATCAATATTCTGGATATCTCGCAGACCATTGTGCAGGGGTTTTTTAACATGATGATGGTCGTGGATACCAATCTGACAAAGAAGGATTTCGGAATGATCGTGGACGAACTGAACGCGCTCGGCGAAAACATCGGTGTGGTCATCAAATGCCAGAAGGAAGAAATCTTTGATCAGATGCACAGGATCTAGGTGTGAGTTTGTGAGTCTTAGGGAGAGATAATCATGATAAATTTATTTGAAGTAGCTGAGACCAATGAAATGATTGCCAAGGAAAATCTTGACGTGCGCACCATTACCCTGGGGATCAGCCTTTTGGATTGTATTGACGGAGAGTTGAAAAAGGTCAATGAGCGGGTCTACGAGAAAATCACCGCAACTGCCAGAAATCTGGTAAAAGTGGGGGAGGAAATTGAAAAGGAGTTTGGCATACCGATCGTAAATAAGCGAATCTCCATTACGCCCATGGCGCTTGTGGGCGGCGCAGCCTGCAAAAGCAGCGAGGACTTCGTGACGCTGGCAAAGACCATGGATCGGGCGGCGCAGGCAGTTGGGGTAAATTTGATCGGCGGCTACTCCGCCCTTGTTTCTAAGGGGATGACGGCGGCGGACGAATTGTTGCTCCGCTCGATTCCGCAAGCGCTTCATGCCACGGAACGCGTCTGCAGTTCCGTGAATCTGGGCGCCACCAAAACAGGAATCAACATGGACGCGGTGCGCCTGATGGGAGATATTATCAAGGAGACAGCGGTGATCAGCAAGGATCAGGACAGCGCCGACTGTATGAAGCTGGTGGTGTTTTGCAATGCGCCGGATGACAATCCCTTTATGGCTGGCGCTTTCCATGGCGTGACTGAGGCCGAGGCAGTGGTAAACGTCGGCGTCAGCGGCCCGGGGGTGGTCAAGACGGCTTTGCAGAAGGTTCGCGGCGAGAATTTTGAGGTGCTGTGCGAGACCATCAAAAAGACGGCTTTTAAGGTGACCAGGGTAGGACAGCTTGTGGCAAGAGAGGCTTCCCGGATGCTTGACATTCCGTTTGGCATTGTGGATCTGTCCCTTGCACCGACTCCTGCGGTGGGGGACAGCGTGGCGGATATCTTATGTGAGATCGGTCTGGAATATGCCGGTGCGCCCGGGACGACGGCGGCACTTGCGCTTTTAAACGACCAGGTAAAGAAAGGCGGTGTGATGGCATCCTCCTATGTGGGGGGCCTTAGCGGGGCGTTTATTCCCGTCAGCGAGGATCAGGGCATGATCGACGCGGTGACGGCGGGGGCGCTTACGCTTGAAAAGCTGGAGGCCATGACCTGCGTTTGTTCCGTGGGCCTTGATATGATCGCAATCCCGGGGGATACGCCCAATACGACGATCGCGGGCATCATCGCGGATGAGATGGCCATCGGCATGGTAAACCAAAAAACCACGGCGGTACGCATTATTCCTGCCATTGGTAAGGGCGTGGGAGAGAAGGTGGAGTTTGGCGGACTGTTCGGTTATGCGCCGGTGATGCCCGTAAACGGTTTTTCCTGCGAGGCGTTTGTGAACCGTGGCGGACGGATTCCTGCGCCGATTCACAGTTTCAAAAACTAAAGGTCAAAATCGTGACCGACCGTAGCAGATTGATCGCTGCGGCGGAAGAGGGGCGGATATTGACAGAAAGACAGGCTCCGTTTTATAATAAAAAAGGTTTTGAATACCAAAAAAGAATCCGGTGAGGGAGGGCATTCCAATGAAAAAATTATCCGTAAAGAGCGTCGTTGCCATCGGTATCGGCGCAGCATTATTCTTTGTGTTAGGCAAGGTCTCGATTCCGACGCCCGTGCCAAACACCTACATAAGCTTACAGTATGCGGTGGAGGCTGTATTTGCTGCTTTGTTCGGGCCAATCGCAGGTGTGCTGATCGGTTTTATCGGCCACACGCTGATCGATGCGACAAGTTACGGCCCATGGTGGAGCTGGATCATTGCATCCGCTTTTGTGGGACTTGTGATCGGTCTTGCGACCATGAAGCTGAACGTGGAGGAGGGCATTGATACAAAAAAACTCATCCACTTCAATGTGGCACAGATCATTGCACATCTGCTGGCCTGGGGGCTGGTGGCACCCGTGCTGGATATCCTGATTTACGCGGAGCCAGTCGAGAAGCTTTTCTCACAGGGTCTCATGGCGGGTGTGACAAATATTATTACCACCGGCGTTGTGGGCACGCTTCTGCTGCTTGGCTATGCGAAGACCGTGGTAAAAAAAGGTTCTTTGGAGAAAGAAGAGGATTAAGACTTAACAGGGGCAGATTCGGGGGAGTTTCCCTCGAATCTGTTTCTATGTGAGGATAAAGGATATGGCGGATCCCATTATTTCATTTCAGGACTATGGATTTCAATATGCGGCGCAAGCGAGCCCCACACTGCACCATATCACGCTGGACATCTACCCGGGCGAGAAGGTTTTGATCGCGGGTGCTTCCGGCAGCGGCAAGAGCACCGTCGGCAACTGCATTAACGGGCTGATTCCTTTTGCCTATCCGGGTGAGAGCACGGGAAAGCTTTTCGTGGGCGGGGTGGAGCCAAAGGAGAGCAGCATCTTTTCTCTGAGTCATACGGTGGGCACGGTGCTGCAGGATCCGGACGGGCAGTTCATCGGTCTGACGGTGGGGGAGGATATCGCTTTTGCGCTGGAGAATGACTGTGTGCCGCAGGAAAAGATGAAGGAGACGGTGGCGGAAGCGGCCCGGCTGGTGGACATCGAACATCATTTACAGTATGCACCGCACGAGCTCTCCGGTGGACAAAAGCAGCGGGTCAGCCTGGCCGGAGTCATGGTGGAGCAGGTGCAGGCGCTTCTCTTCGATGAGCCGCTTGCAAATTTGGATCCGGCGGCGGGCAGGAGCGCCATCGAGCTGATTGACAGGGTGCAGGAGCGCACCGGGGCGGCGGTCATCATTATTGAGCACCGTCTGGAGGATGTATTGTGGCGGCGTGTGGACCGAATCGTGCTCATGGATGAGGGCAGAATCGTGGCGGATCTGCCAACAAAGACCTTTCTTTCGGGAAAGGCGCTTTTGGAGCACGGCATCAGGGAACCGCTCTATCTGACGGCACTGCGATATGCGGGTGTGCCCATCACGGAAGAAATCTCGCCCCAGCATGTGAACAGTCTTACCCTGACCAATGAGCAAAAGGGCAGGGTGCGGGCCTGGTATGTGGAGACAGAAAAGTTTCGGGTAGAAGAGAAGGAGAAAAAAGAGCTTTTACGGGTGGAAAATCTGAACTTCGGCTACACGCCTGAAGTCATGAATCTGCAGGACGTGAGTTTTTCCATCAGGGAGGGCGAGATGGTCAGCATCGTGGGGCGAAACGGTGCGGGAAAGAGCACCCTTGCCAAGCTGATCTGCGGTTTTGAGAAACCTCTTTCGGGAAAGATTTCTCTGGATGGGAGGGATCTTTTAGAAGATACCATCAAAGAGCGGGCGCAAAACATTGGCTATGTGATGCAGAATCCCAACCAGATGATATCCAAGCCCCTGATTTGGGACGAGGTGGAGATGGCGCTTCTTGCGGGGAACATGAGCGCGGATGAAAGACGGGAGCGGGTAGAGGAAACGCTAAAAATCTGCGGACTGTATCCTTTCCGAAAATGGCCGGTATCGGCCCTTTCCTTTGGACAGAAAAAGCGGGTGACGATTGCGGGGATCCTGGTGCAGCGTCCGAGGATCATCCTCATGGACGAACCGACGGCGGGGCAGGATTATCGGCATTACACAGAGATTATGGAATTTTTGAAAACCTTGAATGCGCAGGGATTTACCATCGTGATGATCACGCATGATATGCATCTGATGCTTGAGTACACGCCGAGGGCAATTGTCTTTTCGGAGGGAAGGCTTCTTGCGGACACAACGGCGGCACATGTCCTGAATGATACGGAACTGGTACGGCGGGCAAGCTTAAAAGAGACCAGCCTTTACACCCTGAGTCTGCAGTGCGGCATCGATGAGCCCCAGAAATTTACGGAAGGGTTCATTGCCTACGAGGAGTCTCTTAGAAGCGGCAAAACGCGGTAGGAGGAAACGTTATGGCAAAAGCGGCGATCTTAAACTATATCAAACGGCCAAGTCCCGTACACGCGCTGACGGGTACCACGAAGCTGATTTTTTTTCTGTCCTGGAGCATTTCCTCCATGGTGACTTTCGACACGCGGATTCTTTTCGTTATGCTGGGAATTTGTATCGTAATATTTAAATTGAGTCAGATCAGGCTGCGGGATATTAGTGTAGTACTTGCGCTGGCAGCTGTTTTTCTGGTTTTGAATAATCTTTTTGTATATCTGTTTGCACCGGAGTACGGCGTGGAAATCTATGAGAGCAGGACGGTTCTTCTCTCTATTGCCGGGCCTTATACGATTACGGCCCAGCAGCTGTTTTACCATCTTAACATCACTATGAAGGTGATCTGCGTAGTACCCGTGGCACTGCTCTTTATTGCCTGTACGGATCCCAGTGAATTTGCGGCGTCTTTAGCCGGGATCGGGGTGAGTTACAGAGCAGGCTATGCGGTGAGTCTGGCGCTTCGCTATATCCCGGATGTGCAGCGGGAGTACATAAATATCAGCCAGGCCCAGCAGGCAAGAGGAATCGATCTCTCCGGCAAGGATAAATTTTTTACCAGACTGAAAAATTCTGTGGCGATCTTGCTGCCCCTTGTGATGTCCAGCATCAATCGGATCGAAACGGTCAGTAACGCTATGGAACTGCGGGGATTTGGCAAGGAGAAAAAGCGTACCTGGTATATGCGAAGGAAGCTGACCGGGAATGATTGGATTGCCATTGGACTGGCAGTAGTCGTACTGGTTGTGGATCTGACGGTGACTTTCTGGGACGGGAGCCGGTATTATAACCCGTTCCTGTAAGAGGAAACAGAAAATATTTCCTGCGCGTTTGATTGTGTAGGGGAAGAAAGGCAGCATCAGGCATGAAACTTCTGGTGATTGGCGGCAGTTATTTTTACGGAAGAGTATTTGTGATGGAGGCGACGAAGGAACATGAGGTCACAGTCTGGAACCGCGGGACCTATTCCATGTCGGATTTCGGGGTCAGACAGATACAGGGCGACAGGCATGAGCGGACAGCGGCCTGTGAGGAGGATTGGGACGCAGTGATAGACTTCTGCGCCTATACGCCTGGGGATGTACGAAAAACCATAGAAAATAGCAAGGGTAAAATCGGGCAGTATCTTTTGATCAGTACGGTGGACGTCTATGAGAGAAACCCGGCTTTGATAAAAACCGAGGATGCGCCGTTGGAGGAGAGAACGTTTGCGGGGGAAGCGGGGGCTTACATCGCGGGAAAAGTCGCGCTGGAGCGGGAAATCGTTGAGGTGTGCGGTGCACGGGGGATTCCCTACACCGTGCTGCGGCCGGCTGTTCTTTACGGTCCCTATAACTATGCGCCCAGAGAGTCTGCCTATATGCAGATGCTTCTGCAAAACCGGGCACTGCCCCGTTTTACGGACGCGGACGGTCGTTTTCAGGTCGTCTATGTGAAGGACGCGGCTTACGCGGTTTTACGCTGCCTGGGAAATGAAACGGCATACGGACGGGCCTACAATCTGTGCCAGGACGAGATCGTAACTTATGAAAGTTTTTTCGAGGCATTAAGGCGGGCTGCGCAGCCGGAAGATCTGGAGGGACTTACGGAGGTGCCGCTTACGTTAGCGCAGGCGGTGTCTCAGGGGGTGCCCGTACCTTTTCCGGCAACAGCGGTGGAGACGCATCTTTGCGATAACGGCAGAGGGAAGGCGGAACTGGGGCTTTCTTATACGGATTTTGAGGAGGGTATGAGGAGGACATACCGGGCATTTCGGAATGTATATGTGCAGTAAAAGGAGTGTGGAGCAGATGACATTAGATCAGATCGCAGTGGGAACGGAAGTAAAAATCATAGCGGTGGGCGGGGAAGGACAGCTTCGTGTCAGGCTTCTTGACATGGGACTGATTCCGCAGACGGTGGTCAGGGTGCAGAAAGTGGCGCCTATGGGCGACCCGATTGAAATCCATCTGCGGGGATATGAGTTGACCATCCGCAAAGAGGATGCGGCAAGAATTGAAGTCGAATAAAAGAGCGGAAGAAGGACGACGGCATGATATACGCATTGGCAGGAAATCAGAACAGCGGCAAGACCACATTGTTTAACCAACTCACGGGATCGAACCAGCATGTGGGCAATTTTCCCGGCGTGACGGTAGATTCCAAGATGGGTGAGATCCGAGGGGAAAAGGGGAACGCAGTCGTGGATCTGCCGGGCATTTACTCGATCAGACCTTATACGAATGAGGAGATCGTGACCCGCAGCTTTATTTTACAGGAGAAGCCTGACGGGATCATCAATATCGTGGATGCCACCAATATTGAGAGAAATCTTTATCTGACGCTGCAGCTTTTGGAGTTACATATTCCCATGGTGATCGCTCTCAATATGATGGACGAGGTGCGCGGCAACGGCGGTACGATCGATATCGCCAAGATGGAGGAGTCGCTCGGGGTACCCGTGGTGGCGATCAGCGCGGTAAAAAACGAGGGAATCGAGGATTTGATCGGTGCGATCAGGGAGGTGGCATCACGGCGTATCTACCCCAAAGTGACGGACTTTTGTGAAAAGGGGCCGGTGCATCGCTGTATCCATGCAGTCAGCCATCAGGTGGAGGATCATGCGGAGCGGATCGGTATGTCGCCCCGTTTTGCAGCGACAAAGATTGTGGAAGGGGATACGGAAATCATAGAAAGATTGGCGCTGTCCGAAAATGAAATGGATCTGATGGAGCACAGCATCGTGGAGATGGAGCAGGACAGCGGGATGGACAGGAACGCCGCGCTTGCCGCCATGCGCTATGATTTTATTGAGCGGATTTGCGGACAGGCAGTGATTAAATGCAGGGAGAGCAGAGAACATTTAAGAAGCATGAAAATAGACAGTGTGCTCACCCACAAGTATTTTGCGATTCCCGTGTTTCTGCTGATCATGATGGCAGTATTTTATCTGACTTTCGGGTTGATCGGCAGCTTTTTAAGCGATCTTTTGAGTATGGGAATTGACGCTTTGTCCGGGGTGACAGAGCGGGCACTTACCGATTACGGTATCAACCCGGTGGTGAAGAGTCTGGTGATCGACGGCATTTTTACGGGTGTGGGAAGTGTCTTAAGTTTCCTGCCCATCATTGTGATATTATTTTTCTTCTTATCGATTTTGGAAGATTCGGGCTATATGGCGCGGATTGCCTTTGTGATGGACAGACCGCTTCGAAAGATTGGCTTGTCTGGTAAGAGTTTCGTGTCCATGCTGATCGGGTTCGGATGCAGCGTGCCGGCGGTCATGTCTACGCGGACGCTCTCTTCGGAACGGGATAAGAAAATGACGATCATGCTGATTCCCTTTATCAGCTGCTCGGCAAAGATACCGATTTACGCACTCTTTGCGGCGGCATTTTTTGAGAGGAAAGCGGCGCTTGTGATGATGGGACTTTATGTGTTCGGTATTCTGGTCGGGCTGTTGTGCGCCCTGCTTTTGCGGAAAACGGTGTTTCGGGGCAGCTCTATGCCTTTTATGATGGAACTGCCCAATTACCGCTTCCCTTCCGCCAAAAGCGTATTGCTTTTGATGTGGGACAAGGCGAAGGATTTTGTGCAGCGCGCCTTTACGATCATCTTTTTGGCGACGCTGGCAATTTGGTTTTTGCAGACCTTTGACACAAGACTTAACGTGGTGACGGATTCCGGGCAGAGCCTGCTTGCCATGATCGGAAAGCTGATTGCGCCGCTTTTTATTCCGCTGGGATTTGGGGACTGGCGGGCGGCTACCGCGCTGATCGGCGGTTTTACCGCAAAGGAGGCGGTGGTGAGTACGCTTGGCGTGCTGACGGGTTCTACCATGGCGAATTTGAGCGAAACGCTGGGGCAGATTTTTACCCCGGTTTCTGCTGTCAGTTTTCTGGTGTTCACCCTGCTCTATACGCCCTGCGTGGCGGCGGTGGCGACGATCAAGCGGGAGCTTGGCTCCGCGTTAAAGACGTTCGGCGTGGTGTGTATGCAGTGCGGCGTTGCGTGGATCGCAGCCTGCGTGGTGTACCGGATTCTGCAGCTTTTCGTTGCGTAAGAAAGGGTGATGGCGGTTTGCCTTGCGTGAAAGAAAGATAGGATAGGGCTTGCATTTCCGGGAAGAATGTAGTAGGATGAGAGCAAAGGAAAACGTTTTCCTTACGCAGCGGGGAAGGAAGCTTACTATCTGTCATTTGGGGAGGTATCTTATGGATTTTAACGCGGTGTATCACAGGGCAAACGACAACTATTGCTATCCTCTGGACGAGGAACAGCTCGTCATCAATATCAGGACAGGGTACGATGTAAAATACGTGAATCTGATCCATGGAGATCCGTTCAAATCAGGTATCCTGGGAGGTGGTGAGAGCTGGGACGGGGAGGCACTGAATATCCCGTTTAAGAAACGGTTAAAAAATCAGCTCTGGTGGACTACGACCATCAGGCCGGAATTTAAGCGCCTAAAATATTATTTTGAGCTGCAGACGGAGAACGAGAGATGGTTTTACTTTGAGGATGGTTTTGTCTCCGAGGCGCAGATGGCGCTTGCGGGCAGGAGCAGACAGTGCTTTATCATGCCCTGGATGAATCCGGCGGATATTCCCGTGACCCCGGCCTGGGTAAATGATACCATCTGGTATCAGATTTTCCCGGAGCGCTTTTGCAACGGTGACCCGTCCAATGATCCGGAAGGGACGCTGCCGTGGCGGACAAAGGGTTCTGTCACCAATCAGGAGTTTTTTGGAGGCGATCTGCAGGGTATCATTAATAAGCTGGACTATATCAGGGATCTTGGTGTGTCGGGGCTTTATTTAACACCGATCAATGAAGCTCCCAGTTCTCATAAATATGACACCACGGATTACACAAAGATCGACCCGCACTTCGGCTCCGAGGAGACTATGAAGACGCTGGTGAAAGAAGCCCATGACAGGGGAATCCGCGTGATGCTCGACGGCGTATTTAATCATTCCGGGCAGTATTTTGCGCCCTGGCTTGACGTGAAGGAGAAGGGGCCGCAGTCGCAATATTATGACTGGTTTATGGTGAACGAGTGGCCGTTTAGGGAGGGCGACAACGCCTGGGAAAAGCGATATTACACCTTTGCATTTTTTGACAATATGCCAAAACTAAACACTAACAATCCCAAGGTGCGGGACTACCTGATCGGTGTCTGCGAAAACTGGGTCAAAAACTACGGTGTGGACGGCATTCGTCTGGATGTGGCAAACGAAGTTTCGCATGCTTTCTGTAAGGAGCTGAGAAAGCGTTTAAAAGCCATCAATCCTGACATTTACATTTTGGGTGAGATCTGGCACGACGCCATGCCGTGGCTTCGGGGAGATGAGTTTGATTCCGTGATGAACTATCCGTTGGGGGAGAGCATCAAGGATTTTTGGATTGATAAGAGCCTCACAAACGAGGACTTTGAGTATACCATTAACCGCTGTTACACACGCTATATGCAGCAGACGAATGACGTGCTCTTTAATCTGTTGGATTCTCACGATACGAAGCGGCTTCGAAGCGACGTGAAGAATCTGGACGAATATTTCCAGCAGCTTGCCGTGCTCTTTGCCATGCCGGGATCGCCCTGCATCTACTACGGCACGGAGATTGCCATGGAGGGCGGGCACGACCCGGACTGCCGCCGCTGTATGCCGTGGGAGGAAATCGACGGCGGTGTCTACAACGAGCGGATGGATATTATCAAAAGCCTTTTGCATCTGCGAAAGGAAGAACCGCTGCTGCGGAACAGGGATTTTCATTTTCCAAATAAGATCAACCGTCCCAGAGTCATTGAATTCAATAAGATGGGATGGGTGGACAACTATGTGGAGGTCATTATCAACTGCGAGGAGGAAGATATCGAGATTCCCAGAGAGGGCGAAATCCTTTTTTCCAGACATTATATTGACAACACGCTGCTGCGCAACGGTATTTTGATTCGGCGGCAGAGAAATCAGGCGTGAAGTGAAGCGGGGAGAGATAGAAAAAGGAAATTAATACAAACGAATGAACCGGGAAAATTGAAAAGACAAGGGGAGAAAAAGTGATGAATCAGTTTAGGCTGCCGGGCTGCCTGATTATTGAAGAAGGTGCCTGCGAACGTTTGAATGAAATTTTGGCGGACTGTATTCCGGGAATCGAAAAAAAGAAGATTGTCATTGCCACGGAGGAAGCGCTGATTCCGATTATGAAACCCTATCTGGAGGAGATGAAACGGGATCTTCCAAAGAGCGAGGTTTATCTGATAGAGGAAAACAGCTTTCAGGAAGCGATGGAGCTGGCGAAACATATTTGTATGGAAGACATAGAGGTCATCATTGGCGTGGGCGGCGGCAAGGTACTTGACGTGGCGAAATACGCCGGTTTTGTGGGGAAAATCCCCTATATTTGCGTGCCCACGACGCTGAGTAACGACAGCCTCTCCTCCCCCGTTTCGGTGTTAGGGACCGAGGGGGATGCCAGAAAGACCTTAAAGTGTGCGATTCCCGCGGCAATCGTGGTGGACGTGAATGTTGTCATGGGCGCGCCGCTTTCCCAGCTGCAGTCGGGGATCGGCGATACCATTAGTAAGTATACGGCTCTCTATGATTGGAAGCTGGATGCCGCCTACAGGAAGGAACGGGTGGATGATTTTTCCTATCTGATTTCCGATATGGCGCTGTCCTCCCTGTGTTACAATGAAGAAAAATCGCTAAAGAGTAAAGAATTTATCAAAATACTGACGCAATCGCTGGTGCTGGGCGGGCTGGCCATGGAGATTGCGGGTAATTCCAGACCCTGCAGCGGTTCGGAGCATTTGTTCTGCCATTCTCTGGAAGAAAATCATCAGGAGATACAGATTTCCCACGGAATGGCGGTGGCGCTCGGGAGTCTGGTAAGCTGCCGCCTGCAGGGGCGGGATGTGGCGCGTCTGGAAAAGGTTCTAAGCGCCTATCATATGGACATGGATCCCATGAACTGGGGAATCACGAAGGAAATTTTCACGGATGCCTGGCTTAAGGCGGCGGACACCAGAAAGGACAGGCATACGGTGTTAAATGAGGTGGAACTGACGGAAGAACTTTTGGGGCAGATTTATAGGGAACTGCGAAAGTAAAGGGATGAATTACCATGGTTCTTGGAAAATGAATGAGCAGGTATTGTTGAAAGCCTGTTGACTTTTGACTATGAATTAGGTAAACTATTCATATAAAACAATTCAAATTGTAATTGAAAAGTAGTTAAGATGTAGTTAAAAAGGAAGAGGTCAGTATGGCAGAACAGGTTTTGAACCAATTTCGTTCAGATAAAACCTTAAGAGAAGACTGTATAGCTATTTATGAAGCGATGGGAATGGATTTAAACACAGCGTTTCGTATGTTTATGGAGCGTACCCGCATGGTAAGGGGACTTCCATTTCCGGCAGTACTTCCCGAAACACGAATGACCAGAGAAGAAGCAAAAAGCGTAATTGATGATATACGGGCAGAAGCGGCAAATCTTCCGGAAATGACGCTGGATGAAATCAATGCGGAAATCAATGCAGCGAGGGCGGAAAGGAAAGCAGGAAGATAATGTGTTATGCGGTATTTGATACCAACGTATTGATATCTTCTCTATTAACGAAACGAACGGATACGGCTACTGCCAGAGTAGTAGACGCTATATCTTCAGGTGATATTGTTCCGCTTTATAATCAGGAGATTTTAGATGAGTATAAGGAAGTTCTTCATAGGGAAAAATTTTCGTTCAGCGAGGAACGGATTCAAAAAATATTGCTGATGATCCGTCAATTCGGTTTGGCGGTCAATCCAAGTCCTACAGGGGAAATTCTCGTGGATATGGACGACCTTGTTTTTTATGAAATTGTAATGGAAAAGAGAGATGATAACGCTTACTTGATTACGGGAAATGTTCGCCATTTTCCAAAACGAGATTTTATTGTTACACCATCGGAAATGATAGAAATTCTTTATAAATGAACTGGGGGATTACGAAGGAAATTTTTACGGATGCCTGGATGCGGGCGGCAGACACCCGAAAGGACAGGCATACGGTGCTAAACGTGATAACGCTCACAAAGGAGCTGCTTGACGGAATCTATGACGAAATGCGTAAGTAAAAGAAATGAAAGACCAACAGAAGCTCTGCTGGTCTTTTATAATGGCACTATTTTTGATCGGAACGCCCAACTAAATAATCAATGGAGCAGTTATAGAAATCTGCCAATTTCATTAAAATATCTATTGGAAAATCTCGAACACCTCGTTCGTATCGCGAATATACATCTCTATGCAAATTAAGAGTCGAAGATAATTCTTTTATCGTAATGTCATGGTCAATTCGCATATCTTGAATACGTTGAAATTTCAATGAGTACACCTGCCCTTTTTGTTTTTTATAGACAAAGTATACAGAGAATGTTATAATTCTAATGCACAATAAGACTATTTGGTCTTATTGGTAATATATATATGCAAATAACGAGGAGGATATGAATGATTACAGAAGATTTCAAACCGGGATGGATTCGAGAACTGAACGAGGTTAGCAAGAAGTTGCAAAATATTACTGTCAAAATTCCATCATCAGAGGAACAGAAGAAGGCAAAGAGTATCATTGAACAAATACTTCCCCCGGAAGAAGGGCAGGTAACTATGGAATATGTCCGACATGTACTAATAGCGCTTGCATATGCAGAGACACATTTTCGATGTTCTATGCTTGATGATATTAAGGAAGACAAGAAAATCGATATTCAAAAATGCAGGATGGGGAAGGGGTTATGGAAACGAGTGTTTTTTCAAAAAATATGTCTCATAAAGGGTATAAAATAACGCTTTCTACAGAGGAAAACGAGAATAAAAAGGACAAACATTTAGAAGTAAAAATCACCAATCACGAGACAGGAGAATCTCAGACACTTCCCATAGGGGATAAAGTAAAATTGAAGGGTAATTACAGTGCAGAACTTGACATTGATAAAATAGTGATTGGGGCACAGGCGGATTACAAGCTCTTGGGTGGTGTGCAATATGCGGATGTTGCTGTGGATATAGACAGTACATTGAAAGGGAAAATAAAAGCGGAGGAGGAAGTAAAACTGCCGTTGTATAAAACCCCAGCGCCAATTCCATTAGTGAGCGGAGTTGCGGGTGTCAACATACAACTTTTCTTAGTCTTTTCTGTAGAAGGCACGATTTCAATCGAAGCAGAGCTGCCGGTGGGCGTATCTGTAACATATGAAAAGGATAAAGGCTTAAGGCGTCAAGAGCATAAACTGCAGATTGAAGATCCGCGGCTTAAAGCAAATTGTGAGGCGGACGCGATGTTCCGCTTTGAGCCAATATTAGTTGCGCTGGGTTTGGGGAATATCATTGATGTGGAAGCCGATGTGGGAATGACGGCAAGCGCAGAAATCGTTACCCATCAAAATTCGCAGATCTGTGCGGAAACAGAGATATGCTTTCCTGTGCTTACGATTTCGGTGGGTGGAGATGATGATACAGAGACACTGATTGATAAGCTGGGATGGTCGGCGGAGTGGAAAATCATTAAGCCGGAGAATGCGCCGGTACATATCAATACGCATTTTGAACTTTTACCGGATGGGACTGAGCAGTTTGTGGAGGCGTGTACTTATCAGGAAGGGAAAGAGGAAGAAGACGAAAAGGAAGAAGAACCTGAGGAAGCGGCAGGAGATATAGGGCGGCAACCGGAGGATGCTTCACTCCATACTTACTATACGCAGAACAGTGACACAAAATTTGCGTTTGATTATCCGTATGGATGGTCGCTTGACGCGGAGGAGAGCGAGTCTTTGTCCAACGGCTTCAAGGAAGCGGTGGTATTCAAAAATGACAGAGGTGTTCTTTTGCAATACTGGGAGCAAAAGGACAATTATCTTTTAGGAGGAAGGGGGAATTTCCTAAATGGAGTCGAGGTGACGAAAACTGCTGATTCTTCGCTTGATGGTTTTATCGTTGGAAAAATAAAATGTATTTCTGAGGTGGACTATCCTTCCGGAGAGGAACTGCCGCTGGAGGATGGTTCTGAGATGTATGCGGTGATACCGAAAGAAGATGTGGGAACGAATTATTATGGGGGAGCATACTTTGCGGATTATCTTTCATTTGCATACGGAGAATCGACCTATTACTTTTCTGCAAGCGCACCATATAATGAGAGTTTGACCGAGGAGGAGGAAAAAGAAGTCATTGCAATCCTGTCGAGTTTCAGGGAAGTGCAGTAACAGACAAAAAAGAAAGATACAAAAAGGAAAATAAAGTTATATGAAGAAGCGGAAACGCCTGAGGAGCCGGCAGATAGCAATGAGACGCTGCGTCTACCGAGACAACAGGTATGGTGACGGTCAAGGAAAACGTCAGAATCAGGAGCGGAGCGAGCGAAACTTCAGAGAAGCTGGCGACGGCTTATGCCGGCGATAAGTTGGAGGTAATTATGAAACAAGCCGACGGCTGGACGAAGATCAAGTATAAGGGCAAGACCGCGTATGTGAAGTCGGATTACGTGGAGTAGGCTGCAAATGCTGTCGTTGCCATCTACGCAGCGAAGTCAAGCCGGATTTCAGAATTGTTGTTACATTATATTTTTTCACGCAGTTTCATAATTTTTTCATACACATCAGGACGGTGCGCTTTTAAGTGTGCGTCCAACAACTCGCGGCGCTCCGTGAACCGCTTTGCAAGGTCGGGGTGCTCGCGGGCTATTTTTTCGGCAAGGTGGAGCCTGCGACGCTCAAATTCCAACGCAATCTGCTGTTCGTCTTTTCCCGAAACCCGTGCGATTTCTGCAAGGTGCGCCTCAAGGTGTTCAAGCCATTCATCTTCGTCCATCTCGTCAAGCTGGTTCCAGCTTCCGTGAATAAGAGTTTCCATATTGCCCGTGCGCTGCAGTTCTTCAATCTGTCTATGTATTTGTCGTTCCATTTCCACTTCGCAGTCAGAGCCGTATGCCCAAAGAAATTCATGCACCATGCTCTCGGCGCGTTTCATTGCGACAGAGCGTGCGTTTTCCCGGACACCCTTGATCGGATACGGTTTTTCCAAACCGATTTCTGCAAGCGCTTTTTCCATGGTGCGCCGTACCGCGCCTTTTTGAATCAATTCGCCAATGCCAAGAGCGCGCATTTGGTCGTTGAGCGCCGCCACGTGTCCCGTAAGATAAAAGGCAACGCCGCGTTTGCCAAGCGATTCATAGAGCAGCATCAGCCGTTCCGCCGCAGTGCTGTCAATGCTCCCGATTCCCGACGCGTCCACAATGACGGCGCGGGTGTCGTCGGAGAGATTGGCTTCAATATCAGATTGGAAAATTCCCGCATTTGCAAAAAAGAGGTCGCTCGTAAAGCGGTAAAGCACCACGTGTTCAATCGAATAAATCTGATTATACTGTGAAATATCATAGAAATCATCCTGTCCCGGAAGGACACCCAAAAGACACCTCGGTGGGTTGGAAGCGCGCAGGATCACAGCCGTGAACGAGAGGATAATGCCTACAAGAACACCGTTGATGGTTCCTAAAATCAACACGGCAAAAAACGCGCCTAAAAAGATATAAAATTCACTTTTGCTGGAGCGCCTTAATTTTGCGGCAAGTTTAAATTCCAACCCGCCGATCAGCGCTGTCATCACGACCGCAGTGAGAACGGGAACGGGCAAATAGCCGATAAAGCCTGTCGCAAACAGAAGCACAAAAATCATGGTAATGCCTGCGATAATGCCTGTAAGCTGTGTTCTGCCGTCGTATTGATCGTTCATTGCCGTGCGCGGAACGGAGCCGTTTACGGGACAGCAGCCTGTGAATGCAGAGGCAAAATTTCCGAGTGAAAATGCAAGGATCTCCTGATTGTCATTCAATTTGTAGCCGCGTTTTAATGCGTAATTGTTTTCCGCAAGCAATGTCTGCGCCATAATCACGACGGCAACAGAAAGGCTTGCGCCGATTGCGTCCGTGAAATGGATGGCAAAGAGATTGGGAAACGAAAACTGCGGAAGCCCTGGTTCGACAGCCGAAAGGCAGACAATGCCTAAACGCTCCATCGGGGCAAAATAGGAAAAGAGCGCGCCTAAAACAATCATGACGACCGCCATCGGAAATTTGGGATAAAGGCGCTTTGCCATAAGCACGACAAGAAACGTGGTCATTCCCAGAAGCAAAGAAGGCAGATTAAATACAGCAAGCTGGCTGATGATATGTTCCAAAAGCTCAAACAGCTCCCCCGTACCTGCCGTACCGCCAAACAGTTTTGGCACCTGCATCAAAATGACGGTAGAACACACGCCTGAAATAAAACCGCCCATGACGGGCTTAGAAATATAATTCACAAGCTTTCCGGCGCCGAGTGCGAAAAACAACAAAAGCCATGCTCCGACATAAAAAGTCAGTACGGGAACAACCGCCATTGCCTCAGCGGACTGCGCTTCAATTTCAAAGGATAACAGCGCGCCGCCAATCAATGCCGCGGGTGCGGCGTCCACGCCGAAAATAAACTGCGGCGAGGTGGAAAAAAGCGCAAAGACGATAATCGGAAAAACGGAGCCGTAAAGTCCATAGACTGCGGGCAGTCCCGCAATCTGCGCGTAGCCCATGGAAATCGGAATGGACACGGCGGCTATAATGATTCCCGCGAGGATATCCTTTGGAAGATTTTCCTTTTTATATTTTTTCAGGGTATATCCAATGTGGACATGTGTAAAAGGAATGTTCATAAACGCTCACGAGTACCTTTCTGTTTGCATGCCGTATTATATCATCTCCTCAGTGCCCATTCGGAAAATCAAAGATTTTCCGAATTCACGGGCTGTCTACGCTCCGCTTCGGTCCGTGCTTAACAAGCGCCACCGGCGCTTAGCACCGCCCTATGAAACCGTAATCTGAAAAAATTGTCAGCAAGCTGCCATTTTTTCATCTTTCGGTTTACCACTGCTCATTGCCTACGCGTATATTATATCGTGATTGGGAGAACTTTGGAATAGAAAATTATATGCAGGTGTGGGGGAAAATATAAAGCTAGGGTAAAGTTTTTGTAGGAAAAAAGAATAGAAGAAATAGGAAAGCACCTTTTTC
>DLAF01000034.1 GCA_002492725.1 Lachnospiraceae bacterium UBA7054
GTTTATTTGTCAAGGTTCATGGTGTTGCTGTGTGGAGTAAATTTTCTCAAGGGAGGATGCTCTGCATCCTCTTGGAGATAATTTGCTTTGCAAATTTTCTCTGGTGAAGCAAATTTACTTCTACCACACGCGACGTTTCATATGATAGCAGAAGATTTCCCGCCTGTCAACGGGTTTATGGGAAATTTTTTGAAATTTTTTAAAGAAAAAATTCAGAATACATAAATCCCGAAATAATCAAGCACTTTGATAAGAAGAAAAGCCAGCAGACCGGCTTCCGCAGCACCCAAAATCGCCCCCAGAAATTTATTGATACCGCTGACAACGCAAATATTTTCAACCGCCAAAAGCGGTTTGAAAACAAGACTGCATATCTTAAAACAGATTCCAAGCAAGATCAGCGCCACGATACAAGCCGCCAAAACATGCATTGACTTTCCTCTTGCACTGTTAATCGCCAAAAAAATCAAAACTACACAAACGAAAGCAACCACCCCTGACAGGATGTTTGCAATTTCCTGCATCATACCGCAGGCAAACCCGCGCCGCACTCTCCATAGTAATAATAGCAACACAACCGCCGCGCAGGCGATGCTTATCATCTCGTGTCTCATATTTACCCCCATGCCCGGAGGCATTATCCTTATTTCAGTTCAATCGTATCAATGGAATCCGGCGTTACGATCATGTAATGATATGCCGCTTTCTGCGGGATCAGCATCAACGCCGTCTTATTAAACGTTCCTGTATATTTCAGCATTCCGCTGCTGTTGTAAATGCGGCAGTCCGCTTCATTATAAATAATAATCTGATCTTCGTGGAACAAAATATCTCTACAGTCTATATCAAATTCAATGGATTGACGGAAGGTTCCGGATTTATGGTACACATCCAGCCGATATCTGCCGCCGCCCTCCTTGCTGTTAAAAACAAGGCCCACATATTCGCTGCCGTAATAGACACCCCGCACCTCATCATTCAACAGATTTTCCGCTGCAGTGACAGGTTTTTGTGCACCGCCAAAAAACATGATCCTGTCATCGGATACCGCAAAGAGAGATTTGTTATCCATAAATCTGGCAAAGGGCACTACGTGGTCTACATAATCGTAACCGCTCACATAATTATCCGTGCTGTTTTGTCCCACTGCGCCAAAATTATAAAAAGCCACGCTGGTCTTCATATGCCCACCGTCTATGTAGAGATAAGATACACACAAAAGTTCCCCGCTGGGCGAGATTGAGATATTGGCCGGATATCCGCTTTCTTTCATGGTTGTCCGGAAATATACCAATTCATTTCCCTGCGCGTCATACAGATAAATCCAGGTAACGTCTGTGTCATCCAACACTGCCGCCACAACCCCCGAAGCAGACACACAAAAATTTCTCACCGGACGGTTGGTTGTAATCCTGCCAAGCAGAGTTCCCGTATCCATCACATAAATCTCGCGGCCATTATAATCTCCGATTGCTACCACATCCTGATTGATATCCACCATGGGATTCTGCATGCCATAAGTCTGATTCCAAACCGCATTTCCTTTGGTATCCATACAGCTTGCGCCATCCTTGCTGTATGTGAGAAGATAGGAGCCAAAGGGCATGAGGGAAGCCCCCGACGGAACCCTGATCTCCACGCTTGAAAGTTCTACACTCTCTGTGTAAACCTTATTCTTCCACTGCAGAAAAAGAGCCGCAGCAATCGCTGCCATAAGTACCAGCATCAGAAAAACGCGATAAAAAACCGTAAACTTATGGCTCTTTATCTTTTCTCTGTAACTTATCCTCGGCGTCTTATCGCCGCTTCGCAGTTCTTTTCTCTTAAAGTAATCCCTGACGCTCACCATTTATATTCCTCAGTTTTTTTATATAGAAAGAGTATACCATATTTTTTCAGGGAAGTATAATTTTTTGTCCTTCTCTAATCCTATCGGGGTTTGAAATCTTATTGATCTCACAGATTTGCTCCACCCGCGAAGCATTGCCGTATATTTTTTGACTAATGGTATAGAGCGTATCTCCGCGCTCCACCTCGTAATATCTTGTAATATTTCTGGACAGTGCTTCCTCAGAAGGATCTTCCTTTTCCGACTCCTCATTTCCTGCTGCAGTCTCCTCCTGCTTACTGTCTGCCTCAGCCAAAGAATCCTCTTCCCCAACCGAGGCGTCGGAATCTGCCGCCGTATCCTTCCCGGCCTGATTGTCGTTTTCTGTCCGGCCGCCGCTTTCCGCTTCATCTGCTCCCGTCTGACCATTTTTCTCCGCACCATTCGCCGCATCTGTTTCCGACTGACCGCTTCTCTCCGCGCCATCCGCCGCCTGTGCGGCATTTTCCGCCCGTACGGCGTCTTCTACAGAGATATCTTCCGTCTCCGCATTCCGCTCCACTAAGATTTCTGTACTTTTCTCCTGCTGTGCGGCTTTCTCGCCGACCTTCTCCCCGGCATCGCTTCGCTCGCTCTCCTGTCCCGCCTCCTGATTTTCTATGGCAAAAAAGACCTCTCTTGCGGATTGATTCATGCGTTCCATTTTATGATAACTGTTTGTAGAAGATATCACGATCGCTACCAGCACCACGAGAATCAGACCCAGCTGCGCAGAAATCGCACTGCCTGATTTTCCTTTATCCGCCGTTTCAAAGGAGGCGCTTACCGCTGATGCTGCTTCCCGCGGCTCCGTTAAACCCGCCCGCTTGAAACCGAAATCCGCCGTACTGTCTTTCGGATTCTTATCCAAACTGCTTGTCCACTCAATCAGATAATTCTGCATCGCCTCATTATTGGCATAAAAAGTCTGAAAACCGCATGTTTTGTAGTCACCGTTTTTCTCCCGCACCATAAACACCGGTCCTGCCTGGGTGAGCCGGCACACCAGCTCGTCAAGCAGTTCATAGTCTGCAAAAGCGACGATCTGTTTTTGTCGCCCGGCTCCATAGACCAGGAATTTTCGACCTCCGTTTTCCCGCTTTCCATAAAAAAAGATTTCGGAAAGTTCCAGAGAATCCATTTCCCGTTTCAAATACGACAATACGTAATCTTCGATATAAACCGCATAATTTGCACCCATACTCGCCCTCTGACAAAACTGATAAACATAAAAATACGAAGCCCTTACTCCAAGAGTTAACTGCGAAACAGATTTACTCTTTTTATAAAAGCTTCGTACAGTATATCATATTACCTTTGCAGAATCTGGCGAAAGGCGCGGTGTCTTTATACAAACTGATAGATCGTTTCCGCGTTATAATCCTTACCGGGTCCAAAAATTGCCTGCGGGAAATTTGGATGATGGATATTGTCAGGATAATAATGGGTCTCCAGACAAAAACCCGTGCGCGGCTCATAGTGTGCGCCGTCCTTTCCGCTCTGAGGGGAAATACAGTTGCCCGCATAGAACTGAACGCCCGGCAGATCAGAGAACACTTTCATCCTGCGGCCGCTCTTTTCATCTGCCGCCTCCGCGATCTGCCGCATCGTGCCGTCATAACCGTCAACGACAAAGTTATGATCGTAACCCTGTACGAGCTTTAATTGCTCGAAGTCAGCGCCTATCTCTTTGCCGATCATCTTCATCTGCGTGAAGTCCAAAGGCGTTCCCGCAACGGACTTGATCTCTCCCGTGGGAATCGCACCCGGAAGCACATGCGTATACTTACCCGCATACAGATGCAGAAACTGTCCTTCAATACTGCCGCTCTTGTGCCCCGCCAGATTAAAGTAAGTGTGATTTGTCAGGTTAATGATCGTATCCGCGTCTGAAGTCGCATGGTATTTCAATTTCAGACCGTTATCTTCTGAAAGGCTGTAGACCATGGTAATCTTTTTGTTACCCGGGAATCCCATTTCTCCGTCTTTTCCTTCCAGTGTAAGGGTCAAATCATTTTCGCCTGCCACGGCCGTCCACGCGCGCTTGTGATAGCCGTTATCCATATCGCTGTGCAAATTGTTCTCCCCGTCGTTGACTGCGATCTGATACTTCTTTCCGTTCAGTTCAAAAGCCGCTCCCGCAATACGGTTTGCCGAAGGTCCGATGGTCACGCCAAAAAAGCTGGGATTGTCAAAATATCCTTCCGCCGTATCAAACCCAAGCACCACATCTTCCATCTTCCCATCTTTGTCAGGTACAAACAAACTGACAAGCGCCGCGCCGAAATTGGTGATCTTTGCCTCCACGCCGTTCTTATTTTTTAAGGTAAAGAGGAAAATCTCCTCGCCCGTTTTTGTCACTCCGAATTTTTCCTGCACTACACCCATTTTCTGAATCCTCCTTTTTTCAATTACAATTCTACCCGCCCTTCCAGCGCCCGCAGAAGCGTCACCTCATCGATGTACTCAAGGTCTCCTCCCACCGGAACGCCGCTGGCGATCCTCGTCACCCTGATCCCCGTGGGCTTGATAAGCTTGCTGATATACATGGCCGTGGTCTCGCCTTCCAGACTGGAATTCGTGGCGATGATGACTTCCCTGACATCGCCTTCCAGCCGCTTCATCAACTCTTTTAATCGGATATCCCCCGGACCGATCCCCAGCATGGGAGATATGGCCCCATGCAGTACATGATAGACCCCCGTATACTTGCCCGTCTTTTCGTAAGCCGCCAGATCTCTGGCATTCTCCACCACCATAATGAGGCCGTGATCCCTGTTCGCATTCGCGCAAACCGGACAAATGTCTTTGTCCGTCAGGGTAAAGCACTCGCTGCAGTAGCGCACGTTTTCCTTCGCATCAAGAATCGTCTTTGCCAGCCGCTCCACCTTTGCCTTTGGCATACTGATCAAATGAAAGGCCAGCCTTCCTGCCGATTTATGACCGATGCCGGGCAGGCCCGCCAGCTCTTCTATTAACTTATTGATATGTCCGCTGTAAAGCTCCATCAGAACGGCAGACCTCCGCCCAGACCAAGGCCGCCCGTCATTTTACTCATCGCCTCGGTGTTCGCTTCCTCCGCCATGCGCAGCGCCTCATTCGTTGCCGCCATCACCAGATCCTCAAGCATCTCGATATCGTCGGGATCCACGACCTCCTCGGAGAGTTTCACTTTCGTCAGCTCACGCTTGCCCGTCACGGTCACTTCCACCGCGCCGCCGCCCGCCTTCGCCGTAAACTCCTTCGTCTCGAGCTCCTTCTGGCTCTCCTCCATCTGACGCTGCATCCGCTGTGCCTGCTTCATTAGATTGTTCATGTTGCCGGGCATGCCGCCGCCCGGAAATCCACCTCGTTTTGCCATTGTTTCCTGTTCCTTTCATTTGCCTTATATCATAAACTTTATTTTCTGCTCTTTTATGTTTACTCTTCCTCTATTTCCATATGAATGAGTTGTGACAGATCCACATAATTTTGTTCAAAGGATTCCCTGCTTGGCACAGTCTGCACCGTCACATCGATTTCCTTCCCCACAGCATCGGACAGCATCTGTTCCAAAAGCTCCCTATGTCCTTCCTGCTTCAAAAAATAATCGGAGGCAAGGCCATCCTCTACCATCACGAGCAGCCTGCTGTCCCCACCCAATGTAAGGTGTGCCGCCCGCAGATACTGCCGCATGGGCATGGCCGTATTGGCTACGATATCGGGCCAGCGCTCCACCGCCGTCTGCACGTCCTCAGGGATCGCCTTTGGCAGAGGGGGCCTTTCTTTCTTTCCCTGCCCCTGTGCCTGTACGCTCTCTCCACTTTCACTTAATGCGCCGGGAGAGACGACTGCCACCCCGTTTTCCAACTTGTCCTCTATCACTCTGACCCTTTCTACCACGGAACCGATATCCTGTTCCATATCGGGCCTGCACATTTTGATCAGTGCGATTTCGATCGTAATTCTCTTTTGAGACGCATACCTGATCTGCCCGGACAATTCCGAAAAAATACGGATATAACGCATCAACGTCTCCGTTTCCACCATCGCTGCCTCTTCCTTCATAACAGCGAGATTGTCCGTGGAAACGTCTATGATATCCTCAATGTCATCAGCAGACTGAAGCAGCATGAGATTGCGCAGATACCAGGTGAAGTCCGTGACAAACTGCGTAAGCTCCCGTCCCTGCATAACGATCTCCTGCAAAAGTTCAATGCAGCCCGTCACCTCCCGTTTCAGGATGTGTCCAAAAAGTCTGCCGAACACTTCCGTGTCCACCGCGCCAAGCACATCAAGCGCCTTGTCGTAGGTCAGCTCCTGCCCAAAATGAAAGGCAATACACTGATCGAGGAGACTTAAGGCATCACGCATGGAACCATCAGCAGTCTTCGCCACATAGCGAAGCGCTTTCTCCTCCACCTGTACGCCCTCTTTTTCCATCAGTTCCCGCAGTCTGTCCGTGATCGTGTCGATGGTGATCCTGCGGAAATCATAGCGCTGACAACGCGACAAAATAGTGATCGGTATCTTATGCACCTCTGTGGTCGCCAAAATAAAAATGACATAGGAGGGCGGTTCTTCCAGCGTCTTTAAAAGCGCGTTGAAAGCACCAATGGAAAGCATATGCACCTCGTCGATGATGTAGACCTTATAACGGCCCTCCGCAGGGGAGTAGGAAACCTCCTCCACGATCTCACGGATGTTATCAACGCCATTGTTGGAAGCGGCGTCAATCTCAATCACATTCATGCTCGTTCCCGCCGCGATTGCCTTACAGCTTGCGCACTCCCCGCAGGGGCTTCCCTCCACGGGATGTTCGCAGTTGACCGCCCGCGCCAATATCTTGGCAATGGTCGTCTTTCCCGTGCCTCTGGTGCCGCAGAACAGATAAGCATGGCCGATCCGATCCGCCTTGATCTGATTTTGCAATGTTGTAACAATGTGCTCCTGCCCCTTGACGTCCTCAAAGCGGCTGGGGCGAAACTTTCGGTATAACGCAGTATATGACATGATTCCTCCATGTCAGCGCAGCTTTCCTGCGATTTTTTAGTCTCCGAAGCTGATACCCACCATCTTCGCCTCCTGTACAATGGTTGCATCGGGCGATACCATTTTCAGCTTGCCGGCCACTTCCTCGAGCGGCACTCTCACGATCTCTCTGTTTTTATAACCCACCATAAAGCCGTACTCACCCTGTAAGATCAGCTTGCCGGCCTCCGCGCCAAGCCTGGTCGCAAACACTCTGTCGTAAGGGCAGGGGCTTCCGCCGCGCTGGGTGTGGCCCGGCACCGTAACGCGCACGTCCATGCCGGTCTTTTTCATGATCTGATCCGCAATCTCGTAAGAAACGGACGGATAAGGATAATTCTTCAACTTTTCCTTGTATTCCTTTTTGGAGAGTTTCGCATCCTCTTTCGAGATTGCGCCCTCCGCCACCGCCATGATGGTAAAGCGGGAACCTCTCGCCGCACGGCCGTTAATGGCCTTGATCACGCTGTCAATGTCATAAGGAATCTCGGGAATCAGAATAATATCCGCGCCGCCCGCAATGCCTGCGTTCAGCGTCAACCAGCCGACCTTATGTCCCATGACCTCCACGATGAAGATACGCCCGTGGGAAGACGCCGTAGTGTGGATACAGTCAATACAGTCCGTGGCAATGTTGACCGCACTCTGGAAACCAAAGGTCATATCCGTGCCCCAGAGGTCATTATCTATCGTCTTCGGAAGGGTGATCACGTTAAGGCCCTCCTCGCGGAGCATATTCGCTGTCTTATGTGTGCCGTTTCCGCCCAAGATCACCATGCAGTCCAGTTTTAATTTATAATAATTCTGCTTCATAGCCTCCACTTTATCGAGACCGTTCTCATCAGGCTCCCGCATCAGTTTAAAGGGCGTTCTGGAGCTGCCGAGGATGGTGCCGCCCTTTGTGAGGATGCCCGCGAAATCATTTCCTGTCAGAATACGGAAATCCCCGTAAATCATGCCCTTGTAGCCGTCCAGGAAGCCGTAGATCTCCACGTCTTCGCCGCTGCAGGAAAGACACTTTACCACGCCTCTCATCGCCGCGTTCAATGCCTGGCAGTCGCCGCCGCTGGTCAACATTCCGATTCTTTTCATACTTTTTGCCCTCCGTTTCTTTGATTCTGTAAACGTATTTTAAGTATACCTCATTTTGCGTTCCGTCTCAACTGCTTTTCAATCTTATTCCGCTCGCGCAGTTCCTTAAAAAAGGAATTGAGAAGGCTGGTGCAGTCTTCCTGCAAGACACCGCGCCGCACGATCACCTGATGATTAAACTCCGGCATCTCCAAAATATTTAAAATGGAACCGCCGCAGCCTGCCTTAGGATTCATGGCGCCAATCACGGTTTCCGTGACCCTTGCCTGCACGATGGCTCCGGCACACATCTGACAAGGCTCCAAGGTCACATAGAGCGAACATTCCTCGAGACGCCAGTCCTTTAGCGCCTTGCTGGCCTTATTGATAGCGGTGATCTCCGCATGGGCCAGGGTGTTGCGGTCAGTATTTCGTCTGTTATAGCCTCTGCCGATGATTCTGCCCTGATAGACGATCACACAGCCGATTGGCACTTCGCCCAGATTGTAGGCCTTCTTTGCCTGTTTTAAGGCTTCTCTCATGTATTTTTCGTCCTGCGTCATGTGTGCCTCCGTTTTTCTCTATCAGTATCAGTATAGCATACCGAATCATTTTAAGAAAGTCGGGAAAAATCGGCATAAGGGCATAAATCTTTCCCTGCGCCAGAAAACACTTGCTTATAAAACGTTTCTGCCGTATACTAAAAATGTTCGGATATTCCTAAAGAAAAATTTCCGAACATCCGGAGACGTATCGAAGTGGTCATAACGGGGCGCACTCGAAATGCGTTAGCCCTCCGGGGCACGAGGGTTCGAATCCCTCCGTCTCCGCTTAAAAGCCGAGGCTTTCGCCCCGGCTTTCTTTATTTTTTAATCTTAGTCCACACCGTAAGTCATCGGGCGCAGGTTGACAAAACGCCCGAAAAACAGTATACTGATTAAACCGTGCAGCCGGGGCGTTAGCGGTGCCCTGTACCCACAATCCGCTCTAGTGGGGGTGATGCTTGATCGAGGGCCTGCGCCTGCGTAGCTGCCCTTTGTAAGTGGCGTTGAAGTTTGGGTCTTACGCAATGAGAATCCATGAACCGTGTCAGGGTGGGAACACAGCAGCACTAAGTGGAACCTTTCATGTGCCGTGAGGGTGCCTGGCGGAGTTAACTGCAAAGGTAACGTACCCGGGTTAGGGCTCGACAGAAAGCGCACGGTTTTATAGTTCTACTTTTCGCAAATAATAGCCAAAGTCACCGGGCTTCGGATCGCCGCCCTCACACTCAAAGGCTTCAAAACCGAACATCAGCGCCACCATCTTTTCCCTCTCGTAAAAAACACCGGGCACTCCCAAAAAATACTCCTCCTTCTCCGATGAGGATACGGAGTAACCTCCCGAGGATAATTCACGCAGTGAATTTTCTCTTCTCCCAAGAATGACATAGCGGTAATTGTAAAAGCCGTGCAGCAGAAAACTATTGTTTACCAGATGCTGGCAGCTGCCGGAAAGAATAATAAAATCCTTCGGTGCGATCTTTACATAAACCCTGCCGTCCCCATAAGGATGAATGCGCTCATAAGTATCAAGAATCTGCTCCCATTTATCTTCTTTGAGACCTTCTATGGCAAGAGCATCCGCCATCAAAGGAGGCCGCCCCGGCACGACAGGCTGCGGTACGGAGGCAGTCGATTCTGCGACGGGGGCCGGCCGTTTTACAGGTGCAGGCTCGCGCGATGCAATAACAACCGATTCCGCTGCAGGCGCAGGCTCGCGCGATGCGATAGCAACCGGCTCTGCTGCAGGCGCAGACTCGCGCGGCGTAATGACAGTCGGCTCTGCTGCAGACACAGGCTCGCGCGGCGTAATGACAGTCGGCTCTGCTGCAGACACAGGCTCGCGCAGCGCAGCAACTGTTGGGCCCACAAGCGGCATCTCTGCCTTTGGGGGCATCGGCATCACCGCAGTCTTATTTTCTCCTTCCACCAGATAACCGTTTGGCAAAAGGATCTGCACATGAATCTGCTCCGAAGCTTCCAACTCCTTCTTTTCCCAGACGCCGCCGCCATCCCGCAGCGTGATCCCATCCTCTTCCTTCCAGTCCATGCGGTCCGGCTGCTCCATGCTGTCTGCCCCGTCCGTCTCTGTCTTTTGTCCGTCGCGGACCATGCCGAGACAGTAGCGCACCGGAAATCTGCCCTCTATGGAACGGGGAATGTTTTTGACTATTATGGTCAGCCCGCAGGTCTTGTCCCGTTTTTCTGCCTTAATAAAACCCGCACTTCCAATGCGGCTTCCATCCTTATGTAAGCCCATATATATAATTTCTTTTTGATACATCATTTTCCCCCTGAAGAACATTATCATATCATCGTTACAATATATGCTGACAGGAGAAATTTTATGCCATGATCACTTAAAAAACTTACACGGGAACAGACCCAAAAGCACTAATAATTCAATGAATCCAGATAGCGCATATAATTTAGCACCATCAGGGCAATCTTAAAGGTCAGCGCATCGTCAAAGACACGAATATCCAATCCGGTGCTCTTTTGCAGTTTCTCAATACGGTACACTAAAGTATTGCGGTGCACAAAAAGCTGTCTGGAAGTCTCCGACACATTAAGATTGTTTTCAAAAAATTTATTAATCGTGACCAGCGTTTCATCATCCAATCCCTCAGGTACATGGGAGCCAAAGATTTCATCGATAAAGATCCTGCAGAGATTAACCGGAAGCTGGTAGATCAACCTGCCGATTCCTAAGGTACTGTAGGCCGACACTTTTTTCTCAGCATAGAAGATCTTGCCCACATCGAGCGCCATCTTGGCTTCCTTGTAAGACTTCGACACCTCTTTCAGTTCCCCTACAATGGTACCGTAGGCCACACGCACATTGAGCATCGCTTCCATATTCATCATATCGGTAATGGTCTGCGCAATCTGTTCCAGTCTGCCGGCGCCGTCCTCCGGAGCAAGCGACTTGATCAGAATCACATTGCTCTCATCCACCGCCGTGATATAATCGCCGGACTGCGCGCTGAACATTCCGTTTAAAAGCTCCATCGCAGTGGTATCCTTGTCTTTATCCGTCTCTATGAGAAAGACTACTCGGGGCTGCGCTGCCTCGATATGCAGTTTTTTGGCACGATTATAAATATCCACCAACAGCATGTTATCAAGAAGAAGATTCTGGAAAAAGTTATTGCGGTCATACCTCTCCTTATAGGCAACGATCAAATGCTGAAGCTGGCTGACTGCAATCCTGCCGATCATGTAAGCATCCTCGCCGCCTCCCTTGGCATCCAAAACAAAAAGCGGCGTCTCCTCATCCAATACCTTAAGAAGATGATGCATTCCAATCACCTGACTGTCCGCAGGCGAATTTACAAAACCTAAGATCAGGTTTGATGCTATTTCCTTGGTCTCAAAAGTCGCGGCAATCTCCTTACCCTCCAGATCCCATACCGCGAGATCGATCTTAGAGATTACGGCAAGCTCTTCTATGCTGGCCTTAATAATCTGACTTGAAATCATATATGATCCTCTCCTTCATTATACTCCTGCATCATGCGTATAAGCAGATTGGAAATGCTTATACGCGAAAAAAGAAGAGGGGTGCTTACGCATCCCTCCCCTGGAATCATTTCTGTTAGTTGGTGATGGTCTGCTCTGTCTCTTTGTCAAAGACGTGAATCTTCTCAACATCGAAAGCAAACTTAACGGTATCACCGGGTCTTGCCGTAGTACGGGAATCAACCCTTGCAGTGATCGGGAACTCAGCCAGATCAAAGTATAAGTAAACTTCTGCACCAAGCAGCTCGTAAACCTTAATGGTGGACTCGAACACGCACTTAGCGGTCTCGATGAACATCTCGGAATCATATACATCTTCAGGACGGATACCGAAGGTTACGGTCTTGCCAACATAGCCGCCGTCAATCAGCTTCTTGGATTTAGCAGGAGGCAGCGGAATGGTCTGGCCAGCTACCTTCAGGTTTGCGATATCGCCCGCCTGCTCAACAACCGCATCTAAGAAGTTCATCTGCGGAGATCCCATGAACCCTGCTACGAACAGGTTCTGCGGCTTCTGATATAAGTTCTGAGGGGTATCAACCTGCTGAATTACGCCATCCTTCATAACGACGATTCTGGTACCCAGGGTCATAGCCTCTGTCTGGTCATGTGTTACGTAGATGATGGTGGTACCCAGTCTCTGATGCAGCTTGGAAATCTCCACACGCATCTGCACACGAAGCTTTGCATCCAGGTTGGAAAGAGGCTCATCCATCAGGAACACCTTAGGATTACGAACGATTGCACGGCCCATAGCCACACGCTGTCTCTGACCACCGGAAAGAGCCTTCGGCTTACGATCAAGAAGAGCTGTCAGATCCAGGATCTTCGCTGCTTCTTTTACCATCTTGTCGATTTCATCCTTCGGCACCTTTCTCAACTTCAGGCCGAAAGCCATGTTATCATATACGGACATATGAGGGTACAAAGCGTAGTTCTGGAATACCATCGCGATATCTCTGTCCTTAGGCTCCACATCATTTACAACTCTGTCGCCGATCTTCAGCTCGCCGGAAGAGATATCCTCCAGACCTGCGATCATACGGAGAGTGGTGGACTTACCGCAGCCGGAAGGTCCTACGAAGATGATAAACTCCTGATCTGCGATCTCAAGATTGAAATCTTTTACTGCCTCGAATCCGTTAGGATATACCTTACAGACATTCTTCAAAGATAAACTTGCCATGATTGCCTCCTATTATATTGTTTTATTTCATCCGAAAAAAACGGATGATTTAATCTGTAACTTAGTATAACGGAGATTTTCTGCCTTTTCTATACCACTATTCCACAAAGATTTGTCTCCCGATTGTAAATATTGCTTACTTTGCGCCGCTTTTTCAAAAGCGGCTGACAAATTGACCAATAACGCAGGCTTTTCCTGTGCACAATACACAAAATAACTCTTTTCGGCAAAAATCATGCCATGCTCGCCTCATAGCCCGCTTCCACAACGGCAGCGCAGAGCGCCTCATCAGAAACACTGCTTTCGCAGGTCACCGTGGCCCGCTTTGCACCCAGATCCACCGTCACAGCCGTCACGCCCTCCACGCCCGCAAGCGCCTTCTCTACATGTGCCTGACACTTACCGCACATCATTCCTTCGACATTCAAAATTTTTTCCATCCCTTTTTCCTCTCTTTCTTCATTATCCTTATAATGATTATCATACTCTGTGTTTTTCAGTTCCTGCCGCCCCTCTGTTCGATCGCAGTCCGGCGCTTTCTGTTTCTGCGTTTCTTCCTGCTTTTGCCGCATCGTTTCGCCGGCGCCTGCAAAATCCTGCACAAACTCCGGCATCGGCACCTTTCTGCGCGGCCTGTCTTTTGCCGTCAGGTGAATGGAAAACAGATTTAACCGCAGCGCGTTTGTGACGACGCAAAAGCTCGACAAACTCATGGCCGCCGCCGCAAACATGGGATTTAACGAGATCCCGGCAACGGGAACCAGCACGCCTGCCGCGATGGGAATACCGATGCAGTTGTAAAAGAATGCCCAGAACAGATTCTCGTGAATATTCTTTAACACCTGTCTGGAAAGGCGCACCGCAGCCGACACATCTGTCAGTTTTGATTTTACCAGCACTAAGTCCGCCGCGTCAAGCGCAACATCCGCCCCTGCACCAATGGCAATACCGACATCCGCTCTGGTGAGCGCCGGGGCATCGTTGATCCCATCCCCTACCATAGCCACCCTGCCGCTTCCTGAAAGGCGCCTGACCACCTCTTCCTTATCATTCGGGAGGACATCGGCAATCACGGCGTCCACCCCTACCTGCGCGCCGATAGCTTCCGCCGTCCGCCTGTTGTCACCCGTCAGCATGACCACCTGAAGACCCATGGCTTTCAGTTCCGCAACCGCCTGTGCGCTGTCGGACTTCACCACATCCGCAACGGCAATCACACCCAGGAGCTTATCCCCCGCCGCAAAATAGAGGGGCGTCTTGCCTTCCCCGGAAAGTCTCTCCCCCTCCCCGGCTGCTTCCTCCGTCATCAGGCCGCGCTCCGCAAGCAGCGCTGCCTTTCCGCCCAAGGCACGTATCCGTTCCCCTTCATATTCCACGTTTGTGCGGGAATCACATCCTTTATTATCCTCTGCGCCCGCTCCCGAAATGCCGGACAGTTCTCCTTCCACACCCCAGCCAGGAAGCGCCTGAAAGCCCGACACTTCCTCTACGACGATGTTTTCCTGCGCCGCCCGCTCACAGACCGCACGCGCCAGGGGATGTTCGCTCTTTTGCTCCAAAGCGGCCGCCACGCGCAAAAGTTCTTCTGCGGAAACACCAGCCGCCGGACAGATATCCGTGGCCTGCGGTTTTCCCTCCGTCACCGTTCCCGTTTTGTCCAGGACCACAAAATCCGTGCGTCCCGTCTGTTCCAAAGCGGCGGCATTTTTAAAAAGAATCCCCTGCCCCGCACCGACGCCGTTACCCACCATGATCGCCACAGGCGTGGCCAGCCCCAGGGAACACGGACAGCTGATCACCAGCACACTGATCGCATAGGATAAGGCCTTCCCGATGCCGGCCCCCGCAAACAGCCAGACCACTCCCGTAATCAGGGCAAGGGTGATCACCACGGGAACAAAAACGCCGGAAACGCGGTCTGCAATCTGCGCAATGGGCGCCTTGCTCGCAACTGCATCCTCCACCATGGCAATGATCTGCTGCAAAGTCGTGTCATTTCCCACACGGGTCGCCTTGCAGGTCAGAGCACCGTTTTGGTTAAGGGTGGCAGCGCTGACCCTGTCACCCGCACTCTTGTCAACAGGAAGGCTTTCTCCCGTAAGGGCCGCCTCGTTTACCGCACTCTCCCCCTCCACCACTTCACCGTCCGCGGGAATGCTCTCCCCCGGCTTCACTACAAAAAGATCGCCCGCCACGACCTCCTGTGCAGCGATCGTGATCTCCTCCCCACCGCGTATCACATGGGCGGTCTTGGGCGCAAGCGCCATCAGGCTGCGCACGGCGTTCGTCGTCTTCCCCTTGCTGTAAGCCTCCAACATTTTGCCGACCGTGATCAGCGTCAGAATCGTCGCCGCAGACTCAAAATACATATCATGCAGACAATGGAATGCCGCTTCCTTCCCTTCTGTCCCATAAACGCTTCCCATGCGAAACATCACCGCCGTACTGTAGACGAAGGCTGCGCCGCTGCCAAGAGCCACCAGGGCATCCATATTGGGGGCACGGTGCAGGAGGCTCGTACAGCCGCTGATAAAGAATTTCTGGTTAATGACCATGATCAGCCCTGTCAGAAGCAGCTGATAGAGCGCGATTGCCCAAGGATCTTCCGCAAAAGCCGCAGGAACAGGCCACCCCCACATCAGATGCCCCATAGAGACATACATCAACGGAATGAGCAAACATAGTGAGGCGATCAGGCGTCTGCGCATCTTTGGCGTCTCACGATCCACGAAGGCGTCCTGTGCGCCGCCTGCACCTGACGAACCGTTTCCGTATGTCCTGCTGCACGTGTCTGCCGCCCCTGCGCCACACCCCGCACTGCCATTTCCCGCTGCCGCACGACTGCCCGTGTCAGCAGAAACCGCACCATATCCCGCTTTCTCCACCGCCTGACAGATCAGATCCGTCGTCGCGGGCTCCTCATAGCTGACAAGCATATTGTTCATTAGTAAGTTTACGCTAACTGACGTAACCCCCGCTATCCCACGTACCGCTTTCTCCACATGCGCGGAGCAGGCCGCACAGGTCATGCCCGTTACGTTAAATTTTTCCGTCTTCATATCCGTCTCCCTGATACCCTGCTGCGCCGCATAAAACTTCGCGGCTACATCAATTTTTTCATCAATTCCACTGCCTCCGCAAGAATCTGCGTATCTCCCTGCTGTACATTCTCCGCTACGCAGGTCATCATGTGCTCCTCAAGAATCACATAACCAAGGCTCCTAAGTGCGCTCTCCACCGCGCCGATCTGTATCAGAATATCTCCGCAGTAGCGATTGTCGTCGATCATCCCCTGAATCCCCTTTAACTGCCCGATAATCCGGTTGATACGACTCTGCAGCTTTTTCTGCTCTCCCGCCTCACGCGGCGTACGCTTATGCCTGCATTGTGCACACATATCCGGTTTAGTATCTGTACTTCTGCTCATATTACTCCTTTTTACCACTTGTTTTTTGTTTTCCTGCAACGATTATATACCCCCATGGGGTATGTGTCAAGTTGGTTTTTTGTACAATAAATAGAACCGGGAACGATTTCTCGTCCCCGGTCCATCATCACTCATTTATAGATTTTATACTCCCCGGTTTCCATTCTTTTAGGCAGAGCCGCTTAGCCCTTCACGGCACCGGCGACCATACCCTTGATGATCTGTTTGCTGAATGCAAAGTAGAATATCACGATAGGCGCCATGGTCATCAACATAGCCGCCATGATCTTCGGGTAATCGGAAGTAAACTGTCCGGTAAACTGTTTCAAGCCCAAAGGAACTGTGTAGAGTGCTCTGTCCTTGATCAGTATGAGGGCAAAGGAAAACTCGTTCCAGCAGCTGAACACGTTGATGATTGCAACCGTCACAAGGATCGGTTTGCACACCGGCAGGATAATCCCAAACAATGTCTTTGAAAAAGTAGAACCGTCAATGGCCGCGGCCTCCTCAAGCTCTGTCGGAATCCCCTTCACATAGCCTTGCACCAGGAAAATCGACATTGGCAGGGCAAATGATACATACGGCAAGAGCAGCGTGTACCAGTGATTGGAAATCCCCACCTTAGAGAAAATAATGTAAATGGGAACCATCAGGGAGTGGATCGGAATCAGCATTCCCATCAGGAACATCACATACAACGGCTTATTCAGCGCAAAGTCAATTCTGGAAAGAATATAGCCCACAATGAAGGCAATCAGCACGATTAGTATAACCGAAAGGATCGTGGTCCTGGCGCTGTTTCCTACCGACTGCATCAATTTGTAGTCCTTGTTGGATAAAATCTTTACATAGTTTGACAGAGTCGGATTGGTCGGCAGACCTACGATATCCGCATTGAACTGTCTCTTTTCCTTCAGGGAGGAGTAGAGCATCCACACCAGCGGGAAAATACAGGTCAGTGAAAAAATCCAGAGCAGCAAATTAATCACAACCGTAAGCACGCCTCTCTTAGCGCGGGTGCCTGCCGAATTATCTTCTACTTTTGTCATTTTCATTTCTTTTGCCATAGCAGTTCCCCTCCTTTACGCATTGGCCTTTTTACGGGCCTTGATCGCTTTTTGTCTTTCTCTCTCGATCTGCTTTAAGCGCTTTGCTTCTTCGCGGTCGTACTTATCCGTCATAAGATGATTCATAAGCACCTGAGAACCGCCGATGACCGCCAGCGCCAGTACAAAGATGCCAACGGAGATGCAGGAACCGTAGCCTAAGTTCGACTGTTCGAAGGAAACTTTGTAACCGTACATCGCCATAACCATGGAGGAATATCCGGGACCACCCGAAGTCATGACATAAATATTGTCGAATGCTTTCATGTTACCCGCCACACAGAGGGTAATACATACAAGCAGTGTATTCTTGATCAAAGGTAATACAATATAACGCGCACGCTGGATGCCTGTCGCACCGTCGATTTCCGCGGACTCCAAAACCTCAGCACTGATCGAGGAAACCGCAGATAGCAGAATGACCATGTAATAACCTATGTACTGCCAAATCAGCGGAATGGACACCAAAAGCATAACTAGCTTCGGCTCATTCAACCAGACTTTCTGCGCATCTGCCTTTCCGATGACCTCCAAAAACCAGTTAAGCAAACCTCTCTTGGAATCGTAGATTATCTGCCAGATAAAGCCGATGCAGACTGCCGAAATGGTGCTCGGGAAAAATCCGAAGGTCCTGTGGATCCCCTGAAGTTTCGTCACCTTGGAGTTGATCAGAAGCACAATGATAAAGGCAATTCCGATCTGTCCGATGATACAGACGACTACCAGAAAAATATTGTGCCAGAAGGAACTCCAGAACACTTCATCCGCAAATAACTGCGAGTAGTTGGTCAGGCCGTTAAACGTCTTGACCGGACCGCCCTTCCACTCAAAGAAACTATAAAAAAGAGCTGCAACCAGCGGTGCAAAAACCGTGAACACATACAGCGCCACCCCTGCCGCTGCATGAGAAATGTAGTCTCGTATTCTCGAGCCTCCTTACGGGAGGAAAACCCCTCCTTCTTTTTTCTCTTTCTTTTACCGGTCCAGTCAGTGTAATAAAAACTGCAGTACCAGCTGTTTCGTTGTTTGTTCCTGTAAATTGGCATAAAAACACATTCTTTCTTTTTTTGCTGTATTATACAAAAAAGAAAAGATGCAAAACAGTACGCTTATGGTACTGGTAAAACGTTTAAGTAATGCTATTTTTTTAAATTTGACCAAATTGAATTTTCCCCGACGCAAAAACTTGTGCAGTTTTAATATAATATTGTCATTTCAAAAGAATAACAGGAGGTGGGCGATGTAAAAAAATCAACAAATTTTTTGTCTAAACCGCAAGAATTATGTTAATTAAATATGTGAAAGATTGCTAAAATATAAAACTTGCATATAAAATATTTGCTTTCCTATTGCAATAATACTAAAAATAATATATGATAAAAGAGCGAAAACGATTAAGTTTACGCGAAAAAAATTTTAAAGGGAGGAATTAAAGAAATGAAGAAAAAATTGCTCAGTGTACTGCTTTCCGCAGCAATGCTCACCGGTATCTTAGCCGGATGCGGAAACGACACAACAACAGCACCCGCAACCGATGCGCCTGCTGCTGAAACACCTGCGGCTGAGGAGACACCTGCGGCTGAAACGCCCGCAGCTGAAGAGGAAACGCCCGCAGCTGATGATGCTGCCGAGGCAGCACCCGCTGCTGACGAAGGCAAGGTACTCAACATTTACTGCTGGAATGAGGAATTCAAGAGCCGTATCACGGATCATTATCCTGATTATACGGAAATCGACGCTACCTCCGGTACAATCGGCGACGTGTCCGTAAAGTGGAACATCACTCCCAACGCTGACAACGCTTACCAGAACAATCTGGATGAAACTCTGTTAAAGCAGGCTGATGCCGCTGCAGATGACAAGATCGATCTGTTCCTGATCGAGGCTGACTACGCACTCAAGTATGTTGATTCCGAGTACACGATGCCGGTTGCGGATCTCGGCATCACAGATGCAGATCTGTCCAAACAGTATCAGTATACCAAGGATGTCGTTACTGATTCCAACGGCGTACTCAAAGGTGTGTCCTGGCAGGGCTGCCCCGGCGTTTTGTTCTACAACCGCGAAGCGGCGAAGGAAGTGTTCGGCACGGATGATCCGGCTGAAATCCAGAACTACGTGAAGGATTGGGATACCTTCAATGCAACGGCTGCTACCCTGAAGGATGCAGGATACAATATTATGTCTTCCGTAAACGACAGCTACCGCGTATACTCCAACAACGTTTCTAAAAAGTGGGTAAACGACAACATGATCACCATCGACGATAACATCATGAAGTGGGTGGACGACTCCAAGGTACTTGTTGACGGTGGCATGACCGGTACTCACGATCTGTGGAGCGATGACTGGAGCAAGGGTTTCTATCCGGAAGGCAAGGTATTCGCTTACTTTGGTCCCGCATGGCTTGTAAACTTCTCCATGGCTGCTGACACGGAAGGCAGTATCGGTAACCAGGGCGGCTGGGGTGCAACCGAAGGTCCTCAGGGCTTCTTCTGGGGCGGCACATGGATTTGCGCAGCAACAGGCACCGACAATGCAAGCCTTGTAAAAGACATCATGTTAAAAATGACCACCGACGACACGATCATGAAAGAGATCGTTGTTGCGGACGACGATTTTGTAAATAACAGCACCGTTATGGACGCAATGGCACAGGATACTTCCTACTCCAGCAAGATCCTCGGTGGTCAGAATCCTCTTGGCATGTATGCTAACGGCGTATCCTCTCTCGACTTAAGCAACCTCTCCTCTTATGATCAGGGTTGTAACGAGGAATTCCAGCATGCTATGAAGAACTACTTTGAAGGCACTGCAACCAAAGAAGAAGCGCTGGATCTGTTCTATAAGGCGGTTGTTGAGAAATACCCCGAGTTGTCCTACTAAGCTATAGAGACTGACAGACAGCAATTTGCTTACAAACGGTTCTCAGTGACTCAGGACCTTGTAGGAGTCATTCCTACAAGGTCCATTTTTATCAGAAAGGTTGCGAATCTATGAAAAAAAAATCAAAAGCCGTTCGCTATAACAAATGGGGCTACATATTCTTATTACCCTTTATCATTGTTTATGTTATATTCCAGTTGATCCCGATGTTCACAACGATCTACAACAGTTTCTTTGAAAATTATATGTCGGGGCTTAAACAGATCGGACCAAACTTCGTGGGTCTGAAAAATTATAATTCCTTGTTTTCTCAGGGAGACATCTGGGTCTATACCAAAAACACACTCGTCCTGTGGATCATGTGTTTTGTGCCGCAGATCATTCTTTCCCTGCTTCTTGGCGCGTGGTTTTCCGATACCCGTCTGCGTCTGAAAGGGCAGCGGTTTTTTAAGACTGTTATCTATCTGCCGAACCTGATCATGGCATCCGCATTTTCCATGCTGTTCTTTACGCTGTTTTCAGACGGCGGACCTATCAATTCCCTTTTGATACAGATAGGCTTTATCTCAGAGCCGTATAAATTCCTCTCCAATACCGGAAGCGCCAGAGGACTGATCGCAGGTATGAACTGTCTGATGTGGTTCGGTAACACCACAATCCTTTTGATGGCCGGCATGATGGGAATCGACACCTCGCTTTTTGAGGCATCGGAAGTGGACGGCGCTACTGCCACACAGGTCTTCTTTAAGATCACGCTGCCGCTCCTGCGGCCAATCCTGATCTACGTTATGATCACATCGCTGATCGGCGGTCTGCAGTTGTTCGATGTACCGCAGATTTTGACCAACGGAACCGGTGATCCCATGCGAACCACCATGACGCTGATCATGTTCTTAAATAAGCATCTGTTCAGTAAGAACTACGGAATGGCCGGTGCCTTATCCGTACTGCTGTTTATCATAACCGCTGTTTTGAGTCTGATTATCTTTAAGGTAACAGGCAATGACAAGAGAAAGGGGTGATCATATGCCAAGTGAACACAATGAACTTAAAAAGGGGCTGGGGCTCCATACCCGGCGCGTGATAGCCTACATCGTACTTGTTGTCATTTCATTCTTCTGTCTGTTCTGGTTTTATGTGCTGTTTATCAACGCGACCAGATCGAACGGAGAATTGCAGTCCGGATTTACCGCCATTCCAAGCGGCAATCTTGTGACAAACTGGACGAACCTGGTACACGGTACGCTTCCCGTATGGAACGGCTTGATCAACAGTTTGATTATCTCTGCGCTGTGCGCCGTGCTGTGCGTGTACTTCTCTACAATGACCGCTTACGCCATCCACGCTTACGACTTTGCCTTAAAAAGATTTATTTATCCGTTTATCCTGATGATCATGATGATACCCACACAGGTAACAGCGCTCGGTTTCATCAAACTCGTCTCAAACATGAAACTGGAAGATTCGTTTATCCCGCTGATCGTTCCTGCGATTGCCGCACCGGTGACTTTCTTCTACATGAAGCAGTACATGGAAAGTTCCCTGCCGCTTTCTTTGATCGAGGCGGCGCGTATAGACGGTTCGGGTGAGTTCCATACCTTTAACATGATCGTCCTGCCGCTCATGAAGCCGGCGATCGCAGTGCAGGCAATCTTTACTTTCGTTAGTAACTGGAATAATTACTTCACACCGGCGCTGATCTTACATGAGGATAAGAAGAAAACGCTTCCCATCCTGATCGCACAGCTGCGTGCGGCTGACTGGTTAAAGTTTGATATGGGGCAGGTATATGTGATGATTGCCTTCTCCATCTTCCCGGTTATCATCGTCTATCTGATCCTGTCCAGATACATTGTACAGGGTGTGGCACTCGGAAGTGTGAAAGGATAAATCATAACATCGGTTCCAGGCAGTAAGTTCCACTGCCACAGCGATAAAAAGACAGCTCTTTAAGATTACTTAGGAGCTGTCTTTTATGCATATTCCATTATTTTCTGATCACCGTGCGGTCATGCGGCAGTCGCTTATCTGTCATCCACATCTTTCGACGTGTCTTCCGTCTCCGGGCTCTCCTCTGTTTCTACCCCGTCAGCATTTCTCTCCCGGTAAAAGGCGAGCTGGTTCTTGCCACGCTTCTTCGCTTTATAAAGGCCCTGATCGGCTGCCTTATAAAGTGTTTCAAAATCCGCGCCCTCCTGCGGGTAAATTGCCACGCCGATACTGGCGGTTGCTTTATATTTCACATATTCGCCGGCCTGAAAACCCTTGAAAAAGGTCTCCACTTTCGCCGCTTCTTTGAGGATATTTTCCTCAGTGGCAATGCCCTTTAAAAAGACCATGAACTCATCGCCGCCTACACGGCCTACAATATCGCTGGCACGGAAGATACAGCTAATCTGCTTACCCAGAGAGCGCAGCACTTCGTCACCAAAAGCGTGCCCCATGGTATCGTTTACCTTTTTAAAGTTATCCACATCCAAAATGAAAAGCATGGACTGGGTGTCCGGATTCTGCGCCATATACTCTTTGATCTTGCGCTCGGTGGCCAGTTTATTGTTAAGGCCGGTCAAAAGATCCGTGTCCGCCTTATCCTCCAGCTCCTTTTTCTTTGCGTTGCTGCGGAACTTGCCTGCAATGTTGATCACCATAACTACACAGAAGAAAGTTGCAATTGCTATCATCAGGGAAATCGCCATGTTACTGGTGTTTCTCCGCAAATATCGCACCTGTCTGTCTACATAGCCGTCACCGACAAAAAGTACCAAATCCCAGCGGTTTGTTCCCAGCGGTGCAAAAATGAAGATGTCCTGTTTCTTACCGTTATTGACATAAACATTGCCTCGGGAACCGTTATTCATACGACCGCGAAGCGATCTCGCCGCCGCCTTATCTACCTGATCCACCGCAGTCAAAAGATTACCATCCTTAACATAGGAACTGTTTGTAGCGCCACTTAAACCGAGGATCTTTCCCTCGGAATTCACGAGCACAAGAAAGCAGCCGTCATCATACCCCGATTTGTACAGCATATTTGAAAATCGTTCCATGGGATAGAACATCAGCAAATATCCCTGTGCCGCATCAGAGCTGACCCGCTCCATCACGATAATCGATTTGCTTTCCTCAACATAGATGTAGGGGGAAGTCGCCCCTGAAAGTTCCGCGAAATAAGTCATTTCCGAAAGGTCTATCTTCTGACCCGAAAGACCAACCGCCTGTCCGTTTAAATCACAGTAAAGTACCTCATCTACGCCCGCGCTTTCCGAGACAATCTGAAGCAGTTCCGCCACCCGGGCTGCATCTTTCGTCCCCTCTTTTGCAAGCAGCGCAGAAACGGGCAAGCCAACACTATCAATCTTCTCAAGCTCATGGAGGAGGCCGTTGCCGTAAGTCTCGACGTTAGAAATCAGAGTTTTCGAGACGGTGCTTTCCGCTTCCTTATTTGCTTTGCGCGTAAAGCTGACCAGCATGATAATAATGACTACCATCATAACAGCCGTCGGCATCAGCCACTGTAATACGCTTGATTTGTTTTGATTATCCATCCGCTTCTTCGTTCTCCTCATCTATCTGCAGAGAAAAGCTCATATCGTCTGCAACTTCTTCCGTCTCCGGCTCCACTTTCTTAAAAATACCGCTGTAGAGCCAAGCTGCACCATAGGCCGGCGCCGAAATGCCGAACAGGATAACAAAGAGTAGCGCATAGGTGGAAAAATAACAGATCACCAGAGGCAGTGCATAACACGCTATCATCAGTATTGTTTTCGGCAAATTGGCAAAGGCCAGTATCATTGCGTTCTTCAGTGTGTTTTTGATTGGATTTTCAAAACGGGCCTGCAAGGGAAAAACGTAGACCGCTATCATTAACAGCAGAATCGCCACCGCCAGGACAGCGATCACAACTGCCTTGGGGAATACCATTCCGGAATAACCAAAAATCAGGATATCTCCCACGTAAACCGCTATCACCAAAAGCATCAGAAGCCAAAGTAAGGTGGCCTGCTTAAAATTTTGCTTAAAAGACTTAAAGAAGCCGCGGATCAGATAGCCTTCCCTGTCGCGAACCATCTTTAAGAGAACATAATGCATGGCCGTGTGTGCGGCACCCACTGTGATCACCGGAATACAAACGATGATCATTAAAAAATTTAAAATCAACAAATCCCCCACACGATTTAAAACACGCATCAAGGGACTATCTATATCTAAAAATCTGCCCAATCGATTTTCCTCCCGATACTCCATCTTTTAGTATATCACAAAATGGATCTAAAGTCTAGATTTTATATTTTGCAACCACTTGCTGATACTGCGCATTCAGGGTCTGGTACATTTTCAAAATGTTTGCCGTCTCCATCTTTACATGCTCCATCACCTCGTCGTAGGAATCAGAGAGGATATTCGCAGGCTGGCGTTTAAAATGTTTCTTAGCCACCTCATCATTTAAATAGCGCAGTACCTGTACTTTGGGGTAAGCTTCTCGATAGCTTCGCTTGCTCACAAGGGCGCTGACGACATCCGCCACCTGCAAAATGCCCTGCTGCAGAGAAATCTGCTGATCCGTCAGGCGTTTGGGATAACCGCTGCCGTCCCCTCTCTCATGATGTGCAAGTGCGATACTTACGATCTCCGCGTCCATTTTCTTACTGATCTTTTCTTCCGTGACAGCCACATGCGTCCGAACATGCTTGATTTCCTCCGGCTTTAACTTTCTGGGCGCCATGAGCACATCCGTCGAAATGGCAATCATGCCCAGATCGTGCAGCAGGGCCGCATAGTAAATCATCTCCCGCTCTTGATCGGGCAAAAAGAGTCTCGCGGAAATCTCTTCGCAAATACAGATGGTAGTCACTGTGTCAACCACCATGCTCTCTCTGACAAACCCGAAACAATAGATCAGCATATCCAAAAACTGTTTCTTTTCTTCATTATTAAAAATCATGTACTCGGCAATCTCGTCCAGTTCCTGCTTATAATCGCCGGACTTAATCTTATCGACCAAACCATACTTTGCGTCGCACTGATAAAAACGTTCCAGACCCGCAGCAGAAAGCTTAGTATCCGCCTGCTTTTGGAACATGCGCGAATCAAACTGCGCTCCCATGGTATTCGAATAAATATCCACCTTCTCCGCGATGTTTACATAGGCCGCCACTTCCTTGTACTCATAATCAACAGTCTTTAATTTCTCATAATCTCTGCAATGGTACATAATGACCTTTGCAAGATCCGGTACCGGGGAAAGATACTTAAAGAAGAGATAGCCGTAAATGGAGTGCGCCATGCTGTCCCTGGTCTCGTATTGCAGCATGTCGTTGATACGGGTCTTTTCCGTCTTGTAAGCGCCGATATCATGCATGGTTGCCACCATGACAATATCCGCCAGCTCAAACTCCTCGTATTTGTTTTCCTCCTTCAGCATCTTATAGACTATGTAAGCTACCCGCGAGCCGTGCTCCATCAGATTGGGATTGATCAACTTCAAAACATCCCGCATCAACAGATAAATGTCCTTGCTCCTAATATACTCCATATCGTTCTCCCATCTAAAATCCCGTCACAGCACAAACTCCATCGGCGTGTAGATAATCCCGTCCTTTTGTTCCTGCGGACGGATATCGCGAAACCCCAGCTTATGATAAAACTCCACTCCGTAAGGGGATGCGTTCACAGTCATATGAGAAACCTTTTTTTCGGATACCAGATAACTCTTGACATACTGAATAAGTGCCCGTCCGATTCCCTGTCTGTGGTATTTTTCATCCACAAACAACAAAGAAATGTGAGAGTCATCCCGCAAAGTGATCATTCCCACAAGCGTCGTGCCCGCATACGCCACAAACAAATGATAGGAGCCGATCAAAAACATCCGATAAATGGTCGAATCCGTGACAAACCGTTCAAAATTATTGACGCCTTCCGGCGGATAATCTTTCGCCTCAAACTGCAAAAAGGTGCGCCACGCAAGCGCCATGGCGTCCTCCCACTCGTCCCTGTGTGCAGTTCTGATCTGATATGGTATTTCCAAAACAATATGCGGCTCCTTTGTTACTTTGTTCTTATTCTAGCCTACTTTTGGCGAAAATGCAACCTACTGGAGAGAAATCCGCATACAATGCGGCGTTTCTTTCCTGTCAAAAAAACTTCTACAGGCATTTTAAACGATATATCGTTTTATAAATAGTTCCTTGACATTTATTTTATAAAAGCGTATACTGAGCATACAGAGTAAACACAGGAAGCCTTTTCGTGGGCTTTGGCGTCACAACGACGCATCTGTGCATTCGCACAACAGGCAGTTTCTGCCGCTTACTCACAGTAACATGACAACAAAAATGCGGCGGGAGCAACCGAAAACACT
>DLAF01000042.1 GCA_002492725.1 Lachnospiraceae bacterium UBA7054
TCCTACAATAAACTTACGCTATCGGCCAATGGTTTCATCCTTTACATCTTAGCTAAAATTCGTTATAATAGAAACAGCAGCAGACAATACGGCACAGTGGAAAGTAGGTGATTGTATGCCGTCTGGTATCGAGGTGACCAAGGCAGCTCTTGATGATTTTGCAAAAGTGCAGAGACGTATGCTTTTGGCCAGAAAAGAAAACGCGGTTGAGACATACGCGGACTTAAAAGAGGAGTATCTGACATTAAAGGCGCTGCTTAATGTTTCCGGTGTAAACCTTACGGATATTGACAGGATCAAAGAATAGTGCGGCAGACAGAAAATAAGAGGGGAAAAGGGGTAGAAGGAGAAAAACGATGAGATTAGTGACGAGATCTGATTTTGACGGACTGGCATGCGGCGCCCTCCTAAAGGAGATAGGGCTGATTGACAGTTGGAAATTTGCGCACCCGAAGGATCTGCAGGATGGTCTGGTGGAAATCAACGAGAACGACGTGCTGGCAAACGTTCCTTTCGTGGAGGGCTGCGGACTCTGGTTTGACCATCATTCCAGCGAGCACGAGCGCAATGAGTTAAAGGGTAAGTATAAGGGCGAGAGCCGCATCACCCCTTCCTGCGCGCGTATTATCTACGAGTATTACGGTGGTGAGGAGCGGTTTTCCCACTTTGACGATATGATGGTGGCGGTTGACAAGGTGGACTCCGGCAACCTGACCATTGATGAGATCCAGAATCCCGAGGGCTGGATTTTGGTAGGCTTTCTGATGGATCCCCGCACGGGACTTGGCAGATGGCGCAACTTCACGATCTCTAACTATCAGCTGATGGAGAAGCTGATGGAGTGCTGCCGTACGATGAGCACGGAGGAGATACTGGCCCTGTCGGACGTGCAGGAGCGCATCGACATCTACCGTGAGCAGGATCAGAAGTTTAAGGAGATGGTGCGGGCGCATACCAGGGTGGAAAAGGATGTGATTATCTCCGATCTGCGTGGCGTGGATCCCATATACTCCGGCAACCGTTTTCTGATCTACAGCATGTATCCCGAGCAGAATATTTCGGTCTGGATCGTGAACGGACGCGGCGGCAAGGGGTGTTCCGCGGCGGTGGGCTACAGTGTCCTAAACCGCACCTCCCATGTCAATGTGGGGAGCCTGATGTTAAAGTACGGCGGCGGCGGACACATGGCGGTAGGCACCTGTCAGTTTTCCGATGAGGTGATGGACGAAAAGCTGCCGAAGCTTCTGGATGAGATTGTAAACTATGATACCTATTACAAATCATGATTGTCATATTGGCAGAGGATACCGGAAAAGGTCTTGAAGACAATTCATTTCAACCATCTGCATACAGAAAAATCAAAGGCCCCGAAGAGACATTTTTCGGGGCTTGATTTACTTCCCATGGTTTTGACGGCGGCCTGCATCGTTCTGACGGTGTTGATGGCCGTTTTTGTGCTGTGGTTTTATCGCGGGAGTTATCAGGAGGAAAGCACGGGTGAAGTTTACGACAGATACTATATGCTGATCACACAGGACAGTAAGAGTGCTTTTTGGCAGTCTGTTTACCGGGGAGCCTGTGAGCGGGCGCTTGCGGACAACGTCTACGTGGACTGGCTGGGGAACGACCAGTTTCAAAACTACAGCGTGGAGGAGCAGATGCAGGTGGCAATCGCTTCCGATGTGGACGGGATTATTGTGACGGCAGGCGAAAATGAGGAGATGACGGCGCTCATTGACAGGGCGGTGTCAAGCGGCATTCCTGTCGTGACCCTTTACGGCGACAATACACAGAGCGCCCGCTGCAGCTTCGTGAGTGTGGGCAGCTACAATCTGGGCAGAGAGTATGGCAGGCAGGCGCTGCAGATTGCAAGAGAGCGGCTTGTCGGCACGACACAGGAGCAGGTAAGGGTCGGCTGGGGGGTTCAGAGCGACGTAACCGGGCAGGCAGGGAACATCGTGCAGGATGAGGACGGTACTGCGATGGAAATGGAGCTTGTTACTGCGTTGGAAACGGAGCTTGTGGAGGTCGGTTCGGTCAAGCGTCCCATAAGAGTGACTATATTGGTCAACGCCTATGCGGGTGGGCTTGACCAGAACATCCTGTTTTCCGGGATTCAGGAAACGATTGAACAGGAGCGCGGGGAGACGGTGATCGAACTGTCGCTGCAGACCGTGGATGACACCAATGCCTTTTCGGTGGAGGAATCTGTCCGCGATCTTTTTATGGAGGGGGACATTCCCGATATCCTGATCTGTCTGAATGAACTGAATACCACCTGCGCGTATCAGGCAGTGGTAGATTACAATAAAGTGGGAGTTGTCAGTATTTTGGGATACTATGTCTCCGACACGATCTTAAATGCCATTGACAGGAACGTGATCTATGCCACGATGTACATCGATGCCCCGCAGATGGGAGGTTTTTGCATCGACGCCCTGCAGGAATATCATGAGCTGGGATATACCAGCCAGTATTTTACGGCGGATATCAGCCTGATCTCCGCGGAAAACGTGGCGGACTACCTGGGGGAAGGAGGGGCAGCGGATGAAAAGCAGACCCCGTAACGTATCCCTGCAGTTTAAGATCAGCAGCATTTACATCGTGACAAACCTTCTGGTGGCGATGGTGAACATCATCCTGCTGATCGGTATCAACAATATGTCAAAACGTCTGGACACCGTCTATCAGGACAACCTTCATCTGAACCGGTTTTCCGATGCGGTGGACGCCGTACAGGATCATATGACGGACTATCTGAATGCCAAGACCAGCGATTCTTTAGAGAATTACTATCGGAGCGAGCAGGAGTGCAGGAATATGGCGGCGGATCTAAACGAGACGGTGACGGGAAGGGCCTTTGACCGCATGGAGCGGAATATCCGTCATATGAGCGAATATTATCTGGAGGAGGTTGGCAGAACCATCGAAGCCAAGCGCGGGCGTAATGTGGAGAAGTACCGCCTGCACTATGAGAATGCCACCGGCATGTATGATTCCATAAAGACTTACCTCTCCACCCTGAACATGGAGCAGTTTCGTAGCAATTCCGAGCGGTACAGCGATCTTTTGGAGCGTTTCCGTCTTTTTGAAATTATCTCCATGGCGGCGATCATTTTGGTGATGGTGAGCAATGTCTGCATTATCATCAGCTTTGTGGGCGCCATCATCCGGCCCTTAAAAAAGCTGGCGGGCTCTGCGGACGAGGTGGCAAAGGGAAATTTCGAGATCGAGCTTTTGCCCGTGGAATCGCAGGATGAGGTGGGCGTGGTGACGGGCGCCTTCAATTCGATGGTGGTGAGCATTGGCAGATACATTGAACAGTTGCGGGACAGCATGGAGGCGGAGCGGGCCTTAAAGGAGCGGGAGCTTCTGATGGAAGGACATTTGAAGGATGCGAGGCTGAAATACTTACAGGCCCAGATCAACCCGCATTTTCTCTTCAATACATTGAATGCGGGCGCGCAGCTTTCTATGATGGAGGGCGCCGACAGAACCTACGAATATATCCAGAAGGTGGCGCAGTTTTACCGCTACAACATGAAGAAGAGCGAGGAGACGGTAACGGTGGCCGAAGAGGTGGAGATGGTGGATTCCTACATTTACATCCTCAATGTGCGCTTCGCCGGGGATATTCGGTATGAAAAGCGCATTGACGAATCCCTGCTGTCCGTGGAGATGCCGGGCATGATCTTACAGCCCATCGTGGAAAACTGCGTCAACCACGGCATTCGCGAGATGGGTGACAAGGGTGTCATTTCCCTTTCCCTCTATGAAAAGGAGGGACGTGTCTGCATCAGTGTGAAGGATAACGGTGTCGGTATGAGCGCAGACATCATAGAGAAGGTGCTTGCGGGAACTTATCGGGAAGAGGAGCGGACGACGGGCTCCAACGGTGTCGGGATGGATAACGTGATCTCCCGCCTGAAGCTGTTTACCGGCAGGGAGGACGTGATCAGCGTGACGAGCGCAGGCGCGGGCATGGGCACGGAAGTCTGCCTTTATCTTTTGCACGGCAGCCGAGAGAAGGAGCAGACAGACGGAACGTAGCGGATGCAAAGGAAAGAGGCACAAACGAACAGAAAAGTCTGCAAATACACAAAAACGCGGGGATGTGCAGAAAAGAGGAAACGGGAAAAATGAGCCACTACAAGATTATGCTGGCGGACGACGAGGGTATCGTCATCGATTCACTGAAATTTATTATTGAAAAGGAATTTGGGGATACCTGTACCGTGGAGTATGCCAAGACGGGCAGGAGCGTGATCGAGCTGGCGGAGAGCTACCGCCCGGATATCGCCGTTATGGATATTCAGATGCCGGGGATTAATGGCATCGAGGCGATGCGGGAGATCCGCGCCACGAATCGGAGTGTGGTCTTCATCGTCATGAGTGCCTACGATAAATTTGACTATGCCAAGGAAGCGATTACATTGGGGGTGCTTGAGTATATCACTAAGCCCATGGAGAGAACCAGGATCGTTTCGGCCCTGAAAAAGGCGATGGAGCAGATCGACAGGGAGAGGGCTAAGCGCAAAAACGACCTGTTGATCCGGGAGAAACTGGAGACCGTCATGCCCATCATTGAGAGCGGATTGGTCTACAATCTGCTCTTTCAGGAACATTTTACGGAGGATATTGAGAATTATAAGCAGCTGCTCAATCTGACGGCGGACCATGCCTATATGCTGGCGGTGGTCTGCGGCGAGACGCAGGAGGGCAACCATATGACGGACGCCGTTGGCAGCAGTGTAAAATTGCAGGAGCACGACCGCGTGCTGCGGGAGGCCTTAAAGGAGGCGTATCCCGGCGTGATCCTCGGAATGTCCATGGCCAATAAGCTCCCCGGGCTTGTGCCCTGTGCAGAAAAGCAGATGGCATATGAGGACAGGATCGCTTTGATTGATAAATCCAGGCAGCTGGTCAGAGAACTGAAGAAAAAGACACAGATCAGTTTCCGCATCGGCATCAGCGCCATTGCGCCTTTAGAGGAGGCCAGAGTTTCCTACAAGGAGGCGGTGGGCGCGCTGATCATGACCACCGGCAGCGTGGCGCACGTGGACGATCTTCCCATCGGCTGCACCCATGAGGAGATTTACCCGCTGGATTTGGAAAAAAAGCTGTTTGCGGAGGTGAAATGCGGCGATGCTGACCATGCGGTTGCCACGGCGGAGAGCTATTTCGATGTGATTGAGGAGCGTTACGGCGATTACCTGATGAACATACGCCTGAAAGTGCTGGAATTTGTGCTCTACGCAGAGTATCTGGCCTACAATTCCGGCGGTATGACTTATGAGTTTCGGGACAGGGCGGATTACCTTCCTGTGGTGATGGCGGCGGAGGATGCTTCTTTTCTGCGGAAATGGTTTGCGGATAAGATCGGGGAAGCCTGCCGCAACATCGGCACGAAGGCAGCGGAGAAGTCTCTGGGGGCCGTGGAAGCCGCCAAGGCTTATATTCGAAAAAATTACAGTAAAGATATTTCTCTGGACGAGGTGTCTCAGGAGGTCAATATCAGCCCCTACTATTTCAGCAAGATTTTTAAGGAGGAAGTGGGGGAAGGGTTTGTGGAGTATCTGACCGGCCTGCGTATGGAAAAAGCCAGAGAGCTTCTTACCACCACGGAATATTCCATGAAGGAGATCTGTTCCATGGTGGGGTATGCGGACCCCAATTATTTCAGCAGGATCTTTAAGAAAAATACGGGTGTGACACCCACAGAATACAAACAGATCTGACGGGGGATATGGAGGATGAAAAGAAGGATCGCGAGTCTGCTGCTTACGCTTTGCCTGTTGATTACCATGGGCGGCTGCGGGAGGGCAGAAAATGTCGGCGGGGAAGAGGCTGACAAGGAGGAAAAGATACAGATCGGCATGAGCTTCGATTCCTTTGTTATTGAGAGATGGCAGAGGGACAGGGATGTGTTTGTCTCCGTAGCCAAGGAGCTGGGAGCGGAGGTCAACGTACAGAACGCAAACGGCGTGGCAGAGGAACAGCAGAAGCAGATCGACTACTTTATTCAAAAAGGGATGGATGTGATCGTTATCATCGCCATCGACCCGGCCTCCCTGCGCGATTCGGTAAAAAAGGCAAAGGCGGCCGGAATACGCGTGGTCTCCTATGACCGTCTGATCGATGATGCGGATATCGACTTATATATTTCATTTGATAATGAGATGGTGGGAGAGATGATGGCGAGGGCACTGTTGATCAAGCAGATTGACAATGTAATCATGATCGGCGGTTCCCCTACGGACAACAACGTGCCCATGGTGGAGGGGGCGTTTAAGCGGCTGATGGCGAAACACAGGGTGAATATCCTGGACTCTGTTCATGCCGAAAACTGGCGGGCGGAAGCGGCGGCGGAATACATCTATGAAAATCCCGATATGGTAGAGCAGGCGGATGCCATCATGTGCGGTAACGACGATCTGGCGACCCAGGCTGTGCGTGCGCTTTCGGAGAACCGTCAGGCGGGAGAAATCTATGTGGTGGGACAGGATGCGGATCTGGCGGCCTGCCAGCGAATTGTGGAAGGGACGCAGGTGATGACGGTCTATAAGCCGGTAGAGAAGCTGGCGACCAGAGCGGCGGAAGCAGCAGTGGCACTGGCAAACGGCGAGGAGCTTGCGGGCGATGACGTGACATTTCTTCGAAGCGGCGCCTATCGGGTGCCCTATATTGCACTGGAGCCCATCAGCGTCAACCGCGGCAATATTGATGAGGTGATCATCGGCAGCGGGTTTCATCTGAAGGAGGATGTCTATCTGAATGTTCCCGCCAAGATGCCAAAATAGCATTATTTTGCCCTGATGGATTGTGCGAAAGCAAAAAAATGCTATCATTACGGTTACATAAATTGACAATATCGTGAAAATGTACAGAAAGTCGTAAATTATTCCTACATTTCTTATGCTATATTGGAAATGGAGAAAATCCTTATGGGATTCACTCCGGAAAATGAGTTCCTAAAAAATATATTAAAGGGAGGAAAACAAAACATGAAAAAGAAAGTATTGAGTATGGTACTTGCAGCTTCCATGATGGCAGCAGCGTTAGTCGGCTGCGGCGGTGGTGAGACGGCTCCGGCAGCTACAACAGAGCCCGCGGCTGAGGCTCCGGCAGCAGATGCTGAGGCTCCGGCGGCAGATGAGGCAGCTCCGGCAGCAGCAACAGGCAAGAAGGTAGGCGTGTCCATGCCCACCAAGGATCTGCAGAGATGGAATCAGGACGGTGCCAACATGCAGGCACAGCTTGAGGCAGCAGGCTATGAAGTGGATCTGCAGTATGCTTCCAACCAGGAGGAGACGCAGGTTTCCCAGATCGAGAACATGATCAACAGCGGCTGTTCCGTATTGGTAATCGCTGCAATTGAAGCAAATTCTCTTTCCACCGTTCTGGAAGGTGCAAAGAGCGCAGGTATTCCGGTGATTGCCTATGACCGTCTGATCATGAATACCGATGCAATCAATTATTATGCTACCTTCGATAACTATAAGGTTGGCGCAACACAGGCACAGTATATCATTGATACCCTTGATCTGGACAACGCAGCGGGTCCTTTCAATATGGAAGTTACCGCAGGCGATCCCGGCGACAACAATGCGCCTTTCTTCTATAACGGCGCAATGGAGACATTACAGCCCTACATTGACGCGGGCAAGATCGTGATTCCTTCCGGTCAGGTGGATTTCGCAACCGTAGGTACGGCTAAGTGGTCTACCGAGAATGCGCAGTCCAGAATGGAGAACATCCTTTCTTCCAACTATGCGGACGGCACACAGCTTGACATCTGCCTTTGCTCCAACGACTCCACCTCTCTTGGTGTGCAGAACGCTCTGGCAGCTAACTACACAGGCAATTATCCGATCGTTACCGGTCAGGACTGCGATATCGCTAACGTAAAGAACATGATCGCCGGCAAACAGTCCATGTCCGTGTTCAAGGATACCCGTACTCTGGCAGCGCAGGTTGTTAAAATGGTTGGCCAGATCTTAAGCGGCGAGGAAGTAGAAGTAAACGATACCACGACCTATGACAACGGCACAGGCGTGATTCCTTCCTTCCTCTGCGAGCCCGTATTTGCGGATGTTAACAACTACAAGGAGCTGCTGATCGACTCCGGTTACTATACCGAGGCTGACCTTCAGTAACAGCACGAAAAGAATTTCATAAAAGTAAATCTGGCAGGCGGGGATTTCCCGCCTGTCGGTTTATCCGAAAACTATAAATAAGTAGAAACCAACGGAAATATATGGTAAAATAAAAAAGTGGGTTACATAGAAACTATGTTGGGAGGAATACACTTTGGCTAAGATTTTACTGGAAATGAAAAATATTACCAAAACATTCCCAGGCGTTAAAGCGCTCGACAACGTGAATCTCAAAGTGGAAGAAGGTGAGATCCACGCGCTCGTTGGGGAGAATGGCGCGGGTAAGTCTACGTTGATGAATGTCTTAAGCGGCATTTATCCCTACGGTACATACGAGGGGGACATCGTCTACAACGGTGAAGTGTGCAAATTTAACAAGATCAAGGACTCCGAGGAGAAGGGCATCGTCATTATCCATCAGGAGCTGGCACTGGTTCCTTATATGTCCATCGGGGAGAACATGTTCCTCGGAAACGAGCGTGGTAAGAGCGCGGCGATTGACTGGAACGAAACTTACGGAGAAGCAGACAAGTATCTGAAGATGGTGGGACTTTCGGAATCCTCCAAGGTACTGGTCAAGGATATCGGCACGGGCAAACAGCAGCTTGTAGAGATCGCAAAGGCGCTCGCAAAGCACGCGAAGCTTCTGATTTTGGATGAGCCGACTTCCTCCCTGAACGAAAGGGATTCAAAGGCTCTTCTTGATTTGATGTTGAAATTTAAAAAGGAAGGCATGACTTCGATCATCATATCTCATAAGTTAAACGAGGTGGCTTACGTGGCGGATAAGATCACTGTCATCCGCGACGGTTCTACCATCGAGACGATGGATAAGCAAACCACGGAGATTTCAGAGGATAGAATCATAAAAGGTATGGTCGGCCGTGAATTGACTGACCGCTTCCCGAAGCGTCAAGGTGTCAAGATTGGCGCTGTCAATATGGAAGTAAAAAACTGGACCGTGCATCATCCCCTCTATCCGGAGCGGAAGGTGTGCGACAATGTATCCATCCATGTGAAAAAGGGCGAGGTGGTAGGCATTTCCGGGCTGATGGGCGCGGGCCGCACCGAGCTTGCCATGAGCATTTTCGGGCAGTCCTACGGCACGAACATCAGCGGCCAGCTCTTTTTGGACGGCAAAGAGGTGCAGCTAAAGACCGTGAAGCAGGCCATCAAGAATAAGCTGGCCTACGTGACGGAAGACAGAAAAGGAAATGGCCTCGTGCTCACGAACCCGATCAAGATTAACACCACGCTGGCCAATTTGGACAGTATCAGCCCCCACAAGATCATTGACAAGGATAAGGAATATCAGGTGGCGGAGGAATACAGAGGGAAGCTTAAGACCAAATGTCCGACCGTAGAGCAGAATGTGGGCAATCTCTCCGGCGGCAACCAACAGAAGGTACTGCTGGCAAAATGGATGTTTGCCGATCCCGATGTGCTGATCCTCGACGAGCCTACCAGAGGTATCGACGTGGGCGCAAAGTATGAGATCTATTGTATCATCAACGATCTGGTGGCGGCGGGTAAGTCTGTGTTGATGATCTCCTCGGAACTGCCGGAGGTACTCGGCATGAGCGACAGGATCTATATCATGAACGAGGGCAGGATCGCGGGCGAACTCTCCGCTGCGGAGGCGACGCAGGAAAAGATCATGTCCATCATCGTCAATTCGGGAAAGGGGGCATGAGGTTATGGAAAAGAGTAACGTTTCAGCAATCTTAAGAAAATATACCATGATCATAGCCCTGGTTCTGGTAGTGGTTTTCTTCAGCATCACGACAGAGGGAAAAATCTTGTTTCCCCAGAATATCAATAACCTGATTGCTCAGAACGCCTATGTGTTTGTGCTGGCAACCGGTATGCTGCTGTGTATCCTTACGGGCGGTAACATCGACCTTTCCGTTGGTTCTGTGGTCTGCTTTGCGGGCGCAGTAGGCGCGATGATGATGGATAAAGGTGTAAATATCTGGGCGGCGGTCATTACCATGCTGATCATTGGTGTTTTGATCGGTATGTGGCAGGGCTTCTGGATCGCCTATGTAAAGGTGCCGCCTTTTATCGCCACGCTGGCGGGCATGTATGCGTTCCGCGGTCTTTCCAACGTAGTGCTGCAGGGGATGACAGTCTCCTTAAAGAGTGAAACTTTTATCAGGCTGTTTGGCGGCGGCGCGGACTGTTATGTGCCGAATGTTTTCGGCGGTGAGGGCATCAATATGACCTGTATGTTCGCAGGTTGTATTGCGGTCATTGTACTGATCGCGGTGCAGTTAAAGAGCCGCATCAACAATAAGAGCAGAGGTTATGAGACGGCGCCGCTTGGCAGCACGATCGTAAAGCTGGCCCTTATCAGTGCGGTGATCCTGTGGGTGACTTATAAGCTGGCTTCCTATAAGGGCATTCCGACGGTGCTGATCTGGATTCTTCTGGTGCTTTTGATTTATGGCTATTTAACGACCAAGACAAGAATCGGCCGGTATCTGTATGCTGTGGGCGGCAATGAAAAGGCGACCAGACTTTCCGGTATCAATACCAAAAGAGTTTATTTTATCGCCTATATCAATATGGGACTTTTAGCGGCTTTGGCAGGTATCCTGACGATCGCAAGGTTTACTACGTCGCAGCCTACTTTCGGGCAGGGCTATGAGATGGATGCCATCGGCGCCTGCTTCATTGGCGGCGCTTCCGCTTACGGCGGTATCGGTACGGTGCCCGGTGTGGTGGTCGGCGCGGCTCTGATGGGCGTGATCAACCAGGGTATGAGTATCATGGGTATCGATCCGAACTATCAGAAAGTGGTCAAGGGACTTGTGCTTTTGGCGGCTGTTGCCTTTGATGTACTTTCCAAGAGAGAGAAGAAGTAAGGGAGGGGATGAAAATGAATAAAGCAATTGATGTATTTAGAAAAAATACGATGAAAATAGTCCTTGTCCTGATCGTGATCTTCTTTTCGGTGATGACAAAGGGACAGATGTTTGCGCCTTCCAGTTTTCAGGCGCTGATCGCGCAGAACGCATATGTTTTCATACTGGCGACCGGTATGCTGATGTGTATGCTCACCGGCGGCAATATCGATCTTTCCGTTGGCTCTTTCGTGTGTTTTGTCGGCACGATCGGCGGTATGATGATGGTGAAGGCGCAGATGTCGGTGCCTGTCGCCATGCTTCTGATGATAGGTGCGGGCGTGATCTATGGCATCGTGGAGGGCTTCCTGATCGCTTATCTCAATATCCCGCCCTGGATCGCGACGCTGGCGGGTTATCTGGCTTTCCGAGGCTGGGGGACGGCACTGATCGGCGGCTCGTCCATCGCGCCCATGCCGGAGAGCTTTACGAAGATGTTTAACGGCAGCGTGCCCGATATCTTCGGCGGCAAGAATCTCAATATCACCTGTATTTTGGTGGGAGTGATCACCTGTGTACTCTTTGTGATCTTACAGTTAAAGGGCAGGAATGATAAGGTGAAAAAAGGGTATGAGGCGGAGAGCATGGCAGGCGTGATCATGCGCTGCGTGCTGGTTTGTGCGGTAATCCTGCTGTTTGCTTATAAGCTGGCGCAGGCGGGCGGTATCCCGAATAACCTGATCTGGGTGGCGGTGATCATTCTGATCTATAACTTCATTACCTCAAAGACCACTGTCGGCCGCTACTTCTATACCATCGGCGGCAATGTGGAGGCGACCAGACTATCCGGTATTGATACAAAGAAGATATTCTTCCTGGCGTATCTGAATATGGCGGTGCTCACCGTATTCAGCGCATGGATGACGATGGCCAGATTGTCGGCGGCGACGGCGACGGCGGGTAACAACTATGAGATGGACGCCATTTCCGCCTGCGTGGTGGGCGGTGTGTCCGCCTACGGCGGTTCCGGTACGGTGTTTGGCATGGTGATCGGTGCGGCGCTGATCGGCGTGATCAACTTAGGAATGAGTCTGATGGGCATCGACGCGAACTGGCAGATGGTAGTCAAGGGTGGTGTGCTTTTGGCAGCCGTGGTGTTTGAGATTTTGAATAACAAGGATAAGACGAAAGAGTAAGAAGAGCCGGAAACGGTTGAATGATGGAAGGGCTGTCCGAGGGGCAGCCCTTTTTTGGCGCGCGGGAATTTCTTATGAAATTTTTATGAAAAGATTGAAAAATCGTTGACAATAAATTTTTAATGTAGAAAAATAGAAACATACGGATTTTAGTACAGCGGGAGGAATGACAATGATTAAAACCCTTGCGGCACAGGTAAAGGAGTATAAGAAAGCCTCAATCATGACGCCAATCTTTATGGTTTTGGAGGTGGTGTTCGAGACACTGATTCCTTTTTTGATGGCATCCATCATTGACGATGGCGTGGAGGCGGGCGATATGCGCCACATCTTCGTGATCGGCGCGCTGATGATCGGCGCGGCGCTTCTCGGCCTTTTCTGCGGTGTGATGGGCGGTAAGTATGGCGCGCGGGCGTCCACGGGTTTTGCGAAGAATCTGCGGCAGGCCATGTTTGAGAATATTCAGACCTTCTCCTTTGCGAGCCTTGACAAGTTCAGCACGGCAGGCCTGGTCACCAGGCTGACTACGGACGTGAACAATATGCAGAATGCTTACCAGATGGTTCTGCGCATCTGCTTCCGCGCACCGGTGAGTATGATCTGCGCGATGACGATGGCATTTATGATCAATGCCAAATTGGCGGCGATCTATCTGGTGGCGGTGCTTGCGCTGGCTGTGGTGCTGTTTTTCCTGATCAAGGGAGCGATGAAGTATTTCAAACTTGCCTTTCCGAAATATGACGAATTGAATGCCTCCGTGCAGGAGAACGTGAGCGCGATCCGCGTGGTCAAGGCTTATGTCAGGGAGGAGCACGAGACGGAGAAGTTTAAGAAGGCCAGCCAGGGCATCTATGACATCTTTCAAAAAGCAGAGCAGCGCGTGGTCTTAAATATGCCCGTTATGCAGTTTACCGTCTACGGCTGTATTTTGCTGATCAGCTGGCTGGGTGCGAAACAGATCGTGCAGGATACGTTGACGACGGGCGAGCTGATGAGTCTTTTGGCTTACTGTATGAATATTCTCATGAGTCTGATGATGGTGGCGATGATCTTTGTGATGATGAGCATGAGTATCGCCAGCGGGGAGCGTATCTGTGAGGTCTTGAATGAGAAAAGCGATCTGACGAATCCGGAGGATCCTGTGTACGAGGTGCCGGATGGATCGGTCGAGTTTCGGCATGTGCGCTTTTCCTACAATAAGAACAGCAGCGAGGCAGTCTTGCATGATATCAACTTAAAGATCAACGCAGGGGAGACCATCGGTATCCTCGGCGGCACCGGCAGCGCAAAGACCAGTCTGGTAAATCTGATCAGCCGTCTCTACGATGTGACGGAGGGTGCGGTGCTTGTCGGCGGCAGGGATGTCAGGGAGTACGATATCGAGACGTTGCGAAACCAGGTGTCGGTTGTCTTACAAAAGAATGTGCTCTTTTCAGGCACGATCCTGGATAATCTGCGCTGGGGAAATGCGGATGCCACGGAAGAGGAGTGCAGGCGAGTGTGCAGGCTGGCCTGTGCGGATGAATTTATCGAGAAGATGCCGGACGGCTATCATACCTACATAGAGCAGGGCGGTACGAACGTTTCCGGCGGACAAAGACAGCGTTTAACGATCGCCAGGGCTCTGTTAAAGAAGCCGAAGGTATTGATCCTGGACGATTCCACCAGCGCGGTGGATACGGCGACGGACGCAAAGATCCGAAAGGCGTTTGCGGAGGAGATTCCCGATACCACGAAGCTGATCATCGCGCAGCGGGTCACAAGCGTTATGGACGCCGACCGCATCATCGTCATGGATGACGGCAGGGTGAACGGGTTTGGCACACACGAGGAACTGCTTGCGGGCAATGAGATTTACAGGGAAGTTTATGAGTCGCAGACCAGCGGCGGTAGTGGCGACTTCGATGAAAAAGGAGGCGAGGACTGATGCCGGGACCACATGGAAGAATGCAGGGCGGAAAGAGAATCGAGAATCCGGGGAAGGTGTTCAAGCGCCTGATGAAGTATGTGGCAAAAAGCTACGGGCCGCATCTTGTCATCGTGGCGGTGCTGATCTTCGTGAGTGTGCTCGCGAACGTACAGGGCACCATGTTTACGCAGAGTCTGATCGACGATTACATCACGCCGATGCTGACACAGGATGCGGCAGACTTTGGGCCGCTTGCGAGAGCCATCGGGCGGGTGGCGGTCTTTTATCTGATCGGCGTGTTTGCTTCTTATCTCTGGAACCGTATTATGATCAATGTGACCCAGGGGACGCTGCGCAATGTCAGGGACGATCTCTTTACGCACATGGAGACGCTTCCTATCAAGTATTTTGACACGCATGTCCATGGAGATATTATGTCAACCTACACAAACGACACGGAAACACTGCGTCAGATGATCAGTCAGAGTATGCCGCAGGTATTCAACAGCTGCATTACCATTGTGAGCGTGCTGATCAGCATGATCGTCTTAAGTGTGCCGCTGACCGTGACGACGCTTTTGATGGTGGCGGTGATGCTTGTCGTGACGAAGCGGGTGGCAGGCTTAAGCGGCAGATACTTTATGGAGCAGCAGGCCAATCTGGGTAAGGTCAACGGCTTTATCGAGGAGATGATGAACGGCCAGAAAGTGGTCAAGGTGTTCAACCACGAAGAGAAGAACATCGCGGCCTTTCGCGAGCTGAACGACGCGCTCTTTGAAAGTTCCGACCGGGCCAATTATCTGGTCAACGTGGTAGGTCCCGTCAACCAGCAGCTTGGCAATGTGAGCTATGTGGTCTGCGCCATCGTGGGCGGTGCGCTCGCGCTCTCAGGTGCGACGGGATTGACCCTTGGAAAGCTGGCAAGCTTTTTGACCTTTAACAAGAGCTTTAACATGCCAATCAACCAGGTGAGCCAGCAGTTTAACGCGGTTGTGATGGCACTGGCGGGTGCGGAGCGCATCTTTAAGCTCCTGGACGAGGAGCCGGAGGCGGACGCCGGTTATGTGACGCTTGTCAATGTGAAGGAGGAAGGAGGGAAACTTACGGAGACGCCGGAGCGTACAGGCCGCTGGGCCTGGAGGCATGAGCACCAGGCGGACCATTCCGTGGACTATGTGGAGCTTACGGGCGACGTGGTCTTTGACGGGGTGGATTTCGGGTATAATGACGACAAGATGGTGCTCCACGACGTGAAGCTCTATGCCGAACCCGGGCAGAAGATCGCTTTTGTCGGTTCTACGGGTGCGGGCAAGACTACCATCACAAACCTCATCAATCGCTTTTACGATATTCAGGACGGAAAGATACGCTATGACGGTATTAATGTCAATAAGATCAAAAAGGCCGATCTGCGTCGATCTCTGGGTATCGTACTGCAGGACACCCATCTGTTTACGGGGACCGTCATGGAGAATATCCGTTACGGGAAGCTGGATGCGACCGACGAGGAGGTCAAGGCGGCGGCAAAGCTTGCCAATGCGGACGGCTTTATCAGACGTTTGCCGGAAGGGTATGATACTGTGCTTTCCGGAGACGGCGCGAATTTAAGTCAGGGCCAGAGGCAGCTTTTGGCGATTGCGAGGGCAGCGGTGGCCGATCCTCCGGTACTGATCTTAGACGAGGCGACCAGTTCCATTGACACCCGTACCGAGCGTATCGTGCAGGACGGTATGGATAAGTTGATGAAGGGCCGCACGACCTTTGTGATCGCGCATCGTCTTTCCACGGTCAAAAATTCCGACTGTATCATGGTTTTGGAGCAGGGCAGGATTATTGAACGAGGCACGCACGACCAACTGATCGAGGAGAAAGGGAAGTATTATCAGTTGTATACAGGCAATGCCATCACCGCATAGGAATACTAATTGTGATGTGAACGACAAATTGTTGTATTGTATGGATTTTATTGACATAAAATGTCAAAAAATATAATATAAAGGAGACTACGCTGACTAGTCCCGGAAAGAGGAAATAATGAGAAGAAATCTGTATGCATCAGAGGCGGAACAGGAAGTGCTTGAGAAATTATGGGATCAGGAAGAGGGCATCAAACAATCCAAGTTACTGGCTTTGTTTGAAGCGGACGGAAAGGAGTGGAAGAGACAGACCCTGAACACCTTCTTGAGCAGACTGGAAGAGAAGGGGCTCGTCACACGCGAAAACAGAATCGTGAGAACCAATTACAGCAGAGAGGATTATCATTACAATCAGATGAAGGCGGCAATCGATGAGATGTACGAAGGAAGGCTGAGCAACTTAGTGGCAGCATTTGTAAAGAAAAATACTATTTCGGAAAGCGAGGCGGAAGAGCTGATCCGTATTTTGGAGGAGAGCTGAACGTAAGCAATGGAATACTTGCTGGTGATGGTTCTTTCGGGCACCACGATGACAGTTATGTATTTGCTGTTACGCCGACTGCTGAAAAAGAAGCTTTGTGCGAAGGCCTATTATTTTCTCGCCAAGGTGGCTGTTTTGTACTATCTGATTCCTCTGCCTTTTCTGAAAAGCTGGTATCGGGATATGGTCCCGACGGCGGTGTTGGAACGTCGGATGGGATTGGACAGGATTTCGTTGACGTGGACAAACGTAGCGGTTCACGCGCATGGCAATCTGCACGTCAACAGCTACGCCGTGATTCAAACGGCGCTGGCAGTCGTGTGGTTTCTGGGAGCCTGTGTGCGGCTGGCGAAGAGGCTGGTCAGATATCGGGAGGTCGTCCGTTGGTATTCCGGTTATGCAAAGAAGACAATGACGGAGAAGGAGCGGTCGTTTGCCGAAAGCCTGCGAAAGAACTACGGTGTCAGACGCAGGGTGTCCTTTATTCAGGCACGGAACGGTGACCCGACGTTTACCTTTGGCGTGCTGCGGCCGATCATTATCTGTGGAAAAGAGGCAGGAAGCCGTGAGGCGGAGTTCCTTGCGGGTCATGAGATGGTACATATCAGGAGACTGGATGTGTTCTGGAAGATTCTCATGGAAGCGGCTGCGCTTCTGCATTGGTGGAATCCGTTCATGAAAAAGCTTAGCGAGGATTTTGATATCGTCTGCGAATGTTCCTGTGATGAGGTGACGCTGCGGAACAGAACGGAAGACGAGGGAAAAGCCTATATGCGTCTGATGATCGAGGAAGCACGGAATGGGGAGCGGGATAAGGAACAGGATAAGAAACAGAATAAGGAGCCGGAGGGGCCTGAAGTGAGCTGGAAGGCCGGATTCGGCAGTCATACAAATGAGATCAGAGAAAGGGTGGAAAATCTAGCGATGAAAAAGAAATGGAATCGGTTGGCGACGGGTGCGCTGGTGGCAGCGCTGATTTTGGGGAATTCGATGACAGTGTTTGCCTATAGAGATGGATATTCTGAGGTTTTGCCGGAAGAGGCAACGCAGGAAGATGTTGAGTTTGTGTTAGATAATGACTTTGCTGTGTTTGCGCCTGGCGGTACGGATTGGAAAGCAGTACAGGATGGTGAAACAGGGAAAGAAATGGAACTCATCTATGAAAAACAGTTTGTTGATGAAGAGGGTAATGTCTACCCTGTATTTGAAGATGAGGGCGTGGAGCCTTATTGCAATCATTCTTATGTGTCCGGCGAATTGGGTGAGCATCATCCCTATTCGGACGGCAGTTGTGAGATGAGGATCTACAACGCGGAGCGCTGCGTCAGGTGTGGGCAAGTTATTCGTGGTGATTTGATTAGAAAGATTACATATGAGCCTTGCCCGCACTAATTGCGGGTGATAAAATCGGTCTCTATACCGGGATGCGGCGGCATCCTTCGGAAATAGATGACGGCAGTGTAAAAGGGGATGGTATGAGCGGCTGTGCGGTGCAGCCGCTCATACGCATTTATACCGCCTGTTGTGCCGTTCGCTGCGCCGTCTGATATGCTGTCGTTTGCTGCGCTGTCTGATATGTTGTCGTTCGCGGTCTGTGATGCGCCTGGCGTTCGGCGGATTCCCGGTGGAGACGGGGCAGATGGGATTTGGAAAGGGAATATTGGAAAATACGGGGGATTTTGCTATAATGGTATCGTACCCGGGGGAGAAGGAAAACGCGGAGGATGGGCGATGGCGGAGCGGAATCTGGACTTTGATAAAGTGATCGAAAGAAAGGGGACGGGCTGTATCAAGTACGACTGCGCAGCCGAGTACGGAATGCCCGAGGATGTGCTGCCCCTGTGGGTGGCGGATATGGATTTTATGACCTCTTCCTATGTGCTGGACGCCATGAGGGAGCGTATCGACCATGGCATTTTCGGCTATACGGAGGAGATTCCCGGGTATTTTGAGAGCGTGCGGGACTGGATGCTGCGTCATCACGGTTTTGCGGTGGAGAAGTCCTGGCTGGTAAAGACGCCGGGAGTGGTTTTTGCGTTGGCGATGGCGGTTTTGGCCTATACGGAGCCGGGGGACGCCGTGCTGATCCAGCAGCCGGTGTACTATCCCTTTGAGAGCGTTATCCGCGACAACGGCAGAAAGATGGTCACGAACACCCTGTACCTCGGGGAGGATAACCGCTTTCATATTGATTTTGATGATTTTGAAAAGAAGCTGATTGAGCATCGGGTGAAGCTGTTCATCCTCTGCAGTCCCCATAATCCCGTGAGCAGGGTGTGGACAGAGGAAGAGCTGATCCGCCTGGGAGACCTTTGCATGCGGCATCAGGTGATCGTGGTCAGCGACGAGATCCACGGCGACTTCGCCTTTCAGGGGAAACACCATGTGTTTGCAACGCTGAAAGAAGCGTATGCGCAGCGCTCCGTCATCTGTACGTCCCCCAGCAAGACCTTTAACCTGGCGGGCCTGAATCTTTCCAATATCTTTATTCCAAACGAGGATCTGCGGAAGCGTTTTTGCAGTTGCGTGTACGCCGCGGGCGTCAGCGAGCTAAATATTATGGGACAGGTAGCCTGCGAGGCGGCCTACAGACAGGGCGAGGAATGGTATCAGGGGATGATGCGCTACGTGGCGGACAATATCGCCTTTATCGGGTGCTACGTGGAGGAGAATCTTCCCGGCGTGCGTATGATAGCGCATGAGGGCACCTACCTGGTGTGGTTGGATTTCAGGGGGCTTGGCTTGACGGAAGCGGCTTTGGAGCATAAGATGATCCATGAGGCGAAGCTGTGGCTGGACGCCGGCACTATGTTCGGTGCGGGCGGCGCGGGCTTTCAGCGCGTCAATGCGGCCTGCCCGAGGAAGATTTTGCGTACGGCGCTTGAGAGGATACGGGCGGTGCTCTGACGGCGGCCGTAAAGAGGCATCTGGGGAATGTCTGTGCAGAGACAGAGAGGGCCTTATGGCGGAGGGAAGCGGCGGGATGGAACCAAGTATAAGAAACCGAATTTATTTAGACAATGCGGCAACAACCAGGATGAAGGAGGAGGTCTTACAGGAGATGCTCCCCTTTTTCTGTGAGACATACGCAAACCCCTCGGCCATCTATGGCTTTGCGGGGGAGGCGAAGCGGGCGGTAAGGCTGGCCAGAGAGCGGGCAGCTGCCCTGATTGGCGCAAAGCCGACGGAAATTTATTTTACGAGTGGCGGCACGGAGTCGGATAATTGGGCGCTGCGCGGCGTGGCGGAGACTTATGCCGACAGAGGCAGGCATATCATTGTAAGCGCCATCGAGCACCATGCCGTCCTGCATACCTGTCAGTATCTGGAAAGGCAGGGTTTTTCCGTCACATATCTGCCCGTGGAAGAGGATGGGAAGGTGATGCCAGGGACCCTGAAGCGGGCAATGCGCCCGGACACGATTCTGGTCTCCGTAATGGTGGCCAACAATGAGATCGGCACCTTGCAGCCCCTTGCGGCGCTTAGCGGGATCGTTCATGAGAAGGGAGCGCTCTTTCACACGGACGCAGTGCAGGCTTACGGCCATGTGCCCCTTCCTGTACAGGAGTTGGGGATCGACCTGCTTTCCGCCAGCGGACATAAACTGGGCGGGCCAAAGGGGGTGGGCATCCTCTACTGTCGGGAAAATCTGCGGCTTTTACCGCTTCTGCACGGCGGTGCGCAGGAGCGGGGACGGCGGGCAGGCACCCTGAACGTGCCGGGCATTGTGGGGTTCGGGAAGGCGGCAGAGCTTGCGGGGGAGACTCTGCCTGAGCGGATGGAGCGGATAAGCGCCCTGCGGGATCACCTGATCGACAGCGTGCTAGCAAAGATCCCGGATACAAGACTAAGCGGCCACAGACAGGACAGACTTCCCGGTAACGCCCATTTCTGTTTCCGCGATATCGAGGGGGAGTCTCTGCTCATTCTCCTGGATCAGCAAGGAATCTGCGCCTCAGGCGGTTCCGCCTGCGCTTCGGGCGCGTCAGAGCCTTCTCACGTGCTTGCGGCCATCGGTCTGCCAAACGACTTGGCCCGCGGTGCACTGCGCCTTACCCTCTCGGAGGAGACTACGAGGGAAGAGATCGATGTGACGGCGGAGACATTGAAAGAGATCGTGGGGCGGCTGCGGGAGATGAAAGTCGGACCGTAAACAGGTAAGTACGCTTAGTTGATCAGGGAGCGTTTGCATGAAATGAATGATAGGGTGGATCAAAATGATAAAGGCGTGATAATATTCACTGCTTTTTATGGAAATATTTCAGGAATCGTAAATCGGTATTGACTTTTTTGTCTGGGGTTGTTAATATTAATATAGACTACGAAATGTAGTTTTACAATTCGTATAAATATTGACCTGTAAAGTGTTACTTTCACATAGAGTAGGATTTGCAGGCAGTGTAAAAGGGGTTGCGGTACGGATAATTGCCATCGGTGATTGTCCGTACCGCGTTTTTATGCGGCGGTGCAGGATGGAATCGGACTTGCGGTTTTGGCCGGCGGCGCAGGATGGAATCGGACTTGCAGTTTTAGTCGGCCTGTTATAAGATGGAATCAAACTTTTGGAGAGGTTTCGCTGATGCGGGAAAACATCAGTCCGCTCTTAGACAATCGGTACAAGGGGAGGAACATCTCATGGAAATTGAGGAAATCATTGCACTGGTAAAGGAGACAAAGGTCTTTGTGGCAAACCGGGAGATGGCCGGACATATTGCGACCAAGGGGCGGTCGGATTATGTGACACAGGTGGACACCGATATCCAGAATTTTCTGGCCCGTGAGTTGGAGAACCGCTTTCCGGGGATTCAGTTTTTGGGGGAAGAGGAAGGTCTGCACGAGATGAGCGGGGACATATACTGGATCCTTGACCCGATCGACGGTACAACCAACCTGATCCACGATTATCAGCATAGCGTGATATCGCTTGCCCTGTATGAAAAGGGGGAAATTACGTTAGGTGTCATCTATGACCCGTATCGGGAAGATGTCTATCATGCACAGAAGGGGAAGGGAAGTTTCTTAAATAACAGGCCGATTCATGTATCGGAGGCCGAAACGCTCAGTACGACGATCATTACCGTGGGCACTTCACCCTATGACAGGGAGTTGGCGGATAACAATTTTGAGCGGATCCGCCGTGTGTTTGACAGGGCGCAGGACATCCGCAGGACGGGGACGGCGGCCATGGACCTGGCTTACGTGGCCTGCGGGCGTACCGGGGGATTTTTTGAACCGCGCTTAAGCCCGTGGGATTTTGCAGCCGGACAGCTTTTGGTCAGGGAAGCAGGAGGAGCGGTGACGGATTTTGACGGAGAACCGCTGGTCTTTTCGAAGCGGGGAAGCGTTGTGGCTTCCAATGGAAAGATCCACGGGGAACTGCGGGCGCTATTGTAGCCGGCCGCGCAGCTTGTTACAGCAGCGTATTGCGGCGGGAGTACAGACAGGTGATTCGGAACAGGGAAAGCAAAAGGACGGGAATTTTGGGAAAGGATGAAGCAGAGAATGAAGAAGATTGAGTACCGCTTCGGTAAAGTGGGCAGTCTGGCGCCGTTAATCGTGGCGGCAGCGATGATTCTGTGGGCGGCAGTCAGCCAGTCCAACGTAAACGGTTATGTGCTTGCCTTTTTTGCAGCGCTAATAACGGGTGTTGTTTTTACAAAAGACGAAAAGGCATATGGGGAGGCGCTGGTACACGGTCTTGGCAAGCCGATGTTCGGCGTGATAGTGCTGGCGGTGATCCTGGCAGCGGTTTCGGGCAAGTTGATTTCGGCCAGCGGCGTGGTGCAGACGATTGCGATTTATGTGGTGGATGCAGGTTTTACGGGTAGACTGTTCGTGGCGGCAGGCTTTCTGATCACCTGTCTGCTGGCCTTTGCCACGGGAACTTCAGTGGGCACGTATTTCGTGGTGATTCCGATCCTGTTTCCCGTGGGGGTAATGGCGGGCGCGTCGCCGGAATTTATGATAGGCGCCATCGTGTCGGGTGCAGCTTTCGGCGATAATCTGGGGCCAATCTCAGATACCACGATTGCTTCCTCCGCTACGCAGCACGCGGATCTGGGGACTGTGGTGAAGACCAGAATGCGCTACAGCCTGCCTGCAGCGGCAGGGGCGCTGCTCTTATTTCTGCTGTTTGCAAAGACAGAAGACGGCGCTTCAGGAAGTGAAATAATGGATGCTATTGCAAAACCGCAGAGCCTCATTATGTTGGTGGTGCCAGTGGTGATCATTGTGCTGTGCATGATGAGAAAACATTTGATCACAGCGCTGTCATGGGGAATCCTTTCGGGAATTGCCGCTGGGCTTGTTTCCGGTATTTATCGGGTGGAGGATCTCATCGCCTTTCCCGGCGGCTTTTCCGTAACGGGTGTAATGATAGAGGCCGTTACCGGGACGGTGGGAACGGTGGCGATGCTGATCGGCGTGTTTGCCCTTCTGGGGGTGCTGGAATGCAGCGGTTTCTTTGAGGATGTGGGCACGCTGCTTTCGCGGCTTGCCAAAACGGAGCGCAGTACGGAGGCGACCATTGTGCTGTCGGTGGGGATTTTAAGCATGGTAACGGGTGTTATCTCAGTGGCAATCGTAGCGCTTGGTGATTTGATCCATGAGATTGGAGAAAAGGCGGGCGTGAACAGATACCGTCGGGCGAATCTGATGGACTGCACCGGCTGCGTATTCTGCTTTCTGGCGCCATGGACCGTGCACTGCGTCATCCCGGCGCAGCTTACGGCCCAGTTTGGCGAGGGGACTGCCGTCGCGCCCGGTTCGGTGCCCTTTGTGAATTATTATTCCCTGTGTATGCTGGTAATCCTGGCGGTAGCGGTGATTGCCGGGTATGGAAGGAAGGGACCGTCGGAGGAGATGTATTAAATCTCCTCCGACTTGTTTCATGATATTTCGTAAGCGCTAAATTCACGGGGCTTGCGCTGGGCGTTACAGCACTATTTTTCCTAGTTATTTTTGAAATTACGTTTATAATTGATCGTTATACCTTGTCATATTGTGGAAATTATGTTAAAGTCATGACATGGGAAAACCATAGAGCCAAAGGCGGCTACCCTCCATTTCGGAGGGGCTAACCCTCCAGACGAAAGAAAGGAGGGAGGCCAATGTATATTACATATTCGGATGTAATCCAGTTTGGAATATTCATTGTCACCCTTATCGGGCTGTGTTATACAGTCTTCAAGGGCAGAAAATAGCCGCCACTACCGCAATAGTGACGGCCTGATGCTGTAAAGCATCGGTTTCGTTATTGTTGAGGGTAGCCGCATCTATGGCTTTCCCTTTTTCTGCCTATAATATAGCATATTCGGCAGCGAGGTGCAAGGAAAATTTGATGCTGGATAGGGTAGGTTATCCGTTATGTGATCCCAATTTGTCGGGCCTGCTGTCATCCGAAATAGAAGCGGCAGAGCTTCTGTTAAAGATTATACTGAAAAAGGACGATATCCAAGTCATAAGTGTTGTAGGGCAGCGGGAATTGCAAAGTCCTATAGTTGGAGGGCGGGACATTCGCTTAGATATTTTGGCAAAAGGCAGTACGGGAAAGCACTATAATGTCGAGGTACAAAAGAAACTATCTTTTATGATGGTTCTCATATTGTCTATGTGAACGCCTGAGTTATAATAAGCATAACCTTAGAAAAGCTAGGAAACAAGCGGCTTTCACCGGTTATGCTTATTTTTATTTCTTCAAATTCAGGCGAAAAGGAGGCACTAATGAAGTCAAGAGAAATGACGGTATACAGAGCAAGGGGAAACGGTAAAGACATTACGGTTCCAATGATTATGATGCAGGGAAAGTGGCTGCGTGATATGGGGTTTGCCGTTGGCGACAGGGTGTCCGTAACCTTGCAGGATGGAAAACTTGTGGTAGAGAGGACAGGCCGGGTATGGTCTGACCCGAAAGGGATTACGGCAGTGAAAGAGGAAGCCGGGATATGCGATGGAAAGGCGGTATAAATATGGCAGATTTAAACATGGTATTAAAGGAAACCCAAAAGCTGAATGGAAGTATCAGGAGCCTGCTGAGGCTGTCTACATATGACGATTACGATGATCTGAGCGGGCTGCATATTGACTATGAGGACGGGCAGCAGCTTTTTCTTCAGACCGAACTTAGGGAGATCATGGAGAAACTTTCGGACGTGACGGGCAGGATTGCATATCTTTCCCGCCCGGTAAAAGAAACAAGCCGCCTGCATAAGAACCGGAGCGGAAGGTATGAGACAAAAGGCGGTCATTATTACACCAGTGGGAGCGGCATTGAGGCGCTGATAAAAGACGATTATCAGGAAGTGCCTTATTGGGTGTGGACAAGCGTGGAGCATGACGGAAAGGACTACTATCTGGTAGGCCATAAAAATATACGGCTGGACGGCCTGACTGTCCGGGTGAGAGAGGCGGTGTGAGTATGGGTGCAACAATCTACTGTTTATGTAACCAAAAAGGGGGCTGTGCAAAAACAGTCAGTTCCATCAGTATCGGGATCGGCCTTGCCCGTGAGGGCAGGCGCGTCCTTCTGGTGGACGTGGATTCGCAGGGTTCCATGACCGCCAGCCTGGGATACCAGCAGCCCGACCAGATGGAAACCACGCTTTCGGCTATCCTGGGCGGGATAATCACGGACAAGCCGCTTCCGCCCGGAAGCGGGATTCTCCACCATGCGGAGGGTGTTGACCTGCTCCCGGCAAACATTGAACTGGCCGGCATGGAGGTTACTCTGGTCAACACCATGAGCCGGGAGACCATCCTGCGGCAGTACCTGAATACAGTGCGTGAGGAATACGATGCGGTTATCCTGGATTGTATGCCTTCGCTTGGTATGCTGACCATCAATGCGCTTGCGGCGGCGGATCAGGTTATTATCCCCGTACAGGCACAGTACCTTTCCATAAAAGGATTGGAGCAGCTTATCCGCACGATTGCGAAAGTCAGGCGGCAGATCAACCCGCGCCTTTCCATAGCAGGGATAGTGGTCACAATGGCGGATATGCGTACCAACTACGCAAGGGATATTGTGGAGCTTCTGCACATGAACTATGACGGGAAGCTGCGGATATTTGACAGCATTATCCCCCTCTCCGTGCGGGCGGCGGAAACCAGTGCGGAGGGCAAGAGCATCTATCTCCATGACCCCGCCGGTAAAGTGTCAGCCGCTTATGCCGCACTGACGAAAGAGGTGATGATGGGATGAAAAGCAGCGCAAAAAATATCCAGGTGACTAAATTTGATGACCTGTTCTCCGCTGGGAATCCTGCGGAGGCAGGAGGCAGCGGGAACGTGCAGGAAATCCCGCTTACAGAACTGTTTCCCTTTAAAGACCACCCATTTAAGGTGCTGGATGATGAAACCATGCAGGATACGGTGGAAAGCATCAGGATACATGGCGTCCTTGTCCCCGGCATTGCAAGGCCCCGTGCGGAGGGCGGCTATGAACTGATTGCCGGGCACAGGCGCAGACATGCTTCGGAACTGGCAGGGAAAACTACGATGCCGGTGATCGTGCGGGAACTGGATGATGATGAAGCGGTATTGTTCATGGTGGACAGCAACATCCAGCGGGAAAACCTGTTCCCCAGCGAAAAGGCATGGGCGTATAAGATGAAGCTGGACGCATTGAAGCATCAGGGCGTGAAGGACACTTCTCGACAACTTGGCGAGAAGTACAGCGTGGATGCGCTGAGTGAAAATTCCAATGACAGCGCCCGCAACATCCACCGGTTTATCCGGCTGACAGAACTTCTCCCGGAACTGCTCCAGATGGTGGACGATAAAAAGCTGTCCTTTAACCCTGCCGTGGAACTGTCCTATCTGACGCAGGAGCAGCAGGGGGAACTTATGGAGATTATGGGGGAATTACAGGCTGTCCCTTCGCTGGAGCAGGCGAAACGCCTGAAAAAGTACAGCCAGGAGGAAAAACTTGACAGGAATGTGATGGATGCCATTCTGACGGAGGAGAGGCCCGCGCCTGTGCAGGTGACGCTTAAAAATGACAGGCTGAAACAGTATTTCCCACAGACCTATACCGCGAAACAGATGGAGGAAGTCATTTTCTCCCTCCTGGAAACGTGGAGAACACAGAATACATAAAACGCATTAAGCCGTCCGGCGACTGACTAATGGCAGTTACCGGGCGGCTTTTTTGGTTTGCGCGCCATGGG
>DLAF01000045.1 GCA_002492725.1 Lachnospiraceae bacterium UBA7054
GGTGATCCGTACCGGAGAGGATGGTCTGAATCCTATCATCCTCTATAATTACACTCCTACGAGAGCAGGAGAAAATGCAGGAAGGTTCCTGAATGGAATCCCTCCCGGATTCTATCTGATGGCCGATGGATATCAGGGCTACAACAAAGTGCAGGAAACAAACCGCTGTTGTTGTTTTGCGCATATCCGCAGATATCTTTTGGACTCCATACCAAAAGGAATGGATAAGGATTATACCGATCCTGCAGTCCGGGGATTTCTCTATTGCGAAAAACTGTTTGCATATGAACGTTCCTATAGAGAAAAAGGTCTTGGCTATAAGCAGATATACACACGCCGCCTCAAAGACGAAAAACCGGTTATTGAGGGCTTTTTGGCGTGGTTAAAACAAGCAGATCCCGGCAGTAACGGAAAACTCAAAAAGGCAATCACCTATATCAGGAATCGGGAAGACTGCCTGATGACCTACTTAGAAGATGGCCGTCGCAGCTTTAGTGATAACCTGAGCGAGAACAGCATCCGTCCTGTGACAGCAGGACGTAAAAACCGGTTGTTCTCTGATACGCCGGAAGGTGCGCAGGCAAACACGCGGTATCTCACCATTGTTGAGATGGCAAAAGCCTATGGTCTGGATCTATACAAATATCTGAATTTCCTGTTTGAACAAAGACCTGACAAGGATATGTCAGATGAAGAACGTGAAGGAGGCCGTCAGTATCGCAATCCAGGTCTCGAACCTGACAAGGATATGTCAGATGAAGAACTCGAAAAACCAGCTCCGTGGAATGAAAGTGTGAAGGAACTGTGCAATGTAAAATAGAGTAAAACACTTGCGTTCTGGATTTCTACCATGAGATCCGGGATAGATTTTCAGGGGTATACCCCGAAATTAGGCGCTTACTTTATAACCGCTTATGCAGCAAAATTTTTATGAATCATTTATGTCCGATGTTTCTGCCATATACCCGATTCTTTTTCTTAAATATTTATGATGTTACTTAAACCGCACTTCTCAAAATAGCAGTTGGCATAACGCATCCGTATTTCATGTGCAAAAATTTCGCAAGTATAGGAGGACAGATAAAATGACAAATATTCGCTGATTGCCTATATAAAAACAATAAAGATTCTGACCGCATAGAACATGCCTATTTTATTTTCAAAATAAACAAAGTCCGTAGTTTCAAGAAAGTCCATCAGGCGCGCTAAAAATTTGTTCCTGCATAAATTTAAAATAACCGATAGGAAAGTAAATAAAACCGCTATCATGAAAAGGATTTTGTGTAGTTTAATAAGCTGCTTTAACATTTTATTAAAATCTCCTGCTGCTTTTGGTGATTGCAAAACTTTATAAAATTCTTTTCACATATAGCGTAAGCTATGTCCCAGGGGCAAGGTCAAGCAGGAAAATAGTCTTTGTTCTGTATTTTGAAAAATATTTATTGCAAAGTGATTGACAAAATAGTAAGAATCCGTAAAAATAGGATTGACAAACGACAAGGCAGGACATATACTTTGAATGTCAAACTATTTTATTGGTGAAAAGGAGAACAGAGAAATGTTAGAGAGAGTTATCGAGATCATTCAGGAGCAGTTAAATTTGGACGGCGTGGAGATCACCGAGGAATCTTCTTTCAAGGAGGATCTGGGTGCGGATTCTCTGGATCTGTTTGAGTTGGTGATGGCGTTTGAGGAGGAGTACGGTGTGGAGATTCCCTCCGAGGATCTGGAGCAGATTACGACGGTCGGCGCTGTTGTAGAGTACATGAAGGGTAAGGGCGTTGAGGCGTAAGCCGTTTCATGAAAAGATTGCGAACGCAGAGGATATCGAATGAAGACAAAAATTACGGAGCTTTTGGGGATTGAATATCCGATCATCCAGGGCGGTATGGCATGGGTAGCCGAGTATCATCTGGCGGCAGCGGTGTCCGAGGCGGGCGGTCTTGGTATCATCGGCGCGGGCGGCGCACCGGCATCTTTTGTCAGGGAGCAGATTCAGAAGACAAAAGAGCTGACGAAAAAGCCCTTCGGCGTCAATGTGATGCTGATGAATCCCGAGGCGGATGAAATCGCGAAAGTGATTGTCGAGGAGGGCGTGCAGGTGGTGACGACCGGCGCAGGCAATCCAGGCAAGTATCTGGCGGATTGGAAGGCGGCGGGCATCAAGGTGGCGCCTGTGGTTGCGAGCGTGGCGCTGGCAAAGATGATGGAGAGAGCGGGCGTTGATGCGGTGATTGCGGAGGGAACGGAATCCGGCGGTCATATCGGATCGGCGACGACCATGACGCTGGTGCCGCAGGTGGTGGATGCGGTGAGCATTCCCGTGATTGCGGCGGGCGGCATTGCGGACGGCAGAGGGTTTGCTGCGGCGATGATGCTGGGCGCGGAGGCGGTGCAGATGGGCACCCGTTTCGTGGTGGCGAAGGAATCCATTGTGCACGAGAATTATAAGAAAAAGATTCTGGCGGCAAAGGACATAGACTCCGAGGTGACAGGAATGACGCATGGCCACCCGGTCCGTCAGATTCGCAATACTATGACGAGAGAGTACTTAAAGCTTGAGAAAGCCGGCGCTCCTTTTGAGGAGCTGGAGCACCTGACGCTGGGCGCGCTGCGCAAGGCGGTGGTGGAGGGTGATACCGTGAACGGGACGCTGATGGCAGGTCAGATTGCGGGCATGATCAAGGAAGAAATGACCTGTGCGGAGATGATTAACGAGATCATGGAGCAGGCGGAGTCTCTGTTGCATGGCAAGGCTTAATGGAAGATTTTGGCGGAGAATGTCTATTCTTGGCATTCTCCTTTTTCTCAAATAAATACTTTGAATTTCAAACTAATTGGAGGAGGAAAGATACTTATGGGTAAAATCGCTTTTATGTTTCCGGGACAGGGAGCGCAGTATGTGGGGATGGCGAAGGATTTTTATGAGCAGATCCCGGTCTGTAAAGAGATGTTTGAGCTGGCGGGTAAAGCAAGCGGTCTGGATGTGGCGGCGCTGTGTTTTGAGGAGAACGAGCAGATCAACATAACGGAATACACGCAGATTGCCATGCTGGCGGCGGAGGTCGCGATGTTAAAGGCCGTTGAGGAGAAGGGTGTGAAACCCGATGTGACAGGAGGCTTAAGCCTTGGCGAGTATGGCGCGCTTGTGGCTAGCGGTGTGATGAGTCCCGAGGACGTCTTTAAAGTGGTAAGAAAGCGCGGCATCTATATGCAGGAGGCGGTGCCAAACGGCGGCGCGATGGTGGCGGTGCTGGGTCTGGATACGGCTGTGATCGAAAAGATCTGCGAGGAGACTCCGGGAATGGTAACGATCGCAAATTACAACTGCCCCGGTCAGATCGTGATCACAGGCGAGGAGGCTGCGGCGCAGGCGGCGGTGGAGAAGCTGACGGAAGCAGGCGCCAAGAGATGCGTAACTTTGAATGTGAGCGGCCCTTTTCATTCTCCGCTCCTTGTGGGGGCAGGCGAAAAGCTGGCGAAGGAACTGGAGCAGGTTAAGATCCATGATATTGCCATTCCTTATATCGCCAACGTGACAGCGGATTATGTGAAGGATAAGGCGGATGTGAAGCCGCTTTTGGAAAAACAGGTTTCCTCTTCCGTGAAGTGGCAGCAGACCGTAGAGCGGATGATTGCCGACGGCGCGGACACTTTTGTGGAGATTGGACCGGGCAAAACGCTTTCCGGATTCATGCGGAAGATCAATCGGGATATGAAGGTGATCAATATCGAAAAGGTGGAGGATCTGGAGAAGCTTGAGGAGGTAAAAAGATAATGCTGACAGGAAAAGTAGCGCTCGTGACGGGCGCGGGACGCGGTATCGGGCGGGAGATTGCGCTGACGCTGGCGGAATACGGCGCGGATGTCATCGTAAATTACAATGGCTCGAAGGAGAAGGCCAAGGAAGTCGTTTCTCAGATCGAAGCGATGGGAAGAAAAGCGGCTGCGGTGCAGTGCAGCGTGGCGGATCACGAGGCTTGCGGGAAGATGATAACAGATATGCTGGCGGCATTTGGTCACATTGATATTCTGGTAAACAATGCGGGTATTACCAGAGACAATCTGATGATCAAGATGACAGAGGAAGATTTTGATGCGGTCATTGACACGAACCTAAAGGGGACTTTTAATACGATCAAACACATGTACCGCCCTTTTTTAAAGCAGAAGGCAGGCAGGATTATTAATCTCTCCTCGGTATCCGGTGTGCTCGGCAATGCGGGACAGGCCAATTATGCGGCGTCCAAGGCGGGCGTGATCGGGCTGACCAAGTCCATGGCAAGAGAGCTCGCAAGCAGGAATATCACGGTCAATGCGGTGGCGCCGGGATTTATTGATACGGATATGACGCAGGCCATGACAGACGCGGCGAAAGAGGCAACTCTTGCGCAGATTCCTTTAAAGAGAGTGGGGACGACGAGAGATATCGCGGAGACGGTGGCGTTTCTTGCAAGCGATAAGGCGGGATATATTACCGGACAGGTGATTTCTGTCGATGGAGGGATGGCAATCTAACAGCCGCGAAAGGAAAACAAGCGACGCGAAGCGGCATTTGTTTTTCGGCGGCGTTAACGAGCAAACGTCCGATGAAATCGGACATTGAGCGCGAAGCGCGGGTTTGCGAGTCTGGAAACCGCGAAAGGAAAGGAGAAATTATGAGCAGACGAGTGGTAGTGACAGGTATGGGGGCGATTACTCCGATTGGATTAAGTGTAGATGAGTTTTGGGCGGGCGTAAAGGAAGGAAAGACAGGCTTTGCTCCGATTACAAAGTTTGACGCCTCCGAGTTTAAGTGTAAGCTTGCGGCGGAGGTCAAGGATTTTGACGGCAAGAATTACATGGATTTCAAGGCGGCCAAGAGAATGGAGCCGTTTTCGCAGTATGCGGTAGCGGCGACGAAGGAAGCGTTGGAGGATGCCGGCATTGATATGGAAAAAGAAGATCCTTATCGCGTGGGCGTGGCGGTCGGTTCCGGCACAGGTTCCTTGCAGGCGATGGAGCGCTCTCACAGCAGACTGTTGGAGAAGGGGCCTTCCCGTATCGAGCCGCTTTTTGTGCCGCTCACTATCTCTAACATGGCGGCGGGTAATGTGTCCATTCAGTTTGGATTAAAGGGAAAGAGCATTAATGTGGTGACGGCCTGTGCCACCGGGACGAATTCAATTGGCGAGGCGTTTCGAACGATCCAGTATGGTGACGCGGAAGTAATGGTGGCGGGCGGCACCGAGGGTAGTGTATGTCCTATCGGGATCGGCGGCTTTTCCGCGCTGACGGCTTTGACTTCTTCTGAGGATCCGGGGCGTTGTTCCATTCCTTTTGATAAGGAACGCAGTGGTTTTGTAATGGGCGAGGGTGCGGGCATCGTGGTGTTGGAGGAGTTAGAGCACGCGAAGGCAAGAGGTGCAAAGATTTACGCGGAAGTGGCAGGCTATGGCTGTTCTTCCGACGCTTATCATATTACTTCTCCCGCGGAAGATGGCGCGGGCGCGGCCAAGGCGATGGAGTATGCGGTAAAGGATGCGGGCCTGAATTTGGATGATATCACGTATATCAATGCACACGGAACCAGCACGCATCACAATGATCTGTTTGAGACGAGGGCGATCAAGCTGCTCTTTGGCGATCATGCAAAGGATATCAAGATCAATTCCACCAAGTCCATGGTGGGGCATCTTTTGGGAGCGGCGGGTGCAATTGAGTTTGTTACCTGCGTAAAGGAATTACAGGAAGGCTATATCCACCGCACGGTGGGCTATCAGGTGCCCGACGAGGAGTGCGATCTTGACTACTGCAAGGAAGCATGCCAAATGGATTTCGAGTATGCCCTGTCCAATTCGTTGGGCTTTGGCGGGCACAATGCGAGCCTGGTTGTGAAGAAATTCCACGAATAGTGTAAAGAATTTACGGATGGCAGACCTGAAAGCGAAGAAGTCGAAGATTTTCCGATCTGAGAATAAAGGAGGAAGACAAAATGTCACTCATGGGTGCAAAGGAAATTATGGAAATCATTCCCCACAGACAGCCCTTTATGCTGATTGACACCATCGAGGAGCTGGAGGAAGGAAAACGGGTAGTCGCTAAGAAATGTGTGTCCTATAACGAACCCTTTTTCGCGGGACATTTTCCCAAGGAGCCGGTGATGCCGGGCGTGCTGATTGTGGAGGCGCTTGCGCAGACGGGTGCGGTAGCAATCTTAAGCCAGCCTGAATTTAAGGGTAAGACGGCTTACTTTGCGGGTATCAACAACGCAAAATTCAAGGGCAAGGTCGTGCCGGGCGATGTGCTCACGCTGGAGACGGAGATCGTAAAAATCAAGGGACCAATCGGCATGGGGCAGGCGAAAGCCTATGTGGATGGGAAGTTGGTGACACAGGCGGAGCTTACCTTTGCAATTGCTTGAGAAAGAGAGAAACGTATGGTAGAAGTAAAGCCCCTTACAATAGGGGATTTGACTGCGAGAGTGCCCGTTATTCAGGGCGGCATGGGCGTGGGCGTGAGCCTTTCTTCTCTTGCGGGTGCAGTGGCGGCCGAGGGTGGTATCGGCGTGCTCTCCACGGCGCAGATCGGTTACAGGGAGCCTGATTTTGACACGGATCCGATTGGCGCGAATCTGCGGGCTATCGGCACGGAAATCAAAAAGGCCAGAGAACTTGCGAAGGGCGGGATTCTTGGCGTCAACATCATGGTGGCAACCAGAAGGTATGAGGATTACGTCAAGGCGGCAGTGTCGGCAGGGATCGATTTGATTATATCCGGTGCGGGACTGCCGATGGATCTGCCGAAGCTGGTGGGCGACACGAAGACAAAGATTCTTCCCATCGTGTCGAGTGTAAAATCCGTACAGGTCATTATGCGTTATTGGTGGAAGAAATACAACCGCCTGCCTGACGCCGTGGTGATTGAGGGGCCTCTTGCGGGCGGACATCTGGGATTTCACAAGGAGCAGCTTGCAGATATCGAGGGGCTTCATTATGACGAGGAAGTTAAGGCCATCATCGCGCTGGTGAATGAGACGGCAGCGGAACATGGCGCAGACATTCCCGTGATCATGGCGGGCGGCATTTACGAGCGCGCCGATATGGAACATTATTTGAAGCTTGGCGCGTCAGGCGTGCAGATGGCAACCCGCTTTGTGACGACTTACGAATGTGACGCGGCCGAGGCCTATAAACAGACTTATATTGATGCCAAAAAGGAAGACATTGTCATTGTGCAGAGTCCCGTGGGAATGCCTGGCCGCGCGATCCTCAATCCCTTTATGAAAAGGGCGAAGGAAGGGCAGATTCCGCATGAGAAATGTCATCTTTGCATCAGCACATGCAAAGGGGCGGAAACGCCCTACTGTATTACGGACGCTCTCATCAATGCGGTGACCGGGAAGGTGGACGACGCCCTGCTCTTTTGCGGCGCAAATGCGTATCGGGCGACGAAGCTGGAGCATGTGAGGGAAATAATGTGTGAAATGAGCAGTGCGCAGACATAAGATGAAAAAATGGCAGCTTGCTGACAATTTTTTCAGATTACGCATGGATAGGGCGAATGCCCGACAGCGAGAGAAACCGAAGGTTTCGCGAGCGTTCACTGCGGGATGAGAAGAGGACTGATATGAAGACAAGAATCATAGGAACGGGAAGCTGTCTTCCTGAAGCGGTAGTGACAAACGACGATTTGGCAAAGATCATGGACACTTCCGACGAGTGGATCAGCAGCAGGACGGGAATCAAAAAGCGGCATCTGGCGAAGGCGGAGACTACGGCAAGTATGTCCGTGGAGGCGGCGAAAAGGGCGCTTGAGAATGCGGGCGTGACCGCAGAGGAGCTTGATCTGATTATTTTGGGGACCGTGTCGGCGGATTATGTGACGCCTGCCTGCGCCTGTGAAGTACAGGCACAGATTGGAGCAAAGAATGCAGTGGCCTTTGACGTCAACGCGGCCTGTTCAGGCTTTATGTTTGCTTTAAATATCGCCAATGCCTACATACAGGCGGGCCTTTATCGGACGGCGCTTATCTTGGGAGCGGAGACACTTTCAAAGATTGTGGATTGGAGTGACAGAAGCACCTGTGTGCTCTTTGGGGACGGCGCGGGCGCAGCCGTCGTGCGGGGGGATGAAAAGTACGGCATGCTTGCCTTTGATCAGGGCAGCGACGGGGCAAAGGGTGATGTGCTTGCCTGCCTTGGCCGCACAAACAACAATCCACTGATCAAGAGTGACCGGGAGATTGCTTACGTTCATATGGATGGGCAGGAAGTATATAAGTTTGCCGTGACCACCGTGCCAGCCTCCCTGCAAAAAACCATTGAGGCTTCAGGACTTACGCCGGAAGACATTGATTATTATGCCCTGCATCAGGCGAATATCCGCATCATTCAGTCAGTATCGAAGCGGCTCCATATTTCCGAGGAAAAGTTTCCCATCAGTCTGGATCACTGTGGAAACATTTCAGCGGCAAGTGTACCGATCCTTCTGGATGAAATGAACCGAAACGGACTGTTAAAGCCCGGCACGAAAATTGCCATGAGCGGTTTTGGGGGCGGGCTGACCTGGGCATCCGCAATACTACAATGGTAAGGTGAAAAATTCACCTAAGAGAATGCCCAAAATACAGGCATTCTCTGTATTTTACCCTACTTTCAACTTTTGGGCGAGGGAGGCAATCTCCTCCAGAATTTCCTTACAGCAGTTCATATTCTCCACAGACTTTTCGGAGGTGCGCAGGCCCTCGGTGGAGGAAGCCGCCACTTCTTCGCTGGTTGCGGAGAGGTGGGTTATATTTTCAGAAATCGTATCGGTGGAGGTGAGAATGGTATTAACGCTTGCCTCCGTATTTTTTACCTTGGAGGAAAGGGAAGTCATCTCCTGATAGATATCGTCAAAGCGTGCGCGCATACTGTCAATCATTTCATTCTGCGTATGTACGGAGGCGGCTGAGGCTTCAATACTCTCGTTTGCCGACTGTGCGCCCATGTTTAGATTATGAATGATGGTGGTGATATTGTTGGAGGCTTCCTTGGTCTGTGCGGAAAGCTGTCTGATCTCTTCCGCCACCACGGCAAAGCCTTTTCCTGCCTCACCTGCTCTGGCAGCCTCGATGGAGGCATTCAGTGCCAAAAGATTGGTTTTTCCGGCAATGTTTAAGATGGTGCCGATGAACTCCTGCACATTGCCGATCTGATCGGTCAATTTTGAGATCACCTGTACAGTAACGTCACTGGCTAAGGCCACGTTCTCAGCCTGTTCTTTTAATTTCATGATTTCATCGGAGCCTTCGTTGATGGTCTGCATGGTTCTGTCGGAAGCTTCCAGCATGGAACGGATCTCTCCTTCCGCAGTGTCGGAGGAAGCATGTATTTCTACGCACATGGAGGCCTGTTCCTGAATGGATTCGGCAGTAAGCTCAGTGCTTTCGGCAATATTTTCCATAGCAAAATTACTGGTTTCAATACATTCTTTTAATTCAGCGACCATCTTCATGGCTTCGGTAAAGTGAGCGGAAATATCGTCTGCAACCTGCGCCATGGTCTGGTTTGTAGTTTCCTGCGCCTTGGCAGCTTCCATAATGGAGGACATGTTTTCCTCATTGAATCGGATCAAAAGGCGAGTGACGGTAATACAGGAGGCGGCCAGCAATAATAAAGAAAACATATCTATGATGGATGAGGTGAGATCGCATTTGTTTATTATAATTCGCAGCAGATTGGCGATAATGGCTACGCTGTTGCCATAGATGGTAAGCTTTACGTTAAGAAAGGCCATAGAAGCAACAATCAGGGCAAACACGTAGGCGTACACGCCAACGGTATTGTTGAACAGGACAATGACTACATAGGCAAGCGCGCAGGAGCCCATCAGCGCTATAGAACAGGCCTTGATTTCTCTGTCTTTCAGGAAAGCGGTGACGCTGACAATAATGGCGGCAATCGTAAAGATGAGCTGGACCCAGACTTTCCAGGAGCCTTGTCCTGCTACAAGCGCAAGCAGGAATGTAATCAAAAAATAACCGAGAATAATCATGACAACGGGAAAAATTCTGGAATTTGCTGCTCTGTACTGCTCTCTGGACATGGAAGACCCCCCTTTATAAAAATAAACGCAAACAATATGTCTGCGTTTATTATAACACCCTGTGTATTATTGCACAATCCAATGTGAAAAATGTATTTGATTTTGTACAACATTCCTAAATGATATGGCTATTCCTGATTTCTAATTCGTTCAATCAGGCTTTCCTTTTTCATCTTTTGGCCGATAAAAAGAGTAATCAGAAGCTGTCCGCCAAGCAAAACCAGAGCAAGGCAGATGGATTGCCACAACGGATAGTGGTAGCGGCTGATGCTCATAAAATGTTCCTGTTTTGCCCATTTGTAAAACAGATACCCGAAGAAATTACCAAGTGTCAGACTGATCAGGAGTGTGCCTGCGGTAAAGACAAGTCCTTCCCCGGAAAGCATGCGCACGAGCTGGCTGTCGGAAAGCCCCAGAGCCTGCAGGATACCAAGTTCCTTTTTCCTGGTGACAATGCTGGTGATCATCGTGTTGATCAGATTGATAAAGCCAATCACGGCGATCAATGAAAGCAGGAGGTAGATAGGATTTCTTGTCAGATCGACTCCGGAGCGTCCAATCTTCAGTTCCACATCCATGGCATAAAGAGTGAAGTATTCGTTTACTGCTACCAGTTCCAGTAAAGACTCTTTTACGCTGTCATAGTGTTCGTCGTCCGCATACAGATAAATGTCAGTGGTGGGATCGCAGGTTAATCCCAGGCTGTTCCAAGTGTCCTCCGTCATGATCAGGAAAGAAAAGTTGCTGTCCGGCTGTGTCAGAGCAGTAAGTGTGGTCGTAAAAGGAATTTCCCGGCTGCCGTCATGGAGGGTCAGAGAAAACGTATCGCCGATGGAAAGACCGTACTGCTCAAAAGAGTAAACATGGGTGCAGACAATTTCGTTGTTGGCGGTCATGCGGTCATAGTCGATGCTGCCCTGCTCCAGATAAGCGCTTAATTCGGCAACATCCTCTCTGGTAAAATAGGAGAGCGGCTGACGGCCATCGTAGTCTTCATACATGACGGATTCCATATCCGTGGAGGAGAGGATGATTCCGGGGGCGCGTTCTACTTTTTCTACGCCCTCTATTGCGAGTAACTGCGAAAGGAAAGCGTCACTAAAATAATTTTTCTGCACCAGACTGTCCAGATTGTTTTCGGGATATTCCTTATCAAAATAATGTGCATACTCCAAAGAGATGCGAAAATCCCCCTTGGGAATATTTCTTCTGGCGATATCCTCTGCGCTGACGCTGCTTAAGACAGCTGAGACACAGATAAAGAGCACACAGCTTAAACCCATGGTGAGGATGGTGACGGCGGTACGTCTTTTATTGCGCGTCAGATTGGCAAAAGTCAAAGTAGAGACCTTTACCGTATGATGACCTTTGCGGCTTTTTTGGTCCGTTGTGTTTTCCTGATAGCGGATCGCCTCCACCGGGGAGACCTTTTTCGCCATCCGAATGGGTTTTTGCAAAGACACAACTACTGTGGCGAGGGAAGCTGCCGCCGCCGCAAACAGTACGGGCAGGGAGAACATGTGAATCTGCCCGGTAACTGCTTCCACTGCGTCACGGGAATAGGAGCTGATGGCAGAACCGCTCCGATATGCCCATAAAACAAGCGGAAACAGGAGGTAGGGCAGCAGAAATCCGATCAGTAGCCCTGCAGGAATGGCAAAGGCGGATACAATGGTGCCCTGCCAGTAAAACATACCGGCAATCTGGCGTCTTGAAGCGCCCAGCGCCTTTAGTTTGCCAATCTCCTGCACGTCGGTGATCACGCCTACATAATAGATGCTGTAGATCACCAGAGCGGAAAAGAGGATTATAATCAAACAGATCACGGTAACAATAGCTATGATTTCCGTGCCGGGATCCGTCACGGTGGAAAGATATTCTTTGTTTAGATTGACGTGCGATTCCTCCAGTCCGATATCCGCGGCAACGGAAAGGATTCGATCCTCCATTTCATCGAAGGTCAATTCCTCTTCTCCGTAGACACGCAGGGTGGCATTAGGCTCAGCTGCGTAAAACCCGGCATCCTCATATGCCTGCAGAAGGGCTTTGGAGACAAAGGCTGCCCACATCAGGCGGCTGTCATCAATTCCTTCGTCGATTTCCATGTCGGGCATCAGACCACTGATGATAAAGTCTTTGGTTTGAATTTCTCCCTTGCCGTTTACGCGGAAAGAGAGGGTTACTTTACCGCCGACGACAGGATTCGCGCCAACGCGGCGAAAAAAGACAGGGGAGGAACAGATTTCGTTTTCCGCTTCGGGATAATGCCCTTCCTCAAGCGTCAGCGCGTGCGTATTACTATCTGCGGTTTCCGCTCTATCATCCCGCAGGACATTTGTGAAAGTAAGCACACCGTTCATTTTGCCGTTTTTGATATCCGCAAATGTTTCCGAGGTTTGGAGCGCCTCTACCCGGATATGCGAGGATAGAGTCTGCACCTGTTTGGGCGTAAGACCGTTAAAAGAGGCATGATAGTCCGATAATGAATAAATCTGTCGGTTCATATCAAAGCTGGCTACGCCGACGGTGCCGATTGCAGTCAGCAACATGGTGGTAAGCAGGATGGCGATACCCGTGAGCAGTGTGCGGCTTTTGTTGTAGCGCAGGCGCTGCCAAGCGAGATGGAATACGGTGTCAGTTTTTCGCATGGAAGACTGCCTCCTTTGCGTCATTTTTTCTATCAGTCGGTATACCGCCGGAAAGGATGCGTCCGTCCGCCAGCATGATCGTACGATCCGCCATCTGTGCGATCTCCTCATTGTGCGTGATGACTACCAGCGTCTGCCCGTATTTTTGGGCGGAGGCTTTTAAGAGCGCCATCACCTCGTCGCCCGTCTTGGTGTCGAGGTTGCCCGTGGGCTCATCGGCAAGAATGAGGGAGGGTTTGGCGGCGATGGCTCTCGCGATGGCGCAGCGCTGCTGCTGTCCGCCCGAGAGAGTATTGGGAAGGCTGCGTTTCTTTTCCGCAAGCCCAAGTGTGGCGATGATATCTTCGATGAAAGCCTCGTCTAACGGCTTGCCGTCCAGTCCCAGCGGGAGGACGATATTTTCCCATACATTCAGGGCGGGAATCAGGTTAAACGCCTGAAAGATAAAGCCAATTTTGCGGCGGCGGATCGTGGAGAGTTTGTCGGCTTTCAGGGAGGCGATGTTCTCCCCGTCAAGATAGACTTTACCGGAGGTAGGGTTGTCAAGCGCGCCCAGCATGTGAAGCAGGGTAGATTTGCCGCTGCCGGACTTGCCGATGATGGAGACAAATTCCCCCTGCATAATTTGTAAGTCAATGTGATCTACGGCTTTGACGAGGTTGTCGCCCGAGCCATAATACTTGCATAAATCTTCCGTTTGTAAAATGGTGTTTGTTTGGTTTTTCATGTTATCCTGCCTTTCTTCCTGGAGTATAGGCTTAGTATAAACGGCTAATCTTACGGGAAGCTTACAGACAGAAAACTTTTTTACAGAGGAAGACGCAAGACGAAGACAGAGCCTTGCCCCGCGGCGGATTTTACCGAAACCGTACCGCCCTGTTCCTCGATGATCCGCCTGGTCAGATAGAGTCCCACGCCGGAACCCTCTGTCTGCTTTACGAGTGGATGGCTGCCACGATAGAAACGCTGAAAGATTTGATTATATTCTTCTTTGGGGATGCCGATCCCCTGATCGATGATTTCCACACTGATATAGCTGTAAAAATGATGAAGTCTTATGGTTATTATGCTGTTTGTCGGAGAATACTTGACGGCGTTATCCAGAAGGTTCGCGATGGCTTCGGCGCTCCAGCGTCTGTCCAGAAATAAGGATATGCCGGTAACGTCTTCTGGTTCCGCCGTGCAGACTTCGATAGAAATGCCCTTTTGCAGCGCTTTTTCATAAACCGTGTTGACAGCGTCCGCGAGCAGGTCGGATAATGGGACTGTTTCCTGTTTTAGCGTGATCAGGGAGGTTTCGAGACGGGAAATATTGACCAATACAGTCACTAAACTTTCCAGTTTTTGTATCTGCAAGCCGCACCGCTGTAAAAAGCCGGTGCGTTCCTCCTCGGTATCGGCTTCCATGCACATGGCAAAACAGCTCTTTAAGGCGCTGATTGGCGTTTTTAATTGATGAGAGATATCGGTCACAAGCGTTTTGGTATCGTCCCGCTCGGCAGTCAAAGCCTGTGTTTTCGTTTTCAGCTTATTTCCGAGTTTATAGAAGGTATCGGTAAAGGATTCGCTGAAAACGCAGCCTGTGGGCAATCCCTCCTGAAGAGAGGAATAGTCGTCTGACAGATAACGATCGAGCAGGGTGTGAAGCAGCATTTCCTCCTTTTTTTGCTTGCGATAAAAACAGTAAAATGACAAAGAGATCAGAGTGAGACAGCAGAAAATCAACAGCGCTAAAAGAGAAGCAAATCTGGATAAGGCAAAACGATAATAGGGAATATCGCTCATCAGCAGGTTTTTTCGATAGCCATACTTTGCGAGGATGGCAAAGCCATTGTCCACGTTGCGAAAGCCGGTGTCCTGTAACGTAGTGATAAGAAGCTGTTCTGCTTCGGGATATTCGGTAAGAATTGCTCCCGCAATGTTGCTGATCTGCGAAAGTTCCTGCCTGTGTTGGGAAGATAGAAGCGAAATTCCCCAGAAGCCGCAAAGAAAAGCAAAGAGCAGCGAGGCGGACAGGATTAAAACATAAAAGTTTCGGATATAGGAGGGCAGATGTAATTGTTTTTTCATCGTTTTTCGCATTTCCTTTCCCAGATATAGCCAAGCCCTCTGATATTTTTTAAGATGACAGGTGCAGAGGGATCGTCTTCGATTTTTTCACGCAGACGTCTGATATTGACGGAGAGTGTGTTTTCGTCCACAAAATTGCCTTCGATATCCCAGATGGCTTCCAGAAGCTGGTTCCTTGACAAAATGCGCATCGGATTTTCCATAAAGAAGGAGAGCAGGGAATATTCTTTTGCGGTCAGGGCCAGATTTTGATTTCCTTTTACGACCCGTCCCTCTTGCGGAAAGAGCGTGATATCGCCGGAGACAATACTTTTAGGGGCGTCCGTTGGAAAGCGTTTTAAGAGTGCGCCGACTTTTGCGGTCAGAGCTGCCATAGAGAATGGTTTGGTAATGTAATCGTCCGCGCCCTGCCGATAACCGGCCACGATATCTTCCTCTCTGTCGAGGGCGGTCAAAAACAGGAAAAGAACGTCGCTTTCCTGACGTACACGAGAACAGAAATCCAGGCCGTTTCCGTCCGGTAAAGAGACATCGCATATGATCAAAGAAAAATTTTTATTATGAAAAAAGCTGAGGGCTTCTTTCACAGTGAACGCGCTGTGAACGGCGTAGCCTTCTTTTTTTAACTTCAGACTGATAGAGTGATTGAGGCTGTCGTCGTCCTCTAATAGTAAAATTTCCTGTGGCATTTATCAGCACTCCGTGGTAAAGATTGAAAATAGCAGCATTAGAGATTATAATATAATAGCCGAAAAAGAAAAGCAAGCACTGTAAAAATTAGCGTCGTGAAGGGTGGTGTCGTATGGAGCAGGAAACGCAGAAAGTGAAAACCCCGAAATACAGAAAAGAGAATATCCGCATTACCTTTCATATGGCATGGCCCTCCATCGTGGAGTCCTTTTTTGTGGCTTTTGCGGGTCTGGTGGATTCATTGATGGTAAGTTCGCTCGGTTCCTATGCGGTTGCGGCGGTGGGGCTTACGACACAGCCGAAATTCATGGGACTGGCGATGTTTTTTGCGATGAATGTAGCGATTTCTGCGCTGGTCGCAAGGCGGCGTGGCGAGGAAAAGCCGGAGGAGGCCAACCGTATTTTAAGTACGGCGGTTGTCTTTATCTTTGCCGCGGCAGTCATTATGAGTATTGTTTTTGTGAGCTTGGCAGGCCCAATCATCCGTTTCTGCGGCTCCACGCCTGAGACGCATGACAGCGCGGTGGCATATTTTCGGATTGTGATGGGCGGTATGATCTTTAACTGTATTCAGATGGGGATTAATTCCGCGCAGCGGGGCGTTGGTAACACGAAGATTACCATGCGCACCAATGTGACCTCCAACACAGTGAATATTATTTTCAATTATCTGCTGATCAATGGGCATTTCGGATTTCCGGCACTCGGGATTCGGGGCGCAGCCCTTGCTACGGTGCTGGGGACGGTGGTGGCATCCGTCATGAGCGTGATTTCAATCCTGAAACCGGAAGGCTTTATCAGTCTGCCCTATATCATCAAAAATAAAGTGCGTCCCGCATTAAAAACCCTCGGCAATCTGATCCATGTGGGCTACAGCGTTTTCTTTGAGCAGGTACTCATGCGGATTGGCTTTATGCTGACGGCAATCATGGCGGCAAAGCAGGGAACTGACGCGATGGCGGCGCATCAGGTGGGGATGAATATCATGGGTTTGACGTTTTCCTTCGGGGACGGTCTGCAGGCTGCTGCAGTTGCGCTGATCGGGCGCAGCCTTGGCGCCGGCGATGAAAAGCTTGCCAGAGAGTACGGCGGTATCTGCAGGATGTTCGGCGGTGTGATTTCGGCCTGCCTTGCAGTCGTTTACTTTTTCGGGGCAGGAACACTCATGCGCCTGTTTTTTGCGGAGGAGCATATTGTGGCGATTGGTGTGGGCATTATGCGGGTCATCATTTTCGTGGTGGTTTTCCAGATCAGCCAGGTGGTCTATATGGGATGCCTGCGCGGCGCGGGAGATACCTTTTATACGGCGGTTGCTTCCACAATCAGCGTCACCTTTATCCGCACGGCGGGCTCGTATCTGGGCGGATATGTGTTCGGCTTCGGTATTATCGGCATCTGGCTCGGTGTACTGGCCGATCAGATATCCCGTTTTGTCTTTGCGTCCATAAGGTTCAAGAAGGGCGAATGGACGAAAATCAAAATATAGCGTCGGGATCGGTTCAATATTCCCTGCGCTTGAAAATGCGCACCGTGAGCGGGTAGGAGAGGGCATAGGCCGCTATGGAAACGGTTAGCAGGATTACAATGCCAAGCAGGCGATTTTTGAGTCCCGGTTCGATAAAACGATTGACGAGACTGACAATGATGCAGTCAAAAATAAAAGCACAACCGAGACAGAGGCCCATAAAAAAATCGCCCCGATCCGCTCCGAGAGTATGGAAGAACAGGTGAAACAGAGGAAAATATACCGCGCCCATAAAAAGACTCAGGCTGATTCCCAGAACAAATGTGGTGACAATGTCAAACGGGGAATCAAACGGGCAGCCGTGCAGAAACCAAGATAAAGTCGTAACTGCTGCGGGTAAGAGTGTGCCGACAGCTGTCCAGAGCAGTTGATTGAGAAACTGACTCTTTATGATCTCTGATCGCATGACCGGTAGAGTCAATTTGTATTTTCCCCATTTGGAGGTAAATTCTTCTTTCACAACGCTGACGGCAAATGCAGAATACGAAATAATGCCCACTACGGTAAAAGTGGTCAGAAGCGGAGGGCTGATTACCAGAGCAAGGAAGATGCCCACCAAAACCATGACAATAGACAATATTTTTGCGCCGGAAAGCGTTGCATAAATATTATTTTTCAGTAATCCTTTCATAATGACGCTCCTTTCACCAATAACAACATGATTTCATCAATGGAAACATGGTCCGTCACGATATCTTTATACTTCTTTTCCACTGCTTTTCCGTCGGCTACCAAAACGTCGATCTGAAAATCCCGTTTCCTAAAAGCAATGACATCTGCGGGATCCAGCGCCTGAAACTGACTATCCTTACAGCGAAGGACAGCATAGCGGTAGATCAGGTCATCTTTGGATGCGGTCAGGATCAGCCTGCCGTTATGGATAAAAGTAATGTAGTCAGCCACCTTTTCCAAATCGCTTGTGATGTGGGAGGATAACAGGATGGAATGATCTTCCGCCTGTACAAAGTCGAGAAATATGTCCAGCATCTCATCGCGCATAATGGGGTCGAGACCGCTCGTTGCCTCATCCAGAATCAAAAGCTGCGGATGATGAGAGAGGGCAGCGGCAATTGCCAGTTTCATCGACATTCCTCTGGAAAAATGCTTTATTTTCTGTGTATAGGGCAGCTTAAATTCTTCCAAATATTTTTCAAACAAGCCATGATCCCAACAGGTATAAAGACCGCTCATAACCTGAGATAACTGTTTGGCAGTCCAAAACCCGGGAAAATTATCGCCGTCATAAACTACGCCGATTTTCTCCCGAAGTGCCGTGTCGTCATCCTGCATTTCTTTGCCAAACAGTCTGATGGTTCCGCTGTCCTTGTGAATGGTGTTTAAGATACAGCCGATCGTCGTTGTCTTGCCGGCGCCGTTTTCCCCGACGAAGCCGAGTATGTTTCCGTAAGGCAGAGCAAAAGACAGATTGTCCAGCGTAAAATTTGATTTAGAAAATGATTTTGTAATATTTTCCAGTTCTAATATAGGTTCCATGGTGTCTCCTTTTTGCTGCGTTTTATTCTTCATCCTGATAAAACATGGTTAACAGTTCCGTCAGCTTCTGCAGCGAAATGTTGCTGGTTCGTCCGATTTCCGCCGCGGCCAGCAAATGCTCCTCTGCGATCCGCTGTTGTTCCTCCTGATAAAATTCTTTGTTTTGTGCGGAGACGAAGCTTCCCCTGCCCACGGTGGTCTCGATAAAGCCGTCCCGCTGTAAATCTTCGTAGGCCTTCTGTACCGTGATTACACTCACATGGATGGATTTAGCCAGAGCCCGCATGGAGGGGATTGAATCGCCCGCCTGCAATTCGCCGCTCATGATCATGGCCTTGATCTGGGATGTAATCTGCTCGTAGATCGGTTTGTTGGCATTGTTGCTGATGATGATCTCCATGGGTTTCTCCATTTCCGTGGTATAAAACGGTGGTTTCAAGTGTACTTATTGTACAAGTACATTATAACAAATAAAATATCTGTGTCAAGAGAAAAGAAATGCTGCCGGGATAGTATCATAAATCTGCACAATACAAAATATTGTATTTTGTTGATTTTTTCTATTTATCAATTTCTATATGTTGATGTCCTCACTCAAATTATCATTATTTCGTATACTATTTTTCTGCAAGTCAATCGGCAATAAGTCGTTGCATTTCCTGTTTCTCTATGATATATCTATCTCATACACATAATTAGCCAAGGCATTATGCAGGAAGGGATTGCTTTTCAATCATCTTTGCAGTCAAAGTCTTTGGCATCTTTAGGGGAAACCCTGTCTTCGGCAGATTCTAAAACTGCCGTCACGAAAGGAAGGCATTTCTATGATCAAAAGTATCAAACTCCCGGCGGACATTCATGGTGAGGTTCGCTATGGCATGACAAACGACTACATGTTCCGCGCTGTTTTGCAATCCAATAATAAAGTCCTGCGCGGGCTGGTTTGTTCCCTGCTTCATTTGGAAGAAGATGAGATTGTTTCCGTGGCTGTAACGAATCCCATTGTTTTGGGGGATGACATTAAAGATAAGGAATTTCGGCTGGATGTCAATGTTCTGCTCAATGACAGTACATTGATCAATCTTGAAATGCAGGTGGCTAATCGCCTGAACTGGCGTGAACGGTCAGTAGCTTATCTGTGCCGTTCATTTGACAATCTGGAGCATGGACAAGATTACAGTGTGGCAAAACCGGTCATTCATATCGGTTTTTTAGATTATACATTATTTCCTGAACATCCTAAGTTTTATGATACCTATAAACTATTGAGTATACATGACCACGAAAAGTACAGCGACAGTCTTTCTTTGGGAGTTGTGGATTTATCGCGGATAGAACTTGCGACCGAGGAGGACAGGAGGTATCATATCGACAGTTGGGCGAGACTCTTCAAAGCTGCTATATGGGAGGAAATTCAAATGAGCGCATCCATAAACGAATATTTACAGGAAGCCGCGAATACGCTTTATGCTCTGAATGCCGATGAAGAGGTGCGTAAACGCTGTCGCGACCGTCTGGAGTATTATCAGGATCTGAAAAACTATGAGCTCAAAATTGAGCGGGATCGTATCGAACACGAGCAGGATCTGAAAAATTACGAGCGAAAGATTGCACAGGATCGACTTGAACATGAACAGGATTTACGTAATTATGAACAAAAAATCGAACGGGATCGCATGGAGTACGAGCAGGA
>DLAF01000015.1 GCA_002492725.1 Lachnospiraceae bacterium UBA7054
ACAGGGCGACGGCAGCGGCAATGAGGACGGCAACAGCGGACAAGCCAGCAGTGGTGTGCAGGACAGCGGCGGACAGAATCGGGGCGGCGGAAGCGGTTCGGCTGCATTCACAGGCATGGCTGGACGAAATGGCAGCGGAGCTGACACGGTGGAAACCAAAAATGACGGTAACAGTGTGGATGCCCAAAATAGCGAAGGTGCCGCAGACTGGGAGAAAACCGGAGATACAGGAGACATTGCAGAAGGCGCGGGGACGATGGATGACGGAAGTGCAGCAACGGCTTTCCGGGGCGGCATATCAGATGATTTTTTAGGCGGAGACGATAAAGAGGGAGAAGGAGCGGTGTTCGTATGGTGCGGCGCAGCTGCGTTGCTGATTTTGCTGCTGTATTTGGCAGATCGCCGGTACGGTATCGTCGGGAAAATGAAGAAGAACGGAAGTAAGGAGCAAAAATAAAAAAATCTTGTAAATCCTTTTTTGTTTCAGTATAATTTTTATTGATAGCAAAAACGTGAGAAACAGAGAAGGAGAGAAAAGATGGGAGAAAGCAAAGAATTTAAGCCGTATATTCCCGCGGAAAAAATCACCCCGGAATTTACGGTGACGTCGATCATCATGGGTATCTTCCTGGCCATCGTGTTCGGTGCGGCGAATGCGTATCTGGGGCTTCGTGTGGGCATGACGGTGTCGGCTTCGATTCCGGCGGCGGTAATTTCCATGGGCGTGATCCGCGTGATTATGAAGAAAAACTCCATTTTGGAGAGCAATATGGTGCAGACCATTGGTTCCGCAGGCGAATCGCTGGCTGCAGGGGCAATCTTTACGATGCCTGCGCTTTTCCTGTGGGCGGAGGAAGGGCTCTGCGATATGCCGAGTCTGGTGGAGATTACGCTGATCGCACTATGCGGCGGTATTTTGGGCGTATTGTTCATGATCCCGCTGCGCAACGCGCTGATCGTAAAGGAACATGCGACCCTGCTCTATCCCGAAGGCACAGCCTGTGCGGACGTGCTGTTAGCGGGCGAGGAGGGCGGTTCCAACGCTTCTACCGTGTTCAGCGGCATGGGCTTTGCGGCAATCTTTAAGTTTATTGTAGACGGCATTAAGGTGATTCCTGCGGATATCGCAGCGGCGTTTCGGTCCTTTAAGGGAGAAATCGGGTTGGAGGTTTATCCGGCGCTTCTGGGTGTCGGCTACATCGTGGGGCCAAAGATTGCTTCCTATATGTTTGTGGGTTCCTTGGTCGGCTGGATGGTGATCATCCCCATGATCTGTCTGTTCGGTGTGGATATCTGGATGTATCCTGCGGATGCGGGCACGACCATCGGGCAGCTCTACGAGGCGGGCGGCGCTGCTGCAATCTGGAGTTCCTACGTGAAATATATCGGTGCGGGCGCGATCGCGACGGGCGGCATCATTTCCCTGATCAAGTCCCTGCCTTTGATTGTCACGACGTTCCGTGACTCTATGAAGAGTATGAAGGACGGCAAGAATGTCAGTAGTGCGAGAACCGCGCAGGATCTGCCGATGGGTATCGTTCTGGCGGGCATCGTGGTAATGAGCGTTATTATCTGGCTGGTGCCGGCGATTCCGGTCAATATTTTGGGCGCTCTGCTCATCGTTGTGTTTGGTTTTTTCTTTGCCACGGTTTCTTCCCGCATGGTAGGGCTGATCGGCAGTTCCAATAACCCGGTGTCCGGCATGGCAATCGCGACGCTTTTGATTGCGACCATCACCATCAAGGCTACGGGCGACAGCGGCATCACGGGCATGATGGGCGCCATTGCCATCGGTTCCGTGATCTGTATCATTGCTGCCATTGCGGGTGATACGTCGCAGGACTTAAAGACCGGTTTCCTGCTTGGTGCAACGCCGAAGAAGCAGCAGATCGGTGAGTTGATCGGCGTGGTTGCCTCAGGTCTTGCCATCGGCGGCGTGCTTTATCTGTTAAATGCAGCCTGGGGGTACGGTGGTGCGGAGGTGCCGGCACCGCAGGCAACTTTGATGAAGATGATTGTGGAAGGTATCATGGGCGGCGAGCTTCCATGGAATCTGGTATTTATCGGCGTATTTCTGGCACTCGGCCTGGAAATCCTGCGGATTCCGGTCATGCCCTTTGCCATTGGGCTTTATCTGCCAATCTACTTAAATGCCAGCATCATGGTGGGCGGCGTTGTGCGTATGTTCATGGACGGCAGAAAGAATGTAGATGCGAAGACAAAGGAGCGTCAGGCGGCGGACGGCACGCTCTACTGCGCGGGTATGATAGCGGGTGAAGGTCTGGTGGGAATTCTGCTGGCCATTCTTGCAGTCTGCGGCGTCACCATGGATCTTTCGGGTAAACTGAATCTGGGCAATATCGGCGGTCTCGCGCTGATGATCGTGATGGTTCTTTGTCTCTTAAAGTTTTCTCTTTGGAAGAAGAGTAAGAATTGATGAAACTTAAAAAACAAAAAAAGAATTATCTGGACCTGATCCCCGTGCAGGCGGAAGGTCTGGCGTGGACCCGGGACGACGAGGATATCGTCGTCCTGGAAGTCGAGAATACAGGTGTCTTTAATCGGATCGCCCAGAAGCTTTTTAAGCGACCGAAGGTGACGAAAGTACATATGGAACAATTCGGCAGCTTTCTCTGGCCGCTCATCGACGGTGAGCGGACGGTAAAGGATCTGGCCGATCTTTTGAAGGAGCGGTTTGGCGAGGAGGCAGAACCGCTCTATCCCCGTGTGGCAAAATATATGCAGATCATGGAGAGCTATCACTTTATCAGTTTGTCGGAAGGAAAAGGGCCGAAGCAGACGGAAACGGTGTAAGAATAACAATATTTAAATAACAGATGATATTTCCGTGACAGGCAGAAAGATTTGGATTAAAATGGTAATATTATAAGAAGGCCGCCTGACGGGCGCACGTATACCCAAACAGGAGGCGGCAAGAAGGAGGCAGTTATGGATCTGAAAGGTTCAAAGACAGAAAAAAATCTTTTGGCGGCATTTGCCGGGGAATCGCAGGCTTATACCAAGTATACTTATTATGCGTCCAAGGCGAAGAAAGACGGCTATGTACAGATGGCTAACATTTTTGAGGAGACGGCGGCCAACGAGAAGGAGCATGCAAAGATCTGGTTTAAGTATCTGCACGGCGGGGCGATTCCGGAGACGCGCGAGAATTTGAGGGATGCCGCTGAAGGCGAAAACTACGAGTGGACGGATATGTATGCGGGTTTTGCCGAGGAAGCCAGAAAGGAAGGGTTCGAGGAGATTGCCCTGCTGTTTGAGGGCGTGGCAAAGATCGAGAAAGAGCACGAGGAGAGATACCGCAAGCTGATTCAGAATATCGAGGACGGCGTGGTATTCTCTAAGGATGGCGACTGCGTATGGCAGTGCTTGAACTGTGGCCATATCGTGATCGGAAAGAAGGCACCGGAGGTTTGTCCCGTGTGCAAGCATCCGCAGTCCTATTTCCAGGTGAAGCCCGAAAATTATTAAATAGCGGGTGATATCGTAAAAGAGATTGGGCGGACAGGAAATTATCTTCTGTCCGCCTGTCTTTTTTTAGATACATAACATATGTTTTTTAAAACAATATTGTCAAGAAAGGATCTATGTGGTATGATACCACCGTATTGTATCTCGTATGAGAATAATAACAGGAGGATTGTACCATGAAAAATGAAAAGACCTACGAACTTGTGCTTACGGCACTGTTCACCGCCATAATCGTGATTATGGCATTCACACCGCTGGGATACATCCCGCTTGTAGTCATCAACGCGACGATCATTCACATCCCGGTGATCCTGGGAGCGCTATTTCTCGGACCGAAGAAAGGTGCATTTTTAGGATTCGTATTTGGACTCACCAGCTTTATCAACAACACAGTGAAAGCGGCTACGGCTTCGGCGTTTGTGTTTTCGCCGGTCCTGGCCTATCGTTTTGCGGGGGTGTCAGGCATCTTTAAGAGCCTGTACATCTGTTTTGTGCCGCGCATTTTAGTCGGCGTGGTGCCTTACTTTGTCTGGCTTTTGATCCGCAGGATCGTGAAGGGCGAGAACAAGGCGGGGAAGGTTATCGTTGATTTAATAGCATCTGTTATATTGTTTGTTTCGGTGAGAGCGTTTCTCATGCGTTTGTTTCCGGAAGCTCTGAGCGCGGTTGTCTGCACGGTGATCGGACTGGTAGTGGGCGTGGCGCTTATGGCGGCGCTGACTGTCGGCGGCATGAAAAAGGCATCGGCCAATATTGCCCTCTCCTATGCGGGTCTTGCGGGCGCTTTCACCAATACTCTGTTTGTGATGAGCGGTATCTTTATCCTGTATAAGGATGCTTATGCACAGGCCGTTGGCGTTGCGGGCGACGCGGTGCTGGACGTTATTTTGGGCGTGGTTGCCTTTAACGGTGTAGTGGAGGCTGTGGTAGCGGCAATCATCGTGACAGGTGTGGGCCTGGCGCTGGCAAAAGTGAAACCTCTGTATCACACCGATCAAGGGCGTGAGGCGGAGGATGCGGCGCTGCTTGCGGCAAAGAAGATATAAAGAAATAAGATATGAGGTAAGAAACTTAACAACCAAGAGAACAATACAAACGAAATATCAATCAGAACAGCAATCAGAAAAGGAACGGAAGGCAGGGACGGGGACATGATTTTGGCAGTTGATATCGGCAATACCAACATCGTGATCGGTTGTATGGACGGGGAGAGAGTCTGTTTTGTGGAGCGCGTCTCCACCAATCAGGCCGGTACGGAACTCGAGTATGTGGTCGAATTTCGTACCCTGTTTGAACTGTATCACATCGGCGTGGAGGACATCACGGGCAGCATCATCTCCTCTGTCGTGCCGCCGCTCAATAATATCGTGAAAGCGGCGCTGGAAAAACTGTTCCATAAGCAGCCGCTCTTAGTCGGGCCGGGGTTAAAAACAGGCTTGAATATCCTGATGGATAACCCGGGACAGCTCGGCTCGGATCTGGTGGTCAATGCGGTAGCGGGACTGCACTATTATGGGGCGCCGATCATTCTGATCGACATGGGAACCGCTACCACCATCAGTGTGGTGGACAAAAAGAAGAATTACATCGGCGGCATGATTCTGCCGGGTGTGAAGGTTTCCCTGGACTCTCTGGTAAACCGCACTTCCCAGCTGCCGCGTATCAGTTTGGAATCGCCGAAGAAGGTGATCGGCAGCAACACCATCGACTGTATGAAGAGCGGTATCGTGATGGGCCAGGCTGCCTGTCTGGACGGCATGGTCGAGCGGATTTTCGATGAACTTGGGTACGAGGCTCCGGTGGTAGCTACGGGAGGCTTAGCAGGGAGCATCGTACCTCACTGTAGGAAGGAGATTATCTGTGATAACGAGCTGACGCTTAAGGGGCTGGGGCTGATCTACCATAAGAATATGGAATGATTGCATGTGTTATATTTTGACGGAACCAGGCAAAATAGGAAACGTGTGACGGAAAGGCGAATCGGGAGGAGGATAACATATGTTACTGAAAGGAAAACATATCGTGTTGGGTGTGACGGGCAGTATCGCCGCTTATAAGATCGCTTCCCTCGCCAGTATGCTGGCGAAACAGCATGCGGACGTAACGGTTGTTATGTCAAAGAACGCCACGAACTTTATCAACCCGATCACTTTTGAGAGCCTGACGGGAAACAGGTGTCTGGTGGATACCTTTGACCGCAATTTTGAGTTTCAGGTAGAACATGTTTCACTGGCGAAACAGACCGACGTTTTTCTCGTGGCTCCCGCTTCCGCCAATGTGATTGCCAAGGCAGCGCACGGGATCGCGGACGATATGCTGACGACTACGCTGTTAGCCTGCAGCTGCCCAAAGATTTTTGCGCCGGCCATGAATACCAGGATGTATCAGAATCCGATTGTGCGGGATAATATAAAATTGTTAGAGAAGTACGGCATGGAAGTGATTTCACCCGCTAATGGCTATCTGGCCTGCGGGGATACCGGAGAGGGCAAGATGCCGGAGCCGGAGGTCTTGTACGAGGCGGTGGTACGGGCGCTTACGCCAAAAGACCTTACGGGAAAGAAGGTACTGGTCACGGCGGGACCTACGCAGGAACGGCTTGATCCCGTGCGCTATATCAGCAATCATTCTACCGGCAAGATGGGATATGCCATCGCGCTGGCGGCAGTGCGGCGCGGCGCGGATGTGACACTCGTGTCAGGCAAGACGAATCTGCGGGCGCCGGAAGGGGTGCGATTCGTGCCGGTCATTTCAGCCGCGGATATGGCAGAAGCCGTGAAAGAAGCGGCCTCTTCGCAGGATATTATCATCAAGGCGGCAGCGGTAGCGGATTATCGCCCGGCGACGGTGGCGGATGAAAAGATGAAAAAGAAGGATGGAGAGCTGTCTATCGCCCTGGAGCGCACGGAGGACATTCTGGCGTGGCTGGGTGCCCATCGGCGAAAAGGGCAGGTATTATGCGGCTTTTCCATGGAGACGGAGCATCTGTTGGAAAATTCCCGGGCTAAGCTTGAGAAGAAAAAGATCGATATGATCGTGGCCAACAGCCTGCGCCAGGAAGGCGCGGGTTTTGGTACCGATACCAACGTGGTGACTCTGCTCACAAAGGACGGCGCGGAGGAGCTTCCCCTGCTTTCCAAGGAGGAAGTAGCGGACAGGCTGCTTGACAGACTGTTGGATTTGGCGGCAGTCTCCCTGGCGTAGGTCATGAAGTGGGAAAAGGAGATAAACCATGAGAATCGGCATGGGATACGACGTGCATAGATTAACGGAAGACCGAAAGTGCATCATTGGCGGGGTGGAGATTCCCTACGAGAAGGGACTTTTAGGACACTCCGACGCGGATGTGCTTTTGCATGCCGTGATGGATGCGCTGCTTGGCGCGGCGGCTTTGGGGGATATCGGGAAGCATTTCCCGGACACCGATCCCGCTTATCAAGGGATTTCTTCCATGAAACTTTTGGAGCATGTGGCAGCGCTCCTTACCGAAAATCTGTTTCTGGTGGAAAACATCGACGCGACGATCATCGCGCAGGCGCCGAAAATGCGGCCTTACATTGATCGGATGCGGGAGAATATTGCAAAAGCGCTTGGAATCGAGGTATCGCAGGTGAACGTGAAGGCCACCACCGAGGAGGGGCTGGGGTTTACGGGAAGCGGCGAGGGTATTTCCGCACAGGCAATCTGCCTGCTCACAAGCCCGAGAGAGCTGTACAGCGAAGATGTGGCGAAGGACTGCGGCACATGCGGGGGCTGTCCTCATCATTCTCATTAAAAAATGGAAGCAAAGGGGCTCGAACCCTTGACCTCCCGCTAGTCAGGCGAGCGCTCATCCCAGCTGAGCTATGCTTCCATAGTTCATATTGTACCATTAATTATGGCAGATTACCAGATAAATTTTTTGGCCAAAAAGGCCGAAAGGGCGGATTCTATTGCATCGCCCTGCGCAATTTATGTTTGATCCGCTGAAGGGCATTGTCTGTGGATTTGTCGTCCCGGCCCAGCACTCTGGCAATCTGTTGGTAACTCATACCTGTCAGATACAAGTCAAGCACCTGTTTTTCAAAACTGCTCAATTCCCTGTCTATCAGCATTTCCAATCGGTCTACATTTTCTCTGTCGATGACAAGTTCTTCGGGATTTAACCCGGAACCGGAGGCCAGCACGTTGACCAGAGCCTCCTCTCCGTCGTGGCTTTCGGAGGCGTTTCCGTAGAGGGAAATATAATTGTTTAAAGGAATGTGCTTCTGCCGCCTGGAAGCCTGTACTGCCGTGTACATCTGTCTGGAAACGCACAGATCTGCGAAGGTGGAAAAGCTGGCGTCCCTGCCGCTGTCATAGTCGCGGATGGCCTTAAACAGCCCGATCATTCCTTCCTGGATCAGATCTTCGCTGTCTGCGCCGAGAATATACATGGATTTCGCCTTGCTGCGCACCATGTTTTTATATTTGTTCATAATGTAATCCGTGACGCCGGTTTCGCCGTCCCGCAGGCGGATCAGGAGCTCTTCGTCGCTGTAGTTGTTGTAGTTTTCCTGCATAGAGATTCCTTTTTAAGATTGAGATCAAAAAATAAATGAAAAAGAAGCCCTATCAACGTAAGGCTTCCAAAATTTTTAACAAAGCTGCTGACGGGAATCGGACCCGTGACCTCCGCACTACCAATGCGACGCTCTACCGACTGAGCCACAGCAGCCTGACGGGAAGGACAGCCCTTCCGTCACCGAGTTATAGTTTAGCAAAAAGGAATATACTTGTCAACAACATATTTCTTTGAGTTTCCCCATTTTTTAAT
>DLAF01000005.1 GCA_002492725.1 Lachnospiraceae bacterium UBA7054
CCACATCTATGGGTACATTATAGATAAGGACGGGTATGTTGCTGTTTTAAATGGGGGTAATATTGATTTCAGTGTCAAAATTGAAAATGATACCTCTTATTTGGTAATTTATTATGTTGAATCCACAAAAGAAAACCTGAATGTATCAAATTTATCTTCTGCTACAGAAAAAATACTTTGGATTAAGATAAAATAGAAAATGCAGAGTATGCACAAAAATTACAAGGATGAAGCAGGGCGGGAAATGGAATTAGTGACAAAAAGATTAATCATAAGAAGCTTACGGCCGACGGATGAAACAGCATTTATCGAAATGGCGTCGGATGGCAGTTTGTGGGAAATTTTTGGGGATTGCAGCGAATGTGATAAATGGATGGGTGAATTTATCAGCGATGCGATCAGATTAGAAGCGGAAGATAATCCATACCATGAATATCTGGCATTTGCCATAGAGGATAAGATTAGTCATGTGGTGGTCGGTTCTGTGGGAAGCTCATATTATGAGGATTTTATGGAAGTCGGCGTTACTTATTTTATCGGTGCCGATTATCGGGGAAACGGATATGCTGCGGAAGCCCTGAAATGTCTTACAGACTATTTATTTGAAAGATATCATCTGAGCAAATTGATCGCCACAGCCTGTGTGAATAATATTGCTTCCTGCAAAACTTTGGAAAAAGCAGGGTTTTGTATGATTGAAACGAAGATGTATCAGGATTTGTATGATGAAAGCGAAAATATGAGTAATATTTATGAACTGGTAAGATAAACCGGGTATAGCAATAGTAATTTTCGATAAAATGTGATACGATGAATAGGCAAATGATAATAGATGCTGTAACGGAGATGACGGGAGACGATGAAAAATATCAAAAAAGGACTTCTGGCAGTATTTGATCATGTCACCGAGTGTATGCTGCCGATCATCCCGCTTCTCCTTGCGGGCGGTATTTTAAAGATAATCGTAATGCTTTTGACAGCGGTACATATCCTGTCAGGATCGACTGAGGTGATCCTGTCGGCGCTGGCAACGACGCCTTTCTATTTTTTACCGGTGTTTGTCGCTTATTCCGCTGCGAAGCATTTTGAGACAGATCCGCTGCTCGCGCTTACCAGTGTGTGCGTGATGCTGCTTCCGGATTTCGCAGCATTGATGGAGAGCGGAGAACGTGTAACTTTTGCAGGCATTCCCGTTTTGGCAGCGACTTATGCTTACAATGTGATTCCGATTATTTTATTAATCTATGTGATGTCTCACATTGTAAAGTGGCTGAAAAAATGGATCAGGGAAAGCCTTCAGCCCTACTTTTTGGCAGTTTGTGTGATCGCGGCAACGTCCCTGTTGGGGATTCTTGTCATTGAGCCGATCGTCAGTCTGTTAAGCAGTCTGCTGGCAGATGGCCTGGAGGTCATGCAGCTCAAGGCGCCGATGATTGCCTGGGCTATGTTTGCGGGGCTGACGACCATTCTGGTATCTACGGGAATGCACTGGATCTTTATCACGCTGGCGATCACGCAAATTGGTGTGACGGGTGTGGACTATGGCATTATGGTGGGATTTTTGATTTCCAATATCTCGCTTGCGGGATGTGATTTGGCGGTTTTTGTCAAGTCAAAGACGGCGGATAAAAAGGCGATGTCGATCAGCGCGATGATCACGGAATTTGCGTCAGGAATTGCGGAGCCGTCTATCTTTGGCGTGTGCTTTCAGGAGAAAACGCCCCTGATCGGCAATGTGCTTGGCTGTATGATCGCGGGCGTGGTGCAGGGGATTTTAACGGTGCACTGTTATACGTTTGCCTTTCCCTGTATTCCGACGATTTTAATGTTTTACAGCGTGGAGGAGCCGAACAATCTGTGGAAGGCGGCCGTTGTAGCGGCGGTGGCTTTTGCCGCGAGTTTTTTCATTACAGCGCTTGTCTACCGCGATACGAGGGGAATAAACAGTGGAGAATAAAGTGACAAAAACCTGCCCCGGCTGCGGCGCGGGACTGCCTGATAAACAGCCGGCAATCTGCCCCTATTGCGGCAGGGAGCTGATCGATTTAAGCAGGCTGCATACGGATCAAAAAATTACAGAGGTGAAACAGGTACAGGCGCAGACGGCGGCTATTCCGAAAAAGATTGGAATTGTCGTTGTGGTGACGCTGCTTGTTTTATTTCTGCTGTTTATGCTTGCCGTTCTTTTGGATGTGCCGGGTAAACTGAAAGAGACCAAAATGGAGAGGGAGGTTGACAGCCTTTCCCGTGATATGGAGGAGGCGTACGAGGACGGAGATTGGGACAAACTGGAGCAGTATCTGATCCTTGAGTGTGAGGATTATATCGATGCACCCGATTATTTTCTCTATCGCACAGCGTGGTATCTGCACACATTTCCGCCCGAATTTGACGAGGCGGTGGCAGCGCATGATACAGCGAAGATGTTGGAACTGTATGAGATTCTGGCAGAAGATTACAACATGCGGGATGATGGGATCTTCTATCAGATCTATGAGACGGATGACGCGATAGAGGATGCTTTGAAAGAGGAAGTGGAACGGGAGACGGCAGTCTTGACGGAGGAAGGGTTAGAGGATGAAATGTACAAACTGCGGCGCTGATTTTGCCAGTGATCAATTGAAATGTCCCTATTGCGGCAGGGTCAATGAACATGCCCTGAAGCTGGCCAAAGAGCTCCAGACTTATGATAAAGCGTATGAAGAAAAGCGGGATGAACTTTTGGAGACCGGGACGGGGCAGGTGCTTAGGCATCTTACGTTCGGAATGGGAATTGTTTTTCTGGTGATTCTCTGCGTTGCGTTTGGCTGTGTTGCCTTTTATCAGTATCGCTATTCTGATCATTCGACCTATGAAGTAACGGGGGCGCGCCTTACCGGGAATAAGGAGAAGATCGGCAAATACCTGGAGGATAAGCAGTATATTCGCGCTTATCTTCTCGCTTCTGCCACGGATCCGACAGGCGAATACTTTAGGTATTATCCGGAGTATGCAGCGGATCTTTCGGACATCTATTCCTATTCGCTCATTCTGGTCGGAGTTTTGCATTCCATGGAATCCATGGACGAGGGTGACAATTATGCCCCGCTGTTGGATACGGACGTCATCACGATGCAGATTTTTTACGGTTCTGGCAATGACAGTCCGATCAAGGAGGATCTGATACGGGAAGTTGACGGCTATTTAAAAAATTATTATCGGCTTACCGATGAAGAAATCGAAGATTTGAAGGAGTCGGCTTCGGGAGGACAGTTTACGCTGGAAGGAATCGCAGATATTGAGGACGTGACCAAGAGACGGATGGAGGCCTATTTTGAAAAATAAGACAAATACCAAATATTATATACTGATTGTTGTGTTTACCGTGATATTTTTCCTGTGTATGGCATTTTGTTTTACGAGATTTCGGACGCTGTCACGTGATTATAAAATCAGATCGCTGTCTTATCGAATGGAAGAGATAGAGCTTGAAGAGAAAATGTACGGGCCGTCTCATACTTTCTCCTCGCTGTATTTTTCCAATAATTACGAGGAGGAGTTTGACGAGTACTGGGAATTTTGCGACGCTTACCTTGCCTATGTGAGAGGAAGATTCTCTGAGGAGAAAACGCCTTATACGGAAGTGCTGCAGGACTATCTGGACACTGCGCCGGGAGGAGAGCGGGAAAAGGCGGTGGAAGGCTATCTGGAAGAGCTTGAGAGACCGTAAAAGGGATAAAGAAGGAATCGGCTATGAAGAAACTGTTGTTTTTTACAGGAGATATTGAGACGCAAGGGTACTTTTCCCTGCAGATTGCGGAGGCAATGAGTGCGCTCGGTCACGAGACGTTCATCTTTGACTTAAGCCGTCCCAGAGTCAGCGCAGAAAAGTTTTTCCGCTTTTTTGAGAAGGGAAATACGGCGCTCATTAATTTTAACTTTCACGGGATGAGCGGAGAAGAGTATTTTCTGGATGAGGATGATACGATGATGTGGGATGCCCTTGATATCCCTGCTTATAACATTGTGGTGGATCATCCCATGTATTACCATCATTTTTTGGAGAAAGTACCGCGGCGTTACTGCCATATCAGTATTGACAGAAATCATATCGCTTATATGAAGCGGTTTTTCCCCGAGATTGCAAACGGACCGTTTCTTCCGCTTGCGGGCACAAAGTTATATCCGAATAAGGAGAATGTGCCGATCGCTTATCGCAAATTTGACGTGACCATGGTGGGAAATTACTGCAGACCTTCCACCTTTGACAAATACATTACCAGGATCGATGACGAATACACGGCTTTTTATCATGGAATGATCGACGATTTGTTGGCGAATCCGCAAAAGACCGTGGAGGAGGTAGCCGAGGCGCATTTGAGGGAGGAACTTTCAGAGGTGCCCGAGGAGGAGCTTAAAAAGGTCATGGCGGCCCTTACCTTCATTGACCTGTATGTACGTTATACTTTCAGAGGGCGTGCCGTGCAGGAGCTTGTGGACGCGGGAATCAGGGTGTATGTGTTCGGTGACGGATGGGAACTTTTGGACTGCGCCCATCCGGAGAATTTAAAGATCATGAATAACCTGGACTCGGAGGGGTGCTTAAAGAAATTGTGCCAGACAAAGCTTTCCCTCAATGTAATGCCCTGGTTCAAGGACGGTGCGCATGACCGCATCTTTAATACGATGTTGAACGGCGCCGTGTGTCTGACGGACAGCAGCCTTTATTTGGACGAAATATTACACGACAAAGAAGATTGTGCAATCTATTCGCTCTCACAGATGGAGAAGCTTCCTGAAATAGCAGCTTCGCTGCTTACGGATCCCGACCTTATGCAGAGAATTGCGGACGGCGGAGATCAGCTGGCACAGGCGGGACATACTTGGGCACACAGGGCGAAAGTGCTGCATGAGTTGATTGAAGGGATAACGTGTGAAAGCCGGAACAGGATCGGCAATAGTAAAGTTGCTTCGCAACTTAACTATGCGAGGATCTGCGATCCTCGGCATAAGATAAAGAAGGAGTAAACGAGGGAGAGAGGTATATGGATTTATTGAAAGGTTACAGACAGAGGCGCAGGGAACGTTTGTATAGACTTTACGAACGACATAAGAGGATTCGCGCGCTTTTGAAAGAACACGCGGAAGATATTTTGGAGTCAAAAAATTTTAAGGGAACCAGAGCGCATATTCAGCACGGAAGTATGACGGTGCATAATCATTGCATGGATGTGGCGCGTTACAGTCTGCTTCTCAACAACAAGTTGGGGATCGGCTGCAACAAACATGATCTGATCCGCGGGGCGCTTTTGCATGATTATTTTTTGTATGACTGGCATGATAAGGCATATCTGGCACACAGACAGCGCCTGCATGGATTTCATCATCCGATGACGGCATTGAAAAATGCGGAGAAAGAATATACGCTGAACGATATCCAGCGGGAGATCATCAAAAAGCATATGTGGCCCCTGTCGGTGATTCCGCCCATGTGCAGGGAAGCCTGGGTGGTGACGGCGGCAGATAAATATTGTTCTTTTCTTGAGACGGTGGGCTTACATAAGGGACACGGTGCGTATCATGTTGCAGACGATTCCTTGCAGGATAAGCTGGCTGAGACAAAGAAGCTTCGCGAGGTGAACGGTGTGTTTGGCGCAGACACAGAAGCGAACAGGAAAAGCGGGGCGCAGGCATCGTGAGTGCAGACTTAAGTCTCTACCAAACTCTGAGGAAATATGCCGCGGGGGATGTCTATCCCTGCCATATGCCGGGGCATAAACGCAATCCTGAGGGCGGCGAGATGGCGGGTTTTTTTGGCATTGATATCACGGAGATCGAGGGCTTTGATAACCTTCATCACGCAGAGGGCATTTTGCGGGAGGCACAGGAACGGGCGAACCGCCTCTACGGAGCGGACGAGACTTTCTTTTTGGTGAATGGGAGCACGGCAGGGATCTTGGCAGCAGTGATGGCGGCAGCAAGACCGGGCGAGGAGATTCTGATCGCCCGTAACTGCCATAGGTCAGTTTATCATGCGGCGCTCATGCAGGATCTTAAAGTGCACTATTACCGGCCCAAGATGATACAAGAATATGATATTTGTGATGGCGTGAGCGCCGAAGAAATCGGCAGGCTGCTGGATGATCATCCGGCGATCAAGGCGGTGGTGATCACTTCCCCTACCTATGAGGGAATCATTTCCGATGTGGCAAAAATCGCGGCGGCGGTGCATGATCGGGATAAGATTTTGATTGTGGACGAGGCACATGGCGCACATCTCGATCCTCATATGGGTGGAGCTGTCGCTGCGGGAGCGGATCTGGTAATCCATAGTCTGCACAAGACGCTTCCCAGTCTGACACAGACAGCGCTTTTGCATGTAAACGGCGGCCGCGTGAACAGGGACAGGCTGCATGGTTATCTGGCGATGGTGCAAAGCAGCAGTCCTTCCTATATACTTATGGCGGGAATGGATGCCTGCGTGCGTTTTCTGGAAAAGGAAGGGAAAGAAAGATTTGCCTTTTTCAGAGAGCAGAGGGAAAATTTTCTGAAAAAAACGGAAAATTTGCGATATCTTGCCATTGGAAAAATGACAGATTTGTCAGAAAACGAATATGCACTATTGGACTGGGATATGGGAAAAATCCTTATTTCCGTGAAAGATGCGGGTATGACGGGAAAACAGCTGTCCGATATGCTGCGGGACGATTATCATATGGAACTGGAGATGGCAGCTGCGACTTACGGACTGGCATTGATGACATGGATGGATACGGCGGAAGGCTGGCAGAGATTGGCTGACGCGCTTTTGCTAATAGATGATAGGATAGAGAAGGAGCGCAGCGGACAAACGCGGCGATTGATAAAGGCTGCGAAAGAGGGAATGTTGCAGGAGTCAGGGCCTGCGGGTGAATGGCCGCAGGGAACGGCGCGTGCGGCGGCCGGGCTTCCCCGGACGGTAATGACGCTTGCGCAGGCGTTTCACAGCGAACATGAGGAGATTTTGATAAAGGAGGCTGCAGACAGGATCAGCGCGGATTTTATCAATCTTTATCCTCCGGGAATCCCGTTGGCGGTTCCGGGGGAGAAGTTGACGAAGATGCTTTTGGATCATATTGTAGAAAATGTGAGAAAAGGGTTTACGGTGCAGGGGCTTTCGGCAGCAGGCAAGGTCAGCGTTGTAGTTGAAATTCCTGAGAAAATATGGCATTATTAAAGGTACGGGAAGCTGTGATACCAAGGGGGTAAAATGGATATCAAGGTAAATCAGGTGCAGCAGGCGCCGCAGATTGAGCAGCCTGTGCAGGCGCAGGAAACAGACGGCAATTTCAAATTCACTCTCGTCAGCAGGATTGAGGAACAGGATTTGCAGAATGCCCTGGCAGGGATGATGGAGGAGATCACCAGGCAGGGGGATAAGCTGGCGAAACACCGCGATATCAAGGACATGAAACGCTATCGCGCACTGGTGAAGGACTTTTTAAATGAGGTTGTTAACCGTTCCCACGCCTTTGCCAGAGAGAATTTTCTGGATAGAAGAGGGCGTCACCGGGTATACGGAATCATCCGTCTGATTGATAAAAATCTGGATGAACTGGCGCAGGAGCTTGTGAAGGACGAGCAGGACAATCTTTCAATCCTGGAAAAGATCGGGGAGATCAGAGGGCTTTTGTTGGATATCTTTACGTGAGATTCACGGCGCGAGACATCACAGTAAACTGTGTTGCGGGGGAGGTACAAATGGCAAATTTTTCGGACATTGTAGGACAGGAAGAGTTAAAGCAGCACCTGCAGAAAGCGATTGAGACGGACAAGGTTTCTCACGCCTATATTATCAACGGGGAGCGCAATGCGGGTAAGGAATTTATTGCCCGTCTTTTTGCCATGACGCTGCAGTGTGAGAAAGGCGGCACGGAGCCTTGCGGGGAATGCCACTCCTGCAAGCAGGCGGCAAGCCGCAATCATCCTGACATTATCTATGTCAGCCATGAGAAACCAAATACCATCGGCGTGGAAGACATCCGCGAACAGATCAACAATGACATCGGTATTAAACCATATAGCAGCCCGCGCAAGATTTACATTATGAACGAGGGCGAAAAGATGACGCCCCAGGCGCAGAATGCCCTGTTAAAAACATTGGAGGAACCGCCTGCCTACGCGGTGATCATGATCCTTACTTCCAATGTAGAGGAACTTCTGCCCACGATCATCAGCCGCTGTGTAGTCTTAAATATGAAGCCGGTGCCCGATGCGCAGGTAAAGAAATTTCTGATGGAGGAGCTTGCCGTTCCTGATTACAAGGCAAATATCTGCGTGGCGTTTGCCAGGGGAAACGTGGGTAAGGCGAAGCATCTGGCGAACAGTGAAGAGTTTGAGAAGGTCAAGGATGAAGCCATTTCGCTGGTGAAATATATCAACGATATGGAAATCAACGAGATTGTGAAAGCCATTAAAAAGATAACGGAATACAGCCTGGATATCAATGACTATTTGGATATCCTTACAGTGTGGTATCGGGATGTGCTCTTATATAAGGCCACGAAAGATATGAACAGCCTGATTTTCCGTCAGGAGATCCAGCAGATCAGAAAGGTGGGAGACAGAAGCACTTACGAGGGGATCGAGATCATTGTAAATGCGCTCGAACAGGCAAAGAGAAGGTTGGAGGCCAACGTGAATTTTGACTTGACGATGGAACTTTTGCTCCTGACGATCAAGGAAAATTAAAATGTGGTGAATAGATTGGAGGCAAAATTATTTTGGAAAAGGTAATAGGTGTGCGGTTTCGTACCGCCGGTAAAGTATATTATTTTGATCCCGCGGATCTGGAGATCAAAAAAAATGACCACGTGATCGTGGAGACTGCCAGGGGTATCGAGTACGGCACGGTGGTAAGTCCCCCGACCGAAGTGGAAGACGACAAGGTGATACAGCCGCTGAAACCGGTCCTTCGGATCGCGAATCAGAAGGATGACGAGCAGGAGGCGGCAAACAAACGAAAAGAGAAGGAAGCGTTTAAGATTTGTCTGGAAAAGATCAGAGATCATGGTCTGCAGATGAAGCTGATTGACGCGGAATACACGTTTGATAACAATAAGGTGCTCTTTTATTTTACGGCGGACGGGCGTATTGATTTTAGAGAACTGGTAAAGGATTTGGCGTCGGTTTTTAAAACAAGGATTGAACTTCGCCAGATCGGTGTGCGGGACGAGACGAAAATTTTAGGCGGTATCGGTATCTGCGGCAGGCCGCTTTGCTGTCATACGCATCTTTCCGATTTTGCGCCGGTGTCCATTAAGATGGCAAAAGAGCAGAACCTTTCCTTAAATCCGACCAAGATATCCGGTGTCTGCGGCAGGCTGATGTGCTGCTTAAAGAACGAAGAGGAGACTTACGAGGAACTTAACCGAAAGCTTCCCGGGGTAGGTGATTTTGTGACCACGGAAGACGGTTTAAAGGGTGAAGTACACAGTGTCAATGTGCTGCGGCAGCTGGTGAAAGTCGTGGTGGACGTGGGAGACGAAAAGGAGATTCAGGAATACCCTGCGGATCAGCTTCATTTCAAAAAGAGACATGGCAAAAAGAATAAAGCTGAGAATGAAGACGCTGAACTGAAAGAATTGGAAAACCTGGAGAAGCAGGATAGTGAAGGAGAAAAAGAGCATACCGAAAAAAAGAGGGAACATTCTGAGGGCAGAGGCAGAGGGCGTTTTGAAGGAAAAGGAAAAGAGCATTCCGAGGGCAGACCGAGAAATCGTTCTGAAAGAAAACGAGAGAATTGACGATCTGCAGAGAAACGGATACCGCATCATCCAGGATCCGAAGCGTTTCTGTTTTGGGATGGATGCGGTGCTTCTCTCAGGGTTTGCGCAGGTGAAGGACGGGGCGAGCGTGTTGGATCTTGGAACCGGAACGGGCATTATTCCGCTGCTTCTTGCGGCAAAAACAGGGGCAGCGCATCTGACGGGTTTAGAGATTCAAAAAGACAGCGCGGATATGGCCGGACGCAGTGTTTTGTTAAACGGTTTGGAAGATAAGATTACCATTGTGACAGGAGATATCAAAGAGGCAGGGGAGCTGTTTGCCGCTGCTTCTTTTGACGTTATTACCTGTAATCCTCCCTATATGATCGGGCAGCATGGCCTGAAAAATCCGACCGATGCAAAGGCAATTGCCCGCCATGAGATTTTTTGCACGCTGGAGGATGTGATCGCGCAGACACAGAGATTACTTCGGCCCGGCGGGAAATTTTTTTTGGTGCACAGGCCCTTTCGGCTGGCGGAGATCATGACGGCGCTGCGGGCACACAAGCTGGAACCGAAGCGAATGCGGCTGGTCTATCCCTTTGTGGATAAGGAGCCGAACATGGTGCTTTTGGAGGCGGTCAGAGGGGGCAGGGCGAGGATGACGGTGGAAAAGCCCCTGATCGTGTACAGCGAGCCGGGGGTGTATATGCCCGAGATTTACGAGGTGTATGGTTATTAAGCTGTCTGTTGTTGTGAAAGCGGAAATCGTAGGCAGTACTGTATGACTGTTTGGAGCATTGGCGGACAGGGGATGGCAGTTAGTGATACGAAGGAAGAAGGTTCAGATGGTGTATGGGGTTGGCATGGGAGAGCGCGGAGATAGAAATATCCGTATCGGGAAATGGCTGCGCATTGTCTTTGTTGTATCAGTAATCGCTATCCTGAACTTCGGCTGCGGTGATGCGGCACAGGAAGCGATGACAGAACTGCCGGCTGCGATGGACGCGGCGCAGGAAGCCATGACTGACAGATCGGCCGAAGCGGATGCGGCGCAGGAAGCCACGACAGACAGATTGAACGATGTGAATGCAGTGACAGAGGAACAGGCCGGGCAGCCGCAGAAAAGTATTTCCGATAATGAGCTGTCGGATGAAAATGACGGCGGGGAAGAAAGGGATGAGGTGCAGCAGATTCCGCGTCCGGAGCCTGTAAAAGTTAAGGGGATTTATGTCAGCGGCCCGGTGGCGGGGATCGACAAGATGGATGAGCTGATCGATCTGGTAGACAGTACGGAATTAAACGCCATGGTGATCGACGTCAAGAATGACGAGGGAAAGGTGACTTATAAAATGCAATCCGACTCGGTGCAGGAATTGGAGACATCCGTCCGCTATATTCCGGACATCAGCGCACTCGTGGAGAAATGTAAGCAAAAGGATATTTACCTGATTGCCAGGATTGTGGCTTTTCGCGATCCTTGTCTGGCGGAGAAAAAGCCGGAGTGGGCGGTGCATACGAAAGGTGGAGAGATTTTTCGCGATCAAAACGGGATGGCTTGGATCAATCCGTATGAGCGGGAAGTTTGGGATTATCTGGTGGAAGTTGCTTCGCAGGCAGCGGCGGACGGCTTTGATGAAGTCCAGTTTGATTATATTCGCTTTTCGACCGATTTAGGAGCAGAGGAAGTGGATTACGGGCCGCAGGCTGCCGAAACGGATAAAGTGGAGATCATTACCCAATTTACGGAATATTTGTATGAGAAACTGGTGCCTCAGGGCGTATATGTGGCGGCGGATGTGTTCGGCACGGTGATCGACAATAAGACGGACCAAAAGATTGTGGGACAGGAATATACCGCGATGGCACAGCATTTGGATTATATCTGTCCTATGGTGTATCCTTCTCATTATCATAACGGCGCATACGGACTTGAAGTGCCCGATGCAGACCCTTATGCAACCGTATATGCGGCGGCTTCTTCCTCAGCACGTGAGCTGGAGACGGTGCCGGAAGAGAAGCGCGCTCATGTGCGATTGTGGCTGCAGAGTTTTACGGCGGGCTGGATTCAGGGTCATATCAGTTACGGGCCGCAGCAGATTCGGGAGCAGATCAAAGGCGTTTATGATGCAGGCTATGAGGAGTGGATTCTCTGGAATGCGGCTGTTAATTATCAGCCTGACGCGCTGCTTGCGGCGGAGGAAACAGCAGGAGCAGACGCAGGAGCGGAAACAGAGGCAGATTCGGGAGCAGGCATAGAAGAGCAAACGGGGGCAGAAGCGGAAACAGCAGAATAAATAAGGAGAAAGTGTATGTCGGGAATGTTATATCTGTGTGCGACACCCATCGGCAATCTGGGCGATATGACGCCCCGGGTGCGACAGACGCTTGAGAGCGTGGATTTGATCGCGGCGGAGGATACGCGCAACAGCTTAAAGCTCCTTACCCATTTTGAGATCAGAACTGCGATGACAAGCTATCACGAGTATAATAAAGTGGAGAAGGCGGACTACCTGGTGGAACAGATGCGGCAGGGAAAAGACGTGGCGCTTATCACGGATGCGGGAACGCCTGCCATTTCCGATCCGGGTGAGGTGCTGGTTGCGAAGTGTCAGGAGGCGGGGATTCCCGTCACTTCCCTGCCGGGGCCCGCGGCATGTATCACGGCCTTGACGCTTTCAGGGCTTTCCACCAGACGCTTCTGTTTTGAGGGCTTTCTTCCCGCCGATAAAAAGGAAAAGGAAGAGATCCTTTCGGAACTGAAGGAGGAGTCACGCACGATTCTCCTTTACGAGGCGCCCCATCATCTTCTGCGCACTTTGAAGGAACTGTATGAGACGCTCGGCGATCGCAGGATCACCCTCTGCAGGGAATTGACAAAGAAGTTTGAGACAGTGCTTCCGATGACGCTGAAAGAGGCCGTTTCCCGATATGAGAGCGAAGAGCCGCGCGGGGAGTATGTGCTGGTGGTGGAAGGGAAAAGTTTACGCCAAAAGAAGGAGGAGCGGCAGGCGTCATGGCAGGACATGATCATCGAGGAGCATATGGCGCTTTATCAGGCGGAAGGCATGGATGAAAAAGCCGCGATGAAGCAGGTGGCGAAAGACCGCGGCGTGCCGAAGAGAGATATTTATGCTGTTATTCATGGGTCTCATAAGATGAACTGAAAGGACGAACCGTATCCTTTTATAACCACAATGCTTCGCTTAAAGCCTTCTGTGCTCTGATATCTTCAAGGCATACCATCTTTACCAACAGCCATGCCCGCTCGTCTTCCGTCATGTCCGTAATGTTTTGTGCTGCGTGGGAGTTTTGCACATTTTTAATAATCTCGCTCAGGCATTCCTCTTTGTATCTGGCGGATTCCAAGGCTTCCTGCCATGCCTGTCGTTTCTTTTCCAGCATTTTAAGAAGTGGTGCCTTCGCAGTCTTCCCGTCAATAATCGTTTTAATCTCATCGAGGGAAAAACCGAATGCTTTTAATTCCAACAATGCATTTAACTGCTGCACTTGTTCTGCAGAATAGTAGCGATACCCGTTAGCGGCGTCTACTTTCACCGGTTTTATAATGCCTTTCTTTTCATATAAACGCATTGCTTTTCTGGAAACGCCAAAAAAATCCGCAATCTCTCCGATCATCATAAGGTCGTTTTTCATATATTCCTCCATTTTCTATTCTTCCAAAGTATCATGGATTCTTTGGATACAAACGGAATTTATGTTCAGGTTATTTAAGCAAGTTAGGAGCATAAACATTCCGGATAAAGCAGCCCCCCTGACCTGAAAGCAATAAACGACATCCGAAAACGCCATGGATCCATGTTCGATCAACCGGAATCCTACAAACAGAATCATAAGATATCCGCCAATCCCGAATAACCGCATACTCACATCGCCGATCGCCCTTCTCACATGCAATTTCACATTGATTTTCATGAGGTTTCTGCTGCTCTTTGCACAGTTTTTCATCATCAATTCTGCGGCATCATATAACACAATTGTTTCTGCGTCTGTCAGTAACGGCTGGATCGCGGAAGTATTGTCTGACAAAGCGTTTTGAGATGCTTCTTTTAATCTTGGAATGGAGGTAAGCACAATCACATAATGGATAACGAGCGGTGGGATTGCAAACAGCCAAGTAATTCCTAAAAAAAGTATACTACTTCTGTGCAGTAAAAGACAGGATAACAGGATATTGATAATGGCGGTTGCCAGGTGCGGAAGATTCAGCGGACCGTTCATCATTGTTAACGCCGCCTGTATATCGCTGTTTAGTCGGGTGATCCATTCACCGCTGTAACGGCTGTTTATTCGTTTGAGTGGCAGGCTTAGCACTTTATCAAACATTTTTTTAACGAGCCGGATTTCTGTTTTTGAAGAAAAGACAGCGTATTTCGCCCATATCATGCCATTATAGAAAAACAGCAGCGCGCACAGCAAACCGTATTCGATGCATCGGTTCAAGAGCGCGTCGGCATGATCCGTCTCCAAACAGCCAAAGACAGAACGCATCAAATTTGCACACAGCCATGTCATAAGAGCATCGAATGGTGATCGCAGCAAAAGTAAAAAAATATATTTGCGCCAAACGCCCATTTTTTTGAGTAATCTTCTAAGAGCGCTCATGAATCATTTTCCTCCCGTACCGCAGCTTTTTTGTGAAGGTATGCCAGGCTGCCGCCCTCCATACGATAAATCGTATCACTGTCGTCCAAAGTCTCCTGATGATGGGTAACATGGACCACGGTCTTGCCATTTGTCAGTTTACCCAGGGAATCCAAAACGGAATGTCCGGTATCCTGATCGAGAGCAGAGATTGGCTCATCCAGCAAAATGATGGGAGCATCTTTGCAAAGCGCTCTGGCAATCTGGATTCTCTGCGCCTGTCCGCCTGACACCTGATTTCCCCGTTCCCCCACATTGGTATCTAAGCCATTTGGAAGTTTGGCAATCCATTTTGTGAGACTTGCACTCTGACAGGCTGCCCAAACCATCTCATCGGCAATGGGATGACCGCAGGTGATATTGTCCCTGATAGACAGGGGGAAAAGACTGTTGCCTTGCATCACAAGCGCGACCTGCTTTCTGATCTTCTCAGGGAAGTGCGCGCCTGCTATGGCAATCGTTCCGCTGTCAGGCGGATAGAGTCCGGCGATAATTTTTAACAGCGTGCTCTTGCCGCATCCGCTGTCCCCGACAATGCCGATATGCTCACCGGGCTTTACTTTAAGCGACAAATTGTTTATTATCATATGATTCTCATAGGAGAATGAAATATTTTCTAAGTCAATCGCGTATGGAAACATATTTTTCCCCCTAATCTGTTAATAGATGCGCTAAATCGCCGAAAACCGGCATAAATGCCGGGCATATTCCGTAAGAAGCCCGAGACATTTCCTGAAAGATTGATAAAGATATAAAAGGTTCCCATGCTGATTTCGCCGTTAATCACCATAGAGCCGCCAAATCCAAGCAGCAGCAAAAGCGGTACAAATGAAAGTATACCTGAAAGAGACATAAGCCTTGCAGAAATCCCCTCCTTTTTCATATTGGAATTGTAGAGCGGCAAATTCTAGTTCCTAAAGATGCAGCAATCGCTACAAAATAAAATATCTATGT
>DLAF01000009.1:0-1330 GCA_002492725.1 Lachnospiraceae bacterium UBA7054
ATTTCCTCCTACTCGATCGCGTATGAGCAGAGTCAGAAGGCTGACGAAGCAGACATCATGCTTGCATGATTGGATGCTTCGGTAGACTTATGACGAGGCGCAAGACGTCCGGGGGACGTCTGTTATGCGCGGACCGGAGTGGAACGGAGACCGCGAATGAGAAATGCGCAGCATTTCGAATCTGCTCATACGCGCAATGGAATGAGCCTGCGCAATAGAAAGAGCAAAGCCGGAAAGGGAGAACCGAATAGATATGAAGCATGATGATGAAATGATCCTGAAAGAAATCCAGAAAAATACCCAAATGGGCATGACTGCCATTGATACAATCCTAGATAAGATTGAGAATGACGATTTCTCCATGACCTTATCCAAACAATCTTTGCACTATGCGGAGCTTCATAACAGGGCGCTGGACAGGATCCTTAGGGAGAACGGGGAAGGATATCGCCCCAACCAGTTAGAAGATATGGTCTTGAGGGGCGGTATCCATGCGAACACCATCTTTAATATCAGCAGGGAACATCTGGCTGAGATGATGATTCAGGGGAGTAACAGAGGAATTACCAGCATGTGGAAGAGCTTAAAACATAACGGGCTGGCGGGAGACGATACCGTGGAGCTGGCGAAGGAGTTGATGAATTTTGAGGTAAAAAGCATAGAGCGGCTGAAGGAATACCTGTAAATGATGCAGCTAAAATGAAGCTTTGTCATAGAGCAATATGGAGACACATAGAACTTGTATACAAGTATTTTGGTATTATTGTACAATATATCTAAAAAATGAAAAGAAAATTTTTACACTTTAATTCGCTAAATTATCTTGTGAATTTGCATATGGCATACTATAATGATACGTGGTAACGCATACAAGCAAGAAGGAGGATATCAAGCGATGTCATATGTTGATGAGGTTTATGAGTTAGTGGTAGCGAAGAATCCCGCGCAGCCTGAATTCCATCAGGCGGTGAAGGAGGTTCTGGAGTCCTTGCGTGTCGTGATCGAGGCGGACGAGGAAGCTTACAGAAAGGATGCGCTCTTAGAGCGGCTGACTGTTCCGGAGAGAATCGTGCAGTTCCGTGTTCCCTGGGTGGATGACAAGGGGCAGGTGCAGGTAAATAACGGATTCCGCGTGCAGTTCAACAGCGCGATTGGTCCTTACAAGGGAGGTTTGCGTTTCCATCCTTCCGTAAACTTAGGTATCATCAAATTCCTGGGATTTGAGCAGATTTTCAAAAATTCCCTGACAGGTCTGCCCATCGGCGGCGGCAAGGGAGGCTCCGATTTTGATCCGAAAGGAAAATCTGACAGGGAAGTGATGGCATTCTGC
>DLAF01000009.1:1686-133249 GCA_002492725.1 Lachnospiraceae bacterium UBA7054
GGCGGCCGTGAGATCGGTTACATGTTCGGACAGTATAAGAGAATCCGCAATCTCTACGAGGGCGTGCTGACCGGTAAGGGTCTCACCTACGGCGGTTCCCTTGCAAGAACCGAGGCGACCGGCTATGGTCTGCTTTATCTGACAGAGGAGATGCTTAAGTGTAACGGCAAGGACATCAAGGGCAAGACGATTGCTGTTTCCGGCGCGGGCAATGTGGCAATCTATGCGATTCAGAAAGCGCTGCAGCTTGGCGGCAAGCCTGTGACCTGTTCCGATTCTACAGGCTGGATTTATGATCCCGACGGTATTGACGTAGCGACACTGCAGGAAGTGAAGGAAGTAAAGCGTGCCCGTCTGACGGAGTATGCGGCAAAGAGGCCGAATGCAGAGTATCATGAGAAGAAGAACGGCGAGCATGGCGTATGGAGCGTGAAGTGTGATATCGCCCTTCCTTGCGCAACGCAGAATGAACTGGATTTAGAGGATGCGAAAATGCTTGTGGCGAACGGCTGCATGGCGGTAGCAGAGGGCGCGAACATGCCTACTACCATGGAAGCGACCGAGTATCTGCAGAAGAACGGCGTACTGTTCTGCCCCGGCAAGGCGTCAAATGCGGGTGGCGTGGCAACTTCCGCGTTGGAGATGAGCCAGAACTCCGAGAGACTTTCCTGGACATTCGAGGAAGTAGACTCCAAACTGCAGGGCATCATGGTAAATATCTTCCACAACCTGGACGAGGCTTCCAAGAAGTACGGTAAGGAAGGCGACTATGTGGCAGGCGCGAATATTGCGGGCTTTTTGAAAGTGGCTGAGGCCATGAAAGCACAGGGGATCGTGTAAGAAAGGCATCACAGAAAAATCCCATAATCTTATGGGTTCCCGATTAAAGGAAGTAATTTCAAATTAGACGGTATAGCCTCGATCATAAGGGGTATGCCGTCTTTTTTGTACAAGGATAAAGTTATGGAAAGACCTTATCATGAATAAACGGTAGTCGGAAAATTTTCGTTGAATTTTCCGACAAAAATGGATAAACTGGAATTGGATAGAAAATGGAAACTGCTCTGACATGGAGGATTAGTATGGCTTACCAATTTTACGGCTGGGACAGTGCGGTTGTTCCGGCGCTTACGCAGGAGTATGCAGGCATAGAGACGCCGCAAAATCTTTACGACGCTTTGTCGAAAATCTGGTGCGAATATACCTGTGCGCCCAGAATGAGAAAAGATTGGAGTGTGGAAAATAAGACGCTCGGACAGTGTTCCATCACAGCTTTTCTGGTACAGGATATTTTCGGCGGAAAGGTTTACGGAGTTCTCAGGGAAGGCGGGAATTTCCACTGCTACAATGTGGTGGACGAGAGCGTATTTGATCTGACCAGCGAGCAGTTTGGAGACGAAGAACTCTGCTATCGGGATAACCCCGAACAGTTTCGCGAAGTACATTTTGCGAAGGAGGAAAAACGGGAACGCTACGAATATCTTAAGGATGCGTTAAAAAAGCTGTGCGGAGGATGAGCATATCACAATTAGAATTTGCGGAGTTGAATTATGATTAAAAATACAGTTTATTTGCTTCCAATTCGTTGTATCATTTTTATTTTGCTATTTGTAATTGGGGCAACTATTACAAAGCAAAAAGTAGAAAATATAAGTAATTGGTGGTCAATTGCAGCAAGTTTGGCTAATATAGTAATCATATTTCTTTTATTTCTTATTACAAAGAAAAACGGCAGTAGCTATTGGAATGGGTGGAATGTATTTGGCAGGCTATGTTTGCTATGATGTTATTCCATATGCAGCGCCAATGATGATTGCACCGATACCTTTGTGGTTAGCAGTAATTAATATTATTGTATTACCAATATCAACTGCATTTGCCGAAGATGGCTTATATTTGGGATGTGGTGTTAATCAGATAAAGAATAAATATATGGCAATTATCATTCCGGCATTGTTTTTTGCATTGCAGCATAGTTTTATTCCTACATTATTTGACGTAAAATATATGATATATCGCTTTTTATCATTTTTGCCACTAACCATAATTTTATGTTGGTATTACTATAAAAAAAGAAATCCTTTACCAATTATGGTTGGACATGCAATTATTGATTTAGCAACAGCGATACAAATATTTTTGACATCGCTAATTCCCGGATTATATGAAATGATGTGTTCTATGTAGATAAATTATAATAGATCGGGGAAACTGCAAAAAGGTGACAGGGCTTTTGCATATAAAGGCGGTACTGAGCATTTCGCAGGAGGCGGATTGGCGGACAAGGAGGAAACTACAAGTGGAACAGAGCATTTTTTTGCTGGAAGATGATGTGGATTTGCTCGACGGATTGACTTATACTTTGCACAAAGAGGGGTATCTTGTAGATGTGGCACAGACGGTTCAAAAGGCGTACGCCTGTCTGGAAACGGGAGGCTACAGCCTTTTATTATTGGATGTTACTCTGCCAGACGGAAACGGTATGGAGGTGTGCCGTTTTGTGCGGGAGAGGGGCAATCAGGTGCCGATTATTTTTCTGACGGCGATGGACGAGGAAGTCAATGTGATTCGAGGGCTGGACAGCGGCGCGGACGATTATATCACAAAGCCTTTTAAGCTGGGAGAATTGTGTTCCAGGATCCGGGCACAGCTTCGGCGCAGCGGGATCAGTGAAGCTGGCGGGGAGAATCGACTTTCCTCAGGGCCTGTATCTATTGATCTGCCCAGTGCTGCAGCATATCTAAACGATGAGCCGCTGGGGTTGACCAATGCGGAGTATCGCCTGTTGTGTCTGCTTGTCCGCAATGCGGGGCAGACTGTATTACGGGAGACGATTCTGGATGCACTGTGGGATGGAAACGGCAGTTTTGTGGATGACAATACGCTCTCCGTCTATATCCGCAGGCTGCGGGAAAAGATAGAGGAAGATCCGTCGAAGCCGGTGCATCTTTTGACGGTGCGGGGGTTCGGGTACAAGTGGAGGAAGGAAAATGAGTAAATATAACGCATTATGGGAATATGTGCAGAAAAACGGAAAGGAATCTTTCAGGCTGACTTTTGAGGAAATACAGAAGATTGCGGGGGTGCCGATAGACCATTCTTTTCTAAAATATAAAAAGGAATTAACGGAGTACGGTTACCAGGTTGGAAAAATTTCAATGAAAGAGCAGACAATATTGTTTCAAAGGGTGAACTGATATGGACATATTGCAAGATAAAAGCACGCGATATTACATTACGTTTTTGGCAGCAGTGTTCGGTATTTTTTTACTGCTGACATTCTTTTTTTCATGGATTCATGGAAGACAGGCACAGCAGCTTCTCTTTGAGAGGGAGCAGACTTTTGTGTCTTCCCTGATGGAACAGGGCGTTTCATGGACGGCAATCGCGCGGGCGGTCAAAGGCGCGGAGCCTACCGGGGAAAGCGAAAAACTGCTCAGGCAGCTTGGACATACGCAGGCTGCCTCTTTTTGGCTGTTTCCGTCTATTGACAGGTCAGTGAGGCTGTTTGGCATGGCGGTGGCAGGAGCGGTGGGGGTCTTGGCGATGGTTTTGCTTGGCGTAACCGCCCATTTTCTGTGGAAACGGGAAAAACTGTATCGACAGGCCGAGGGCATTATCACCCAATTCTCCGACGGGAACTTCGAGAATCATCTGCCTGGAAATAAAAACGGAAGCATTTATCAGCTGTTTTCGGCGGTGGAGGAGCTGGCTGTGGCGCTGCGGGCGCAGAGCGGGAAAGAACAGCAGAGGAAAGCCTTTTTGAGAGATACGATTTCTGATATTTCCCATCAGCTGAAAACGCCTCTGGCGGCTCTGCACATGTATACGGAGATCATAGCAAAGGAGCCAGACTGTAAGGAGACGGTAGAGCGGTTTTCCGAAAAAAGTATGCAGTCTTTGGAGCGGATTGAGCGGCTTGTGCAGACGCTGCTCAAGGTCAGCCGCATCGATGCGGGAAGCATTGTCTTTCATAAAGAATGGCAGCCTGCCGCCGGTCTGGTTGAAAGTGCAACAGCAGATTTATCCGTAAGAGCACAGAAGGAAGGAAAACAGCTCTTGACGGAGGGGGATTCGGCGCAGAAGCTTTTCTGTGACAGGGAATGGACAAGAGAAGCTGTCGCCAATCTGATCAAGAACGCGTTGGATCATACCGACGAGGGCGGCAAGGTCACGGTTTCCTGGGAACAGTCTCCGGCTATGTTTCTGCTGTCGGTAGCGGACAACGGATGCGGTATTGCCGCGGATGACATGCCGCATGTGTTCAAACGGTTTTACCGCAGCAAAAAGGCGGGCGGCAGGCAGGGAATCGGTTTGGGGCTGCCTTACGCCAAATCCATTGTAGAAGGTCAGGGCGGCATCCTTTCGGTGAGCAGTACGCCGGGGGAAGGAGCGGTATTTACGCTTATGCTTCCGACTGAGGCCCAAAAGCAGTCCCCGCAAGGTTAAATCCGAAGGAATTTACCTTGTCTTACAGATTTGTAAGGCTGTATTCATGGGATTGTAAGCTGTTCCTGCTATCCTTGGCTGTAAAGGAGGTAGTGATACAATGGAAATCATGGAAGTACAAGATCTGTGTAAGACCTACGGAAAAGGCGAAGCGAAAGTGGAAGCCTTAAAGCATGTCTCTTTTACCCTTCAAAAAGGGGAGTTTGCGGCTGTCGTTGGCGAGTCCGGTTCCGGCAAAAGCACCCTTTTAAACTGTATCGGCGCCCTGGATGAGCCAACAGAAGGCAGGATTTTACTGGACGGACAGAACCTGTTTGGCATGGGAGAAGAGGAGCGCACGATTTTCAGACGCCGCAATATCGGTTTTATCTTTCAGGCATTTCATCTGATTCCGGAACTCAATGTAGAACAGAATATTATTTTCCCGCTTTTATTGGATCATAAGAAACCGGACTTTCGCCAGGTGGACGAAATTCTGGAGGTATTGGGCTTACAGGAGCGGCGCAGTCATCTGCCGGGACAGCTTTCCGGCGGACAAAAACAGCGCGTGGCAATCGGCAGAGCGCTGATTACCAGGCCAAAACTGATTTTGGCGGATGAACCAACCGGTAATCTTGACAGAAAAAACAGCAGGGAAGTGATGGAACTTCTCATGAAGGCGTCCAGACAGTATCAACAGACCATTTTGATGATCACGCACAATCCGAATCTGATTACGTCGGTAGACCGGGTCATGCAGGTGTCAGATGGCATTTTGACCGATTTGGGAGGGAATATCAATGAAAAATTATCTTGATTTGATTCCTGTTTCGGCGAAGATTCACCGCAGACAGACCCGTATGACAAGATGGTGCATTGTGATCTCCGTCTTTTTGATTGCTGCGATTTTTGGTATGGCAGATATGTTTTTGCAGAGCCAGAAAAATCTGGCAATCATGATTGACGGTGCATGGCATGTGGCGTTTCGGGGGCTGGATGAGGAACAGATGACGTTTCTTTCCGCAAGGCCGGAAGTGAAGACGGTTGCCCGCTATGCGGCGACAAACTATAAACTGAATATGGACTATGAGGTGGGAGGCGTACAGACAGTCCTGTGCGGATTTGACGAAACTTTTTTGGAAATCTATCCGGCGGCCGGACTGCTGGCGGGCAGCTTTCCGAAAGGGATGGAAGAGGCGCTTGTGTCGGAAAGTATGAGGAAAAGGCTGGGGCTGGGCATAGGAGATAAAGTGGAGATGACAACGCCTGACGGTTCCCTGTCATTTCGAATCAGCGGCTTTGTGGAAGATACTTCCATGATGCTAAAGACGGACGCTTTCGGTCTTTTTGTAAATACGGATACCTACCTGTCCTGTTTCAGGGAGGCGACGCTTCAGGAGGATTTTGTCTGCTATGTGGAGTTTGTGCCGCATTGCAGGATACAGAAAGCAATCAAAGAGATCTGCGGACAACTGCATATTTCGGAGGATCAAGTTAGTGAAAATGCGAAACTAATGGGAACCCTGATGCAGAGCAGCGACCATTATATTTTGATGTTGTATCTGATTGCCTTTTTGTTGGCGGTGCTGGTGGCGGTTTCCGGGATGATGATGATTTTGGGCAGCATGAACAGCAGTGTGGCGCAGCGGACGGAATTTTTTGGGATGATGCGGTGTCTGGGCGCTACGGCAAAGCAGGTGCGGCGTTATGTGCGGGTAGAGGCGCTTTTTTGGTGCCTTAAGGCGGTTCCGCTTGGGCTTCTTGCCAGTGTGGTGACGGTATGGGCGCTGTGCAGGATGCTAAAGGTGATAACACCCACCTGGTTTGGAGGAATGCCGGGGAGGGGAGTCAGTCTGCCGGGTCTGATTTTCGGGACGTTGATTGGTCTTGCAACAGTACTTTTTGCAAGTCGGACGCCGGCCCGCAAAGCCTCGGAGGTTTCTCCGCTGACGGCGGTTTCCGGCAACGCAGATACTGTGTTTGCGGCAACGCGGGCGGCGCATACCGGTCGAATACATGTGGAGACGGCGCTGGGACTGCATCACGCGGCGGGCAGCAGGAAAAACCTGATTTTGCTGACATCTTCTTTCGCATTCAGTATTATTTTGTTCTTGGGATTCAGTATAGGAATCACGTTTATGAAGCATGCGATCGTGAGCCTACGGCCCGATTCGCCGGATGTGTCCATAATCGGTGTGGAAGATAACGGCGGTATATCGGATTCTCTCCTTGCAGAGCTTACTGAGAATCCCAATATAAAGCGGGTTTTCAGGCGGGATGTTTCGGAAGGAATGTCAGGGACGATTCTGGATATTCAGTTGCGGGATCAATCCGACGATGTGGTGGAAGAAATCAGAAGCGCGGCTGGAGATGCGTACAGTTTTTCTGACAGCCGGGCAAACAACAGGGAAACGCGGGCCGTTTATTTTTCCTTTGCCCTGTTTGTATACGGGTTCCTGGCTGTGGTTGCGCTGATTGCGGCTTTTAACATCATCAATAGCATCAGCATGAGCGTGTCGGCGCGGATGAAGCAGTATGGCGCCATGAGAGCCATTGGAATCAGTATCAGACAGCTGCAGTCCATGATCGCGGCGGAGACGCTTGCTTATCTGATCGGCGGGCTGGCGGAGGGTCTTTTTCTCGGATTGCCGCTTCATTATTATCTGTATCATTGGAGCATTACCTCCCGATGGGGGGATGTGTGGAGTATGCCGGTTTCGGAATGCCTGGTGATTGCGGCGGTGATGATTACTTCGGCAGCAGCTGCCATGACCGGGCCGGTGCGGAGAATCCGGGAGATGTCTGTGGTGGAGACGATTGGAATTTAGATTTTTGTATGAGAGTCACCTGGATATTGACAGGTGACTTTTTTTATACTAAAATATTTCAAAAGTGAAATATCTAAATTTGAATAAAAAGGAGACAGAACATGAAATTAATGATTAGGATTGCACGCAGTATTTTGCAGTCATACAATGCAAAGTGTAAACCGCTGTGTCAGGAAATGGGAATGCCGCAGACGGCCTTTGATATTCTGATGTTTTTAGCCAATAATCCGGAATTTAACACAGCCAGAGATATTGTCGAGTGCAGATATATCAAGGCAAATCTGGTCTCCGTCAATGTGGAGAGCCTTGTGCAGGAGGGGTATCTGACAAGGGAGAAAAGTCCCGGTGACAGAAGAAAGGTTCGGCTTGTATGTACGGAGAAAGCGGGACCGGTGGTGGAGCGTGGCAGGCAGCTTCAGAGTCAGTTTACCGGGGAGATGTTTCAAAATGTAGACGAGCAGCAAAGAGAAGCGTTTTTTCAGGTACTGCGTACCCTGGAAGACAATTTGAAAGATATGCAGAAAGGACGAGATTAATATGAATTGGTTTTGGATGGTTGTGGTGACATTTTTTGCGGGAATGGGGGCCGGTCTGGGGACGGGTTTTGCGGGACTGAGTGCGGCGGCTGTAATCAGTCCCATGCTGATCACGTTTCTTGATATGGATCCCTATATGGCGGTTGGGATTGCTCTGTCCTCTGATGTGCTGGCCAGTGCGGTTTCGGCGTACACTTATGGCAAGAATAAAAATCTGGATATCCGCAACGGCCTGATCATGATGGGGAGTGTGCTCGTTTTTACGGTAGTGGGCAGTTATGCGGCAAGTCTTATGCCGTCGGCGACGATGGGCGGATTTTCTGTGTTTATGACGTTTTTGCTGGGTATTAAGTTTATCGTAAAGCCCGTTATGACAACGAAAGAGGCGATGGGCGAGGTTTCCGCAAAGAAGCGGGCGATGCAGTCTGTGATAGCGGGCGTGGCGATCGGATTCATCTGTGGTTTTGTCGGTGCGGGCGGCGGTATGATGATGCTTTTGATTTTAACGTCAGTCCTCCATTATGAGCTGAAAACTGCGGTTGGCACCAGTGTGTTTATCATGGCCTTTACCGCCTTTACGGGGGCTGTTTCCCACTTTACCATAGGTGGGATGCCGAACTGGCCTGTGTGGGTGTTGTGTGTGGTCTTTACCTTTATTTGGGCAAGGATTGCGGCGGTTTTTGCCAATAAGGCGGAACCGAAAACGCTGAATCGGGCGACGGGTATCGTGCTGGTGGTGTTGGGGGGTGTGGTCATGGGATTTCAATTCTTAAGCAGGACAGCATAGTGAGGGGTTAAGCCTGTTCAAGGGTAAAGTATTCGCGGCAGAGCCGCAAAAACAGTTTTAACATCGGATTTCTGGCGGTGCTGTTATAATAGACGCCGTAGGAAATCGGCTCAAAGCCTTCGAGAGGAAGGTATACCAGAGCAGGGTCTTTCGGCAGGTTTAAATCCGGAAGCACCGCGATGCCAAATCCAGCTTTGGCAAGCGTGATACAGGCTTCCGGGGAGTCCTGCATATAGATATCAGCCATTGTTTTCTGATCTATGATTGTGCGCTGAATGGCGTTGAAACAGCCGGGTGCAATCTGTGGATTGAAAAGAATGGCTTTTTCCTTTTTCAGATCGCCTATGGTAAGTCCGGCATTTTGTGACAGAGGCGAGTTTCCGGGTAAAACACATATGGGCTTTGCCTTTAGCAGTTCCCGGTAGGTTTCACGTGTTTTCCGTTCGGTCTGTTCCCGGAAATCAAAAACCACGTCCAGAGAATCCTCTTTCAAAAGCTGGTGCAGGTGCTGGAAGGGCACAATCTGAAAGATCGGGTGCAGGGCAGGGCAGCAGGACAGCATTTCCTGTAAAATATCCGGCAGCAAAGCCAGCTCACTCTGGCTGTGGCAGCCAATGGTAAACAGGACGGGTTCCAGGCCGGCGGGTTCTTCAAAACGCTTTTTGGCGTGGCCCACGATATGCTGAATAGACTTAGCGTCGTTTAAGAAGACAAAGCCTTCCGTGGTAAGCTTCACCGTTCTTGTGGTGCGTTTGAAAAGTTTTACATTCAATTCTTTTTCCAGGGCATGAATCTGCTGTGTCACGGCGGGCTGCGTCACGTGGAGACGCTCCGCCGCCGCGGCGAAGTTCAAAGTCTCGGCCACGACCAGAAAGCAGTCTATCTGCATAGTAGTCATATCGTTTCTCCTGCCTTTCTTTTTGTATCATATTTGCCTTTATTAATAAGACTATCTTATTAATGATAACATTTTCTAAATTCACAGACAACCAGAAATACGTATAAAATAGTAGTTGATCAGAATGGCATAACAGAGAGGAGGCAGATTATGAATACAAATACAACACAGGTAAATCCGCTGGGAACAGAGAAGACGGGCAGACTGGTAGCACGCTATGCCATACCCAGTGTAATCTCGCTGGTAGTCAATTCGTTATACAACATGGTAGATCAGGTATTTATCGGACAGGGGGTCGGTTATCTGGGCAATGCGGCCACCAACGTCATTATGCCCATGACACTGATCATGATGGCGGTGGCAATGATGTTTGGCAACGGCGCGTCGGCCTATATGAGTTTACAGCTGGGAAAAGGGGAGCCGGAAAAAGCCGCCAGAGGCGTAGGAAATATGACCACGCTGCTGGTGGGAAGCGGTGTGGTGTTTCTGATTTTGTTTGAGCTTTTATTACAGCCGTTATGCTACCTGTTCGGAGCAAGAGGCGAAGTGATGGGATACGCTGTGGATTACGGCAGAATCATTGTGCTCGGTTTCCCGGTCTTTGTGATCGGTGTGGGAGCCGGCAATGTCATTCGCGCGGACGGACGCCCCAAAGCCAGCATGGTGGGCATGTTGATCGGCTGTATCACCAATATGATTCTGGATCCTATTTTTATTTTTGTCTGTGGCTGGGGCGTACAGGGCGCCGCTTGGGCAACGATTATCGGTCAGCTATTTAACGCCGTATTTTATATGGTATGTCTTTGCCGTTTTCAGACGGTGCGGCTGGAAAAGAGACATCTGGTGCCGCGTCTGCATACGGCGGGGAGAATCGTATCACTTGGCATGTCCTCTTTCTTTACGCAGATTGCGGCAACCGTGGTGATTGCCATTCAGAATAATCTTCTGGTGAAATACGGTGCTAAGTCTGTTTATGGGGCGGATATTCCCATGGCGGCGCTGGGCATTACCATGAAGACCAGCCAGTTGATCACGAGCATCGCCATGGGCATCGCATCCGGCGTTCAGCCGATTCTGGGTTATAACTATGGCAGCAGGCAGTATGAACGGGTAAAACAGACTTTTCGGATTTCATTCGGCATCTGTACGGCAATCATGCTGGCAGCGCTGGTGGTCTTTCAGGTATTTCCGGAGTCCATCATACGCATTTTCGGGCAGGAATCGGAATTGTATATGGAATTTGCGGTGAAATGTTTCCGCATTTATCTGCTGGCATGTTTTATGATTCCCTCCGGTATGGTAATCGGTATATTTTATCAGGCAATCGGCAGGCCGGTGCCGTCCATGGTGTTGTCCCTTTCCAGACAGATCATCTTTCTGATTCCGGCTATGTTTATGCTAAGCGCGGTATGGGGGATTGACGGATTGCTGTGGGCGGGTCCGGTTTCGGATGCGCTCTCCGGGATTTTGGCAATCATTGTGCTGTGGAGAGGGTGGAGGAATATATTTGAGGAGAAGAATGAGGGTGGACATTCACAAGCGGAGAGATTGTGCGCAGACATGTTTCCCGGCGGGGAGCTGCCCAATGTAAACGACGGAGCGGATGATCGGGATGGCGGCGTGTGGGAAACAGAACATTAACATGTCGTATGGCGATCCATTAATGTATCCGCAACTACAAATATAGTGCCAATGATCATAAAGAATAAACCCACGAAATATGCGGCAGTAAGGTTTTCACCATTAACAATAAATGCCAGAAAGGTTCCGATAAACGGTGCAATGGAATAATATGCACTCGTTTTTGCCGCGCCCAGATCACGCTGGGCCTTGATATACAGGAAAATACTCAGACCATATGCTGCGAATCCAAGAATCATTGCCAAAGCGATATACGTTATCTTTGGCAATGATTCTTGGATTATTTTTGCAATCAAAAAGGAACCGGTTCCACAGCACAACCCTTTGATGGCGACAATCTGACAGGTGCTTTTTTCGGAAATTTTTCTGGTACAGTTGTTTTCCAGTCCCCAACACACCGTAGCAAGTAAAACAAAGAGAGAGCCCATGGAAAATTGAAAACTTCCGCTGCCCTCAAAGGATAAGATGATGCTGGAAACGGTAATAAACAGGATGGATATCCATAATTTTTTGGATACCTTTTCTTTGAAAAGTAAAAGCGCAATTAACGTAGTCGCTACAATTTCGAAATTCCCTAACAGAGAGGCATTTGCCGATGAGCCGATACGAATACCGAGCATTAAAAAAATCGGGGCCAGAATATCCAGCGCCACCATTCCTAATGTATATGGCAGATCCTCCCGAGTGAGACGGTCTTCTTTCTTTTCCCTTTTCCAATAGAATAAGTATGGAACGCCAATGCCGATACCTGCTCCCAAATATAGAAACGAAGCCATAAGCGTAGGGGGAACTTCTTTTAGTAACAGTTTTGAAAATGGTACATTTAAGGCATAAAATGCTGCTGCTAATACGGCAAACAGCGTTGCTTTGATTTTTCCAGTTGTCATATGTCCGCTCTCCCGGAAATGGATTTATCGCTAGTTTTATTATATGGTATAGATTTTGTGATAACAATATTTATTTTTCTGGTTTCCTATGGGATACATGGGGATGCTTTTATACATTGACAGTTTGGCAGGCATCTGTTTTTAAGAGCAGTATATTGTGCTATGCACATACAATGTATTGACATGAAAAGCTTTGGATAATATACTATTGTAAAAGGAGGAGTAAATATTATGGCGACAACCAATATTACAATGAGAATGGATGAGGAGTTAAAAGCGCAGTTACAGGAACTTGTGTCCAATCTTGGTATGGATATGACTACTTTTTTTACAATATCGGCGAAACAGGCGGTGAGGGAACAGAGGATTCCTTTTGCTATTTCCATGGATATACCTAACGCGGATACCATCAAAGCCATTGATGATGTGAGGCATGGAAGGAATTTAAGTCGTTCCTTTTCTTCTGTCGAAGAATTGATGGAGGACTTAAATGCTGAAGATTAGGTATCATACGTCCTTTAAGAAGGATTATAAAAAAATCGTTAAAAGAGGATATGACATTAAGTTACTGGAAGATATAATTAGTAAACTGGCGAATGGAGTATCGTTACCAGAAAAGAACCATGACCATAATTTGAGTGGCGAATATTCTGGCTGCAGGGAATGTCATATTACGCCGGACTGGCTGCTTATATATGAAATTGACAGCGGAGAACTGATTCTTTATTTGACAAGAACGGGGAGTCATAGTGATTTGTTTTAAAATTTGTCACGTATAGAAATCAGAAGCCGCAAAGGAGAACGTTATGAAATCAGGCAATGGAGATAATGGTTGGTTAACCGGAAGACTATATTTCAATAGAGAAGATAAAAGAGTAATCATCAAGAGACCACGAAGTGGGTTTGGCTATACCATGAATTTCGGAAATAAGTGGACATGGATATTTTATGTTATTTTTGCAATGATTATAATAGTATTAATCATTGTTGGTTAAACAATTTCTGATTAGAAGAGTTGTTGGCTGAGTGTAAATATAGGAAATATATTGAGAGGTTATTATGAAAACGATAGCGATTGTAACCGGCGCAAGCAGCGGTATTGGAAAAGAATTTGTTAAACTGTTTCTGAAAGAACGGGAAATTGATGAAATATGGGCGATCGCGAGAGATCAGAAAAAACTGCAGAATCTCAGAAAAAAAGCAGGCCATAAAGTTATAACCTATTCCCTTGACCTTTCGTGTGCATCTTCCATCGCAGAATTTGAGAATGTTTTGAAAGAGAAAACACCCAATATCAAATATCTTGTTAACAGTGCGGGATATGCCAAATTTTGCACTTACAAGGATTTGTCGATTCAGGAAACGGTGAACATGATTGATTTGAATTGCAGTGCGGTAGTTTCCATGTCACTGGCGTCCATCCCCTATATGGGGAAGGGCAGTCATATTATCAATTTGGCTTCACAGGCGGCCTTTCAGCCGCTGCCGTATCAGAATGTCTACAGCTCCACAAAGGCATTTGTGCGGAATTATTCCAGGGCGTTGAATGTGGAGTTGAAAGGAACCGGTATTTGTGTAACTGCGGTATGCCCTGGCTGGGTGCGTACTGCCTTGTACGACAGGGCTATGATCGGAGCAAAAAAGGCGACAAACAAATTTGTAGGAATGGTATTGCCGGATAAAGTTGCGGCAAAAGCATTACACGACGCGAAAAGAAACAAAGATATTTCTGTTTACGGGATTCATACGAAAATTTTGCACTTGGCGGCGAAGATTCTTCCGCAGAGGATGGCGATGAAAATCTGGCTGAAACAGCAGAATTTATAACGTCATTGACTCTCTTTTTTGTGCAAGGATAGAGAGGAAATATTTGAGAATCAGTCTTATAATAAAGGCTGATAGACGTCTATAAAGTACAATAGATACGGATAAGGAGGTATCTCATGGAGTGGTTTGAAAGATTAAACCAAAGCATGAAGTATATTGAGGAGCATTTGACAGATGAAATCGACTACGAACAGCTTGGTCGGATTGCCTGCTGCTCCACCTATCATTATCAGAGAATGTTTACTTACATGGCGGGCATTACTCTGGCAGAGTATATCCGAAGAAGAAAAATGTCGTTAGCGGCGGTAGACTTGCAGGGTGGGGACGAACGGATCATTGATATTGCAGAGAAGTACGGCTACCATTCCCCGACTGCATTTAACAGGGCGTTTCAGTCTTTTCATGGGATCGCCCCGTCGGCCGTGAAAGACGAGGGTGTGTCTGTGAAATCTTTTTCCCCGATTGTGTTTAAAATTGCTGTGAAAGGAGCGACGGAAATGAATTATAGAATTGAATCAAAAGAAGCATTTCGCATGATTGGCATATCTGCACCGCTCGATCAGGAAATCGAAAATAACTTTATGGTGGTGCCTAAGATGTGGCAGGAGGCGTCTGTAAATGGAACGATACAGAAATTGGCAGGAATGATGGATTCGCAGCCAATGGGACTTTTAGGCGTGAGTGTCTGCAATGATAAAGAACAATGGAAATATTTTATTGCCGTTTCCAGTACAAAACCAAGCGGTGAGTTTGAAGAATATACCGTTCCTGCATCTACTTGGGCAATCTTTTCCGGATCGGGTACAAACCAGTCGATACAGGAATTGGAGCAGCGGATCATAACGGAGTGGCTTCCGACCTCCGGATATGAATATGCCAATGCCCCCGATATTGAGGTTTATTTAAATCCGGATCCGCAGAACGCACAATATGAGGTATGGATACCTGTAGTAAAGAAAAAGGCATAAATTTCTTTCCGACTGACCCAAACAAGATAACTGATTGCCGCTTTCATTCTGTCATTTCTACAATGCTTGTCTTTTAATTTCGAAATAGTATGGTGCCGGCAGCCTGTCTCTTATTTTCGGCTGCCGGTTTCTTTAGGTTCTTTCCATAGGAAATATATGCCAACCAGAATCATGATTCCTAAGAAAACAAAATGGATGTAATTATCAAGGATCGTTAATGCGGCGGAATCGTTCCATTCTGCTATAAATGTAGGAATATTTAAAAAGATATCAGTAAAGAAGTGCATAAACATAGCCGCTAAAATGTTGTGCGTATATAAATATACCGATGCAAAAGCAAAGCCCCATGTACCTGTTGTTATGAATCTGTAAATTGCAATCTCTAGTGAATCACATTCTATTGCATGGACAATTCCAAAAACCATAAAGGAAATAAACGCATAAACCAAACGATTTTTGGCTGTGACAGAGTTCCTTTGATAATATCCCTCACAGACAAAGGCTCTGAATGTCAATTCTTCCCAAAAACCGGTGGCAAACTGCTGAAAGAGCAGGCATGATACTACGATTGGAATTGTTGTACTCATCCATTCTTTTGCACCGATTATGTAATAGGTGATGATTTCAAACGGCAGATAGAGAAACATGCCAATACTTGCAAGCATGCCATATTTGAAATTCCTGAAATGGATTACCTCAGTCCACTTTTTCTTTCGAGTTAGTTTCATAAAAACATAAAGTTCCATGATTCCAAACAACATCCTTTGCATGCTGCTCACAAGATACCAGTATGCTCCATCAAAATATGGTTTTAATATATTTGAAACAGCTATAAATAAGGAGTAAAAAATAATACAAAATAGGATTCCGATATCCTTTTTTATAAATGCTTTCATGAAAGATTTTTCTCCATTCTATTTGACAACTTCCAATGGTTTGCCTGACGGTTCCATGTGGTTTTTACGGAATGTCGTTGCAGGCAGACATGCGCTGTTGCAATACTTTTTATATAATCTGCCGCAATGCTTATTATAGCATACTAAGACTTTCATGACATCCGTAATCAGTTCCCTTACGCAATTTTTTTGCGGCTTCCAAAGCGTTAAAGAAGCAGGCTCTTTTTTGTTTCCAAGTTCAATAATTCAGACAAACAGGCGTGTATATGATAAAATCAAAGAAAAGATAAGTTTGGGGAGGAAATGAGATGGAGAAACGAATTGGTCGTCAGATTGGCTTATTTTTCTTATGCGCTTTTATCATATTCATGGTTTTTCCTATTACGGCAAGAGCAGATGTGGGGCCCAAACCGTCTGTTACGATCACATTTAAGAACATGGGCGATGAACTCTGTTACGGCACTTTATTGTCTGAATCCGCTTCCGCGGGCCCGATGTCGGCATGGGATGGCGATGAAGCGCATATCGATACCGGAAATCTGGATCGGGATGTCTGGGAAGCGTTCGCATACTATCAGGATACGGACGGTTACTATTTTTTACAGGAGGTCTGGACATGTAGTGAAACCAAGCGGCTAAGCTGGACATATTGTCCGCCCAATCCTTTCAAAATTCTTCTCTATTATCCGGAAACGGATACGTTTGCGGTCAGCGGTATCTATGAGCGGTATGCTTTTGACAGCTATTTTTCGGTTGATATGGATGATGTTGTGCCGGAGGCTGGCGGGACACAAATGCCTGTTCTTGTTGCGAAAAAAAGTTATGATTATGTTGGAGAGGTTTTGTCTTTGCTCATCCGTACTGCCATTACGATTATTCTTGAAACAGCGATTGCCTTATTGTTTGGATTCCGCCAAAAGCGGCAGATTTACATGATTGCGGGCATCAATATTGTGACACAGGTCATTCTGAATATATGGCTGAATATCATAAATTACAATAGTGGTTTTCTGGCATTCTTAATTTTTTACGTTTGTGGTGAAGTGGGTGTTTTTATCCTGGAGGCCGTATTGTATTGCATTCTGCTTAACATGGTCAGTGAAAAGGAAATTCCACTGTGGAGGACTACTCTTTACGCATTGATTGCCAATGTGGGTTCTTTTCTATGCGGTATCCATCTGGTGGAAGTGATTCCGGGGATATTCTGATGGGTAAGCGAAAAAATCATGTACACAATAAGAAAGCGCTTCGAAACAGAACTTATGAGTACATAAAAACATATTGACACATGTATAACGCCGTGTTATATTCAAAGCATAACGCGGCGTTATACTATAAAGGGAAAGGAAAGTTTTGATACTATGATACAGAAACTATCTGACGCGGAATATGAAATCATGAAGATCATTTGGGGAAACCCCAAGAAGGCGACGTTGTTTTCTGATATCACGGACGAAATGGCGGCGCAGGGAAGGCCCTGTCAAAAAAACACACTCATCGTCCTCTTATCCCGACTTGTCGGCAAGGGTTATCTTGACGCGACGAAGGTCGGGCGGCGCAATGAATATGTGCCGCTTGTTTCAGAAACGGCGTACCAGACGTCGCAGACGCAGCATTTTATTGATAAGATTTACGAGGGGAGCATCAAGGGGTTAGTCACGAATCTGATTAAGGGAGATCTGCTCACGCAGGAGGAGTACGCGGAGCTGAAAGCGTTATTGGAAGGAGGGAAGATTGAAAAATAAGTCTGGGACTTAGTGTTTCAATCGGAAAGCGATGAATCTGATTTTTAAGACAATTTTGTCGCTGTCTTTGTCTGGTGCTTTGTTTATTTTGCTCTTGCTTTTTGGTGGTGGGATTTTGAAAAAAAGGCTCAGCAGACAGTGGCAGTATTACATCTGGCTGATCGTTGTGATGCGGCTTTTGCTGCCCTTTGGACCGGAAGAAACGCTGCTGAGTGCGGACGTACCAGGCGGCGGACTGCATGGTGATATTTTTGTTGAAAATGAGGGCGCGGCGTTTTTTGATTCACAGGAGACAAAAATTGATACGACTGATCGAGAGGCAGTTTTGGGAGACCGTACTTTCCTTGCGAAAGGGATGCCTGTTGCGCAAAACGTTTTTGGGATGATCTGGCTGGCAGTTGCGGTTGGTTTGCTGATCCGAAAAATAAGTATGTATCAGAGTTATATCAGGTATGTAAAGGCCGGGGCGGAGCCGGTCTGCGAAATCGCTCTTTTGGATCAGCTTGCGGTGACGGTGCAGAAACTGGGAATCAGCAGAGCGGTAGAGCTTTGTGTAAATCCGCTTGTTGCTTCGCCGATGCTGGTGGGGTATTTTCATCCCTGCATCGTGCTGCCGCGCGCGGATGTTTCGGAAAAGGAATTTTATTATATAGCGATGCACGAGTTGACGCATTATAAGCGCAGGGATATTGTGTATAAATGGCTGGTACAGCTGGCGGTGTGCCTGCATTGGTTTAATCCGCTCGTTTATGTGATGAGACGGGAAATCGAGAAAGCCTGTGAGTTTGCCTGCGATGAAGCGGTGATAGGAAAAGCGGGGTACGATTCTGCGGCAGATTACGGGGAGACGCTGCTTAACGCGATGGTATCAGTCGCAGCTTACAGGGAGCCTTTTGCTGTTACCATGAGTGCGAATGCGAAGCTGCTGAAAGAAAGGTTAGGTGCAATCATGCATTATAAGAAAAAGACGAAAAGGATGCAAATCATCACGGCAGGATTGACCGTGGTAGTCGCGCTGGGCGTGTTTTACCTCGGCGTATATCCGGTGGCAGCGGCAGAGCCGGACAGTGTCGGATCCGTTCTGCAGTTTGACAGAGCCGATGCATCACTTACGGATAGGGCCAAGGCCATAGTGGAAGCGGACAAGGCTGAAGCGTCGGAAGCGGAAAGGGAAAAAGAGGCGGCATTTCCGGCAACGGATAAGGCGCAGGAAGCGAATGACGGGGCGTGGTCGGATGCCGAAAAGTATTATAAGGCGCGCAGTCTGCCGCAGTTTTATATGGCTTTTGCGAAGCTGGACGAGAAAGAGCAGGAAATCTGGATGGACAGGATCTATGCGGACGATGCGACGCAGTTTTTCTCTGCCTGTGTATTGGCACTTGATGCGGACAGCCCTCTGGTAGTATCCTTTGCGGAAAAATTCTATGGAGACGGCAGCATCGCCTTTTTTTCCATCCTGGCAAAAGTGATGGATGAGGAGACGTTGGAGGAATGGCTTAATCGGGCGCTGGCGGATGAAAAATGGAACTTTCAGTCGATGCTTTACCAAGAACTGGGCGGGGACGAGGAAACGGACGCTTTGGAGAAGGCGCTGGAAGAGGAGCAAATGGCGCAGTACCGTGCGGTGGGGGTTACCCAAAACGGGAAAAATTACTATTACGAAGGACAGCTGGTAAATATTTTCCTGGATGTCCATATGCCGAACCAATCCTTTTATACGCTGAATATGAATCCTGCGGGCACGGTCAATATTAAGATCATCCGTGCGGAGGATGGAAAGATTACGGGCGCAGCGTATATGACGGAGGCGGAGGTTGAGGAGCTGCTTTCGGATTGATTGCGGAGAAGTATCGGGGGACTGAGTTCCCCCTTTTTTTATGCGATGAAATCAAAAAAAGGAGGACAAAATGAGAAATTAATGGTAGAATACTTTATAGATTTGGAAGGGATAGGAAAAAATGAGCGTTATCAGCAGCAAGGATGTCTATCAGATCATCCGCAAGACTCTCGGCATCATCAATAATAAGATCATGGATCACGGGGAAATCACGGGCTATATCTTATACAAGATGATGGAGTACGAAAATACTTACACAGATCAGAAATACACGGAGCAGGAGCTGGTGGATTACACCATGCTTGGCATTTTGCATGATATTGGCCTGTACAAGGAGGATGATGTCAAGAGGGTGACGGATTTTGAGACAAAAAATCTCTGGCCCCATTCGATTTACGGCTTTCTTTTCTTGAAATATCTGTCGCCCATAGGAGACAGGGCGGAGGTCATCCTTTATCATCATCTGGATTATAACCGTTATGGTGCGATACAAAGCCGCTATCTGCATGTGATTGAGCTTTTGAATCTGGCGGACAAGATGGATACGGTTTTGCATTTAAAAGACGAGAAGCTGGAACCCGATTATTTTGCAAAGTACCGGAATGTCAAGTTTTCCAGTGCGGCGCTCGACCTTTTCCAGAAGGCGGAGAAGTGCTACGGGATCACGGAAAATCTGGTGAACGGCAAATACCGCGAAGAATTGGATGTGCTTTTGGCAAAACGTGCCTTTTCCGAGCAGTATAAAAAGGGCTTTTTGGAAATGTTGGTCTACACCATTGATTTTCGAAGCGAGCATACGGTGATCCATACGCTGGCGACGGTGAATTTTGCGGAACAGCTCGGCAGACTTTCCCGTGTCTCCGGAAAGGATCTTCGCGACCTCCACTACGGCGCACTTTTACACGATCTGGGAAAGATTGCGATTCCCCTACATATTTTGGAGTCCACGGGACGGTTAAGTGACGATGAGATGAAGGTGATGAAGGCCCATGTGCGGATCACGGAGATGATTCTGGAGGGCGTGGTGGACGATGATGTGCTGCAGATTGCGGTCAGACATCATGAGAAGCTGGACGGGACCGGCTACCACAAAGGACTTTCGGCGGCGGATATGACCCTGCCCCAGCAGATCATCGCGGTAGCGGACATCTTAAGCGCACTTTACGGCAAGCGCAGTTATAAGGAGGCTTTCAGCAAGGAGAAGATCCTCGATATTATGAATTCCGATGCGGATAAGGGCAAGATCAACCGCAGTGTGGTGACCACCCTTGAAAGAAATTATGACAATATCATAGCGGAGTTTGAGAAAGAGAAGGAAAGCACCATCGGGTTGTATTTAAAGATCAAGGAGCAGTATGCGATTATGATCGAGCGCTTTAAACAATTCGACTAAATGAAAAGAGCTTCTAAAGACGTCCCGCCATAGGACGGGACGCCAAGAAGCTCTATGTTTCATTTTAGAGAAATGCCACAAAGCGGCATTCTCTGCATATGCAGTTGATGATAATAGAACAGGAGGTATCTACATGGAACAGGCTAAGGTATATTTCACGTCCTTCAAGGCCACGGAGCATGAGAATTTATTGCAAAAGCTGCACCGTTTGATGAAAACGGCGGGGTTTGAAACCATTGATTTTACGGATAAGTATGCGGCAATCAAGATCCACTTCGGGGAGTACGGGAATCTGGCGTTTCTGCGCCCGAACTACGCGAGGGTGGTGGCTGACTACGTGAAGGAACTGGGCGGCAAGCCTTTTTTGACGGACTGTAATACCCTCTATGTGGGCAGCAGGAAGAATGCGCTTGATCATTTGGAGACTGCCTATGTGAACGGGTTTTCCCCTTACCAGACGGGATGTCATGTGATCATTGCCGACGGCCTGAAAGGGACGGACGAGACATTAGTACCCATTGACGGCGAGTATGTGAAGGAAGCAAAGATCGGCCATGCCATCATGGACGCGGACGTATTCATTTCCCTGACGCACTTTAAGGGGCATGAAATGGCCGGCTTTGGCGGCGCACTGAAAAATATCGGTATGGGCTGCGGTTCCAGGGCGGGTAAGATGGAGCAGCACTGTGACGGAAAGCCGCAGGTGGATTCGTCTTTGTGTGTGGGCTGCGGCGCCTGCGACAGAATCTGTGCCCACGGCGGGCCCATTATTGAGAATGGCAAGGCGCATATCGATCATGACAAATGCGTGGGCTGCGGCCGCTGTCTGGCGGTCTGCCCGAAGGATGCGATCGCAGCAAACTTTGAGGACACCATTGCCATGTTAAATTACAAGATGGCGGAATACGCGTGGGCGGTCTGCAAGGACAAACCCTGCTTCCATGTGTCACTGATCTGTGATGTATCGCCAAACTGCGACTGCCATGCGGAAAACGACATTCCGATCATTCCGAATGTCGGCATGCTGGCCTCCTTTGACCCGGTGGCCTTAGATCAGGCCTGCGCCGATCTGTGCAACAAGATGGCGCCGGTGGAGGAGAGTGTGCTGGGTGAAAATCTGCATAAGCTTGGAAACGAGTCGGGGCACGACCATTTCTTTATGACGCACCCCGACACGGAATGGAAGTCCTGCATTGCCCATGCGGTAAAGATTGGGCTGGGAACGGATCAGTATGAGTTGGTAACGATTTAAGATATCATGCGTGTGGGATATCCGTATATTCGGATATCTCACGGCTTATTGTGCACAAATCGTCCACAGAAAGGCCGTGAATATCTTTATTTCCGGTGATCCTGGCAAAGGTCTTTAATTCCTCGGCGGAGCATCTGAGATAATTTTCTACCCGTTTCGCTGCGGTATCAATATGCAGTCTTTCCCGCAGCTTTTCATCCTGGGTAGCCACGCCCACCGGGCACATGCCGCTGCCGCAGATGCGGTACTGCTGGCAGGCAGCCGCAACCATTGCTGCAGAGGCTACAGCCACAGCGTCTGCGCCCATGGCGATCGCCTTCGCAAAATCAGAGGATACCCGTAAGCCCCCGGTGATGACCAGGTCAATATCCGACCCAACGGAGTCCAGATACTTTCTGGCGCGGTAGAGTGCGTAAAGTGTCGGTACGCTGGTGGAATCACGGATGATGGCAGGGGAAGCGCCCGTCGCGCCGCCGCGTCCGTCTATGGTAATGAAATCGGGTTCGGCATAAACGCAGATTGCCAGATCTTTCTCAATGCGTCCGGCGGCAATCTTGATGCCGATGGGTCTGCCTTCGCTCAGCATACGCAGATCGGATACCACACCTTTTAAGTCGTCGGCGTTGTTGATGCGGGGAAACTTTGAAGGGCTGATGACATCTTCCCCGAGTGGTTTATTGCGGATTTTTGCGATTTCCGGCGTCACCTTGCTGCCCGGCAGATGGCCGCCCATACCCGGTTTTGTCCCCTGTCCGATTTTGATCTCAATAGCGTCTGAAGTTTTTAAGTTTTCTTCGGTAACGCTGTACAGATTGGGGACATACTCGAATATGTATTTGCAAGCCGCCGCCTTTTCCTCCGGGAGAACGCCGCCTTCTCCGCTGCACATGGCTGTTCCCACGGCAGCGCTTCCTTTTGCCATCGCGATTTTTGTCTCGCGGGAGAGAGCGCCGAAGGACATATGTGAAATATAGACCGGCATGGAGAGCGTCATCGGCTGTTTCGCGTGCTTTCCGATTACGGTCTGCAAGGACACCTCTTCGTGTTCATTTAAGGGCATCGGGTTTAGCTGTGCGCCGAGGATTAGGATGTCGTCCCAGTTTGGCATTTTCATTCGCGTACCCATGGCCTCAATCGCCGATTTTCCCGTGACAGCCATCTCATGGATCTCTTTCATGTAGCGGTAGTCGCTGTCTGTTTTTCTGGTATCTTTCGGGTAATCCAGATTCGAATCTCCGTTTCCTGCACAGGCGCCATCATTTGTTGAGACAGCGCAGGCTGTCACCGGCTTTTCGGGTTCCAATGCCTTGAATTTCTCCGGCGGCTGTTTACAGATGGGGCATTCCGTCAGTTCAGAAAAGGGTTTGCCTTCCTTTTCTTCGTCATACTCATACCCGCAGACACTGCATTTGTAGATCATTGTAAAGTCCTCCTTTATTTTTTCTTCCGAACTGTCTTGTAATCACTATAATCTCTTTTGGGAGTTTTGTCGAGTGTATGTCCTGCTGTTTTTGGCACTGAGATTTCTGCCCTTAGCTGGTATGCCTTACATTTGTAGCAAAAAAGAGACGATTTACAACATAACCGCTTTAGAAATAGTTGCCGCATGTCGAAATAATAACTGAATCAAAGAATCAGAACGGAAATGGCATCACCATAGGTTAAGAAACAGAGAACACAGATCTATTTGGTGGAAAGGCGGGCAGTGTTTATGAATATTTCATGGGAGCGAACAAGCGGCATTTTGCGGAGAATGAATTCCGCGGGGATGTTAAAGAGCACGCAGGACAGACTGGAGCGGCAGGAGCAGACACAACAGCAGGTGGATTTTTTTGAGAAACAGAAGGAGAATCTCAAGAATGTGACTTGCGGGAGCGTGGAGGAGATTGCCGAGAAGCTGAAAATGTTTCAGTCCTACGAGGATCAGATCGCGTCGATAAAGGCAGCGTACAATCAGGAGCAGATGTTCCATATTCTGGATGAGTCCACAGAAAAGGGCGAGAAGATTGCAGAGGCAGTCGAAAAGACGGAACCCAAGACCCCGGAAGAGCGTCTGGAAGAGATGGCCAAGGAAGCGCTGGGCGTCGAGGACGGCGGCGAACTCGAGGAGGTTATGGACGAACTGCAGGAAGTTGCCGAGGAGCTGACGGAGGAATTGACAAAAGAGGTGACACAGGAGCTGACCGAGGCGCGGCCTGAGAATGCGGAGCTTTCTGCGGAAGAACTTGCGAAGGCAGCAGCGGCCGCGGAAGCGGCACAGAAGGAAGCGGCAGGGGCTGCGGGAGTCCCTGAGGATTATCTGCCTTTCGATGTGAGGTTGTAGAATAGGAGGGAATGTCTGGTGCTGCGGCGTGGACATTCCTTTTCTTTTGGATCGCATTTGCTATCAAAAGGGGAAAGAGCGTATGGGAAGATGGATTGTTTCAGTGATTCCGCAATATGTGAGTAACCGTGTTCTGCTCACAGGTTATCGGATTCTTGCAGTGTTTGGGATACCGCGATTTATAAGAAGGAGACATGTTCGGGAAAACCGCGAGAGGTTAGAAAAAACCAACTGGAATTTCTGGAATGAGAAGGAGGCATTGATAGAGAATCAGAGTGAATGGAAGAATATTCGCTTCGGTGTAGGAAGACATTTGAACATGTGTTTCTCCGGCTGCGAAATCATAGCGACGTTTAATGCGCGAAAGGCTTTGGGAGACAGGGTATCGCTGCGGGATATGGTTGATTTGATCGATGCTTATGAGGCGAAAGGAGCAGCGCTCTGGGGATTGTTTGGCGTGGCGCCCACAGTGATCGCGGCGTATTTTAGAAAGAGCGGCTTTGCAGTGCAGACAGCCGACGGCGCGGAAGAAGCGGCGGTAGAGGAGATCGCTGAAAATCATAAAGTCTTGATCGTGACGGCCTATCATGACAAAAAGGATATTACCGCGCAGATTCATACGGTTTGCATGACCAGGAACCCGGAAGGTAAATTTATACTTCATAACGCATACCACAGGGATGAAAAGGGACGGTTTGACAAGAGCCGTCCCTATAGGACTTTTTGGGAAGCATTGTCGCATCTGTCCGGACGGGAACCGAAGCTGATTTATCTGATCGGGCTGGGGAAAGGTCAGACAGAGCGGCAAAAAAAGCAGGAGGATTTTTAGTCGACGACCCAATCCTCCGGTACGCTGTGTTTTCCGATGATCTCCCAGGGATATGCGTCGCCGGAGGTGCAATACCGACAGCGCTGCATGGGGAGCAGAAGTTCGGCTTTTAATCGCATAAAGGTCAACGTATCGTCATATAAGTCGATACCCTCATCCGTTGGAAGTTTAGTTGAAAAGGCGGCGTTGAAATACTTGGTTGTAAAAGGCGCATAGCAGGGAGCAAGTTTTCCGTCCTGCAGACAGGTACAGGAAGCCTGAAAACAACCGTAAAAGAAGTCCTCATCGCTATGCGGTGTCAGGGTTTGTGTCTTACTGAATTTTGTGGTCATTTCCGTAATGGTGTACGGGATTTCCTGTTCATAGAGAAAGCGTTTGATTTCTCCGATCGTTTCCTGAAGTGGCGGATAAAAGGAGATATGGATAAAGGCCATATTTTCCTTCATCAGTTGAATCAGATCCGGGCTCATTTGCCGGATCAGCAGTCCGTTCGTCACGACAGTGATGATACTTGCGGGATATAATTTTCTGGTAAATGCGATAAATCTGCCGAGTTCAGGGTTTAACAACGGCTCGCCGCCCAGAATGCGAATGATGCCGATATCGGGAATCAATTTTTTCAACTGCTGCAAATCAGAACAAAACCGCTCAAAATCTGAAAAAACAGGTTCTGTTACAAGCGGCGAATAATGCGTACAGTATTTGCAGTTTAAATTACAATGATCCGCCACGTGAAATTCCAAATAAGAAAGATAGGGATCGGAAAGGGTAGGCGTGATCAGGACGGCTACCCTTTCAGGGTTTGTTCTGACCTCGCCGCTCAACCGGATCCCTTCATAGATGTCGTTTATGTCGATCCCGGCGCGCAGCAACGCCAGTATCAGATTGTTGTGGTGGATATAATATTCTTTGGGAATAACGATGGAGATCAGTTTGCCGGAAGCATAGAGCTGTGCAAATTCCCGGACGGATATCTCGTTTTCACCCTGCGGTGTGCCCAAAACGACCAGATTGTCAACATGGATTCCTTCTCCGCCGTTTTGGAGGAGAAGATCGGAATATTCCTTTTCTAAGATATCTTTCATCAGGAGACTCCATTTCGTGTTTCCAAAGACTGCTATATGTAGCATGATATATTCCTCCCATTTCATTTAACCGCGCAGCTTTGTGCTGTGAGCGGCTTTTGCGTGTTACAATGAAGATAACAAATCCCTGTGCAGTTCCCGCGCTCTTGCCTGCCAGGTGTGTTCCAAGGCAGATAGTTGATAGCCGTAAGAGGCGATGGACTGTAGTTTTTTCGTATCTGTCAAAAGGTAAGCAATCAGCTGCGGCAGAGCGGTAAGGCTGACCGGATCAAGGGAAAACGGAATCCATGCGTCACGGGGCAGATTTTCCGTTAAATAAAGAGAACTTTCGGAAACCACCGCAGCGCCGCGGAGCATGGCGTTAAAGATGCGCTCATGACTGCCGTCTTTAAACCAGGGCATCGTATTTAAAACGATCTTGCTGTCTTCCATTTTTTCAAGGACTTCTTTCGGAGAGATACGACCGCCATAATGTACATTGGGGAGGCTGATCCAATCGCAGGCAGACCACTCTTCGCCGTATAAGGTAAGTGAGACACCGGCTCTTGCCACGGAACCGATGATTTGTTCCCTGTAATGAGAACTGACGACTCTTTCAATATAGACGCAGGAAGAGATAAACTGCCGCAGATCCTCATCAGGAAGCACAATATCGGCCGCCTGGAGCCGTTCTTCAATGACTGATTCTATCGTGGCATTCGGATGCGCAAGAAGCTGTTCAATACTTTCCTCGCAGATTTTTTCTGCCGGGAAAGCAAAGCGCGCAAAATTCGGTTTTTGGGTGGCAGCGTACGCAGCGTACAGACTGCCTGCATACAGGACGTCGATCTTTCTGTCTGAGAGCGGTTTCGGGGCATCGGCAGCAGGTGTTCCGCCGTGAGGAAGGAAACCTGTGCAGGGAATATGGGGATAAAATCGCTCTACATATTGACTGTGATTGCGGTCTACGCTCAAAACGATGCCAGTATGCGGCGTGCGCATTAAAATATTATGATACCAATAGGGATGATCTACCAAAATATTAACGCACGGAATGGCAAGTGTTTCCCACATATTGATGCCGGAAGGAAGCTGCATACCGAAAAAGGGCGTATTAAAGCCGATCATTGCCGTGACGGCTTTCTTTTGAATCAGATCGTAGAGCAGCCCCAAGTGTAAGGCGCTTTGCCGTAAGTCAAAATCAAAGATTTCGTATCCCAGGGCTTCAAATCCCTGTTTCAACTGATCGCTAAAGAGATTAAGCGTGTCCAGCTCACAGTGAAACAAAACCAGTGTTCCCATTTTCTCCATAATATACCTCAAAAATACATTGCAGCAGATGTGCAAAAATAGAAGACTGGTTTCATTATACTGTATTCTTGTATGAGTTGCCAAGACTTCCCGGCGGATTATCTGCGGCCGGCAGAAGCATTTGCATCAGGTAGTCAGACTGCGCCGTGATTTTAAAGAACGACAGTCTTTGACGCCACTTCTTCCCGAAACCGCACATCATGCTCCACAAAGAGGAGCGTCGGCTGATACGCCAAAAGCAGTTTTTCAATCTGCATCCGCGAAAAAATGTCGATATAGTTTAATGGTTCATCCCAGATGTAAAGGTGGGCGGGCGTTAAAAGGCTTGCTGCCAAAAGCACCTTTTTCTTCTGCCCTTCGGAGTAATCTTCCATGTTTTTGGCAAACTGCACCCGCTCGAAGTCAAACTGTCTTAAAATGGCACAAAACAGGCTGTGATCCAGATCCCGCTTTTTGCAAAAGGCGGGAAGGCTGCCTGTGAGGAACGAGGTGTCCTGATCGACGTAAGAAATCGTAAGCCCCGAAGCGGTTTCGCAGACACCTTTTTCAGTGATATTTAAGCCGGCGTCTGCATATCCGGCCTTTTTCAGGATCACCTTGATGAGCGAGGATTTCCCGCAGCCGTTTTCTCCATGCAGGGCGACCTGCTCTCCCTGACAGATTTCAAAGGTAATACCGCGAAAGACGGGATGCTCTGCGCCTGTATACTGCAGGCTGTAATCTCTGACGTCCACCAGCCTTTCCTTATGGTGGGAGAGGGGCATCAGTTTTAGGTCCACGGGTTGTTCCAAATCCTGCAAAAGGCCTTCTTTTTCTTCAATCTCCCGGTCGAGTCTTTTGGACATCTGCGTCACCCGGCTCTGCATTTTTTTGGTCTTTGCACCGATGTAGGCCCGTGCAGAGATACAGCGGTCATGTTCCTTTATGGGATTGAATCCGATTTTGGTGCGTTCGTTTTTGTCTGCCCATTCCGCGGTACGCCTTGCGGCCTGTTTCAGTCTTCCAATCTCCTTGAGATGCTTTTCGTTCTCTGCCATCACAAACTGATCTTTACGCTGTTTGTTTTCCCACCAGACCGAGAAATTGCCGCTCTGTACCTCAATGGTCTGCCTGTTTAAAACCAGGACATGGTCGATACAGGCGTCTAAAAGATCCCTGTCATGGGAGACCAGAATAAAGCCTTTTTTGGAAGCAAGATATGTTTTCACACATTCTCTGGCGGCCTGATCCAGATGGTTTGTCGGCTCGTCAATCAGCAGAAAATCATTTTCGCCGGAGAACAGAACAGCCAGTAAAAGTTTGGTCTGTTCCCCGAAGCTTAAGGTCCCAAACGGGCGATAGAGGATCTCCGCGTCCTCATGAAGCAGCGCTAACTCGCAGATGACCCGCCATTCTTCACATCCTGTTTTCAATTCCTCAAGAAAGGCGGAGGCGGGAAGGCTTTTTTGTTCCTTCGTGACAAGGTAAGGGAAGTAATCAAAGACCGTGCTTGTGGTGATGGAGCCACGGTAGCTGTAGTCTCCCGTCAAAAGGCGCAGGAAGGTGGTTTTGCCCTTCCCGTTGCGGCCGATGAAGCCCAGTTTCCAGTCGGTGTCGATGGAAAAGGAGACATTTTCAAAGATAGGATCAAAGCTTCCCTCATAGGAAAACGTCAGATCGTTTACCAGTATTTGTGACATAAGCAACACTCCCTTTCAATAAAAAAACTCTCCGTCGCCGGAAAGTTCTGTTATATCCCGATTGCCACCATTTTTGTCACATAAGCCTTTGATACGTTACTTTGATGGAAAGAAAAAGCAACGCACACAAAAAGAGGGGCGGCGAGAATATAATCCACTTTTGGCGACACGAAAACAGTACGGAAACCAATGTCCGTACAGTGAAAAACTTCATGTGATCAAAAGCAGATTACTTTCTCATCCTTTCACCCCTCTCTGTAAGATAGGGGTATTGTAACATGGGATTGCGAGGTTGTCAAATATCACTTATGATTAAACAATTTGGATTCAACCGACAGATGAGTTGCCGCACCGGATTCTCCTGTTGCGTTATGGAAATGGATGATTGTTTATATTATGATAGTGATTAGAAAAAACGTTTCGGTAGAGGAAGATTGAAAAGTCACACGGAATAGCGCTTCGGCAGGGAGGAAAACATGGATCAATTAAAAACAGGTGAAGTCATTTACAAAAGGCGCAGAGAATTTGAACTGACGCAGAATCAGCTGGCGAAATTATTGGGCATATCCTTTCAGGCGGTCTCAAAGTGGGAGAACGGCACGGCATACCCCGACATCGAGATGCTCCCGAAACTGGCAGCGGCTTTGCACACGACAGTGGACGCGCTGCTGGGGTATGAGAGTGTGATGACGGATTATGACAAGCGGTATGATACGGAGGAATATTACTGGGGGCTTATGCCGAACCGCATCTGCTATGACATTATGAAGATCCTGCCGCCAGTCAGGCCTTACCGGGTGCTGGACATCGGCTGCGGCGAGGGGAAAGACGCCGTGTTCTTTGCGAAATGCGGTTATGCGGTAACTGCCTTTGACATCTCGGAACAGGGGATTGAGAAGGCAAAGAAACTCGCGGAATATAACAAAGCAGACGTTGCCTTCTTCAAGGCGGATCTGTTTGATTATCGGCCCGAGGGAGAATATGACATTATATTCAGCAGCGGTGTGCTGCATTTTATGCAGGAAAACAGACGAAAGGAATTGTGCGACAGCTTGAAGGCGCATACGGCGGAAGGCGGTATCAACGCCATGAATGTCTTTGTTAAAAAGCCGTTTATCAATCGTGCACCGGACAGCACGCGTGACGAATCGAAAAGGCATCCATGGTATTCGGGAGAGTTATTCGGTTATTATCATGACTGGCTGTTTCATGTTTGCAGGGAGGAAGTGTTTGACTGCAACAGCGGCGGAAAGCCGCATAAGCATTGCATGGATACGCTGATTGCGCAGAAGGTGGGAACGTAAGTTTTCAAATTTCATACATTCTGCAGCACCTTTCAGGAACAACTTTTTTCATAATCAAAGATTTTATAGGATAATTGACGAAAGAAGTCAAGTGCAATAAAATCTTTATGTAAGGAACTGTCATGTGCAGGCGGTGGAAAGCCTGGTACGGTTGTTTGGGAAGGGAGGCTGCAATGAGCAATAACAGGAAGACGGGCTGGCTTCAGGAACGGAAAGTATCTGGCAGAATGCTGAAGAACATTGCCTCCAAGCTATATCATGAAGACAGGCGGCGGAACATTACGGCCATAGTGGCGATCGCGTTGTCTGCAATGATGGTGGTGACAGTGTTTTCTACAATCATATCCATCACGACTTTGATGCGGCGTAACCAGCAGATGACGTTTGGCTCGCAGGCAGAAGGGATATACATGTATTGTCCAAACGTGTATTGGCCGGAATTGTTACAGGACAGCGGGTATTTTGATGATGTGACATATGCGGTTTATATGGGGGAATATGAAACGGCGCTGTCATCGGAAACCGGGAACTGTCTCATTTATGCCGATGAAAAGACCGCCGGGTGGAATTTCAATGAAGTGGTTGCGGGAAGATGGCCGCAGAGAGAGGGAGAGATTGCAGTTGATGAACGTTTTATAAAAAACCATGGCGGAAATGTCCATGTGGGCGATAGGATTCCGATCAGACTGGTCACGGCGATGCAGGAGACGGAACAGGATATGGTGGTCAGCGGCATCTGTACAGCCAACGATGAGCTGAACGAAGCAAGGGTATATGTATCGGAAGAATTTTGGAGAAGGAATCCCAGCGGCTTCAATCTGCTGACTTACTGCCGTTTTGAGGGCGGGAAGTATACCGCCGGGGATTTGGAGAACATTTTGAATGAGGTATTGGAGCGGGAATATGAAGCCCGTGGATTGGAATTTCAGAAGTGGGAGCCGCTCATAGGAATCAATCCGGCTGCGGGTAAGAAGCTGAGTGCAGGAGCTGTGGCCCTGCTTGGCGGATTGGTCTCAATTGCCATGATCTGCGCCGGATTGATGGTCTATACGATCTATTATATCTCCAGTGTTAAGAATGTAGTGAAGTACGGACAACTAAAGTTGATCGGTTTGACAGAGAAACAGATTCGGCGTATTGTACGCAGTCACGCGCGCAGGCAGTATGTGATCGGATTCCCGGTGGGATGCCTGACGGGGGTCATATTTGGCTATGTGCTGATGCCGGTGCTGGCAGCCAATGCGGGGCTTAGCGGGAAGCAGACATTCCTGTTAAAGCCTGCATATTTCCTGTATGCGGCAGTACTGTCTTTTATTGTGGTTTCGATTGGTACGAGCAAGCCTGTGCGTATCCTGTCGCAGACGCCGCCGATCCATACGGTTGGTTTCACGGACAGTCATAAGGAGAAAGGCAACAGGGTGCACAGTGTACGGTTTACGCCAGGCCGCTTTGCCAGAAAAAATATCAGAAAACGCAGGAAAAGGACAGCGTTGGTGGTGGTATCCGTGAGCATTGTTATGTTTATTTTTGTGATGACCATGAATATCATACACAGTTTGAGTATGGACGCTCTGATTGCGCAATTCAATCTTTTTGCTGATATTGAAATTGCCACAGATCAGATGCTGCGGATCATGGATACCGGTGCGGGAGGAAATGTGCAGGCAATTCCTAGCGAGATTCGTGAGGAGTTGGAAAAGGTTTCGGCGGGGATGGAAACAGTTTTTCACTATAACTTGTATGCATTCTCATTTTTGTATGAGAATGATGCGGAAGAATACTGCAAGATTGTATTGGATAATGCTGATTATCAGAAGGGATTGGACGAAGATAACGTAGTCAGCACACGTGCGCAGGCATATAGAGAAAAGGGAAAACCGATATTGTTACAGCATAGTTACCGCTTCTATGATTATGAGCAGATTGCAGATTTTAAGGTTTTCGAGGGTGTGATTGATCGGGAGAAATATGAGTCCGGGCAGTATGTACTGGCGGTGGCAATGGATGGCTGTGGAAATACCTGTTACCATGCAGGCGATGTGGTAAGACTGTATGAGGAGTTTCCAGAGAAAGTGGACGGGAAACAGGACGAGAATGGACGATATACTCTATATGATTCCCTGCGCACAAAAGAATATACAGTGCTGGCAGTGGTCAGCGACACTTGGAATAATCGGATGAAGTGGGGAGACGCGCATGCGGATGGAGTTGAATATATTCTTCCCACAAAACTTATGGACAGCTTCTGGCAAGAGCCGGAGTTATTCATGGTGACAATGAATGCACCAGATGCCGATACACTTGCAGAGGCAGAGCCTAAAGTGCGGGCATGTTTGGAAAGAATGGGTGGAGATAATATTGTATCCATTCGTTCCAGAAGTACTTATAAAGAAGGCATAGACCGGTTTGCCATGGAGATTGGTTTGATCGGCAACGGTCTGGCGATTTTGGTAGGTGTGATGGCGCTGGTAAATTTTATTAACAGCACTGTCAGCAGCATTGCTGAACGCAGGGAGGAGTTTTCAACCTTGCAGGCGATCGGAATGATGAAGCGGTTGCTCTTAAAAGTACTGCGATTGGAGAATCTGTATACTGTGTTGTGGGCTTTGGTGCCGGGTTTTCTGCTCGGACAGTTCATTAGTGCGGCGGCAATCAACATAATCGCGGAGACACTTCCGTTTTTTAGGTGGAACGGGACGGTCCTGCCGGGGATTCTGCTGGCGGTAGTGATTATACTGGTGGCGTTGATTTATCCGAACAGGCGGACTGATGTTGGATACCGAGCGTTATGAGATCGAGTCCCGGAAACGGATAAAGCACGGCGAAGACGGACAGGCATAGGAAATGGAATGGTTGAGACAGGAGATCATCATGGAGAAAGAAAAAGTGGTAGAATTAGTGGATATATGCAGGCAGTATGGGGAAGGGGCAAATGTAGTCAATGCGTTAGACCATGTAAACGCTGCGATTGAAAGAAGAGAATTTGTGGCAATCGTGGGAGCATCGGGAAGTGGTAAGAGCACGTTTTTAAATGTATGCGGCGGGCTGGACAGACCCACTTCCGGGGGGATCTATATCGAAGGAACTGATATCGGGAAGCTGGAAAGTGATGCGCTGACAGAGTTTCGACGCAAAAGAATTGGTTTTATATTTCAGAATTATAATTTGATTTCCGTGATGTCGGTGTATGAAAATATTGTGATGCCGGTACAGATCGGCGGAAACATGGAAGATAAGGAATTGCTTGGAAGAATTATGGATACGCTTGGATTGACAGGTTTGGAACACAGACTTCCTTCGGAACTTTCCGGCGGGCAGCAGCAGAGGGTGGCGATTGCCCGCGCGCTGATTTCCTCGCCGGCAATCGTTTTGGCGGACGAACCGACGGGCAATCTTGATTCATCTTCCACGAATGACGTTATGAGACTTTTGACGAGCGCAGTCAGAGATTTCGGACAAACGGTTATCATGATTACCCATAATGAAGCCTTGACAAAAGACTGCGATCGGATTCTGCAAATGAAGGACGGCAAACTGATGGAAAGGTGATCCGATCATCCAGCAGAAAGGTTTGCTTGCACTTCGTGTTATATCAGGTTATAATTCGGATAATAACAAGAAACAAGTATCCCATAACGGAGGCACTTATGATTCTGAATTTTGAGACAATCGAGGAACAGGTTATTCCCAATTTCAAGGGCGGGGAGAAGCAGTTTCGGACCCACATGTACACGGACGAGGCATGTAAGATCATGCGGGCGTCCTTAGAGCCGGGGGCGACCATTGGAGTACATACCCATGAGACGAACAGCGAGATTATTTTCATGCTGAAAGGAACGGGCGTTGTGCTATATGACGATACCAAAGAGACGCTGCCTGCGGGGAGCTGTCATTACTGCCCGAAGGGTCACAGCCACAGCCTGCGTAATGAGAGCGACGAAGTGATTGAGTTTTATGCGGTGGTGCCGGAGCAGTAGGAGGTTACCAATAAACTTCGCTGCGAAAGGAGAATAAACGTGCAAAACGCATCATAAGGTAGCAAGGGGTGATATTTTGAAAATACAATGGAAAAACCTTGTGACCTGTATTGCGATACCGCTGGCGGTCGGCAGTTTGTCGGCGCTTCTTTCACAAAGAGGTATGGCGGCTTACGCGATGATGAATAAGTCTGCGCTTTCGCCGCCGGGATGGGTCTTTCCTGTAGTCTGGACGATTTTGTATGTCCTGATGGGGATTGCATCCTATCTGGTGCTGACTTCGGGAAAGCCAAATAACGCCGCGCTGACTGTATATGCGATCCAGCTTTTCTTTAACTTTTTCTGGTCGATCCTGTTTTTCAGGCTGGGACTGTGCGTGACGGCATTTATCTGGCTGGTACTGCTGTGGTTTCTGATTCTTGGAACAACGGTACTGTTTTATCGGATTGTTAAAGCGGCAGGGTATCTGATGATCCCTTACCTATTGTGGGTTGCCTTTGCGGGGTACTTAAATCTAAGTATTTGCCTGTTGAATTAGAAAAGAGCCATTGACAGCCGTTATTGCTAAACAATGCGGTTATCAATGGCTTTTATGGATGAAAAACGTACCACTTCCTCACAGGTAGACTCGCATATCCTGCGCAAGTTTTTCTTCTAGGTTGATCAGGCGTTTTGCAATGTCTTTTGCCTTTTCCTCGGCGGCCTTGTACTGGTTTAAATATTTGCTGAGGGATTTCACACCCATGTTGCAGCCGTCCGTCATCAGGTCGGCAATGGTCTCGTCCGACTCGTGCATCACCAGCTTTACGTTTGTTTTCATCCATGACATGCCCTTTGCCATGGGATTCGGTTCCTTTCCGTCGTCATGGTAGGTCTCCAGAAGAACCTGAATATCGTCCTTTAACTTTTCGTGTTTCTCCTTGCAGTCGGAAAGGCATTTCTGAAGTTTTTCGTCATGTACGTAATCTAAGACGTCGTCAATGGAGGCGACGCCCATTTTAATTCCTGCGTCACATTCCCGCAGCAGTTTTATGGTATCTGATTCGATCATGTGGTTTACGCTCCTTTTTCTTTGATAAAAAGAGTATTCCCTGTTTTTATTAGAGTATTCTTACTGCGTGCAAGATGCGAAAAGCAGTCTGTAAGAAGTAAAAAGCAACTTGTAAAATATATTGCGGGCGGCTGATAGATAGCCTATAATTATAAATCATGATTGACGGGCAAAAGAGTCGAGCCAGGCAGCACTGAAAAAATTGGAGCAAAGGCAGGGAGGCATCATAGTGAAACTCATTATAACGGATCTTGAGAATTTTCAGATTCCCGTCGAGGGAGAATATCAGGTCATTAAACCAAATGGAGATATTCATCATTGCATTGGTTGTTTTGGATGCTGGGTCAAAACGCCGGGGGAGTGTGTACTTCATGACGGATACGAAAAAACGGGGAGCGAGATGGGGCGCTGTACGGAACTTATTTTGATCAGCCGCTGCTGTTACGGTAGCGTAAGTCCCTTTGTCAAAACGGTGCAGGATCGAGCAATCTCTTATATCCATCCGGATTTTGTGATCCGAAAAGGAGAGATGCACCACAAGCGGAGATATCAAAATGTGATTTCGCTGTCGGCGCACCTCTATGGCGAAAACATTACCGATGTTGAGAAAGAGACAGCAAGAGAATTGATGCAAGCAAACGCGGACAATTATGACGGTCTGGTAAAGGATGTTTCTTTTTATCGGTCGATAGAAGAACTGGAGGGGATTGTCTTATGAGAATCGCGTTATTAAACGGCAGTCCAAAAGTAAAAAACAGTGCCAGCGGCACGCTCTTGGAAGACTTAAAAGGTTATTTGGAGCAAAAGGCGGAAGTTGTAAATTTCGGCTTTCATTCCGCTGCGATTACTGAGGAAACAATCGGGGAATTGGCAAAAACGGATGCGTGGGTCTTTGCTTTTCCCCTTTATGTGGACGGTATTCCCGGACATCTGCTGTCCTGTCTGGTGCAGTTGGAACAAGCGCAGATACAAAATCCCGAAATGCGCATTTACGGCATAGTGAACTGCGGCTTTTATGAGGGAATTCAGGCGGAATTTGCCCTAAAGATCCTGCAGAATTGGAGCATAAAGGCTGGCTTTTTTTGGGGCGGCGGCCTCGGTGTCGGCGGAGGCGGCGGGCTTTCTATGATGCCAAAAGTGGAAGGCGGAAAGGGGCCAAAGGCCCCGATTGAGAAGGCATTGGAGATTCTCTCCGACAATATTTTAAAGAAAGAAGCGCAGGATGATCAGTATGTCTCTGTTGCCTTTCCCCGGTTTCTGTATCGGCTGGGTGCGCAGATTGGGTGGCGGCAGATGATAAAGGCAAACGGCGGCAAGACGAAGGATTTGGAAAAAAGACTTGTAAAGTAGAGTATGATATGATAAGATAACGGTGTTATGTTGAGGCGGCGGAGATGAAAGAGGAACAGGAAACGAGGGAGCGTCTGTTAAAAAGCGCCAAAAAGGAATTTAGCGAAAAAGGCTATATGAAGGCTTCTCTGCGGAAGATTTGTTCACAGGCCGGGGTCACTACGGGAGCTTTATATTTCTTTTTTCAGGATAAGGAAGATTTGTTTGGCGCGCTTGTGGAGGAACCGATCAAGGGGATTTATGATATCCTGTATCGTCATTTTGACGAGGAGAGCGAGATGCTGGCGCAGCCGTTAAAATATGTGCACGAAGACGGTGACCATGACCATTTTGCCGAGGCATTGGTGCGGCATCTATATGACAATTACGATGCGTTTATCCTATTGCTCAAGAAGTCGCAGGGTTCCCGTTATGAAGGATTTATTGACGATGTGACGACGTTCCTTGAAAAAAGGTATTTGGTGTTTATGACGCATTACGCGAAGGAACAGGATCTGCCGGCTCCAAATGCCTTTTTTGTACATTTGATCATTCACATATCCGTCGATTTGCAAGTACAGCTTTTGCTGTATGAAAGGGATGTGGAGAAGGCGATTGCCATACAAAAGAAGATGATGGATTTTATTGTGGGCGGATGTATCAGATTAGTGTTTTCAAAATAAAACCGAGTGTTCGGTTTTATTTTTCACTCTCAACATAACAATGTTATGTAATATTCATTTGCAAATCAGCATCGGAGCCGCTGGTTTGCAGACGCGTTCACTCAAAAAGATGCTTCGGTTTGGAGGTTATCATGTATCTGGAAATTAAGGATGTTAGAAAAAGTTACGGAAACGGTACGAGCTATGTTCAGGTTCTAAACGGTATTACCACATCGGTTGAACAGGGAGAACTCTGTGCCATACAGGGGACGAGCGGCAGCGGAAAATCCACGCTCCTAAACTGCATCGGGGGTTTGGAAACCATGGATTCCGGGTCGATCCGGGTCGATGGCCTGGAACTGTTTGGCAGAAAACCTTCCGTGCTGGCGGATTATCGCCGCGAACAGCTGGGGTTTGTTTTTCAATTTTATAATCTGGTACCAAATCTGACCGTGCTGGAAAACATACAGGTCTGTCAATATCTTTCAAAAGAGCCGATGGATATCGACGAACTGCTCGAAATCATTGGTCTTTTGGAGCATCAGGATAAGTTTCCCTCCCAGCTTTCGGGCGGACAGCAGCAGCGCTGCGCGATTGCGAGGGCGCTTGTGAAGAATCCGCGGCTTCTTTTGTGCGACGAGCCGACCGGCGCTCTGGATTCCAAGACTTCGCGGGAGATACTCATCCTGTTGGAGACGATCAATCAGCGGTATGGAACGACCATGCTGATCGTAACGCACAATAACGCCATCAAAGATATGGTACATAAGGTACTGGTCATCAAGGACGGCACGGTCGTACAGGATTATCACAATGAAGTGCGCGTGCCTGCGAAAGAGTTGGAGGATCTATGATGAATCAGGTATTCAGGAAACGAATCGTAAGAGATCTTAGAGAAAACTTTCCCCGCTGGCTGGCATTGTTTCTAATGATCGTGATGGGAATGTATATTGTGACCTCGGTGGTCGGCGCGGCAGAAACCATAATAACGAAAAGCCGCAGGAGTGCTCTTAAAAATCAGGTGGAGGACGGCGAATTTACAACGCTGTTTCCCCTGACACAGGAGCAGCAGGCGTTACTTAGCGATGCGGGCATTCTGCTGGAGAAAAAATTCTCGCTGGATATTCCGCTGGAGGATGGGTCGATTTTACGCCTGATGAAAAACCGTGAGACGATTAATCTGATCGAGTTGGACGAAGGACAGCCTGCAAAGGCAATGGGAGAGGTCGTCCTTGAAAAGCGTTACTGTGAGGAACACGGATATGCGGTCGGCGATGGCATCAAAGTAGCGGGACGGAAGTTTGTGATTGTCGGCATAGGAACGACGCCCGATTATGATCTGCCTATCGGCAGTTTTTCGGATATGGCGGCGGAGAGTGCACTCTTTGGCACCGCCTTTGTGACAGCGGCGCAGTATGAGGAAATTGCGGGAAACGGCGGACTGCGGAGTGAAGACTATACATACGCTTACCGTCTGGAAAAGGGGAAAAGCGAAGAAGATGTAAAACGGGAGCTGAAAGCGTTCCTTCCCGAACAAAAGAAAACAGAGTTGTTGACAGCTTTTGTCACTGCCGACAGGAATCCGCGGATTCTTGCGGCGGCGGGCGATATGGTGATGAATAAAGAGATGGGGCTGATCGCCGGCGTTGTGGTAATGACGCTGTTTGCGTATGTGATATCCGTTTTTGTGATCCATCAGATCAATCGGGAGGCGGGGGTGATCGGGACACTGTATGCGCTGGGCGTGAAAAAGAAAGAAATTCTGACGCACTATATAATGCTGCCGGCGCTCGTTACGTTTGTCGGCGGCGTCATCGGTGCGGCGCTTGGATTCTCCCAAATCGGTATTACGCGGCAGATGGGCGAAACCTACGGCTATTTTTCCATTCCTGCGTTTAACACCTTATGTCCTGCTTATCTCATAGTTTACGCAGTGGTTGTGCCGCCGCTGCTGTCGATCCTTGTCAATTTTGTTACGCTCAACAGCCGGCTTTCACAGACAGCGCTGTCGTTGATGCGAAATGAGCAGAAAGCTTCCGGGCTTCGCAGGGTGGCATTAAAGAGCCATGATTTTGTACGTAATTTTCGGATCAGGCAGACGTTGAGAGAATTGCGCGCGAGCATAACCGTGGTACTGGGGCTGTTTGTGTCGCTGCTTGTTTTTATGCTGGGTCTAAACTGCTATGTGTTGTGTGAAAATGTGGCAAAGGACAGCGTAGGAAGCGTGAAGTTTGCGTACAGCTATCTTTTGAAATATCCGGAGGAACAGATTCCTGAGGGTGCACAGGCCTGCTACAGTGAATCGCTGTCCAAGACGGAGAAAGGGTTTACGCTGGATGTTTCCGTGATTGGAATCGACGCGGATAACAGATACTTTGAAGCGAAACCTTCAGACAAAGAAAACAGCATCGTGATCGGAAAATCCGTTGCCACGAAGTATGGGTTGAAAGAAGGTGACAGTTTCACGCTCACCGACAGCGCTGACGAAAAGGACTATGAATTTGCGGTGGAGGGGGTCTGCGATTACGCAGTCGGCCTGACCGTGTTTATGGATATCGACGTTATGCGTTCGCGGTTTGGCCGGGAAAGCGGATATTACAACATGCTGCTTGCAGACAGGCCGCTTGCCGTTGAAGAGGGGAGGCTTTATGGTGTCACCTCGCGCACGGATATCGAGCGCTCCGCCGCTGTTTTTACAAAGATGATGACACCGATGATCACGATGATTCTTTCGGTTTCCGTGATTATCTTCTTTATGGTGATGTATCTGATGACGGGCGTGATGATCAGCCGTGCAAGCTTTGGAATTTCGCTGATCAAGATATTCGGTTTTCGGACAAGGGAAATTCGCAGCCTGTATCTGGACGGCGGCGCGGTCACTGTTGCGGTTGGTGCCCTTGTCGGTATTTGGCCTGCTAAACGTGTGATTGATGCGGTGTATCCTCATGCGGTCGCAAATGTTGCCTGCGGTCTTAACCTACGGTTTTCGTGGTATTTTTATCCGTTCATTTTTGCGGGTATCGTGCTTGTGTATCTCGTCGTCATCGTGCTCCAGACAAAGAAGATAGCCAGGATTTCCCCTGCCGAAGTGTTAAAAAATCGGGAATAAATGCAGTTTTGCACGAAACTGATATATGACTTTTCCGGCTTGTCATTTCGTTGGCCATATGCTATTATGAATATCTGGTTGATATCCGCTGAATGTCAGTTTATGAAATGGATTATACTAAAGGGCAGAATATGAAAAGAAAATTTTGGCTGAGGATGTTCCTCCTGTTGGCGTTTCTTGTATTTACGGCCTTTATCTTTGTTCGCAGCGAAAAAGCAACAACTGTTTTGATCAATGAAGTGTGCAGCAACAACTTTTCTGCCGCATGCAGCGAAAGCGGTGAATATCCGGATTGGATCGAACTCTATAATCCGGGCAGCACAGAGATTTTATTAGACGGATGTTTCCTTACGGATGATGAAGAGGAGCTTGAAAAATTCTCTTTGGAAGGGGTTCGGATCCCGCCCAAAAGTTGTACCGTGGTTTGGCTGGATCGGGAGTCTGGACTGCGGATTTCCAAAGACGGGGACGAGGTTTTTTTGACGGATTCCGGGGAAGGCACTTATCTGGATCAGGTGGTGGTGCCGGCACTATCCTATGATACCACCTATGCCAGAGTAAAGGATGGCAGGGACAGCTGGTCTGTTATGAGTCCTACGCCCGGCAGCAGCAATGAAAAAGGGCAGCAGCTTCCTGACGTTTCTTTAGAGAAACCGGTCTTTGAATATCCCGGCGGATTTTATGAGGAAGCGTTTGATCTTCATTTATATTCTCCGACAGGAGAAAAAATTTATTATACACTGGACGGCAGTAAACCTGACGCAGATTCTTTCGTCTACGAAAAGCCGCTGCGGATCGAGGACAATTCTTTGACGGAAAATAAGTATGCAAACCGCAAAGATTTGACGCCTTCCGTACATTATACGCCGGACTTCCCGGTGGATAAGGCAGTTGTTGTCCGGGCGGCATGCTATAATCCTTTCACCGATCAGATTAGTGAAATCGTAACAGAAACCTTTTTTGTCGGTTATCAATTAAAATCTGAGTACAGCGATATGGCGGTCGTTTCTCTGGTTGCGGATCCCAAAGACTTATTTGACAAAGAAACCGGAATCTACGGAAACGGAGAAAAATATGAGGCTTATCTGGAAGACGGCGGCATGAAGGATGGCGTGGCAGCTGACGAGTATGTGGACGAAAACGGCGAGATTCATTACCGTTATATGGCCTCAAATGCTTTTAATAGAGGAAAGGAATGGGAGCGGGAGGCTTCGATTGCTTATTTTGACGAAACCCATGCTCCTGTTTTTACGCAGAATTTAGGCATTCGTATTTCCGGGAATTCCACCCGCAGCGCGCCGCAGAAATCGTTCAATCTTTTTGTCAGGGATATTTATGATGAGGAGGAAGTCCTTCCTTATGCCTTTTTTTCGTATGACGACTTCTGTTCCACGATCAAACTGCGAAACGGGGGCGGAAACGCCGGGCGCATTAAGTTTTTAGATGCTTTTTTGGAGGAGGCTGCAAAAGAGCGAAACGTCAGCATACAGGCGGCGAGACCCTGCGTTGTTTTCCTGAATGGTGAATATTGGGGATTCTATTATATCCGCGAGCGGTATCAGGAGGAGTATCTGTCCGTAAGATATGGGCTTGATCCGGAGCATGTGATGATGATCAAGGCGGGGGATGCAGTCACCTCTCCACAGGAAACCGCGGAAGCTTATCAGTATATGCTGTCTGTCGTAACGGAGTGTGACCTGACTTATGACGACACCTATGCCTTGGCTGAGGAACTGATAGATATCAGCAGTCTGATTGATTTTAGCTGTATCAACTTATATCTGGACAATCGGGATGTCGGGTTTTTATATAACACGGCCCTATGGCGTACCACGCAGGCGGATACGCCTTACAGCGACGGAAAGTGGCGCTTTATGCTTTACGATCTGGATGAATGCATTTTTCCGGACAGCAACGTGTGGGAAAACAGAGAAAATTGGATGGCGGAGCATCCGTTGATGACGGAACCCGCGGTTTTAAGCCTGCTTGATAATGAGACGTTTCGGCAGCAATTTTGTATCACCTTTATGGATCTTGCCAATACGACTTTTTCCTATGACAGGATGCACGCCATGCTGGAAGAGTGGAGCGCTCTTAATAAAACGCAGACAATAAAAGATCATCAGCGTTTTTATGACCCTTTGTATGATGCCAAAACTTATGAGCAGGAGATCGCGGCAATCGATGCTTTTTTCCAGGACCGTTTTCCGTTTGCAATGGAAAGTCTGGCAAAGACCTTTCAATTGCAGGGGGAACTGACCCGCATTCGTATCGGCACCGATCTTCCTTCCGGCGGTGCAATCAGCGTTAATACGGCAGATTTGGATGAGTGCGCGGCATGGGAGGGATATTACTACAGTGATTTTCCGGTGACGGTAAGTGCAAAACCAAAGGAAGGATATCATTTTGTCGGCTGGCAGGGCGATGTTTCCGAAAAAAGCAATACGATAACGGTTTCCCTGAAAGAGGGAGAGGTTTCCCTGCGGGCTGTTTTTGAAAAGGATTGATTTGCGTGCGATATGAATGAAAAAATGTATCGGGTAGAAGATAAATACGATTGCAGTTTACAGACGATGTATCAGCTGCAGCAGCGGCTTAGCGGGGTACTGAAAGCGGACGGCAATGAAAGTACGGGGGAGGGTTATGAGGTGATCAGCCTGTACTTTGATGACCTTACGGACGACTGTCTGAACGATACGACAAGCGGCAGTGATCAGCGTCTGAAATACCGCATCCGTATCTACAATAACTCTCTTGACAGGATCAATTTGGAAGTCAAGGAAAAGCGGGGCAGCAGAGTTTTGAAAAGAGTCCGCTTCATTACGGAGCAGGAAATGCGAGATCTCATGAACGGACGCTGCATATCCGCTTCCCCTTCAATGGAAGATCCCGCTTTTTTGTTTAATCTGCAAATAAGGACCAAAGGCCTGCGGCCGAAGGTGATCGTTGCCTATGAGAGGAAGGCTTATGTCTATGCACCGGGCAATGTGCGCATTACCTTTGATCGTAACATAAGGGCAAGCAGACGGATCACGGCGTTTGGTTCGGGAAAAATTCCCTATGATTTGCCGGATGGGCAGAATGCGGTTTTGGAGGTCAAATACGATGCTTTTCTGCCGGCGTTTATCCGGCAGTTATTAGAAGATGGATCTCTGCTGCAGACAGCCTATTCCAAGTATCGGATATGCCGGGAAAGATATCAATAACACAAAAATATCATGTTGCAAAAGATAAGGTTTTTAAGGATCGGAGGAGAAAGAAATGTCGGTAAAAGACGTGATCAAAAACAGCGTATATCAGTCGTTAGGCGGCGGTGCCGCGATGTCAGTCAAAACGGTATTTTTGATTTTGACGGCAGCCTGCCTGATTGGAATTTATATTTTTCTGGTTTATAAGCTGTCCAGCAGGAGTGCCTTCTACTCAAAAGACTTGAATATCACCATGGCCGGTATGCCTGTCGTGGTGGCCGCCATCATGATCGCCATGCAGTCCAATCTGCTGGTTTCACTGGGTATGGTCGGCGCGCTCTCCATTGTCAGATTTCGTAACGCCCTTAAAAATCCTTTGGATCTGCTCTATTTATTCTGGGCAATCAGCGCCGGGATCATCACGGGGGTGGGACTGTATACCCTTGCCCTTGTTTTGTCTTTTATCATGACCATTCTCCTGATTTTAACGGAGCGGATTCCCGGGACAAAAGCGCCGGAGCTGCTGGTTTTGCGCGGTACGGATACAAATATCGATTACGATTCTCTGTATCAGGTAATCCGCAGTCATTGCAGTTACTATAAGGAGAAGGCACGTTCCACCCAAAACGGCGAAACGGAGCTGATCATTGAGATACGCACGAAGGAGAAGGAGTCGCTGCTGCAGGAAATCGGCGGAAAAAATGTTTTTTCACAGATCAACTGCATCACTCATGACGGGGAATTGCGCGTGTGATTGCTTTTGCATTGTTTTGATTGCATTCGTACAGGGTTATGCAGTATAATTTCAGTGTTGTTTCCAATAAAAGGATAAGGAGTGGCAGCACATGAAAACCCTGACACGAAAAAAGGCGGCAGTCGATCTGATGCATGGTCCCATTTTGAAATCCATGCTCACTTTTGCAATCCCGCTTCTCTTTTCGGGTATTTTTCAGCAGCTTTACAATACCATGGACACGGTGATCATCGGCCACACGCTGGGAGATGAAGCGCTGGCGGCCATGGGCGCGGCGGCAGCCATCTTCGATCTGCTGACGGGGTTTGCGCTCGGGATTGGTAATGGGCTGGCCATCGTGACAGCCAGAAGCTTCGGAAGCGGCGATGAGGAGCAGCTGAAACGGTCTGTTGCTGCTTCCCTTGTGATTGGCGTTGTCATGACCATCGCGATCACCATAGCGGCGCGTTTTATTCTCTATCCCTTCCTGGAGGTATTACATACGCCGCCGGAAATCATCGGCGAATCCTATGCTTACATTTCTACCATCACATTATTTATCGGCGTCATGTTTGCCTATAATCTTTGTGCGGGACTTTTGCGCGCCATAGGAAACAGCGTGATGCCGCTTGTTTTTCTGATTCTCTCCTCATTGTTAAATATCCTATTGGATCTGTTTTTTATCACGCAGTTACATATGGGCGTGCGCGGCGCGGCGGTAGCGACGGTGATCGCCCAGGCGGTATCGGTGGCTGCCTGTCTGGTCTATATCGGAAAACGAGCCAAAATGCTGATTCCGAAGAAAAAACATTTTGTTTGGGATAAGGATCTGTATCAGGAGATGCTGGCGCAGGGCTTTGCCATGGCGCTTATGAGCAGTATTGTCAATGCGGGATCGGCAGTCCTGCAGTCCGGCATCAACGGTCTTGGTTATCTGGTGATCGCGGGGCATGTGGCTGCAAGGAAGCTTTTTATGTTTTTGATGATGCCCTATATGGCAATTAGTCAGACGCTCAGCACGTTTGTGGCGCAAAACTATGGCGCGGGGCAGATGGGACGGATCCGCAGGGCGGTAAAGTATTCCTATCTGTGCGGCGCGGTACTGACGGCAGCAATCACGCTTTTTACCCTGCCGCTCGCACCTTTGATGGTACGGCTGCTTTCAGGGTCCTCTGAGACTGTAGTTATTGAAAATGGCGCGCTGTATCTGCGGGTGGTTGCGCCCTGTTTGATGATCCTGGCCTTGTTAAACCCTACGCGGTTTGCCCTGCAGAGCATCGGCAACAAGATTCTGCCCGTGATTTCCAGCGTGATCGAGTTGATCGGGAAATATCTGTTTGTCCTGTTTTTGATCCCACGCTTTCAGTATATGGCAGTGATCTTCTGTGAGCCGGTGATCTGGCTTTTCATGGATGTGGAGCTTTTGTGGGCATTTTGGAGAAATCCCAAGGTGCTGGCCGGGAGGCAGGAGGAAAAGGAGCTGGTAACGAAGGCGGCGGAAGATGGCTGATAGGGCTTATCAGATACGGAAAAAAGGAAGAAAATCATTTGGAAGGGGAGATGATCGGTAATGGAGAAGACAAGGATTTCACAACGGTTACAGGCACTTCGGGAGGAGATGGCAAGACGAGGTCTTGCTGCTTATATTGTGCCCACGGAGGATTTTCACGGCTCAGAATATGTGGGCGCCTATTTTAAGGCGAGGGAATATTTATCAGGATTTACCGGCTCTGCGGGGACGCTGCTTATTCTGCGGGAGAGCGCGGCCCTGTGGACGGACGGCAGATATTTTCTGCAGGCGGAAGATCAGCTGTCGGGAAGCGGCATCGACTTAATGAAAAGCGGAGAGCCGGGGGTGCCTACGCTTGCCGAATATCTGGCAAAGACGCTTGACAGGGAAGCGCGGGTCGGCTTTGACGGGCGCGTGGTGACGGGCGCGTTTGTGGAGGAATTAAAACAAAAAACGGCGAAAAAGCAGTTTACCTTCCGCGGCAAAGAGGACTTGGCAGGGCTTGTCTGGAAGGAGAGGCCGTCTTTGTCTGCGGAGCCCGTATGGGAGCTTCCGGCAGCGTATGCGGGGCTGACCAGGGAGGAAAAGCTTGACAAGGTGCGGGAAAAAATGGAGGAGGAGGGAGCAGACGCCTTTTTGGTGACAGACTTAACAGAGAGCGCCTGGCTTCTTAATCTGCGGGGCGGTGATGTGAAGAATACGCCCGTTTTCCTGGCTTTTCTGTTGCTTACGAAGAAACGTGCGCTCCTGTGCGCACAAATGACCGCTTTTTCGGAGACTGTCTGCAAGGAGCTGGAAAAGGCGGGTGTCAGCCTGTTACCTTATGAGAGCATAGCCGATTTGGTGGCAGCCCTGCCTCCCGGACAGAAGCTCCTGGTGGATGAATCGAAGGTCAGTTACCGTCTGTTAAAGGCCGTTTCCAAGGGGGTGGAGAAGATAAACAGGCCCAGCCCCATTGCTCTTCTAAAGGCGGTGAAAACGGAGCGGGAGATTGCCCATATGCGTTCGGCACATGTAAAGGACGGTGTGGCGGTGACAAAGTTCCTGTATTGGCTGAAATCTCAGGTAAATAAGGAGGAAATCACAGAGATTAGCGCGGCCGCAAAGCTGGAACAGCTTCGTGAGGAGAGGGAAGGTTATCTGGGCCCAAGCTTTGATCCCATCGTAGCTTACGGGCCGCACGGAGCCATTGTTCATTACGAGGCCACACCGGAGAGCGATGTAAAAATCGAGCTGAAAGGTTTCTGCCTTGTGGATACGGGGGGACATTACAGTGAGGGCACGACAGATATCACCCGCACGATCGCGCTGGGAAAGTTGACAGACGAGGAGAAGCGTGCTTATACGCTTGTCTTAAAGGGACATTTGCGCCTGATGGCAGCCAGGTTTCCCGAGGGCGTAAGCGGGCAGAATCTGGACGCCATAGCCAGAGGGCCGCTGTGGGATGAGGGCCTTGATTATCGGCACGGAACGGGACACGGCGTAGGGTATCTGCTCAGTGTTCACGAGGGGCCGCAGAACATTCGCTGGAAGGCTGGAAGGGATCGGGCGGTACCCCTTGAGGCGGGAATGATCTTCTCCAATGAGCCGGGCTATTACGAGGAAGGAAAATTCGGCATCCGCCATGAAAATCTGATGTTGGTCGTAAAGGGTGATAAGACAGCCTACGGACAGTTTTTGCAGCTGGAGCCGCTTACCATGGTGCCCTTTGACAGGGAGGCGGTTGAAGTTAGCCTGTTTAACGGGGAGGAACTTCGCCTGCTGAATGATTACCATCAAAAGGTTTACGAGACGCTTTCGCCGCATCTTGCGGGGGAGGAGCTTGCCTGGTTGAAGGAAGTTACGGCGGAAATCTGAGGTAGGAAGGAGGAGTCGGCGCATTTCCACCTTGTTGGGAAATGCGTGCTTTCACGCATAAAAAAGGTGCATGGTTCACAAAATGCTGTTCCATGCGCCTTTACGTTATTGTCATCTGTCAAAATTAAAAATAAATCTTCTCCGCGGTAAGCCTTCTGTTTACTATAATAGAAAAATCATCCATATATTCACCTGTCTGATAGTCATAGATAAGAATTTTATGGGGTTTCTCAAGAGAAATCCATATTTCAAAATCTGCCGGTGCCAGTTCTCCGTCCGTTGTCAGCATACCATTAAACCACCAGTAGGATGCGCCTTCTCCATCTATAAAATCCACATTGAAACTGATTCCTTCTATGCCGTCCACAGTCGTTATTCCCTGCATACAATTTAAAGCGTCCGTTTTTTCGTTAAGTTCTGATATTTTGCTGTATATTTCATTTTTCAAATTTTCTAACTCTTCATAATGATATGTCCGCCAGTCATATATTTCCATTCGATCATATTCCGGGCAGGCAAGGTAAACTTTTTTCCCTTTTACATTGGGAATTACAACAGAAAAATCGGTCTTATCTTTTGCAAAAGGAATTGTTTCCGCATAATAAACGATCACATTCACGACATTTGGATCATTCTCATCTTCTTCCCATACCACTTTGCTGACGTGGAAGGAAGACAGATTTATTTTTCCATTCACAGTAAGCTGCCCTGTTTCTTCGTCATATGCGGTGTCTAATATGGACATATATCCTGATCCAAGCGCTGTGCCAATCACATAAATTTTAAGGGCAGCAGATAATAGGAACATAAACAGAATACCCACCAGTATTCCTATGGTTATTTTTAAGCGGTTCGTGCGCTTTCTTATCTTTTTTAATGCGTCCACAGCAATCGTATCATAGACTGATAAATCATCTTTTTCGATACCTTCCTCCATTTCTGTATAGATTTTATGGCATTCCTCGCATTCCCCTAAATGATTTTTCACCAGTTTGCTTCCTGTGTCACTCAAAATGTTGTCAATGTAGCCGGGAAGAAGATCCCGTATCACATCACAGTTACATTTCTCATTCATTCTTACTGATCTCCTTTCTGATTTTTTGCTTGGCACGAAAAAAAACAGTCCTGCTCCAATTTTCGCTTTTTCCCATTATTTCTCCGATTTCGCGGAAAGACAATTCCCCACTTATACGATACAATACAACTTCTCTTTCCTGTTCCGGCAGAAGGTGAACTGCCTGATAGAGCTCCATCTTATTTTCCTGCTGAATAACAAGAGTTTCTCCTTCCAATATTGAAACGTCTGTCAGATCATCGGTAAGTTCCACCATTTTGAAACGGTTCTTCTTCCGAAATTCCTGCCATAATATATGCTTTGCAATCTGGCAAAGCCATACAGACAGTTTACAGGAAGCGTCATAACGTGAAATAGACATGCTTGCCTTTAAAAAAGTTTCCTGTGTCATATCCTCTGACCATTCGGCATTGTGTGTATGGGAATATAAAAATCCATAAACCAGTCTGGAATACTTCTGATAAACAATTTCCATATCTGAGGAATCCATTTCTTAGCTCACCCCCTCTACCCTTTATATCACATTAATTTCTAATTCGTTACAGAATATATGATTTTTCTAATAAACATCATAAATTGACATAATACGATAGGAACGTATGTTTCTGTAGATGAGAAGAAGATATGTCAGACTTGTTCCCAAAGAGATACTCTAGTATAATAAGCTTGTATAAAATTTGTAGTATTATGAGTCGGAACATGATTGGATATGACAGGTAGAGGGAGAAACAGGATGCAGGACGAGGGAGCGATTCGGGAGGAAATCTGCGAGATCGGCAGAAGGATGTATGCAAGACATATGGTGGCGGCCAACGACGGCAATCTTTCCGTGAAGCTGTCAGAAAATGAGATATTGTGTACGCCGACAGGCGTCTCCAAAGGTTATATGGAGCCGTGGCAGCTGTGCAAGGTGGATCTTGCGGGAAAGGTGCTTCATATGGCGGAAGGGTTCGGCCCGTCTTCGGAGGTGAAGATGCACCTGCGGGTCTATCAGGAACGCCCGGATATTCTGGCGGTGGTGCATGCACATCCGATTTTTGCTACAAGCTTTGCGGTGATGGGCAGGGCGCTTGACATTCCCATTATGCCGGAAGTGATCGTCAATTTCGGCAAAGTGCCGCTGGCTCCTTACGGGACGCCCTCTACGGTGGAGATCCCGGATGCCATTGCGCCGTACCTGGCGGATTATGAAGCAGTTCTCTTGGAGAGCCACGGTGCGCTTACCTGGGCAAAGGATTTACAGACTGCATATATGAAAATGGAATCCGTGGAGTTTTACGCGGAGCTTTTATATAGAACGACGCAGCTTGGCGGGCCGAGAGAGCTTTCGGAAGATAAGCTTAAGAGGCTGCGGGAGGTTATTTCAGCGGCAGAGTGTGCCGCGAAACCGGAGGAGATAGACAGAAAGGAAGCGGGCGGATAAAGGAGGAAAAGAGGATGCCATATACAGAGCAGAAAAAGGGATTAAATGCCAACCAAATCAAGCTGATCGCCATTATTGCCATGACGGTGGATCACCTGACATGGACCCTGTTTCCGGGGTATGACAAGACTTGGTATGTGATTCTTTTGCACATCATAGGCAGACTCACGGCACCCATCATGTGGTTTTTTATCGCTGAGGGCTACCACTACACGCATAATATCAAAAAATATGCGGGCAGGCTTTTCTTACTGGCGTTAGTGTCTCATTTTGCTTACAATTTCTGTTTCGGGATCCCCTTTCTTCCCTTTCAGACGACTGTCTTTAACCAGACGGGTGTGGTGTGGTCGTTGGCTTGGGGACTGGTTCTTTTGTACATAATGGAAAAGACCGACTGGAAGGGCTGGCAGAAGGTACTGGTTACAATCGTGATCTGTCTTATCACCTTTCCTTCCGATTGGAGCTGTATCGCTACCATGGCGATTTTGGGAATTGGAATGAACCGTGGAGATTTTAGGAAACAGATGCGTTTGATGATGTTCTGGACATTGATGTACGCGGTGGTATATTTTTTCTGTATCGACAGAGTGTATGCCTTTATCCAGCTTGGCACCTGCCTGACAATCCCCTTTCTAAAATGCTATAACGGAGAGCGAGGCTCCTGCAAGGGGATGGGAAAGCTGTTCTACGTCTATTACCCGCTTCATCTGGTCGTTTGCGGTATCCTGCGCGTTTTGCTTTACGGAGCCGGGGTTTCGACCGGCGTCATGAATTTATAGTCATAAGAGCGTTTTATAACGGTGTCACACAGAGGAGAATTTCCGTTCAAGATGCAGCAGCGCCTCCTTCATATCGAGGCCGCCCGCATATCCCACAAGCTTCCCATCTGAGCCGATCACCCGATGACAGGGTACGGCGATAGCGATGGGATTTTTGTTGTTCGCCATGCCGACGGCGCGGCAGGCTTTCGGATTACCGACGGCAGCTGCGATTTCTTTGTAAGTTCTGGTCTCGCCGTAGGGAATATCACAGAGCGCGCGCCATATTTTTTTCTGAAATACCGTGCCGCGAAGTTCGTAGGGAAAGGTAAAAATGCGCCTTTTGCCCTCGAAGTATTCCATGATCTGCTCATACGCAAGGTCGGTGAGCGCCGTTTTTGTGCCGTCGTCAGAGGTTTTCGTCCTGTCGAGGGAGATAACGGCATCCTTATCATATCCGATTTTCAAACGTCCCAGTGGGAAAGGATAAACGGCATAGCTGCCGGTTGGTTTTTCCATGTGAGATTCTCCCATTAATCTGCGTATTTATAAAAACGGGGAAAAGCCGAAGCCTTTCCCCGTGATACGCTGTCAAAGGTCTATTTTACGGTCACGGAAGTGATATGCGGATTCGCGCCGTTATACCAGTACAGATAACCTTCCAGATCAACGGTATCGCCAACCTGCAGATTTTCTACAGCCTTGTAGACATCCGTACTGCTGTCACACAGATAAGATTCTACGCAGAAGGTGTAGGTCTGGCCGTCCTTGGATACATTGAAGTACAGATCGTTATTGTCCGCAGCGGAGCCGGAGTTATCGTCGTTGTAAACAACGGCACAGTCATAGGATTCTCCATCTTTCTCATAAGTCTCAACGGTCATGCCTTTGAAAGTTACGAATTGATTCTGGTGCTTGATCAGTTCGGTTTCATTGGCAAGAAGATCCGTGACATCGGTTGCGGGCGCAGTGTAGCTGCCGTCCAGAATCTCGATGGTTGCGCCTTCAGCGACCTCCACCTCGCCGGACCACTCGGTCTTGTAGCCGGTCACTTTGATCTTGGTGCCGGGGGTAAGCTTGTCGTAGTCTGCCTCAGAGCAGACTGCACTGTAGATGAAATAAGCGCCGTCCTTGTCCTGTGTGTAGAGAGTAGCCTTATCTTCCCACCAGGACTGCTTTGCCTGCACATAGGTTTCGATCACAACTTCGCTGTCAAGTGCGGCATCCATGTACTCGGCGTAAGTCATAACGCCCTCAGATTTTTTGTCTTCACCGCCGTCGCCGCTTTTGCCGCAGGCGGTAAGGGACAAAACAAGGGCAAGTGTCAGGGTTAATGCGATTGTCTTTTTCATTGTTTTCCTCCTCAATAGTAGCGTTTTTGGTTTGCTCCTACAGCGACGATTATACCATACCCATGAGATAAATCAATCTTTTTTTCTATTTTTGACAAAATCCCGCACTGCGTAGAGCAGGATAAGACACCAGGTAAGGAGCAGGGCTGCCAGGAAAAGCGCGGAAAAGCGGGGGAGCGGACCAAGCTCCCGTTTGCCGTCTGTGGCAATATCCTTTTGATCCAGCCGGTAGAGGGCGGTGACGTCCGTGACAAGTTCTTCCATGTATGTGTCGTTCACCGTTTTTCCGCGCCGCACTGCGTTTGCCACATTTTCAATGAGCTGTCCGGCCGCATTTCTAAGGGAAGCGGAGCCGTTAAAAACGGGGGTCACAAAGGTATCCGCGGTATGTTCCATCAAAAGCGTGGAAGCCTCAATTTTGACAGGATAGTAGGTTTTGTTATCCTCGCCGCTTCTGTTTAGGTAATCCCGATAGGCGGGGGAGGACTGCGCCTTTGTGGTGACAGGCAGATAGCCTTCCGTTTTGGCGTAACCGATCTGCACCTCATCGGTCAAAAGATACTGTGTAAAGAGCCATGACGCAAGCACTTCCTGCGGATCAGCCTTGTTAAAGACACAAACGGAAGGACCCTGGGAGATCATCTGCGGGTTTTCGGGATCAATCTGCGGCACCATGCGCACCGCCGTCTCAAAGTCCACAAAGGCATCCTCGCTGATATCGGCGAGGGGAGCCTGTGCGCCCATCCAGGTAGCGCCTGCCGTGGAGTCAATCGCAAAGACGCACTGGCCGGCATTGAGAAAATTAGCGGGGTAGCTGGAAATTTTGAAGGTAGAGAAGGCACCCGTTTCAACGTGTCCGGCAATCTCCCGTAAAAAAGCTTCCGTATCCGCATTGAACAGCTCGATCTCGCCCTCGGCGGTCGAGTAGCCTGCGCCTTTTTGTTTTAAGTATTGGATCATCATGTTATCCGTAGACTTGTAGATAAAAGGGATCATTACATTCTGGCCGTTTAGGGCAAAGGTGCCGTCCGCATTCTTTGCGGTGGCAGCCTCCGACACTTCCCAGATAAAATCCCAGGTCAGCACGTCGGGGAGGGTGTAGCCCAGCTTTTCCACATAATCTTTGTTGATGTAGCAGCACTCGGTGGAGCGCATGTAAGGGACGGCGTAGTGATTTTCGCCCAGAACGCATTCGGAGAGAAACTGTGGAACGATTTCCTCCTGCGTTGGTCCGTCGTAGAGAAGCATGCTGCCGCCGAGACCGTATTTTTCGTTTGCAAAAAGGTCGTCCAAAGGAACGACGGTGTTTTTCCCGGTCAGGTAAGTGGCGATGTGATCCGGGTAGGTGATGCAGACGTTTGGTGTGGTGCCGGTGGCAATGTTGGTGATCACGTCGTTAAAGATTCTGCCGTAGTCGGTGTAAAGTTTCATATTGACCGTGATGTTGGGATACAGCTTCTCAAAGTCAGAGATGGCTTTTTTGTAAACGTCGGTCTGGTTTTTGTTGGTGTCGTTCTTGGCCCAGAAGGTGATCTCATAATCTCTGGTACTGTCAAATTCCGCGGGTACGGTAAAATCCGGCAGCGCTTTGGAGCCATGACAGCCGGTGAGGGCAAACAAACTGAAGCCGATGAAAAACACCGTAAATGCTTTTTTCCATTTGGTATGTCTGGTACTCATCCTTTGGTCCCTCCTCTTGCCACACCGGACATAATCTGTTTACGAAACAGGAGAAACAGGATCACAAGGGGCAGGGAAATCACGACCACCGCTGCCATCATGGCGGGGATGTTTGCCCTGCCAAAGCCGTTCTCCCGAATCTCCTGGATCCCGTTCGATACCAGATAATAATCCGCGTCGTCGGTGATCAGTCTGGGCCACACATAGGAATTCCAGCACTCGATTACCTTGAGGATTGTGATGGTAATCAGGGTGGGGCGGCAGATGGGAATCATCACCCGGCGCAGATATCGAAAGTCCGAGGTGCCGTCCACCTTGGCGGCATAGTAAAGTTCATCGGGAATCTGGGCAAAGTTTTCCCGCAGCAGATAGATATAAAACACCGAGGTCACGGAGGGCAGAATCAGCCCGGTAAAGGTGTTTCGCAGTTCCAGATTCGTGATGGTCGTAAAATTGGTGATTACCACCAACTCATTCGGAATCATCATCAGTGCCAGAAACAGGGTGAATACGAGATCGCGCCCTGCAAACCGCAGTCTGGCAAAAGCAAAGGCAGCCAGTGTAATAACGACGAGCATCAGCGCTGTCGTGCCGACCGTAAACAGAAGCGTATTTAGCAGATATCGGCCAAGCGGAACCGTGGTAAAGGCATCCGCGTAGTTTTGCAGAGTGGGAGAGAGGGTAAAAAATTTCGGAATGTATTCCGCGTTATAGGCCCCGTACTCCTTCACGGAAGTCAGTACCATCCAGTAAAAAGGGAACAGCACAACAAGCGCCCAGAAGGTGAGAAAAGCATATGTGAATAGGGTGAGTATGCGATTTTTATTCATGATAAAATCTCCTCATGTTGATATCACAATGTAATCAGCTGAAGGCGTTAATGATAGTGCACATGCTTTCGGCTGACCAGTAGATTGATACAGGTGATGGTCAAAACAATGGCAAACAAAATAATTGCCGCTGCTGAAGCGTAGGAGGGATAGCCGCCGCCGTCCCGGTAAAGCATGTCATACACATAACCAACAATGGTGTTCATGCCCGCTGCGTTTAAATTGGTGCCAAAGAGCGCTACTGCGTCGCTGTAGGCCTTGAAGGCGCCGATAAAGCCCGTGATTACCAGATAGAAGAGCATGGGGGAGATCATGGGCAGCGTGATCTTATAAAACATGCGAAAACGCCTGGTGCCGTCCACGCTGGCGGCCTGGTAGTAGACAGGATTAACACCTGCCAAAGCGCTTGTCAGGATCAGGATCTTAAAGGGCATGACCACCCATATCGTGTAAAAGCAGAGCACGAACATTTTTGCCCAGTAAGGACCGTCGATAAAGTCCACGGAACTGCCACCGAAACAATGGATCAAAAGATTGATCAGACCGTCAGAGTAGGGCGTCTTTTTAAAGAGGATCATAAATACCAGACCGACCGCCAGCGTGTTTGTCACATAGGGCAGGAAATAGATGGTCTGAAACAGCTCCTGCAGGGGCTTGATGGAACAAAGCGCCACGGAGATCAGAAGCGCAAGCCCTGTGGAGAGCGGCACAGTAATGATGACCAAAATAAAGGTGTTCTTTAAGGCCTGTAAAAAATAGCCGTCATGCAGCACGTAGGAATAGTTGTAGCCGCCGATGTCATAAAATGTCTGGGAGGCGGAATGATAGCCTTCTTCAAAAGAGTATATGAATACATCAACCAGCGGATAAATCAGAAAAGCGCCCAAAAACAGCAGCGCGGGCAGCAGGTAGAGCCAGCCTTTTAAGTTTTGTTTTTCCATAATGAATCTCCACTTTACAGTTTCGCTTTGCGGCGGGGCTTTGGTTTCTCTATACTGTTTCAAAGGAAATGCGGGCTTCGGTGTCCTTCGCAAAGAGAAAGACTTTCCGCGGTTTCAGCGCAAAGCGCACGGTGTCGCCCGAAAGATGTTCGCAGCTTTCCGCGTCCACGATGGAGCGGATTACGGGATTTTGCGAGGCAGGGTGGGTGGAGACGATGCTCACGTCCCTGCCCATAACTTCCGGTCGGCTTAACGAACAGGTAAAAGGGCCGTTTTCCGAGAGGACAAAACCTTCCGGACGGATGCCCACATGCACCGGCTGGTCGGGCACGTTCTTGACGGTAAGAACCGCTTCTTTTCCAAGGAAAAGAGAGCCGTTTTCCACCCGTCCCTCAAAGAGGTTGATGGGCGGGGTCCCCAGGAATTTTGCCACAAACAGATTGGTGGGATCATCATAAACCTCCTGCGGTTTTCCAATCTGCTGCACCAGTCCGTCCTTCATCACCACAATGAGGTCGGAGATGCTCATGGCTTCGTCCTGGTCGTGGGTTACGAAGATGGTGGTAATCGCCGTTTTTTTCTGGATGCGGCGGATTTCCTCACGGGTTTGAAGGCGCAGCCTTGCGTCCAGATTGGAGAGCGGCTCATCCAAAAGGAGCACCCGCGGCAATTTCACCAGTGCTCTGGCAATGGCAACACGCTGCTGCTGGCCGCCGGAGAGTTCTCCGGGTTTTCGTTCCAAAAGGTCGCCAATCTGCACAAGCCCGGCGGCTTCCTCTACGCGGGCGCGCATTTCCTCCTTGGAGAGTTTTTCTTCGCCTTTCAGATTTTCCAAGGGAAAGCGGATATTTTGCTCCACGTTTAAGTGGGGATAGAGTGCGTAGTTTTGGAAGACCATGCCCACGCCCCGTTTTTGCGGCGCAAGCGGTGTCACGTCTTCCTCATCGAAGAAAATCTGTCCCTCGGTGGGCTTTTGCAGGCCGCAGATGAGGTTCAGGGTCGTGCTCTTTCCACAGCCGGAAGGGCCGAGAAGACCGACCAGCTTGCCGTCAGGAATCTCAAAATTAAAATCGTTGACAGCGATGACATCCGCTTTTTTCTGATTGCCCCTGCCGCGGCCGGGAAATTTTTTGGTCAGGTGAGAGAGAACGATTTTCATAAGTTTGCAGTCCTTTCTTTGTCAGATGCCGTATTCCTCCCGCAAATCGGCGGAAATATGATCTAAATCAGGGTAAACGAAACTTTCGGTAATGCCGAGTACCCGCAGGCTGTCGATAAAGTATTTCTTGTGTTCACAGGGGATAATGATCTTGTAGAGCATATTTTCATCGCAAATGTCTTCCAGGTGCTTTAAAGAGTTGTGCACGGTAAAGTTGGAGTGCTGTGAGTACATCCGCAGGTTGTTTTCCGTGGAACTGCAGGCAAGAATACGGTTTGTCAGCTCGTGATTGTGATGCGCGTGCTTAAAGGCGGGCAAAAGCATTTCCTGCGTGGTGTCCGCGTCAATGGGATAAATGCAGTTGCCAAATCCCTCCTGCTCATTCAAAAGACCGGGAGCAAGCACCCAAACGCAGCCGTCCGTATCGGGCAGTTTCCGATAAGTCTCCGTAGCAAAAAACACCGCGATCAGGGGAGACTGGCTCCAGTCCAGCATTCTTGTGGGAAGACCGTAGTGCTGCATCAGGGATACCCAGCCCGCGTAATTGTGTTTGGCGGGAGGATTGTCGATGATCTGCCTGGCGCGGGTGTAAAAGTCGTTGGTGATGTACCGCTCGGCTTCCAGACGCTTTTTGCTGCGCTGGATGGAGGGGATCAGCGTAAGCGACGCGTTTTCCTCCCCGCGGTACCACAGACGCACACCGTGTTTTTGATAAAGACCGTTTACAAATTGTAAAAGCTCGTCGATGGTGCGTATTTCCTGCGTGATCATATTTTCTCCATTATCCTTCTGGACGAAGTAGTCTTTTTTTGTCATAATGATTATAGAAGATTTTGGAAGGATGTACAAGAGTGAATCATAAAAGGAGGAGTGTATCTATGAAAGTGCTTATGATCAACGGAAGTCCGCGCGTGGGTGGTAACACATCCATTGCCTTAAAGGAGATGGAGCAGATTTTTGCGGCGGAGGGTGTGGAAGCAGAAACCGTGCAGATCGGCAATCAGGACATCCGCGGCTGTATCGCCTGCGGTACCTGTGCGGAGAAAGGGAAGTGTGTCTTTGACGATATGGTGAACGAGACGGCACCGAAGTTTGAGGCCTGCGACGGGCTGGTAATCGCATCTCCTGTTTACTATGCATCTGCTAACGGCACGATGATTTCCTTTTTAGACAGACTGTTTTACAGCACGCCTTTTGACAAGAGCATGAAGGTAGGGGCAAGCGTCGTCGTGGCAAGGCGGGGCGGTCTGTCGGCAACTTTTGACGAGTTGAATAAGTATTTTACGATCTGCGGCATGCCGGTGGCTTCCAGCCAGTACTGGAACAGTGTTCACGGGAGAGTGCAGGGTGAGGCGGCACAGGATGCGGAAGGATTGCAGACCATGCGCACGCTTGCCAAAAATATGACTTTTTTGATGAAGAGCATCGCGCTCGGGAAAGAAACCTACGGTCTGCCGGAGAAGGAGCCTTTCCAGAGGACAAATTTCATCAGGTAGTTTTCGGCAGTACATATTTTTCGGAATAGAAGGTATATCTGTCTTTGTAGTAGGAGCTTTCTGCCTTCATGACGGAAAGAGAGTAGTGCAGACTCATGCTGTTTTTGGCAGCGTCCACGATACAGATGGCGATGTTGGAACAATGGGCTGCCGCTCTTTCCAGATTGGTGAGCAGATCCAGCCAGATAAAGCCTGTCTCGATGGAGCAGACGCCGTTTTTCAGGCGAAGGACGTGGGCGTCTCTCATTGCTTCCTTAAGATCGTCGATGACCTGTTCCAGCGGTTCGATGTTTTGTGACAATACCAGATCATTTTGTACAAAGGCGGTGCAGGAGAGCGTCATGATCTCGGAAACGGCGCTGCAAAGTACCGCCAGTTCTCTTTTCGCTTCGTCGGTAAACTGCATTTTCTTTTCCCGCAATTCTTCCGCGGATTTCAAAATATTGATGCTGTGGTCGGAAATCCGTTCCAGATCGCCGATCATCTTTAACATCATGGAGATACTGCCGCTGTCGGCATCGCTCATCTGATAATGGCTCAGTTTTACAAGGTAGGTGCCCAGAATATCTTCATAGTGGTCGCATGTTTCTTCCGCTTCGGTTACTTCCTTGGCAAGCTGATTATCGTACTGTGTCAGAAGCGACATCCCTTTTTTCAATGAGGTAGTGGAAATTTCAGCCATTTCTTTTATCAGTGTCTCACACCTGTCCAATGCAATGTGAGGCGTGGCTAGGAGGCGTTCGTCCAATACGGGGGCCGTTTCTTCTGAGCCGGTGTCGGGGACGAGCCTTATTGCCAGCCTTTCTAACAGGGAGGAGGCGGGGAGGAGCAAAAGGGTGCATAAGATATTGAAGGCGGAGTGGGTGAGCGCAATTCCGAACAGAGACGCAGGCTCATTCAAAAACAGGGGCTTTACAAACAGGGATACGGGAAGAAAGACCAAAAGAAGGATCAGGGTTCCCAGGATATTAAAGGAAAGGTGGACAACCGCCGTCCGTTTGGCATTCTTTGTCGTGCCGAAGGAAGAGAGCAGCGCCGTTGCACAGGTGCCGATGTTTTGCCCCATGATGATCGGCATGGCGGCGCCGTAGGAGACCTGTCCCGTGGAGGCCAGTGCCTGCAGGATGCCGACAGAGGCGGAGCTGGACTGGATCACTGCCGTGAGTACGGCACCGACAAGGATGCCAAGAATCGGATTTTGAAACAGGACAAACAGTTGTCTGAAGGCAGGCACGTCAGCAAGACCCGCTACGGCGCCTGTCATGGTGTCCATACCAAACATCAGGGTTGCAAAACCTAACAGTATGGTACCGGAATCCTTCTTTTTGCTGGTTTTTCCGAGCATAAAAAGAAGAATGCCCACAGTGGCGAGAATAGGTGTGAAGGAGGTGGGTTTTAACATACGAATCAAAAGATTGTCACCGGAAATGCCGCTTAAGCTCAAGAGCCATGCGGTGACGGTTGTGCCTACATTTGCACCCATAATTACGTTGATGGCCTGCTTTAAGGTCATCACGCCGGAATTAACGAAACCGACCACCATCACGGTGGCGGCGGAGGAACTCTGGATCACGGCTGTGACGACAAGTCCTGTCAAAAAACCTGCAATTTTCTTCTGCGTCAGTCTGGCAAGGAGCAGTTTTAAACTACCTTCTGCACGTCGTTCCAGTGCTTCGCTCATCACGCTCATGCCGAACAGAAACAGGCTCAAGCCGCCTGCCATGGTCAAGACGTTAAAGATATCCATAATTAGTGAATCCTCCTACAGATCTGAAATTTTTGATGATTTCGTCAGGAGGGCTGCACAGCCTTTTTGATGGCGGCAAAGCTCTCCTCACTCAAATCATGCTCCACCCGACAGGCATCTTCCAGTGCGGTTTGGCGGCTGACGCCGATGCTGATGAGCCAGTCGGAGAGAATGGTATGCCGTTCCAGCACGTTTTCGGCACGCCTTCGTCCGCTCTCGGTGAGTGATATATAGCCATTTTCAGACACGGTGATATAAGCTTTTTCGCGGAGATTTTTCATGGCTACGCTGACGCTTGGTTTGGTGAAATTCATTTCGTTTGCAATATCTATGGAGCGAACCTGTCCCAGCCTTTTTTGCAATAGTAATATGGTTTCCAGATAGTCTTCCTGTGATTCGTCCGCGCGGTGCTTAATGTAACTCATGGTCTGTCTCCCCGATTTTTTCTTTCATCATATCATTTTTGGAAAACAAAGACAACCAAAACAGAGCCGCTTGCGCAAAGCGGCATAAGGGAATAAAATATTGACAAAGATAGGGGTAAAAGGAGCAGCCTTATGGGAAATGTGATTATTTTAGGTATTGTGGCGGTTTTGGCGGGAGCAGCCGTGCGCTCCATCGTCAGGGCGAAAAAGCGGGGCGCAGGCTGTATTGGCTGCCCTTCGGCAGACGCTTGTCACCGCGCCTGCCGAAAAGATGAGGAAAAATAAATTTTTGTATTGATTGCATTATGACTTGTATTGATTGAGTTTCCTGCCGGTGACGAGACACATCAGGCTCCCGAACACACCCAAAATTAACATCATGAGCGCGGCGCCTGAGCCTTTTCCCGTGCCGAAAAGCGTCTGCAGGATCGGGTTGCTGCCGTGAAGTGCCATAAAGGGTTCGCAGACCTGATCCACCATGAAACCGCCTAAAAACAGACCGATTGGTATGGTAAAAAACTGAAAGGTATTGCGGCAGGCATAAACACGGCCCTGCAGCTCTACGGGAATGGAAGTCCGAAGAATAACATCCAAATTGGCATCCATGATAGGCACCACGCTCCAGCCGATGATCTGCCCGATGCACCACAGCAGCGGGCTTCTGGAAAATGCCAGGATAAAATTCTCGCTGCCAAGCGAAAATAGCATTGTCAGGTAGATCACCCGCACACGGTTTTTAGGCGTCGGCAGAAGCGGAACCAGCAGGCTTCCTATGATCATGGCAACCCCTGCGCAGGAGGTGACAATGCCAAGCGTGGATGTGCCTCCTCTTGGATTGGGGATCACGTATCCGGGCAGGGTGGCGTCGAAAGCGGACGCAGTCAGATTGACACCTGCCATAAACAGGATCAGTGTCAGAATCATCGGATTTTTCTTTAAGAATGTAAGCCCTTCCCCGGCAAGTGCAAGCATCCCCGCCTCCTTTTTGCCCTCGCTTTTCGGAATCCGAATGAGACATAAAAGCGTGGTAAATGCGATCACAAAGCTTGTAAGATCGACCACGATCACCAGGGTAAGACCCGCAAAGGAATACAAGGCTGCGGCAAGCAATGGATTTAGGATAGAGATCAGCGATCTTGACAGAGAGCGCAGGCCACTTGTTTTCTGGTAATGCTTTTCGGGGACGATCAACGTCATTGCTACCTCTGAGGCCGGCTGCTGCACGGTGTTCATCAGTCCTGACAGCACGTTCAGAGCATAGAGATGCCATACAGCCAGCAGGTTCGTCTGTAAGAGTACAAAAACGAGGATTGTACACAGCGCTGCAAACAGATCGCAGACAAGCATCGTCTTTTTTTTGTCAAACCGATCCGTCAGGGCACCCGCAAAAATACTCATTATGACATAGGGCGCGTAGGTACAGATTGTGAGCGCTGCCGTACTAAGGGAAGACCCTGTTTTTTCGTACAACCACAAAGTCAGGGCAAATCCGGTAATGCTGCTGCCAAGCTGTGAGAGGCTTTGTGTGCTCCAGAGAAGTCCGAAATCCTTCAGTTCCTTAAAATCATTTTTATTTAATTTTTCCATTTTTACTTTGCTCCTTTTGTTTTTGATTCATTCTGAAAACAGAAGCAAAGTCCGAGGATGTCAGCGCCGGGCTGTTCCTCCATGCAGTCTCCTCAGACTCTGCATGGAGCCGCTGCAATGCAAAGTATCATAAAGGTCTCCTTTCCCGTCTTTTCCATTCAACTGATGCCTAGATTATATATTAATGATACAAATAATTCAAGGCTGGAAGATGATTGCAAGTGTAGACAAAATAATCAATGTTTGTAATAATAGTTTACAGACGGCACTCGAAAGGTACCCATTTAAAGGAGGATGTCAAAATGAAAAGATCACTGAAAATAGCTGCCTTTCTGTTAGCGGCAGTTTTACTGACAGGTCTTTTTCCTGCCGTTTCAGAGGCGGCGGATGAAAAATTGACGGGTAAGACAGCCATGGAGATTACGCAGATGATGGGAAAAGGGTGGAATCTGGGGAATACCTTTGATGCGACCGGGGGAAAAAAGGATGATGCTTACAGTCAGGAGACTTCCTGGGGAAATCCGAAAGTTACCAAGGAACTGATTGACGGCGTAAAGGCTGCGGGCTTTACCACCATTCGGATCCCTGTCACATGGAATAATTATATCGACAAGTCCAACGGATATCAAATCGATGAAGCTTTTCTAAACCGGGTCAATGAAATCGTAGACTATGCTTTTGAAAATGATTTGTTTGTGATTTTGAATGTGCATCATGAAGAATGGGTCAACGATAAAAATATCCATGAAAATTATGAGGAGATCGGAAAGGAGTTAAATGCTGTCTGGTCACAGCTTGCAGATCATTTTGCAGAGTATGACCAGCATTTGATCTTTGAAGGGATGAACGAGCCCAGGGCAGTCGGTATGGGGTATGAATGGACCGGAAATCAGGCTTGTTATGACGCTGTGAATTACCTGGATCAGGTTTTTGTGGATTGCATTAGAAACAATGGAAAAGGATATAACGCAGTAAGAGCGCTGATGATCCCGGGGTATGCTGCGTCAAGCAGCCCTGCCGTACTAAATTCCATTCAGATTCCCCAGTATAACGGGAAGGATGCGGAGAATGTGATCATTTCCGTTCACTGTTATTCCCCGTACAATTTCTGTCTGACGGATGATCAGGAAAGTTTTAATCCAAACAATTCACAGGATACGGCAGATATTACATCCCTGATTGGCAATCTGAACTATCTTTTTATAAACAATGGGATTCCGGTCGTCATGGGAGAGTGCGGCGCGACCAATACGAGAGACAATGAAGAAGCGAGAAAATCATGGTTTACATTTATTGGTGACATTACCAGAGAAAACGGGATACCCGCAGTAGTGTGGGACAATGGAGCAAAGGGAAACAGCGGCGGAGAATGTCATAATTATTTTGTAAGAGAAACAGGGGAACCGGTGTATCCTGAATTGATCAATGCCTTTATCTATGGAGATCCGGAGGCAAAGAAGCCAAAGGATATCTTCATTGATTTTGAACCTTATGAAGAAGGTGGAACAACGATTCTTGCCACACCCGAACAGTTTGGATTCACGCCTAAAACACTGACCAAAAAGGCAAAAGTAAATCATTCAAAGGATGCTAAGGTTGGTTTCAGCGCTGTTATTCCCAACTCCGATAAGAACGCCTGTGTCACCATGGATCTTTCCAAGTTTGCGGGAAAAACCATCAATGTAGGGCTGTACTTAAAATCTGAAAGTCAGGGAACCGTAACTCTGGGTATTTTGGAGACGGTGAAAAGTTCGCCTCAGGATCTGGTTACGGCACAGTTGGACACGGAATGGACGCAGATCACCTTTTCCTATCAATTTGGGGAAGAAGCATGCGAAAGAGCCTTGTTTTTCCAGGGAGATGGTGTAGATGTTTTTTATATAGACGATATCTCCATTACCATGGTAGAAGAAAAAGACCGATACGAACCCCAAGTCCTAAAAGAAGGTGAGACGGGCGAGACAACGGAGGAATCCGCAGCCAATGAATCCGTGGAAGAAGATTCCAATATCGACCAGAGTGAGCCGGATAACACGGTGCAGCAGTCGAATCCTTCTTCTGAAACGAATAGCAGTCCCTATCAGTTGATTATCGTGTTATGTATTGTCATTGCTTTGGCGGGATTAGTTGTAGGTGCTGTTATTGTATGGAAAAAGACAGGAGAGAAATAAATAGGAAGACCATACATAGCGGTGAAATGGGAAAGGATAAAAGACATGGAATATATCAATATTCATGAGAACGGTATTTATATGGTGTTCGGTATCACCGAAAAAAAGCAGTTAAAGCTGCTGCACTTTTCCGCAAAGCCTTTTTGCGAGGATGATCTTTGCAGATTCGGAAGAGAGTGCAAGGAGGAGGATCTGGGGCGGAAGGAGCAGTTTATAGAGGAAGCTTTTCAGCTCGTTCAGGTAAGTCTTTCGGGGTATGACCGCCCCTATGAGAAGCACGGGAACAAGCACATTGTTACGGCTCCCGGTTATCTGCTCACCTATGCGGGAATGCTGGATGAGGAAAACGAAACGGGAAGAAGGCTCACCATCACGCAGAGGGATACCGAGGTTACACACGTCCGCGTGGAAACGGTAATGCAGTTTTATCGGGGCACTTCTATTGTCCGCATGTGGAACACGGTCATAAACGAGGGCAGCGATACCCAGTGTTTGGAATATCTTTCCTCTTTTTGTTACACCGGGATTGAGAAAGAAGGAAAGGCATCCTCCGATGAGAAAATGCGGGTGCGAATCCCCTACAATGGCTGGCAGAAAGAGATGAGCGTGAAAGAATACCGCTTTGCGGATGTGGGACTTGCCCAGACACAGCCGGGCGTCTATCAGCGTACTTCTCAGGTTTTAGAGGTGACAAACACCGGAAACTGGTCTTCCAAGAAGTATCTGCCTCTTGGCTATGTGGAGAACACGCAGGCACACACGGCCCTGTTCTGGCAGATTGAGCATAACGGTTCGTGGCATTATGAGATTGGAGACCAGAACACGCATTTTTATGTCTGCGTCAGCGGTCCCACTGAGGTACAGTCCCACTGGTTTAAGAATCTGGCTTCCAGAGAGAGCTTTACTTCCGTACCTGTGGCGGTGGGCGTCTGCGAGGACAGCTTTGAGAAGGCAGTGGGGGAACTCACCAAATACCGCCGCCTGATCCGCAGGAAAAATAAGGATAATGAGAATCTGCCCGTGATTTTTAACGATTACATGAACTGTCTCTTCGGCGATCCCACCACCGAAAAGGAACTGCCTCTGATCGACGCGGCGGCGGAGTGCGGTTGTGAATACTTTGTCATAGACGCGGGCTGGTACGCACCCGGAAGCTGGTGGGACAGCGTGGGCGAGTGGCAGGAGAGCAGAGAGCGTTTCCCGAACGGGATCAAGGAAGTGACGGATCGTATCAGGGAAAAAGGCATGCTTCCCGGTGTGTGGCTGGAACTTGAGGTCATGGGCATCAACTGTGAGAAGGCGAAAAAGGCGCCTGATGACTGGTTTTTTGTGCGCCACGGAAAGAGGGTGTTTGACAGGAGCAGATACCAGCTTGACTTCCGTAATCCGGCGGTGATCGACCATGTAAATGAAGTGATTGACCGCGTGGTGAATCAGTACGGCGTGGGCTATATTAAAATGGATTATAATATTGAGCCGGGCATCGGCACGGAACTTGGTGCCGAGAGTGTGGGACAGGGGATGCTCGAACATGAGAAGGCATACCTTGCCTGGTTGGACAGTGTTTTTGTAAAGTATCCCGATCTGGTGATTGAGAACTGTTCCAGCGGCGGTCTGCGCATCGACTATGCGCTGCTTTCACGGTACAGTATTCAATCCACCTCGGATCAGGAAGATTACCGCAATTATGCGACCATCGCGGCGAATGCGCCTACAGGCGTCACCCCGGAACAGAGCGCGGTCTGGTCCTATCCCATGCGGCAGGGCGACAAGGAGGAAGTCATCTACAATATGATCAATGCCATGCTGGGACGGATCCATCAGTCTGGACATCTGGCGGAGCTTCCTGCCAAACGTGTGGCTCTGGTGAAAGAGGGAATCGCCTGTTATAAGAGCATAAGGAGTGATATTAAAAATGCGCTGCCCTTCTGGCCGCTTGATCTTGCGGACAACGAGGATCTTTGGGTCTGCGGCGGCTTACAGCTGCCCGATAAGGCGTATCTGGCAGTGTGGAAGCGGCAGATGGAGGGCAAAAATAATGACAGGCGTGTAAAAATGGGGACGGTTTGCTCAGATGCCGAACTGACCATTCCTTTGGGGAGTCTTTCCTTTGCGGGAGAGGGGATGCAGATATCCTGCCTTTATCCGCAAAAGGAGGAGACTGCTTTTCGCATGGAAGGCGATACACTGACGGTTACTTTTGAGAAGCCTGTGATGGCGAGACTGTTTGTAATCGAGAAGAGGAATGTGACATGTTAGTGCACACGATCGATCCCGTGTATGATGCGCATTCTGAGATTCTGATTCTGGGGAGCTTCCCTTCCGTAAAGTCGCGGGAGCAGCAGTTTTTCTATGGGCATAAGCAGAATCGTTTTTGGAAGGTCTTAGCGCAGGTACTTGGCTGCAAGACGCCGGAGAGCATTGAGGAGAAACGGGCCATGCTGCTTTCCCATCGCATAGCGGTGTGGGATGTGATTGCAAGCTGTGAGATCACGGGGTCCTCGGATGCCAGCATTCGTGATGTGACGCCAAACGATTTGTCACGGATCTTGAATGTTGCAGCTATCCGCGCTATCTATACCAACGGCGGTAAGGCGTATCAGCTTTATCAAAAATACCTCTTACAGACAACCGGGAGAGAGGCATACCTTTTGCCTTCCACCAGTCCCGCCAATGCGGGATATTCGCTGGAACGACTGGTAGAGGCATGGCAGGTGATTAAAAAAAGCAGAGAAGGGTAAACTTTATTTTGGTTCCGATTGACAATGTTGTGGGCAGGTGATTTCCATCACCTGCTCGATCATTTCGTGCAGCAGGCGGCTTTCCTCCGTGTCTGCTGCACGGTAATAGACCTCTTTTCCCTCGCGGCGGCTGATGATCAGACCGCTGTTTTTTAAAGGCCGAAGATGATGGGAGATGGCCGGGCTTGACATTTTCATCAGGGCGGAGATATTGAGGACGCATTCCTCACAGTGGCACAAAAGCCAGAATATGCGAATCCTGGTGGTATCGCCGAGCTGCTTAAAGACTTCCGCCACGGTCTGAAAGTAGTCAATCTGATCGAGCTGTTCCTGAAGCAGTGCGGTCTGTGGGCCTTCTCCGTGGTGGTGCGGTAATTTCATCTGTTCCATATTGTGGGTCCTTTCTTATTTTGAAAAAGAACTATTGACCTTTGCCTTTTTATGGATTATACTACAGACATAACGATTAAACAAGTGCTTAATTGATAAATCAAAAAATGAGGAGGAACGGAGCATGAAAAAAACTTATAAGATTGAGGTAGACTGTGCCAACTGCGCGAACCTGATGGAGGATGCTGCCCGTAAGACTGCCGGTGTGGAGAGCGCGACGGTCAACTTTATGACGCAGAAGATGATCGTTGAGTTTGCCGAAGGGCAGGAGCCGGGCGCGGTGATGCAGGAGGTTTTGAAGGCGTGCAAGAAGGTGGAGTCGGATTGTGAGATTTTCCTGTAATCAGGGTGTCAAAAGGTGTCTATGACAGATTGAGGCGGCGGATTGCACAAATGGCTCTCTCGTGTCCGGCTTCGTTCCAATGGATTTTCTAAATATTCCAATACAGCTCTGGGTAACGGACGCAACCGCCCTCTACTTGCCATCCGGGCTCGTTACGGGCTTTAAGGGACATCCATGTCCCTCAATTGCTGGATATTGAACGGAATATTAAGAAAATCTCATTTCACTGTGCAAGGACAACTTCGTGAGCAATTTGTGTAATCCGCCAAGATTAGTTTATGGAGACACCTTTTAACATCTGAAATAAGATTCAGAAAGGAGATTCACCATGCAGGAAGTAGTGGTAAGCGTATTGCTGGCGGCTGTGATTATCATGGCCGCCATGGTATTAGATGTGATTGGCAGGAGAAAGAAGGGCTTGACAAAAAAACAGAGTGTCATGATGCGCCGTATTTTGCTTGCCGCCGTGATTCTGTTTGTACTGCAATTTATCTCAGCCAAGCAGTTTGCGTCGCTCGATGGCTATTTATTTCCTTCTGCGGGAAGATGGCTGCGTTTCGCCTGCTATCTGGCCGATTATCTAATCATCGGTTATGATATTTTAAAAAAGGCGGCGAAGGGCATCAAGAACCGCCGCGTTTTTGATGAAAGCTTTTTGATGACGGTGGCCACCGTCGGTGCCATGGCGCTGGCAATCTATGAAAACGGCGAGTATCTGGAAGCCATTGCCGTGATGCTGTTTTATCAGATTGGGGAGTGGTTCCAGGGGTACGCTGTGGGCAAAAGCCGCCGCAATATCAGTGAACTCATGGATATCCGTCCTGATTACGCAAATGTGGAATCGGACGGACAACTGGAACAGGTGGACCCTGACGAAGTGGAGATCGGCAGCGTGATCGTTGTGCAGCCGGGAGAGAAAATACCGATTGACGGCAGGATTGTTGAGGGTGTTTCCAGCTTAAATACCAGTGCGCTGACAGGGGAAAGTCTGCCCAGGGAAGTCGAAGCCGGGGATGAAGTGATCAGCGGCTGTATCAGTATGACGGGTGTATTGAAGATACAGACGACGAAGGAATTTGGGGAATCCACGGTTTCCAAGATTTTAGACCTTGTGGAAAATGCAAGCTCCCGCAAATCGAAATCTGAAGACTTTATCTCTAAGTTTGCAAAAGTCTATACGCCGGCAGTCTGCTATGCGGCGCTGGCGCTGGCGGTTCTTCCGCCGCTTGTCCGTATGCTCTTTATGGGGCTGCCAGCAGAGTGGGGCGTCTGGATTTATCGGGCGCTGACCTTCCTGGTGATCAGCTGCCCCTGCGCGCTGGTGATCAGTATCCCCTTAAGTTTCTTTGCGGGAATCGGCGGCGCAAGCAGGGAAGGCGTGCTTGTCAAAGGTTCCAATTATCTGGAAATCCTCTCTAAGACGAAGTGTGTTGTCTTTGATAAAACAGGTACCATGACAAAGGGCGTTTTTGAAGTCAATGCGATTCATCATTCCGTCATTGAGGAAGAAAAGCTGATTGAGTATGCGGCGCTGGCGGAATGCGCCTCTTCCCATCCGATCAGCAAAAGCTTACAGCGGGCATATGGAAAGGAAATTGACAGAAGCCGGGTATCCAATATTCAGGAGATCAGCGGAAACGGCGTGACGGCGACTGTGGACGGCATGGAGATTGCTGCCGGCAATGATAAACTGATGAAACATCTGAATATTCCCTATCATGACTGTCATCACACGGGAACGATCATTCATATGGGAATCAATGGGGAATATGCGGGGCATATCGTGATCTCCGATATCATTAAGCCGCATGCAAAAGCCGCAATTGCCGCGCTGAAAAAGGCAGGCGTGGAAAAAACGGTCATGCTGACCGGGGATGCGAAGAAGGTGGCGGATCAGGTGGCTGCCGAGCTTGCAATCGACGAGGTTTACAGCGAACTTCTGCCGGCCGATAAGGTGGAGAAGGTGGAGGCGCTTTTGCAGGCAAAACACGGAAAGGCGAAGCTTGCTTTTGTGGGCGACGGCATCAACGATGCGCCCGTGCTTTCGCGGGCTGACATTGGCATTGCCATGGGCGCTATGGGATCTGATGCGGCAATCGAGGCGGCGGATATCGTGCTCATGGACGACGATCCGCTTAAGATCGCACAGGCGATCAGGATATCCAGAAAATGCCTGCGCATCGTCTACCAGAATATCGTGTTTGCGCTGGCAGTCAAGTTTGCCTGTCTGGCGCTTGGCGCCGTGGGAATCGCCAATATGTATCTGGCCATCTTTGCGGATGTAGGCGTGATGGTGCTGGCGGTGTTAAATGCGATTCGCTGCCTGTTTACGGATCGGGAAAGTACTTTCGGAAAAAATCGGGCAAATAATGTCGGGACGTAAAAAGGATCGCATAGTATACTGTGGTCACAGCGAAGAGGGAGGAGAGTTTGTGCCGGAGCAAAGAAATGCTCCGGCATGGAGGTAACCATGGAATGGACGGAAGCAATCAGTGAAGCAATCAATTATATTGAGGAACACATCACCGATGATATTTCAATGTATGAGGTGGCTGACCATGTGCATGTTTCACCGTTTTATTTTCACAAAGGATTCAGTATTTTATGCGGCTATACCGTGACGGAATATATCAGGAACCGCAGACTGGCGCTTGCGGGGCAGGAATTGCTGGCAAATGACAGTACCGTGATGGAGCTTGCCATAAAATACGGCTATGAATCACCTGACAGCTTTACGAAAGCTTTTACCAAATTTCATGGACATTCGCCCTCCAATGTGCGAAAAGATAAGGCAATGATCAAGGACTTCGCACCGCTGAAATTGACAATCTCATTGAAAGGCGGGTATACTATGGAGTACAGAATTGACAAAAAAGAAGCGTTTACGGTTTTGGCAGTATCAAGGGAGTTTGATTATAAAAATGCGAAAGAGAAAATTCCGTTATACTGGAAAGAACATTATGAAAAGGGAAACGGGAAGTATATCTGCGGCATGTATGGAATCAACATCGATCCGCAGATGGGGAATGATCGTTTTACGTATCTGATCGCGGATGTCTATAATCCGGCGGTTACGATTGCGGAAGGAATGGAAGTAACTACGATTCCGGCTTTCACATGGGCAGTGTTTCCCTGTAAAGGACCGCTTGTACAGACATTTCAGGCATTAAATAGCAAGGTGTTTTCTGAATGGCTTCCGGCGCAGCGGGACTATGAAATTGCGGCAGGATACTGTGTGGAAATGTATGACGACGTTAGTAAGTATCCGAACGGAACGGCCGATGAGAATTATTATGCGGAGATGTGGATTCCGATTAAAAAGAAGGGATCGGAATAAGCGGGATTCGGATTACGGACAGAAACAGTAAAGGTGAAACAGAACCATGGAGACACATGCACAGCGCTCAATCAGACATTGCATAGAAATGATTGCCCCCTTTGAACTGCCGAAGCGGCAGGGAGAAGGCGGGCAATTGCAGTTTTATGAATTTATGCTTTCCCTCTATCGGGAAATGTATAGGAGGCCGAAGGAATACATGGTGTTTCCGCAGCCTTACGAAGAGTACATGAAGAAATTGAAAGAGCAGGAAGCGGGGAAGAAAAAGGAGAAGGAACATGTAACAAATTCCCGTGAGAGCACGCTGAGAAACACGTTTCAGCAAGCTATACAGTTTTATGCGCTGTATCTATACCGTGTGGGTTTGAAAAGCAAGGGGATTGACGGGCAGACGGGCGCATTGATCTTACACAAAGAAGACTATGCCGATGTGATAGGGCAGATGGAGCGCATCCATGAATCGCAATATAATGACGCACGATATGAAGTGCTGGCAAAACGCGGCATTGGAGTCGGGGAGGATGGCGATACCGTTTTTATCGTGCACAGGGACTATCCGCAAATGATGGAAGGCATCGAGTATCTTTGTAAGGCGCCTGACAGCAAATACAAGTGGATGAATTTTCTGCGTCTTGATTTCAAAAACGCTTATTCCCCGATTCCGACCGTAAATGATATCTGTAAAACACTGTCTGCAGAGAATGCCGGGATCGTGGGGAAGCTGGAAGATTATCTGGCAGGTAGGAAGGTGAAGACAAAGATAAAACCGCTTCGGGGGATTGTCTCCGATTTTAAGTGGAAGGTCGAGTATGTCTGTAAGGGGAAAAATATCTGCGGCTTCTATGCGGACAACGAGTATTTTATGCTTTGTATTTATTTTAATCATTTTGCTAACATTACGGCGTTTTCAGAGACTTTATATGAAGAGAATCGCGAATTGTTTCAGTGGTTCAAAGAGCAGTTTCCCGAACGATTATGCAAATGCCCCAATAACCGGAGGGTTTATTTTGGCGGCGAGAAGCGGCGGATCTGCGGGTTGTCCAATCGGGCAGAGATCGTAAATCCTGACGGAGAGGATGTAGACAGGGCTTTGTATCTGTTAAAGAAGCGGCTTGAAGAAATGAATTGAAGAAGAAAGTATAGGGGTGGTATCTATGATTTACTTTTCAAACGAACAAGTCATTATCCGCAACATGGAGCAGGCGGATGCGCAGGCGATCACGGATGCGGAAATCGAACAGGGGTGGGAGGCATCCGTCGATAAATATCATAAAAGATTAGAAGATCAAAAAGCGGGGAAAGCGATTGCTCTGGTTGCGGAATGTGACGGCAGACCGATTGGCTATATCAATGTATATCCCGACTGTTCATCGGGCGCATTTGGCGGGAAGGGATATCCTGAGATTGTTGACTTCGGCGTTCTGGAAAAATATCGAAATAGAGGAATCGGTTCCATTTTAATGGATGTGGCGGAGGAGATAGCCGCCCAATATGCGCATATTGTTTACCTCGGCGTCGGGCTTCATAGCGGCTATGGAAGTGCGCAGCGAATGTATGTGAAACGCGGTTATATACCGGACGGTTCCGGGGTCTGGTATCAGGATAAGATATGCGGACCGTATGAAGCGTGCCAAAATGATGACGATCTGGTCTTATATTTTTCAAAGAAATTGTGAGGTGAGTATTATGAAATTAAAACGTTTGCTCTAGCTCCATGCGGTTTTTGTATTGGCGATGCGTGTGGAGCGTAAAAAAATGTCGCCGCATTTCATTACTGAATAATACAGAATCCGCATTCTAATTAAAATTAGGATTAAGGAGCGGTTCAGGATGAAATATGAAAATGCAGATCATATTTTCCCGAAAGAATTGATGCATGAAATCAGACGATTTATGCCGGAAGGATATGTATATATTTCACCTCAAAGCAGTCGTAAGAAATGGGGAAGTGTTTCGGGACAAAAAGAGGAGTTGGAAAAAAGAAATCAGAAAATATATGAGGAATATCATTCCGGCAAAAGTATTGATGCGATTTCGAGGGAAAATTATTTATCGAGAAGTTCTATTTACAGAATATTGAAACAAGTTGAATGTATGTAATTGTTGGAGCTGTTGCAAAAGTAGATGAAATCTAACGGAGCAACAGCTCCCTTTTATTGAAAATACTAAATAGAGTTTTCGGCAGATCAAATGATTTGTTTTTGTGCTATATTAAACTTAGGCTTTTGGAGACTACTTGTAGAATATCTATTTCGCAAAAATTGGAGGGAGAGAGTGTTATGCTATATCAGGGTTTATTAGATGAAATCGTAGAGCAGAGCAGGCAAATCTTCGGTGAGGAGTTAATAGGTGTTTATCTGCACGGTTCTATGGCTATGGGATGTTTTCATGCGGACAAAAGTGATATTGATCTGATTTTTGTGATCAGAGATCGTATCACGGATACACAGAAACTGCGGTTTATGAACTGCATTATAGATCTTAATAAAACAGCGCCAAGTAAAGGAATTGAATTAAGTATTGTAAAACAAAAGGATTGTAAGCATTTTGTATATCCGACACCGTTTGAACTGCATTTTTCAAATGCGCATCAACAGTGGTTTGCAGATAATCCGGCAGACTATATTCAAAAAATGAAGGGAACAGATAAGGATCTGGCGGCGCATTTTAAAGTGATAAAAAGCTATGGCGTTGTCCTGTATGGGGCTAATATCAATGATATATTTGCGGATGTACCAGGAAATGACTATATTGACAGCATTTGGAATGATATCAGGGAGGCAGGAGAAGATATCTTAGAAAACCCTGTATACATCATTTTAAATTTGTGCAGAGTGGCGGCTTTTCTCAAAGATGATCTGGTTCTTTCAAAAAAGCAGGGTGGTGAATGGGCAATCAATCATCTTTCTTCCAAATATCATGTTTTGATTTCTCGCGCATTGCAAAGTTATATAGACGGAGAGGACATGGAGATAGACAATAGGGAAGGGAAAGAATTTGCTGATGATATGATATCGCTGATAAAATCTATGATGAGTTAGAGCAATAAAAAGGTTTCATAATAAAGTGATCAATAATTATGGAATCCGATCGGGAAGACAGCTATTCGGAAATGTCTGAGGAAAATGAATATTGTGTTGACAACCGAAAATATGTTCGATATAATGGGGCGCATAGAATGAATGTTCTGTGCGACTTTTCAATGCAATGCTTTGTTGCTGTTCAAAAAAGAGATGATGCAAAAATGGAGGGAGTAACTTTGAAAAAGATATCCATTGATACATTTTTGAGATTAAGGAAGCTGGTTTTCCGCAGCGCAAGACCGCTTGACTATACGATGTGGAAATACCTTTTTGAAAACGGCAGCTGTGACGATTTTCTGTCGGTTTTGGCTGCTTACCAAAATGAGGACGGCGGTTTTGGTTACGAGATCGAATGCAACAACTGGAACCCTCATTCTTCGCCCTATACCGTATGTATCGCGCTTGACTATCTGGACGTGACAGGGGATCAGGAAAGCGGATTAATGAGCGGGATGATTGCGGGGATCATAAAATACCTGAGTTCCGGAGCTTATCTGCTGGACGATGGATGGGTGGGGATGCAGGGAATTCCCGACAACAACGATTTCGCGCATATGCCATGGTTTCATTACGATGCCGAAAAAGCAGCCAAAGCTGATATCGGGGTAACAAAGCGGCTTGCGGACTTTATCCTTGCGCACGCGGACAGGAACAGCGATATTTACCGAAAGGCCGAGAGTCTGAAAGAACGGTATCGGCAATGCGGACAGGTACTCCTTCATGGGTATCCGGATTATGATCCAATGGCGCTGAATATTGAAGCTTACGATCCGGAGACCTATCCGTCATGGCTGCCTCTGCCGATTTACTTTATTGATTCTCCGGACAGCAGCTTTTATCCGGAGTGTAAAGGGACAGTGGAGAAAAATCTGGACACGATCATTGACACGCTGCTTTCCACACACGAGTTTCAGATTCCTTCCGCAGAGGAACTGGATGCATTTGAAAAAGGCACGCCACATCCGGATGGCAAGCGGTGGTGTGTGCCTGAACAGACGATTGGAAACTATTATTGGAATAGTCATTTTATCATACGCGATCTGGATATTCTGAGGAAATTTGACAGACTGGATTTTGAACTGCCTGTTTTGATTCCGTAAATTTTCATTTGATGTGTTAAGCAAAAGGCTTATGTTCCATGGCAGTATGAAGAGCGGGGATAGGAGACGGAAGGATGAGAAAGGGAAAGGAACAAAATAAAAAGGAGCAAAAGCTGACATTCTGGGAGACCATAAAAAATGACTGCTATGCGTTAAGGCTTGGATTTTCAATCGGGAAGAGCATGGTGATACACTCTTTTTTTATGCAGGCATCAGGATATTTTGAATGGGTGTTTTTCGATGCGGTTTTCATACGTTACATTGTTGGCGCACTGGATCAAAATCAGGATTTCCGGCTGGTCTTTCAGTTTATTCTGATGTGTGGGGCATTGTTCTTTTTGCTGAGCGTGTACGGGAATTATGTGGAGAACGTAGTATATCCCCTGTCAGCGACCAAACTGTATTACGGCGTTTATACAAAATTGTATGAGAAGGCAAAAAATGTGGAGCTTCGCTGCTATGAGGATCCGGAATTTTATAACCGGTATACGATGTCAATGGACGGCGCGGATACCAAAATCATGGAAATTATCCGGAATGTGTGGGGCGTGCTCGGTGGAACAGCAGCGACAGTCGCAGTGTTCTGGTTTATGTACGATATTGACCATTACGCCGTACTGTTTATCCTGTCCCCATTGATCGGCAATTTTGTATTTGGTCATTTTAAAAATAAATATGAGTTTAGACGGTATACGGAACAGGCTCCGGATGATAAGGTACTCAATTATGTAAACCGGGTGATGTATCTTCCTGACTATGCAAAAGAAATCAGGCTTTCCAATGTGTTCTCACTCTTAAAGCAGCAGTACCGCAATGCGACACAGCACAAAGTCCGCACGGCTGTGAAGTATGCTTTCAGCAACGCGAGCCTGAATTTTTTGAAGATCACCTTTACTTTTACCGTGATTTTTGAGGGCGTGCTGTTGTATGCGGTATACCGCAACCGCGTCACGGGTTCGATTTCTCTGGCGCAGCTTACGGTCATGTCCAGCCTGATGGTAGCCATGACATGGATCCTGATCGGCCTGTTTGAGAATATCATGAATATTATGAAAAATGGCATGTTCATCAATAATCTGAAAGGCTTTTTGGATTATGAGGAAAAAATCCCTGAGGATCAGGACGGCGTGATGCCGGAGGGAAAATTTGAGACGCTGGAATTTGATCATGTAAGTTTTTCCTATCAGGACGAAGAGACGATCAAAGACTTGTCCTTTACAATCAGGGCGGGTGAGATTGCAGCATTAGTCGGGCACAACGGAGCCGGAAAAACCACGATCATTAAGCTGCTTCTGCGCCTGTATGACCCTGTTTCAGGTGTGATCCGGCTAAACGGAAGGGATATCAGGGAATACAATCTACACGCATACAGGGAGCTGTTTGCTGTCACGTTTCAGGATTTTTGCATATTTGGCATAAGCGTTATGGAGAATGTGCTGATGGGAAGACACTATGAAAATGATGAACAGACAGCCGTGGATGCGTTGAAAAAGGCGGGGGTTTATGAGAAAGTAATGTCTTTGCCGGAAGGCTTGCATACGGTGATGACCAGAGAATTTGATGAAAACGGTGCGGTCTTTTCGGGCGGTGAGAGTCAGAAGCTTGCCGTGGCGAGAACGTTTGCAAAGGATTCCTGCATCAAGATTTTCGACGAGCCGTCAAGCGCGCTTGACCCAATAGCGGAATATGAACTTTTTCAAAATATTATGAAAGAAGGCAGCGACCACACCATGTTTTTTATCTCGCACAGGCTGTCTTCGGTCAAAAAATGCGATAAGGTCTTTATGCTGGAAGGCGGTCGGCTGATCGAGGAAGGTTCCCACGCAGAGCTGATGGCGCGAGACGGCAGTTATGCACGGATGTACCGCAGGCAGGCCATGAATTATCTGGCATTGGACACGGAAGAGGAGGTGGCGGGTTGAAAAGGGATAAAAACGGCACAAAGCAGTCCGCCGCAATGGTGTGGCGCAACAACTGGTTTCTGCTAAAACTGATGTTTCGTGCTTCCCCCTCCTTTATTATCTTTATGGTGATGGACGCCATACGAAATCAGGTATCCATCTTTTTTGAACACACCTACGGAATCGGTTACGTGCTGGAAGCGGCTGAATTTCATTACCCGTTTCGTCAGGTGGCGCAGTTTATACTGATTCTGGCGGCCTGTATCACGCTGGGCATGGTATTTACGGTGTTAGCGGGCGATTATATTCAGGAGAAGGAACGCCCCAAAGTCCGGGAAAAGATCAAAATGCTCTTGTATGAAAAAACGAAAGAACTGGATCTGGCGTGCTATGATAATCCGGAATATTATAACGAGATGGTGCTTGCCATTTCTGAAGTGGATAAGCAGATTGACAGGTGCGAACTCTTTTTGCGCAATACGGCGTCGGGCATTACGGTCTTTATCTCCACGGGAATTTACTTCCTGATCAGGGATTCCTTTTCCATAGTGTTTGCGGCGGTTTCTTTTATCATGGCGTTTGCGTTTAACCAGCTGTATAATAAAAGCTCATTCCGGATCCGAATGGAGCGTAATCCGCACGAGAGAAAGCGAGAGTATGTTAAACGAGTATTTTATCTGAATGATTACGCCAAGGAAATCCGCTTAAACCCTGAAATTCCCGGTATTTTAGCCCGGACATTTGAACAGGCGAACAAAGAGGTGTATCACGTGGAAAAACAATATGCCGGAAGGCGGCTTTTTCTGGGCGTCATGCGCAGGTATGTGAGCAATGCCTTTTTCAGTGATGTGCTGTATATCTCCTATCTGGTTTTTCAGGCGGCGGTGAGGGGCGCGCTGTCCTTTAGCGGGGTTGCCATCCTGTACAACTCCTTTGGAAGACTGAAAAGAGGGATGAGCATTTTTACGGACGTATATCCGTTTGCCTGTGAAAGCAGCCTGTACATACAAAAAATCCGTGATTTCCTGTCTTATGAACCGCAGATAAAGAGTGCGGAGCGCATTGAACCGGCGATAGGCGCCAAGGAAATGGAGCTTGACGGGGTTTGCTTTGCTTACAATAAAGAAAACGGCGAGCTGTTAAGGGATATCTCGCTCCATATTCGGCCCGGCGAAAAGATTGCGCTTGTTGGCTACAACGGCGCCGGAAAGACGACACTTGTCAAGCTGTTGATGCGGCTCTATGACGTGGATGAGGGCAGGATTCTGGCGAATGGAACGGATATCCGTTCCTATGACGTGCAAAAGTACAGGGATTCGATCGGAACAGTATTTCAGGATTTTCAGATTTTTGCGGGAAGCATCAAAGAGAATGTACTTCTCGATGTGGCTGACGGCTGTGACGAAAGGGAAATCCGGGACGCTCTTATGGACAGCGGACTGATGGAACGAGTGGACGGGATGGTAAAGGGGCTTGATACGCCGCTCACGACTGAGTTTATGGAAGACGGTATGAATTTGTCGGGCGGGGAAAGCCAGAAGCTTGCGATTGCCAGAGTTTTCTATCGGAAAGCCGGGCTGATGATACTGGACGAGCCGTCGAGCGCGCTTGACCCTATTGCGGAATATCAGCTGAACCATGCCATGCTATCCGCGACAAAGGATAAGACGGTAATCTTTATTTCGCACCGCCTGTCCACCACAAGGCTTGCTGACCGCATTATCATGCTGGAACAGGGCAGAATCGCAGAACAGGGCAGCCATGAGCAGCTTCTTGAAAGAAACGGGAAGTACGCGCAGATGTGGCGCGTGCAGGCGGGGGCCTATATTGAGGTATAATACCCTTTGACATTGCTACTTTTCAGAGAGAAATCTGCGCGAAGTTGGGAGATGCCTTTTGGGAGGAACTTGTTAAGGATCTGAAATTGCCGGATATTGACTGCGAATGTGACTGCCAGTGTTAAAACATTCGTCTCAAACCGCATGGGCGTGTGAGGCGTTTTTAAAGACAGATGACTTGGATGCGTTTTTGGAACAGCATTTGCAGAACGAATGGGAGCATTTTGTGGAGTTGAACCGTGAGGGGAAAGACTTTTACGGACAGGAGATTACGGATGATATCATGCGCAAATATGGACTCTCGTGACAGGGAAGCCCGGATATATTTCGTGAGGATGGATTTGATTGAAAATATTTTGGTCACAAATGAAGTGGCGTTGGATAGAGGGGACAATATGAACGATACTCTTTTGATTAGTAAATGGGCTTTGATACGCCGTAATGAATTGGCAGACATCCCTGAAAATTTGGAGATACATCCTGACTTTTTGCAAAGTCTTTCCCACGAGGTGTTTGAAAGCGCCTTTCGGGAAGTCGGTGATCTGTTTTATCAAATATATACCGATATGGCGGACAATCCGCAAAGATTCGGTCTGCCGTTATATCAAAGTGAGAGTTTTGGAAACTTATTTCATTTTGAGGAGGGAATGAAGCATGTTAATACCACACTTACATTTTTGTGGCAACTGTGAAAAAGCGATTGCCGTATACGAGAAGGCATTTCGTACAAAAGCCGAAAGCATCGTATACAACCGTGATTATGCCCCGGAGGAATGTCCGGATGATGACAGAATAGCACACGCCGTTATGAACATCCACGGACAGCAGATTTTTTTGAATGACAGATTTGGAAACAAAGAAAAATCATTGAATTGCGCAGTTCATTTGATCGTGATGTTTTCAAGTGTTGAGGAACTTCTTGCCTGTTACGAATTTTTCAAAGAAGGGAGTACCGTCATAGATTCCTTTGAAGAATTGCCCTATAGCAAATTGGCAGGTAATTTTATCGATGAATTTGGCGTGCAGTGGGGCTTTATGACAGAACAATAAGAAGAACTGTGAAAAGGAAAACGAAGGAGGCGCATATGCACGAGAGAATGCTGAATAAACATGTCAAACCGTCTATAGAAGAAATGACCGCATTTTGCGGTGAAAACGGGGAAAGGTTTTCAGCGCTGAACGAATGGCTGGCATCCGCCTTTCACACAGAGCAAAAGGTGGTGTTCCCATATGGAAATCACTATGGCTGGGGCGTTGCCCATAAGATTAAAAATAAGCTGATCTGCAATATTTTTGCGGAAGACAATGCTTTTACGGTTATGATGCGGTTGTCGGATCAACAATATCAAACGGTTTACGACAGAATACAGGAATATGCGCGAGATTATATTGATAATAAGTATCCCTGCGGTGACGGGGGATGGATTCACTACCGTGTGACAGGAGGGGAACATTTTGACGATATAAAGACATTGCTGGCTGTCAAATGTACTCTCGCAAGACAAAAAAGCGCTGTATGACCAAAGATGTACGCATATGAATATAATTGGAGGACAAGGTTATGGAAATAGATATTGATCCAAACGACATCTGGTATCACGGGTCGAATCAGGTTTTTAGCGAATTAAGAGAAGGCAGCACAATCACACAGTGGAGAGCGCTGGCGGAAGCTTTTTCGCATCAGCCGACGCAGCTTTGCTATGACGATGGCGGAAATATTAGTCATAACGGTGTTGAAAAAGGGTATTTATACAGTATCGATGAACCGGTTGTAATTGGAGCAGATATTTATCAGCATCCGCATACTTCTATGGATCAGAATGCGGAATTTTTAACAAAGAGGCCCCTAAAAGTAATCATGATTCAAGAATTATAATAATGGAGTACATAAAAGTTATACAAGATATCGCGCAGTTAAGTAATGATATTGAGTGAAAGGAAGGGGACTGAATGCCAGAAAAGATATTGGTAAATATCATAAAATTATTTAATATTCCAGAGGAAAATATTAAGATGCTTCCGGAACATGAAGGGGGAAGAAACAGGATATACCGCTGCGCAAAAGGAATACTCAGGGTGGCGGAAGCAGTGGACAAAAACCTCGAAGATTATCTTGCGGAGGCGGAATTTGTGCATTACTTAGCAAAAAACGGGGCGCTTGTTGCCGATATCCAAAAATCAGCGCATGGTAACTTTGTGGAACAGATAGAAGGGGAGGGCAAGAGATGGTATATCAGCCTGTTTGACTATGCAAAAGGAATGCTGATGGCGGATAATGGATATCGGTATAGAGAAAATGCACCTCTTTCAGAGTATTTTTATAATACAGGGAAGGCTTTGGCAAAGATTCATAAACTGTCAAAGCTCTATGACCCTGTGCATAAGAGAAGCAGTTTTTTGAGAAATACAATATGAAATATATTGATTCATTGATAGGTGATCAGTATTCAGATTTGAAGCGTGCAATAGCAGAACATCTCGACTCATTTGGCAATCTTTCTAAAGGCAGTGAGGAATACGGCCTTGTTCATTTTGATTTTAGTGACGGCAATTATCATGTAGATATGGAAACCGGAGCCATTACTGTGTTTGATTTTGACAACTGCATGTACTGCTGGTATATGTTCGATCTGGCGAACCTCTGGGTTCATGGCTGGGGATGGTGCATGTCCGAAGCGGATCTTGAGAAGCGAAAAGAAATCATGGCGGATTATTTTGATGCCATTTTGAACGGATACCGGTCCGAAACGGAGGCGTCAGGAGAATTACTTCAGAATCTGCCATTGTTTATTAATATGGTGCTGATCGAGAACATCATAGATGAGTTTGAATGCTGCAGGAGAGAGCAGGAAGAAGTTGATTATGAGGATATTGAGGATGCGGCTGAATGCCTCATCAATAACATACCGTTTGCAGGATTTTTTAGAAATTAGGATGAAATTTTAGTTTATGATGGATTGAGATAGGAGAAATGACAAGACATTATGAAAAAATGGATGGCAGAGGATTGGCAATTTGAATTAACGGTCACGGAAGGAAAGGCGGAGCATTGCAGGCTTGGGATAGAAAAGGGGGATCGATTCATTTTTTCTTATGAATGTCCTGCGGGTATCTGCCCCAGAGTGATGATGGAAGTGTTTACATGGTGTGAAGTGATTCGATGCGGCGGCGATTTTACATACAGGGGCGCAAAGGAAAAATATGAAATGGATATCCAATGTCCATGCGGATGTATCAGGTTTCATTTGAAAGCGGTTCCTATTAATAGAGAAGGGGAGGAGCAATGAAAGAGAAGAAGCTGATGATCGCTCCCTATCTGCACATGGATTGTAACCTTTTAGTTGTTTCTTTAGTTTCCACATGCTATTATATAATAGAAAAGTGAAAATAGTTGCAAAAATCTATTATAAATGATACTGGTGTGAACAAAGTGCGCAGAAATGAGGATTAATATGGAAATAAAACGAGACTTCTATCTGGATAAACTAATCAAACGCAAACACAACGGGCTGGTGAAAGTGATAACCGGCATCCGCAGATGTGGAAAATCTTATCTTTTGAATACGATTTTTTATCATCATCTCTTAGAAAGCGGAGTAGCTGAAGACCATATCATCCGCGTTGCTTTTGATTCGGCGGATGATTTGCATCTGCTGGGAGAAAATCTGATTGAATTGGAAAAGAGAAGCAGGAAAGCTGATCCTGAAAAGTTTATGGAGTATATCCGCTCTAAGACAACGGGCTCAGGCACTTATTATCTTCTGCTTGATGAAGTGCAGATGCTTGATTGTTTTGAAACAGTTCTGAATGGCTATCTGCGCAAGGACAATATGGATGTATATGTTACCGGAAGTAATGCTAAATTTCTTTCCAGTGACATTATAACGGAGTTCGCCGGCAGGGGTGACGAAATTCATATGTATCCTTTAAGTTTTGCGGAATTTATGACTGTTTATCAGGGGGACAAGTATGAAGGACTTGCGCAGTATATGTTGTATGGTGGAATCCCGATGGTGGTTTTAAGAGATGGGGATGCAGATAAAGCTGCTGCCTTAGACAATCTGTTTGACGAAATTTATATCCGGGATATTATAAAGCGTAATAAGATTAGAAATCAGGGTGAGTTGGAAGATTTGCTTAATATTTTGTCATCTGCCGTTGGTTCCTTGACAAATCCCGAAAAGTTGAAGAATACATTCCGTACCGTCAAAAAATCAAGGATTACAGCGGCAACCATTAAAAAGTATCTGGATTATTTTGAAGATTCTTTTCTGATGGAATCTGCGCAAAGGTATGACATACGAGGAAAAGCATATATCGAGACACCCAGAAAGTATTATTTTACAGATCTGGGATTGCGCAATTCGCGTATCAATTTTCGTCAATTCGAGCAGACGCATATCATGGAAAACTTACTTTATAACGAATTGCGCATGAGGGGATTTCATGTGGATGTAGGGGTTGTAAACACCACGCAGAAAGATTCCGACGGAAAAGTGGTCCGCAAGCAGCTTGAAGTTGATTTTGTCTGCAATGCCGGTTCAAACAGATATTATATCCAGTCGGCATATTCAATACCTGACGCCGAAAAGCAGGAACAGGAAATCAGACCTTTCAGGAAAATCAACGATTCGTTTCGAAAGATCGTGGTAACAAAAGATTTCGTTCCCAGCCACTATGATGAGCATGGAATCTATATTATGAATATTTATGATTTTCTTCTGGATTCGACAAAACTAACGTTATTTGAGGAGACAATGAAATGGACAGCGCATATAGATTAAAAGAATATCATATTTCAGCGATTCATGATCAGGAAGAAAAATCAACTTATGCAAAAAACGTTTTAGAGAGCCTGCCGGAGTGGTTTGGCAATAAGGAAGCTTTAGAGGACTATGTGAAAGGCGTCCGCGACCTTCCTTTCTGGGCGGCCATGGACGAAAAAGGGAATTGTTTAGGTTTTTACTCCGCGAGAATACACTATGGACACACGGGGGACATTTATGTCTGCGGTGTGCGCAAAGACTGCCATCGCATGGGTGTAGGCGGGGCTTTGTACGGAGAGGTGGAACGCTTTTTTCTGGAAAAGGGCTGCAAGTATGCCATGGTGGAGACTTTGAGCGAGAAGGCGAATTATGCGCCTTATGAAAAAACGCGGCTTTTTTATGAGAGCGTGGGGTTTGAGCCGTTGATCACTTTGACGGAAATGTGGGACGAGGAGAATCCCTGCCTGATTATGGTAAAATCATTGTCCATGCAATAGGTATAAAAATTCAATGCGGACGATGTATTTCCATGTAATTTTGTGGGATTTGCCGGTACATAAAAAGGAGGGTATATAGGATGAGAGAATCGGACAGGAGGTTGGTCGAAATCGTTCCGACCATGAGGCAGCTTAAGCATCAGCAGATGGAATTTTACGGATTTATTCACTTTACGGTAAATACGTTTACAGGCAAGGAATGGGGAGAGGGTACAGAAAGTCCTGAAATCTTCGATCCGAAGTGTTTGGACGCCGGACAGTGGGCCAGAGCGGCGAAAGACGGGGGGATGCGAGGACTGATTCTTACCTGTAAACATCATGACGGTTTTTGTCTCTGGCCAAGCAGATATACCAGACACAGTGTGGCATACAGTCCCTATAAAGGAGGCCGGGGAGATATCGTTAAGGAACTTTCCGATGCCTGCAGGGAGGAGGGGATTGCTTTTGGCGTATACTTATCTCCTTGGGACAGGAATCATCCGGCATATGGCAGCGGGAGAGAGTATGACGATTATTTTGTGAATCAGTTGGAAGAGCTTCTGACCGGCTATGGAGATATTTTTACAGTGTGGTTCGATGGAGCCTGCGGAGAGGGGGCAAATGGAAAACGGCAAGTTTATGACTGGAAAAGGTATTATGAAGTGATCAGGCGCCTGCAGCCGTTGGCATGTATCAGTGTCTGCGGACCGGATGTGCGTTGGTGCGGAAATGAGGCGGGGCAGACACGGCCATCGGAGTGGAGTGTTGTGCCGGCCAGAACTGCGGATACTGAGAAGATTGCGGCTGACAGTCAGCAGACAGACGAGGAGGCGTTTCGCAGCAGGAGAATCCGGGCACAGGATATGGATCTGGGGTCTCGGGAAATTCTGGCGGGAGAGGAGGAATTGATCTGGTATCCTGCGGAGGTGAACACATCCATTCGTCCGGGATGGTTTTATCATGCTTCAGAAGACGACAAAGTGAAGTCCTTAAAGGAGTTAGTACATATTTATGAGCATTCCGTGGGCGGAAACGCTACTTTTTTGTTGAATATTCCCCCGGATCCAAACGGACTGATCCATACAGCCGATCTGGAAAGGCTCCATGAATTAGGTGAATATATACGAAATACTTATCGGAGAAATTTGGCGGATGGGGCAAAAATCAGTTGTGACAGTTGTATGGAAGGTTATGGTCCGGAGAATCTGAGGATAGACGATGGTGACAGCTGCCTTCGTACGGCAGAGGGGATTACGGCCTGCGACATTACTTTAGAATGGAAAGAGCCGGTAAAGGTGCGGCGGGTGGTGCTCAAAGAGAACCTGAATTATAGTCAGAGAATTGAGAATTTTGAGATCGAAGTATGGCAGGATGGGGAATTTCGCAGTGTGTATCAGGGAACTGTGGTGGGTTATCAGCGGATAGCCGTAATGGAGGAGTTGTGTACAGACAGACTGCGGGTGCGGATTCTGGATGCCAGAGTGTCACTGGTAATCTCATTTTTGGGTATTTACTGACGACCTTTTGGGTTGAAAGGACTTTGGCAAATGGGAGAAGAAACCGGATGTTTCAGCAAAATCTGTTCAGCGGTGCTACGGAAATCGTTTTCGGTATTCCGTAGGACTCGTCTTATAATAACTGCGAAAAGAAGAGGAAAAATGCTCTGAGGAGCAGTATCCCAAATCCTCCGCGATTGAGAAGATCGTGCGGGCTTTGTCGGCTAGCAGAATGGTTGCAGCGGACATTCTCGCTTCGGTCTTTTTTTGTTGGAAGGATTTACCGTAGTATTCCTGCAGCAGACGTTGGGTCTGGCGTGGGCTGAGCTTCAGGCGCCCGGACAGTTCCTTTAAGGAAAGAGAAGAATATTCGTATAAAAAGTATTCTTCTATAATTACCGAGGTGGAGACGGCGAGATTATCCTGCTTCAGCGCTTCGTTTGCGTCATGGTCTGCGGAACCGGGGCAGGGTTTGAAATTGCGGACAACATCAATCAGAAGCTGGGACAGAAGCAGGCATACCAGCTCCTGATAACCCAGATCCCGTTTTTCCAACTCGAAAAAAAGTTTTTCCATCAGTGCGCGTATATTCTGCGTGTCACTCCCGAACCAAAACGGCGTGGCAATAAAGGCATCCATGACAGGAGAAGTTTTTTTGGTTCGGGCACTGTCGGATATTTTCAGATATACACAATATTCCTGCATGGGATTATGCAGCAGGGGGGTCTGAGCATGTTCCACATGGGGGCCGGTCACGAAAAGGGTGCCGGGAACGATATCATAATAGCGGTTATCTGCCTGCAGGGTTCCATAGCCGTCAGGAATAAAATGAATTTCATAGCAGCCGTTTCCGTGGCTGTGTGAGGGAATCGGGCGGGTAAAGCGCTCAAAAATGATGTTCAGTGCACGAATCGGAACATCTCCTATTGTAAAATGGAGGTTCAGGTTGGTATATGCGGTTTTCATCGGCTGCCTCCTTTTGGTTGTCCGATATTCTGCAGATGCGGAATCTGTTTATCCTGAGCGATGAGATGCAAGCGTCGGTGAATTCATTCTATCACATCTTACATGCAAAAACACGACATATCTTATGGAAATTCGGCGGATATGATTCTTCACGAACAGGGAGAACGCTTTATAATGATAGATATAGGCTAATTAAAAATTTGAAAGGAGAGGGAGCATATGGCGGTAAAAATGATGATGAAGGGGGCTGTCCTTCCCGGGAACAGCACGGTGGAGTTGAAGGATTTCGAGGTGCCTTCGCCGGGATACGGTCAGGTATTGATTCAGACGAAAGCCACAACGATCTGCGGAAGCGATATTCGCTGTATCTACAGAGAGCATACAGGGAAAGGGCCGGAGGGGTATATTCCGGGAATGGTGGCGGGGCATGAGCCTTGCGGTGTTATTGTGGAGGAGGGCGAGGGCCTGAAGCGTTTTCAGAAAGGTGACAGGGTAATTGTGTATCATATCTCAGGCTGCGGCGTATGCAACGATTGCCGAAGAGGCTATTATATTTCCTGCAAGAGTAAATTCCGTCAGGCCTATGGCTGGCAGCGAAACGGCGGTATGGCCCCGTACATACTGGCGGATGAAAAAGATTTGATTGCGCTTCCGGACGAGCTGACCTATAAAGATGGCGCACAGGTTGCCTGTGGATTCGGCACGGTGTATGAAGCTATCGAAAAGATTGGCGTCTGCGGAAACGACGCTGTTCTTGTGACAGGTTTGGGACCGGTGGGCCTGGCGGCGCTGATGCTTGCCAAGGCTATGGGAGCGAACAGACTGATTGGTGTGGAAATGAATGAATACCGGATCGAGCTGGCAAAGAAGCTGGGACTGGCTGATTATGTTTTCAAGCCGGGCGAGGATACTTCGGAGCAGATTCTGAAGGTAACCGGAGGCAGAGGTGTGGAACGTGCTATTGACGCTTCGGCGAATGACGCGGGAAGACAACTGGCCATCCGTGCTACGCGAGAATGGGGGAAGATCGCTTTTGTAGGCGAGGGCGGTACCTGTACTTTTAATCCCAGTCCGGATATTATTCACGGTCAGAAGACAATCTACGGTTCCTGGGTGACGTCGCTTTGGAAAATGGAGGAACTGGTCGAGCGTCTGGTGCGCTGGGGAATCCATCCGGAGGATCTGATTACGCATGAATTTCCTATTGATAAGGCTGATGAGGCGTACCGTTTAATGGCGGAGGGAAGATGCGGCAAGGTTGCGGTGATTTTTTGATCATGATAGAGAATGGAGGTAAGTATGGTGAACAGGATAGCGCAGGAGAGTATTCCTGTGAGAAAACTGTACAGTGGGGAGACGATTCCCTGTGTGGGTCTGGGAACTTTCGGCTCGGATAAATATGATGCGGAAACGGTTTCTCAGGCGGTTTATGGGGCGGTGAAATGCGGCTATCGCCTAATCGACTGCGCGGCGGTGTATCAGAATGAAAAGCAGATAGGCGAGGTTTTGGATCGTCTTTTCAGGGAGAAAGAGGTAAGCCGGAAGGAATTGTTTATTACCTCTAAGGTGTGGAATGATATGCACGGGGAGGGGAAGGTGCTTGCATCCTGTCAAAAGAGCCTGGCAGATCTTGGAATTGAAAATATTGATCTGTTTTTTGTACATTGGCCTTTTCCGAACTATCATGCGCCGGGGTGCAGCGGGGATTCCAGAAATCCGGATTCCAGGCCGTTTTCTGTGGAAGAGTTTACTGCTACCTGGCGGCAGTGTGAGAAACTGGTGGATCTGGGGGTGGTTCGTTATATTGGCATGAGTAACATGACAGTTTCGAAGCTGGAGGCGGTCCTGCCCCTTTGCAGGATTCGGCCTGCAGCGCTGGAGATGGAGCTGCATCCTTCCTTTCAGCAGCCGGAGCTGTTCGACTACGCACTGCGCCATGACATTCTGCCGATCGGTTATTGCCCGATTGGTTCGCCCTCTCGGCCGGAGCGCGACAGAGCCGCCGGGGACGTGGCGGATATTGAGCTGCCGGCTGTAAGAAAGGCTGCGGAGTCGCATGGGGTTCATCCGGCTGTGATTTGTCTGAAGTGGGCGGTACAAAGGGGGCAGGTGCCGATTCCGTTTTCGGTAAAGGAATCCCAGTATTATTCCAACTTGAAATGCGTGACGGAGGATCCGCTGACGGTAGAGGAGATGGAGGCAATCCGAAGGGAAGATCAAAACTGCCGTCTGATTAAGGGACAGGTATTTCTCTGGGAGGGCGCCCGGAGCTGGGAAGACCTCTGGGATTAGAAACGTTTTATATCATGGGAAAGAGGAGGAAACTTTCCAGCGGAATCCGTCGGAGCGGAACATAAGGTGATACGGATGGATGGGCACTGTACGCCAATGTAATGCTGCAGAAGGGAACCGTATAAAAAGGGGTATTATAGTCTGGGAGGAGAAAAGTTTATGCAAAAAAGAATGTGCAGGCTGATCAATAATAACTGGAAATATAGGTATGGAGATATTGAAGATGCCATGGCGGAGAAATACGATGATTCGGAATGGTATGACATTGGTCTGCCGCATTCTTTCGGGATTCCCTATTTTATGGAAAATGAGTTTTATGTGGGATATGGCTGTTACCGCAGGCACCTGACTGTGGAGAAGGAATGGCTGGACGGTTGTGTCTTCCTGGAATTTCAGGGAGTGTTTCAGGTGGCGGAAATCTACGTGAACGGGCAATATGCAGGAAGTCACAGAGGCGGATACACTGCTTTTGAAATATCCGTTACGGAATATCTGCGCGAAGGGGACAATCTGCTGTTTGTGAGAGTGAATAATCTGTGGGACGCGACGATTGCTCCCAGAGCCGGAGAGCATATGTTTAACGGGGGAATTTACAGGGATGTGAGCCTGATTGTCACAAACCCCGTGCATGTGGCTTGGTATGGCACAGCGGTGACGACATCCAATGTCTCCGCCGACTCTGCGGATATAACGCTGCGGACGGAGATTGTAAGCGTATGCGATCGTGACGAGGAAGTAAAGCTGATTTCCTGTTTGATGGATGACGGGGAAGAAGTATTCCGACTGTCCTCCACAGGCAGGGTCAGGGCCGGGAATTTTACCGAATTTGTGCAGGAGAGAACTTTGCAGCATCCTAAGCTCTGGCATCCGGATACGCCGAGTCTGTATCAGTTTCGCAGCTTCTTGTATGTAAATAATGTACTATATGATGAATATGAAACATGGTTCGGTGTCAGATGGTTTGAATTTACTGCTGATAGAGGATTTTTCCTGAATGGAGAGCATTATGCCATCCACGGGGCAAATGTTCATCAGGATCATGCCGGATGGTCGGATGCGGTGACACATACCGGGATAGAAAGAGACATAAAGATGATCAAGGATTGTGGAATGAATTTTATCCGCGGCTCCCATTACCCGCATCATACCTATTTTGCGCAGATGTGCGATAAGATGGGGATTTTGTTCTGGTCGGAGAACTGCTTCTGGGGAACAGGAGGACCGAACGAGGAAGGCTATTGGACCGCCAGTGCGTATCCGGTCAGAGAGGAAGATCAGAAAGCTTTTGAGGAAAGCTGCCTTCTTACTTTGGAGGAGATGATACGGACAAACCGTAATCATCCCAGTATCATTATATGGAGTATGTGCAACGAGCCTTTTTTTACGGATATCCGTGTGACAGATAAGGCCAAAAAGCTCTTGCAGAGGTTAGTCGTACGCGCACATGAGCTGGATTCCTCCAGACCTGCAGCGGCAGGCGGGGTACAGCGAGGCGGATTCGACAGGCTGGGAGATGTGGCCGGATACAACGGGGACGGGGCATCTATTTTCCTGAATCCCGGCATTCCGAATTTCGTGTCGGAGTACGGCAGTGTGGTAGAGGACAGGCCGGGTGAGTTTCGGGGAAGATATCGGGACGGGGTGGAGACGGATTATCCTTGGAGATCAGGGAAATCTTTGTGGTGCGCGTTCCATCATGGCAGTATTTTGGATGACATGGGCCATATGGGCTTTATTGATTATTACCGACTTCCGCTGGATTCCTGGTATTGGTACAGGAAGGAACTTATGGGGATAGAACCGCTGGAGAAACCCGGCAATGGAGTGCCGGACAGGCTTGTTCTGAATGCCGACAGAGATACTATAAGCAGTGACGGCACGGAAGATGTACACATTAAGGTCATTGTGGAAGACGCACAAGGGCACAGGGTTACGGCATCACCGGATATCCTGCTGGAGGTAGTTTCCGGCGGCGGGATATTTCCAACGGGCAGGAGTTTCCGACTATCCCGGCAACAGGAAAACCTGATAGAAGGCATGGGTGCGATAGAACTCAGATCTTACTACGCCGGAGAGGTTGTGGTCAGGGCATCATCGGAGGGGCTGGTTGCTGCGGAGCTTACGATTCACGTGACAGGGCAGTATTTCTGGAAAGATCAGGAATTGCGGCTGCCACAGCCACCGCCCTATGTGATGGGAATGCCTGAGAGGAATACATTGAGCGATATTGGCTTGAACAGGCCTGTTTTTTGCAGCAGTGCTTCCGACGAACATCCGGCCAGAAACGTTGCGGACGGTAATATTGAAAACTTCTGGACGGCGGGTTGCAGTTCTGACGGGGAATGGATCATGGTGGATCTGGAAGGGACGAAGGAGATTCGGGAGGTCTGCGTAGTGTTCAGAGAAGTTGTTAATCAGATTTATGAAATTGCACTGTCTGACAATCGTGCAGATTACAGGACGATTTATGTCTCGGGAGACAAGGATTACAACTCTTTTGTCGCAGTGCCATTGGAGCAGACAAAGGCACGATATGTCAGGATCTGCTTTCCGGGGAAAAGCGTTGCGGTTGCGAGGGTGATAGTAAACGCATAAACATTTTACGTTTTCTATGGCTGTTTTGCCGGTGCGTCGCAAGAAAGGGAACGGCGGATAAAAGATAGTATTTTGCTGACTCTTCTAAAACGGAATATTTTTTCTTGATCTGCGGAACGATAGATAGAAATATGATATGCTTGCAAGGAAGTAAGAAAGGGATTGCAGATCTTGAATTCATTGTGGAATGAAACCGTCAGCCGTCATGATTTCCCGACGCTGGAAGGTGATAGGAAAACAGAGGTATTGATCATAGGCGGAGGCATAGCCGGGATCCTGACTGCGTATTTTTTGCAGGAAAACGGCGTGCCTTACATTCTTGTGGAAAAGGATAGGATTTGCGGTGGTACAACGGGCAACACAACGGCAAAAATTACGTTTCAACACGGTTTGATCTATCATAAGCTTTTTCGCGGCGTTGGCCCGGAAAAAGCCCGCATGTATCTGGATGCAAACCGCGCGGCGTTTGAGGAATATAAAAAACTTTGCCCAAATATCGATTGTGCATATGAGGTAAAAGACAACTATGTGTATTCAGTAAATGACCGCAGAAAACTTGAAGACGAATTGGCTGCACTTTCAAAGATCGGCTATGAGGTGCTGCTTGTAGAGGATCTACCACTGCCCGTAAATACGGTGGGTGCCGTCTGCTTTGAGAAGCAGGCGCAGTTTCATCCGCTGAAATTCTTATATTCCATAGCAAAAAATCTAAAAATCTATGAACACACCTTTGTGCGGGAAATGATTGGCACGACGGCCGTCACGGAAAGCGGAAAGATCAGCGCGGACAAGGTGATTGTCACCACGCATTTTCCCTTTATTAATAAACACGGCAGCTATTATTTGAAGCTGTTTCAGCACCGCTCCTATGTGATTGCTCTGGAACACGCACAGAATGTGGAGGGGATGTACGTCGATGAATGCAAGACGGGATTTTCTTTTCGCAATTATGATGATCTCCTTCTTTTAGGCGGAGGCGGGCACCGCACAGGCAAAAACGGCGGAAACTGGAATGAATTGAGGCGGTTTGCGGATGAAAATTATCTTAATGCAGTTGAAAAATATCACTGGGCAGCGCAGGACTGTATGAGTCTTGACAACATTCCATATATCGGAAATTATTCCAAACACACCCCGAATCTGTATACCGTAAGCGGCTTTAACAAATGGGGGATGACGGGAGCCATGGTAGCGGCGATGCTGTTGAGCAATCAGGTCTGTGGTATCAAAAATGATTTCGAGGCAGTTTTTTGCCCGTCGAGAAGCATTCTCAGGTCACAGTTATTCGTCAATGGGTTTGAATCCACAAAGAATCTGCTTACGCCATCGAAAAAGCGCTGCCCGCATCTGGGCTGTGCGCTGAAATGGAATCCTGCCGAACATTCGTGGGACTGTGCCTGCCATGGTTCCCGTTTCGATGAGAGCGGACGGGTGCTTGATAATCCGGCGAATGGGGATTTAAAATAAAAGGATCGGGCTTCTGTACTAAAGAGATAATGATGGATGCGGCGGCTGTCATGCTCATCTTTTTGTAGTAATCAAAGGATGAAAATGTTATAATGGAAACATCATTGAAAGAACCACGAACAGGAAACAATGATCTAAGAATCAAATTGCAGCGCAGAAATGGAGAAAACCATGAAAGACAATTTCTACCTGAAATCCGATACGGTAACGATCACACCCTCAAACAGGGAGGATTTGTGGGAGTCCGACTGGAATATTGCGTTCAAAAAGGGAGATAAGGAACAGATTGGAACGGCGACCTTTGCAGGAGAGAAGCTTTTGGGAACCATTCCGCTAAACGTAGAGCTTATGCCTCAATACAGGAACAGGGGGCTTGGCACCGAAATCATCCGCATGATGGTAAATTGGGCATTTTTGCACAAGAACATATTTGAGGTAATATCCAGAGTGGAACACGAAAATGATAAGGGTGTCAATGCCCTGCAGAAAGCCGGTTTCGTGTATCGCGGTATCGATAAGGAAAAAGTGGAGACCTATTCCATCGTTAAACCGAAAACCGTGTGGACGGGCGTTTATCTGGTCGTCGGTATTATTGTTGGAATGCTGCTGGGAATTGTGTTTAACAGTTTATGGCTGGGCTTTGCCACGGGCATTATCGCAAGCCTTTGTGTCGGCGGGATCATGGATAATCAGGCCTTAAAATACCGGGAGAGCGTTACCGGGAAAAGCGCAAAAAGTGTGAAGCACTCGAAAAAATAGAATCGTGATGTAATGCTGCGTTGTACTTCGGTACATGACACATTGCTTGTGGGCGGAAAGTCTGTATGCTAGTGTAAAGGTACGGTACCGAAAGCAACAGGAGCATTACAGATTTTTATTACGTAAATGCTCCGGAATGGAGGAAATCATGATTCATATCGGAGATAATATCAGGATTGCGAGAAAGCGCAAAGGATTGACACAGGAAGAACTTGCCGGTCAGATCGGGGTGACGTCCCAGGCGGTGAGCAGATGGGAGTCGGGCGCGGGACTGCCGGACATTTCCCTGATCGTCCCGATCGCACAGGTGCTGTCCGTCTCTACGGATATGCTGTTTGGCATGGACAGCGAGGGCAATGATAACCAGCTGTTGATGCAGATCACAAATCAATATGTGGAATTAGAATCAAAGTTTAGCGACCCGAAAGAGGCAGCGCTTAACAAATGCAAATATTTAGAGGCGGAATTGGAACGGGATCCGGGGAATTTCGTGTATGCCATGAGCCTTGTGGAAAGCACGGCAGAGCTGAGCCGCCATGTGGATTTTGAGAACTTTAAATGCGATTGGGACAACAGAAAAAATAAAGCGATCCGTGCCGGCATGCAGGTGATTCGTTTTTGTAATTCGAGAATGCTGTTAGAGAGAACACATTATGCGCTGGCGTGGATTTACATTCATGAAAAGGATTTTGCGAGTGCGAGGGAGCATATTGAACAGTTACCCAGCGTGAAAGAAAACCGATTACAGGAGAGCATCCTTGCGCAGGTCGCAAGCTTTGAACAGGGCGTAGAGGGCATGAAGGCCATGTTGCGAGGTAATCTGCAGAACATGGCTCGTGTCCTGAATAAAGAGATTTTGTATGCGGTAGAGACCATGTCTTGGAAAGACACACCGGAAAATACGTTGGAGTTTGCCGCATGGGGACTTGGGCTGATGCGGCAGTTTTGTGAGAAGAAAGAATTGATCCCATACTGCCGGGGGTTCTTTCGGGATATCTATAAGTTTATGCTGCATGCGGACTTAAGGATGGAAAACTTTGAGCAGGCAAAAAGGCACTGGCAGGAATTATGCGAGGGCATGCAGATGCACTACCGCTATTATCAGGAAGTCCTGCAGGATGAAAACCTTATGAGCCTGTTTGTGGAACGTCAGCTGAATCGGATGCGCAGTTATACACAGGAATATATCAGCGAGAAGCAGACTGCCATCAAAGACCGTCTGACAGATTGGCACGGGAAAGAGAAAGTGGAGCGGATCATGTCATGAAAAACAGCATCATCATCGCAGGCGTACCGCGGGCGGGGAAAAGCACCATTTCCCACCGCCTTGCGGCGCGTTTCGGTTATCAGCACATCAGCATGGACTCGATCATTGCCGGCTTTGAAAAGTGTTTTCCGGAAACCGGAGTAAACACCTATGCCGGCTTATCTTCCATGGATACGCTGCATATGATCAGCGGCAAGATGGCGCCGTTTGTACGGGCGATGCTTGACAGCGCCGAGTACGATGAATTTGAACCGGGGATGGTGCTTGATATGTACCAGCTTCTGCCGGAGGATTATATGAAATACATTCACGGGGCAAACTGTGAGATTTTTTATTTTTTGACTTCCGATGTGACGCCTGAAGAACGGTTTGCAATCCAGAAGAAGTACGATACAAAGAAAGATTATACTTTTTACAAGTCGGATGAGGAATTGAGGGAAGGCGCTGTTTATATCGTGGAACAGAGCCTCCTGATGAAGGAGCAATGTCAAACATATGGCCTGCGTTATTTTGAGACGGCAAAAGACAGAGAGCAGGTATTCGAAGAATTTCTGAAAATCTTTTCAACACCACCTAACCAACCCTGATCTGTTACGACTAAACAGATGTAACGATCATGATCAAAACAAAAGGCAAGCGATGAAAACAGACGAAACGCTGAAACTATTTGAGGATAAGGACTTTCTCGACAAGATTTATCATTTTTCTTATCACAGATGCAACACGTCCTTTGAAGCGGAAGACCTGTGTTCGGATATCATTCTTGCGGTCATTTCTGCCATACACAAACAGGAGCAGATCGAAAACTTTTATGCCTTTGTATGGACGATCGCCCGCAGGGTCTACGCGGATCACAGCAGAAAGAGAAACGCCGAGCGGCAGATATTCGGGACGGAAAATTGTGATTCCCTGTGGGAGTCCTTAGAGGCAAAGGAAAATGAAATAGAGGCCTTTCTTGAGGAAGCGGCTGAGCGGGAACAGATTGACAGGATATTCAGGGAAATTGCGTTTTTGTCAAAGGCGTATCGCGACGTGATGGTCATGTATTACCTTGACGAGCGGAAGGTGAAGGAGATCGCCGATACGCTTTGCATCAGCGAAACGACCGTGAAGCAGCGTTTGTTTTCCGCGCGCAATTCCATTAGAAAAGAGGTTGAGACGATGAGTGAAAGAAATTATTTATTAAAACCGGTCAAGTTGGAATTTGCAGGAACGGGCAGCCCCTGTGGGAACGATCCCCGCAACAAGGCGGAGAGAATGTTTTCCCAGAATCTGATCTACCTGTGTAAAAACAAACCAAAAACAGCAAAAGAGCTTTCGGAAGAACTCTGTATCCCCATGCCCTATATTGAGGAAGAACTGGAAATCCAGTGCCGCGGCGAAAATGGGAAATACGGAATGCTTCGCAGGCTTGATAACGGAAAATATGCGGTCAATATTCATCTGGTCGATTATGAAGAGTACGATCAGGCAAACAGGATCTATGAAAAGCATCTTCCGGAATTTTGTCGGACGATCAAGGAAGCGCTGAAGAAAAATGAGGAAAAGATTCTGTCTTTTCCGTATCTGAGTGAGCAGAAAGACCTGCGGTTTATTTTGTGGTCTCTGATCTCAAGAACCGTTTGGGATTTGGGGAGCAGGGTCAATCGAGTCCTTGCGGAAAAATACTTTGCAGAGGTAGAGACGGTAGAAAGAGATTTTACCTGTGTTGCCGTTGCCTACACACAGGAGCAGGAGCCGGCCTATGATTTTTACGGCTGTGATGGTATCAATGCGTCTTATGTCGGCGGTTATCGGGCAGTTTTTGTTGCAAATATTTACGGCAAACATATCAAAGAACATTTTCATTGCGGACATAATCTGTCTACGGATCAACAATTACTAATGGTGCTTAAGGCGATTGGCGGAATTTCTATCGACGAATTATCGTTTGAGGAAAAGGAAATCGTGGCGAAGGCGATTGCAAACGGATACCTGCGTAAAAACGGCAGCATGATTGAACCAAGGATCCTGGTAATCGAGAGGAAGGACATGGAAGATTTTTATAACTTTTCCTATGAACTTAATGAGGGCATGGATGCCATGATAGAACAGATCGCCGCAGAATTGGCAGCTTTTATGCGCAGCCATATTCCCGATTATCTGATCAATGAGTATCCGGTTTATACGGGATTGATCGCGCAAGCCCGCATTTTGTCAAAGACGATCGACGCATGTATCGACGAGGGCCTGCTTTTGAAACCGGAAAACAGGATCTGTGCGGAAGGAACGTGTATGGGCGTAGAAAAAGAAACGCAGGGCAGAGCATAGATTATATTATTTTGCATCCTCTTTCCCCCGGCAGGACTGTGAAGTTTTGCCGGGGGTTTTCCATGCTGTTTTTAAATTCGTTTTGGCGATGTTTGAGCTATGAGGCATATTTTCGTACCGTCCGCAGTACCCCCGCCAGATAACTTCCCCCAAACAGATTCAAATGATTCAACAGATGATACAGGTTATACAGATCGCGGCGGTCTTTGTAACCTGGCTGCATCGGGTAAGCTTCCTTGTAAGCAGCGTAAAAAGCATGGGAAAAGCCCCCGAAAAGCTCCGTCATGGCAAGGTCAGCTTCCGCATGTCCTATATAGGCAGCGGGGTCGATGAGCCATGCCCTGCCGTCGCTTCCCGTCATAAAGTTTCCCGACCAAAGGTCGCCGTGCAGTAGGGAAGGGCAGTCAGGTTCGGTCAAAAAATCGTCGAGCCGATCCAGCAATTTCATGATTCTTTTACGGTCAGCCGCATCAAAATAACGGTCGGCGGTCCGAAACTGCGGCTCTAAGCGGCAATCACGGAAGAAGGAGGTCCAACAGTCCCGCGCGGCATTGCACTGTTTTCCCGCGCCAATAAAATTGTCCTGCAAAAAACCGTAGATGCCATTTGGGACAAAATCATTGGTGGGTGCCTGATGCATCTTAGCAAGCTGGTATGCGAACAGTTCCCAATAGTCTTTGACGGGAGGTTTCCCCTGAATCCATTCCAACAACAAAAAAGCAAATCCGTCCGCACCCGCCTGCGTTCCACTGCCTAAGATGCGTGGTGTGCCAATGCAACCGGTCTGTGCGATCGCCTGTAAACCAAGTGCCTCCGCCTGAAAGAAGGCGGCGTTTTTTATGGTATTGGTCTTCATAAAAATGCGCGCACCGTTTGTGAGGGTAAGCCCGTAGGAATCGTTGATGTCGCCGCCGAAAACCCGGTCGGACTGCGCAATTTTCGTGCTATTTCCAAATAAAGACTCCAAAGCGTTATTTATTGAGGTAAAATGCTGCGGTGCGGTAAATGCCATGCGAGGGAACCTCCTTGTCGCTTTACGGCGAAGATTTGGGACAGGCAGGGAGCAATCACCGTTTCCCATATAATACCATCATACTGCAATGTGAACGGCGAGGCAAGAAAGTGTGCTGGTAAAATTACGTATCATATTGTATAATAATGTAAATTGTCAGAGTATATATAACCCCTTAATAAATGATTTGCCAGGGTAATAAAAGACTTTGTTTACAGGAAGGGAGAAAATCAGGCAATGAAAATCGGAATTTTAGGTTACGGGAATCTTGGGCGCGGCGTGGAGTGCGCCGTAAAGCAAAACCCCGACATGGAGCTTGCGGTGGTATTTACCCGCAGAGACCCGAAACAGGTCTCCATTCTGACAAAGACAGCGGCGGTTTGCCATGTGTCTGAGGCGGCGGATTGGAAAGATAAGATTGACGTGATGATCCTGTGCGGCGGAAGCGCCACGGATTTGCCGACGCAGACACCGGAGTATGTAAGGCTGTTTAACGTTGTGGACAGCTTTGATACCCACGCTAAGATACCGCAGCATTTTGCTGCTGTGGATGCGGCGGCGCGGGAGGCAGGGAAAGTGGGGATTATCTCCGTCGGCTGGGATCCGGGGATGTTTTCCTTAAACAGGATGTACGCAAGCGCTATCCTTCCGAACGGTAAAGACTATACCTTTTGGGGGAAGGGCGTCAGTCAGGGACATTCCGACGCGATACGCCGGATTGCGGGCGTAAAAGACGCTAAACAGTATACAATCCCGGTGGAGGCAGCGCTAGAGGCAGTGAGGAATGGGAAAAATCCGGAGCTGACGACCCGCGAAAAGCATACCAGAGAGTGTTTCGTGGTATTGGAGGAAGGAGCGGACGCCGCAATGGTGGAGCAGGAAATCAAGACCATGCCGAACTATTTTGCGGATTATGATACCACGGTCCATTTTATAAGCGAGGAAGAACTAAAGCGCGATCACAGCGGCATCCCGCACGGCGGCTTTGTGCTGCGCAGCGGAAAGACAGGTTGGGAGGAAGAAAACAGCCATCTGATCGAGTATCGGTTGAAGCTGGACTCCAATCCGGAATTTACCTCCTGCGTGATCGCGGCTTATGCGAGAGCGGCATATCGCCTTCATCAGGAAGGGCAGACGGGAGCAAAGACTGTATTTGATATCCCTCCGGCGTATTTAAGCGCAATGAGCGGGGAGCAGCTGCGGGAAAAAATGCTGTAGAAAAGGGGCGGATCAAAATGGGAGAAGGAACTGCGAGAATGGTTACATTAAAAGAAATTGCAAAAGAATGTAATGTATCGCCGACTACGGTTTCCAATATTTTAAACGGGAAGCCGAAGGTTGGAGACGATACCAAACAAAAGGTGTTGGAGACCGTTGACAAGATGGGTTATAAACCCAATTATATCGCACAGGGGCTGCGGAGGCAGAAGACCCGAACAATCGGTATTATTGCGGAAGATATTGTGCAGTTTACGACGCCGGAAATCGTGGAAGGCATCATGAGTAACTGTGAAGAAAAGGGTTATCGCACGGTTGTCAAAAATCTGCGTCTCTATGCGAGGTGGCAGGATACATGGTATGGCAATGAAAGTAGTTATCACTCTATTTTGGATCCGGCCTTACAGGAACTGGAATCGATTAGGGTGGACGGCATTATCTATGTAGCCGGACACGCCAGGATCATCAATTGTTTTCCACAGGACTTTCCGATTCCGGCTGTCATGGCTTATGCTTTTTCCAATAATCCGGATATTCCATCGGTAGTGATAGATGATCAGAGCGCCGCATGGGAGATCGTCAGCTATCTGATTTCCAAAGGGCATACAAAGATTGGCGTAATCGGAGGAATGAAGAATAATATACATACACAGCAGAGACTTTTGGGCTATCAAAAGGCGCTATTTGAGAATCAGATCCTGTATAATCCGAATTGGGTCAGATATGCCGAATGGGAGAAGGAAGGCGCTGTAAGAGAAGCAAGAGAACTGTTCAAGACAGAAGTGACGGCAGTTTTTTGTATGGCGGACAGAATGGCAGGAGGCGCTTATGCGTGTCTGGATGAAATGGGTCTTCGTGTCGGTGTCGATATGGCGGTAGCAGGGTTTGACAACCAGAATATTGCTGAATTTTTCATGCCGGGATTGACGACCATGGCATTACCATTAAAGGAAATCGGGGACAGAGCTGCAAATATCCTGCTTCAGAAGATACAGGGCGGTGAAGAACCGGAAGAAAAGCTGGTTTGTATTCCCTGTACACTGATCGAGCGTCAGTCTGTTCATCAGATAAAGAAAGAATAGAAGGTAGTAAACTATTTTTTTTGTCGAAAGGTAAAACGATAAACCTAATAAAACAAAGTAGGATAAGCCGCCAGAGAATACATTAAGGTATGGAAATTGTTTGTATTACGTAAAAATAGTAAGAAGAAAGGAGCAGACATGATCAGAAAGGTAAAAACAGAGAACGGATGGGTAAGGGGAATCGAGGCAGCAGACCCGAGAATAACCGCATTTAAGGGGATCCCTTTTGCGGCTCCGCCGGTGGGGGAGAACAGATGGCGGGCACCGCAGCCTTGTGCGGACTGGGAGGGGGTGCGTGATGCTTTTCGCTTTGGGCCTGCCGCCGTGCAGGATACACCCGGACTCGGGGATGATGTATACTGCCGTGAATGGCATGTGGATCCGCAGATGGATATGGATGAGGACTGCCTGTATCTGAACGTGTGGACGGGAGCAAAAGATCCGGAGGAAAAACTGCCGGTGCTGGTATGGTATTACGGCGGCGGTCTGCAGTGGGGCTACCCTGCCGAAATGGAGTTTGACGGGGAACGGCTGGCCAGACGCGGCATCGTGGTGGTAACGGTGAATTACCGCATCAATGTTTTCGGATTTATGGCGCATCCGCAGTTGACGGACAGACAGCCGGACGCGCCGGCTAATTTTGGCAGTCTTGACCAGCAGGCGGGGCTTAAGTGGGTGATACGTAACATCCGCGCCTTTGGCGGAGATCCCAATCAGATCACCATTGCCGGACAGTCTGCCGGCGGCGGCAGCGTATTGAGCCAAATGGCATGCCCGGGTAATAAGGGCCTTTTTCAGCGCGCCGTGATCATGAGTGGTATGATCGGAAGCCCGTATACGAGACAGACCATCGGTATCCCCAAGCCGCTATGGGAGGCGGAGGAAAACGGCGTGGAATTTCTGGATTTTCTCGGGGTGAAGGACATAGAGGAAGCCAGAAAGCTGGATGCCTTTTATCTGCGTGATAAGTATGGAGAGTATGTGAAAGACCATCCGCGCATGTTTACGGTACTGGACAAACGGTTCTGCGTCGGCGACCCGCTTGCCATGCTTTTAAACGGCCACAGCGCGGACGTGCCTGTGATGGCCGGAAATACGGTGGATGAATTTTTGGAAGTCCTTTCCGCGTCATCTGGGGAGGAAGCGGCAGAAAAAGCCAAGGGTATTTTCGGAAAAGACGCAGAGGAATACCTCGGTTTTCAGGAAGTATGGAAGGAAGCTGACAAGGGAATTTTTGGCAGAGTAAGCGGGCTGGAATGCACTATAAAAGGGGTGCTTGACGGGCGCAGAAAGAACGGAAGCAAACAGAATGGGTATTATTACAAGTTCGGGCCGGAGATCCCGGGTTGGGATCATGCCGGTTGTTTTCATTCCGTAGATCTTTGGTTCTTTTTTGAAACGCTGGCAAAGTGCTGGCGGCCGTTTACCGGAAAGCATTATGACCTTGCTAGGCAGATGTGCAATTACTGGGCAAATTTCATAAAGAGCGGCGACCCTAACGGTGCGGATGCAGACGGTCAGCCGATGCCGCGCTGGGAGCCATATACGGACGCGCAGCCTGCGGAAATGGTATTTACAACGGAGGGGGCAAAATCCGTCTGCGGGCAGGAGAGTGATTACATCAGATTTCTTAGTAAAAAGATCATGGAGGGGCTGGAAGAGATTCCCTGTCTGGACAAATGGAATTCGCCCTTCTGGAAGGGGCATGAAGTTCGCAGGGAGACCTTTGCCATGATTGATGAAGCGGGAAGCTGTGAGGCCCCTTTTTTGCGGGAACCGGAAGAGATCATCAAAGTGGAGAGTTACAGCGGTGAGCTGGTGTATGAACAGGGACGCGATTATCTGGTGAAGGACGGTAAGCTGGTTTTGACGGAAGAAAGCAGGATTCCGCATACGGGATGGGACCGGTTTATACGCAGGACAAAGGAGGAGGCGCAGGAGGAAGCAAAACGGGAGGGCACCGATCCGGGCTTTGAGCCTGTCGCTACTACGGACGGGAAGTATCTGAGTCTGTGCGCCATCGGTCATCCTGAATTTGTAACGAAATGGCAGACGGCAGTCACGTACAGGGCAAAAGATAACTGGGATGGCGGTGTGCCGCAGGGCGCGCTGAAAAATCTTCCCGGACTTTCAGGGAAGATCAAAGAGCAGGAAACTGTGCGGGTCCTTTTATATGGAGACAGTATTTCCTGCGGATGGGATTGCAGTGGGAAATACGGGCAAAATCCATGGCAGCCCGTCTGGTATGCGCTTTTGCTCGATCGTATGGAAAAGAAATGGGGGATTCCCATTTGTTTTCATAACACTTCCGTCAGCGGGATGGATACGGAATGGGCAATTGCTCATGCGAAGGAAAGGGTCTGCACTTATCATCCGGATCTCGTGATCCTGGGATACGGTATGAACGACAGATGTGACGGTACACAGTATGCGGAGAAGACAATGCGTCTGATCGGGGCGATACGGGAAGACTGCCCTCAGACGGAATTCGTTTTGATCGCGACAACGCTTCCCAATCCGCTTACTGCCACGCCGCCCATGTATTTTTGCTCACATCAGGAGGAATACTCGCAGAGTTTAAAAGCACTGTGTCAGGAAGGAATCGTGCTGGCGGACGTGCAGGCCTTACAAAAAGAAGTGCAGAAGAAAAAGCGGTATATCGATTTAACGGGCAATTTGTTAAATCATCCGAACGACTGGCTTGCGGGAATGCAGGCGCAGGTCGTGGCGGCAACATTGGAGGTATAGGACTTGAATGCAAGTAACACAGATAACGGATATCTGAAAGTGTATACGAGAGAGGCAAAGAAAGACAGCTATCCATACGGGTTGGCGTTTGGCATCCACATGGCCGGCAGCGAAGACGGCAAAGCGTTTCACCCTTTTAATAAAAATTATGGTATCTTGTTTGCCGAAGCGATCGTTTTGCCGGATGACAGCTTGTCTCCAAGGGGCGTGAAAGAGCCGAAGGTCTTTGTCCCGGCAGAAGGCGGTTTTGGAATTGTCGCAGAGCGGGTGATGGAAAACGGAGAACCGGACGGGGACTGTGCGGATAAGGTTCTTATGTGGACGACAAAAGACTGGATTCATTTTGAATCCAAGGGCCTTGTGCCGGCCGATGAGGTGAAAGGGTCGATAGCATGGGGAGGCAAACAGCCATCAGACTGCGTAGAAGTGGACAATGCCGTGTTAAGGAAGGCAGCAGAGTATTGGAATCCGGTTTATCATACGCAAACGATCGTGCCGGAATGCGTGAAGCTGACTTCCGCGGAGGAATTGGATACTGTGATGGCGCAAGCGGTTTACTCGGACGGATCCGGTGTGAAAAAAAAGGTGCTGTGGGAGAAGGAAGGCATTGATTTTTCGCGACCGGGCGTCTATGAAGTAAAGGGGAGCGTGCAGAGTCCCAAATTTACGTTCCCGCTGGCGGAAGGCTTCGGAGATCCTGTTATTTTTCGGTGGGAGGGGAAATGGTATTATACCTCAACAAGTGATAATACAGGCGACGTAGGACTGTATATCAGGGAAGCGGATACGGTGGAAAATCTTTTTGCCAAGGACGTGATACAGCACCTGATCCTGCCGTATGATGAAAAGCGGGAATTGATCCAGACTTTCTGGGCGCCGGAGTTTCATGTGATTGGCGGAAAGTTATATATTTTGTTTGCGGTAAGCGGACATGAATGGGGCCCGCAGTGTCATCTTTTGAAGCTGAAAGAAGGGCAGCCGCTCATAGAGCCGGACAGCTGGGAGGATCCTGTCAGAATAAAAAGACGGGACGGAAGCTATCTGACAGAGGACGGGATCACGCTGGATATGACATATCTTAAGACAAAAAGACAGTCTTATGTAGTCTGGTCTTACAGGAGAGGTATGGGGAAATCCTATGATACCGGTTCCATGCTCTGCATCGCTACCGTGGATGAACGTGAGCCGTGGAAACTGACTTCTGAGCCGGTGCTGCTTTCCCGGCCGCTGTTCGGTTGGGAAAATGTGGATCATACCATCAATAACGAAGGTCCCTATGCGTTTTTCAGGGATGGAAAGGTATACCTTACCTATTCGGGCGGCGCTGCCAACAGTTATACCTATGCAGTGGGGCTGCTTACGGCGCGGGAAGAGGACGATTTGCTTGTTGTTTCCAACTGGCAGAAACGCAGTACACCTGTTCTTTCCTTTTATTCTGTGGAGGGAGAATACGGGCCGGGACATAATTCCTTTTACGAGGATGAAGACGGGAATTTGATGATCGCCTATCACGGGGAAAAGGATCCGAAAGAGACGCTTCGCTGCGATGGAATCAGACGCGTGCATTTCAAAAAGGACGGTACGCCGGTATTTGGCATGTCAGCAGGAGAGGATCTTGACCCGAAGCTTGGCAGTGTGTGCATGAAAGTGGAAATTGTAGCAGACTAAACATAGTCAAGGAAGTGCGTAAGGCAGTTTAACGATATTTGTGAAGAAATATAGAAAAAACTGCGGACGTATATGGGCAATTTGCACTATAAAACTGCAAAAACAAGTGAAAAAGTGTGAAGTTATATAAAAACAAGGTTGACAAAATAAGGCAGCAGCGCTATTATTTATGTGAAAGATGGTAAAACGATAAACAAGAAATGGGATGGGTGATATGAAATTTAAAAAAATTGATAAAAAGAAATGGTACTCCATTAAGTTATTCCTTTTCATTTTGCCGTTTCTGATCATGGTTATTCTGTTTTCCTATTATCCGCTGTACGGATGGATGTATGCTTTCTACGACTACAAGCCACCGAAACCGCTTTCGGAGGCACCGTTTGTCGGATTGAAGTGGTTTAAATTCATGGTAGAGAATCCGGTCAGAGTAGAGCAGCTTAAGCAGGTGCTTATAAACACCTTTGTCATGAGCGGTATCACGCTCGGCACCTCGTGGATTCCCATGCTCTTCGCTGTCTTTATGAATGAGCTTCGCCGCGTCCCTTTCAGGAAATTTGTCCAGACGGTTACGACTCTGCCGAACTTCATCAGCTGGGTACTCGTGTATTCCGTGGCTTACAATATCTTCAACAGTGACGGTATGGTGAATACGCTGCTGGTTGATAAGTGGCATCTGATACAAGAACCGATTTTGTTCCTGCAGGATACCAGTCATGTATGGCTGACGCAGTGGCTGTGGCTGACTTGGAAGAATCTCGGCTGGGCGGCCATCATGTACATAGCGGCGATTTCCAGTATCGATGACGAGCTGTTTCAGGCGGCCAGGGTGGACGGCGCGACGAGGATGCAGCAGATTCGCTACATCACGATTCCGAGCCTGCTGCCGACCTTCTTTGTACTGCTGATGATGAACATCGGTAATTTCCTCTCGAACGGCATGGAACAGTACTATGTATTCCAGAACGCATTTAACAAAGAATATATTCAGGTGCTCGATCTGTATGTCTATACGCTTTCCACCGTAAAGGGCGGTTATCCCCTCTCGGTTGCGGTGAGCATGTTAAAGAGCGTTGTCAGCGTCATTCTTCTGGTGGTAGCAAATGGCATATCAAAGCTGACCAGAGGCGAGAGTTTCCTGTAAGAACCATAAGAGAGAAACAAACAATAAATCTATGAAAGGCAAGAGTGCTATGACTGAAATTCGTGTAAAGAAAAAGAAAATACATCAAAGTTTCGGTGACACAATGCTCAGTGTGTTCTGCTATGTGTTCTTTGCCATCTGTGCGTTTTTGTGTCTGTATCCGTTTTACTACATATTCATCAATACGATCAGTGCAAATGATATAAGCGCGCGAGGCGATGTCCTGTTTTGGCCTAAGGGCATACATTTTAAGAATTATAAGAGCGCTTTCGGTATTTCAGGTCTGTTTCAGGCGGCGAAGATTTCCGTGGGGAGGACTTTGTTTGGCACCATCGGAACGGTGAGCGCTTCTGCATTTATGGGATTTATGTTCTCACAGGAAAAGATGTGGCACAGAAAACTGTGGTATCGCATCGTCATTGCGACGATGTATTTCAACGCGGGGATCATCCCATGGTTTTTGACGATGCAGAATTTGCACCTCACGAATAATTTCTGGGGCTTTGTGCTTCCCGCAATCGTATCTCCGTTCCACATTGTTCTGACCAAGACCTTCGTGGAATCGATTCCGAAGGAGCTGCAGGAGGCTGCCGAGATCGACGGAGCAGGGATTTTGACGATTTTTTTTAAGGTGATGATACCGGTCATAAAACCGATTATGGCTACGGTCGCAATCTTCGCGGCGGTGAACCAGTGGAATGCATTTCAGGATGCCCTGCTTTTGATTACTTCAAATACGAAGTTATACCCGCTGCAGTTAGTACTGTATAATTATCTGAATCAGGCCAGTTCCATCAAAGCTCTGGCAAACACCAGCAGTTCCAGTTCGCTGGCGGCGGCTGCTGCGACGACGCAGACGGCGACCAGCATCCGCATGACGATTACCGTGATTGTTGTGCTGCCGATCATGATGGTTTATCCGTTCTTCCAGAAATACTTTGTAAAGGGTATCATGATCGGTGCGGTCAAGGGGTAGACGTCTTGCAGGGCGGAACGCGAATCATTATGGGATAAACGGGAATAGCTTCCGTTTACATATTTAAACACAAAAAAGGAGGAAATTCATGAAAAAGCGTATTTTGGCAACAGTTTTGGCCACAGTGCTTACTTGTTCCATGGTTCTCAGTGGCTGTGGCGGCGGATCCGGCACGACGGATCCGGCAGCAACCGGCGGCACAGATGATGCTGCTGCAACAACGGATACAGCGCCAGCGGATACCAGCGGTGGGGACGCGGCGGCACCTGCAGTATCCCACGACGAAGCACTTACTCTGGAGATGTATAATGTGGCGGCAAACTATCAGGGTGAGCAGACCGGTTGGTTTGGTAAGATCTTGAAGGATAAATTCAATATTACCATAAACATTATCGCGCCGCAGGTATCCGGTGACGGTGAGGGTCTGTATGCGACAAGAACCGCGTCCGGTAATCTGGGCGACATGGTTCTGCTCGACAATGGACTCTTGCAGGAATGTGTGGAAAGCGGTCTGATTGCTGACATAAGCGCAGAGATTAAGAATTACCCGAACCTGATGAAGTATTGGGAGCAGATTGAGAAGTTCAACAAGGGTATTGGAGACGGTACCGGCATCTACGGGATTCCCACCGAGATGAACACCAACGGCCCTACAGCATACATGGCTGAGACAGTTTCTTCCATGCCCAGAATCCCTTGGGATTTCTACACAGAGCTTGGCAGACCTGAATTGAATAACTTAGACGATCTGATCAGTGTGCTTGCTGACATGCAGAAGGCACATCCTGAGAATGCAGATGGGAAGAAGGCCTACGGCATGACCCTTTGGAAAGACTGGGATGGCGGCGGCGAGCAGGTTACGATTGAGAACGTTAACCAGCTCACCAAATGGTATGGCCAGGAAGTAAACGGCTCCGTTCTGATTGGTTCCGACAATACCATCATGCCTCTGACAGATAAGAACGGCGCATACTACAAGATGCTGAAGTTTTTCTTTGATGCAAACCAGGCAGGTATCGTTGATCCTGACTCCGCAACACAGGAGTGGGGTGATGCCTGCGATAAGATGCAGACGAAGAGAACCTACCTTGTATGGAATAACTGGATGCTGGGCTTCACAAACAATCCTGAGAGAGGTGAGGCCGGTGCAAACTACATGGGTATGCCCATTAAGGATATGCAAGTGTTCCAGACATCTGACTACTACTATGGCAGCGGCCGCGTATTCGGTATCGGCTCCGGCGTCAGCGATGATGTGAAGGCTCGCATCCTGGAGTACTATGACTGGCTGGCATCTCCGGAAGGGTGTACCACGCAGCATATCGGTACGGAAGGCATTATCTATACTGTCGGTGATGATGGTAAGTATACATTGACAGAGGATGGTTATAACAGATTTAATTCCGAGATCATGATTCCGGAAGATCAGGGTGGCGGTAACTGGACAGACGGTAACAATCAGGTGAACCAGTGGATCGTGGCAAGTGTTGAGACGAACCCTATTACAGGCGAGACCTACGGCAGCGACCTTTGGGCTTCCTATTTGGAGAAGAACAACACCAAGACTTCTAAGGAGTGGAGAGAATTGTATGACGGTAAGCAGAACGAGGTTGAGTATCTGAAGGATACGGGCATGATGAACATCGTTCCCAGCCTGAATCTCTCTTTGGCAGTTGATACAAGTGATATCAGCATGTCCCGCGGCTCGTGCAGATCTATCATCTGTGATGCTTCCTGGCAGGCAATCTTCGCAAAGTCTGAAGCAGAGTTCGAAGCTATATGGGATGATATGGTAACTAAGATTGAAGGTAATGGCTGGGCAGATCTGGTAGCGTATGATACCGCGAAGTATCAGCCGGTCATCGACGGCAGAAAAGCAGCGCAGTAAGGCATTAGCAGCATAGTTTCTTAAATAAAGATTTCATAGAAAAGGGGCTAAAGAATTTTTCTTTGGCTCCTTTTTTTGATGTATAATGGAGTAAGATGAAAAAGAAACGTTTTTAGAAATATTACCCTGCGTCAGGGATTGCTTGTGACGCTGCGTCATAAGCTATTCTTGGCGTAAAGGAGGTGAAAAGCTATGTCAAAGTATACGACAGGAGAGATGGCAAAACTTTGCGGCGTGACGGTGAGAACGGTCCAGTATTATGATACCAGAGGCATCCTTGTCCCGGCGGAACTTTCGGAAGGCGGCAGACGCTTGTATTCTGAAAACGACGTAAGGAAAATGAGAATTATCTGCTTCTTACGGGAGCTGGGGCTTCCGATTGATTCTATTTCCCAGATCCTTTCCGAAGAAAATCCGGGAAGCGTAATCTCGCTTCTCTTGGGGCAGCAGGAGCAGGATCTGAGAGAGGAGATTAGTGAGCGGCAGGAGAAACTGGAAAAATTGGAGACACTAAGACGTGAGTTGAAAAGCATTGAGACAATCTCTGTCGAATCCATCGGGGACATAGCATATACCATGTCAAATAGGAAAAAATTGAAAAGGATCCATAGGAATTTGCTGATTGGCGGCATTCCTATTACCATTCTCCAATGGGTAGGCATTATACTGTGGATTGTAAAGGGGATCTGGTGGCTGTTTGCGTTATGGGTTGCTATTTTTATTCCAAGTGCATGTTGGCTCTCAAAGTATTATTTTTCCCATGTTGCCTATATTTGTCCGCAGTGTCACACTGTTTTCAATCCGATACGCAAAGAGGCATTATGGGCAAAACATACGCCTGCGACCCGAAAACTGACATGCACAGGCTGCGGTCGTCACGGGTTTTGCGTAGAGGTAGCGAGAGAGGAGGCAGACATTCATGAATAAGACAGAATATGATAAGACAAAGACAAGGAAGTATCTGATATGGACCTTTGCCATTGCATGGGTGATGCAGGCAGGCGTTGCACTGTTATATCAAGGCGGGCTTTCCATCATCGGACGGATGGCGGCGCAGATGCTCATGGCGCTTATGATGTTTGTACCGTTGCTTGGCGTGCTGTTATCAGGAAACCGACTTGCAGGAATGGGCTGGAAACCGCATATCAAGGGGAAGATAAAACCGCTCCTGATGGCGTGGTTTTTCCCGGCGATCCTGACCGCGCTTGGTGCCGCCATATATTTCGCTGTTTTTCCGGGGCATTTCGATGTGAATGGCGCTTATCTTGTAAATATTGGCGGAGAGGCAGCGCTCTCGCAGTTGGAGGCGCAGGGAATCTCTTATGCGCAATATATCTTGGTCTCGATTGTCAGTTGTCTGACCTATGCGCCGCTTATCAATATGTTTTTTGCGGTCGGAGAAGAAGCCGGATGGAGGGGGGTTTTATATCCGCAGCTAAAGGCGAAATACGGCAAAAAGAAGGGGTGGCTTCTTGGCGGTGTGATCTGGGGAATTTGGCACTGGCCGCTCATGGGGCTGATCGGTTATGAGTACGGAACAAATTATATCGGTTTCCCGGTCGTTGGGATGCTGCTCTTTTGCATATTTACGATCGCAGCGGGCATTGCCTGTGACTGGCTGTATGAGAAAAGCGGGCTTATCTGGGCTCCGGCTATCTTCCATGGCGCGATCAATGCGGCAGCAACGGTTCCCGGTGCAGTTTGTCGGGCAGATACAGGTTCTATGGTATTGCTTGGGCCTGCGCCAATCGGAGTGCTAGCCGGGATTCCGCTCATGATCTTTGCGGTCATATTGTTTGTCAGGACGGAATAAGGAGGGGAAGAAAATTGCCGTGATTGCGGATACGTCTGCGGTAATCGTGCCGTGTCAGTGGGATTGTAAAGGTGGTCCTTTTCTGCTATAATTTGAGAGTAATTCAAACGGAGAATGGAGGAAACACAGCATGAGCAGAAAGAGATGGACCACCTTTGTTTTTTTGCCGGCGGCGCTTTTGATATTAGTGTCCGGCTGCGGTACGGCGACAGAACCTGTAAACGGTGGTGAGTATAAAGCTGAAAACAACGCGGATGCTGCGGAGGCAGGGAATGATAGGGATAAAGAAACAGAAGATGTAAAAGGAACGGAGCGTGAGGATATGCAGGACACAGAGAAAGATGGTATCGCTGAAGCAATCAAACAGGAGACCGCGTCGGTGGAACTTGAAACGGACGATTCGCAGGACGCAGGCGAGACGGAAGGAGAGCCTACAGCCGAGATCAGCGAGATCATTCCGACGAAGTATTCGTCGCGTAGATACAAACAATGCGGTACCATTGAGCATATCACGTATCCCAGCTTTGATTATTTTGGAGACGGTTCTGCACTGGAAAAACCTGCCAATGTCTATCTTCCTTACGGTTATGATGAAACGAAGCAGTATAACGTCCTCTATCTGATGCACGGCATCGGCGGTGATGAGAATGAGTGGGGTATGGTGGGAAACACTTCTCAAATCAAGATGATCATGGACAACCTCATTTATAACGGCGATGTCGAGCCCTTTATCGTGGTGACGCCTAACGGCCGTTCCGGCGCTGATTTTGCCAATAAAAGTTCTGACTATAATTCCTTCTATGAGTTCGGGAAAGAGCTTAGAAATGACCTGATTCCTTACATCGAGAGTCATTATGCAACTTACGGAAAAGCAGGTGAAGAAGGTTACGATATGAAAGCAGACAGGGAGCATAGGGCAATGGCCGGTTTATCCATGGGCGGTATGCAGACCATCAATATCGGTATGTGCGAATGTCTGGATATCATAAGCTGGTTTGGGGCATTCTCCGCAGCGCCGACCTCTTATCCGGCGGCGGATGTCATCAAAAAGATTGACGAACAGTTTCCCGACGAGGAAATCAAATATTTTTATAATATCTGTGGAACCAATGATACGATCGCTTATCAGAGTGCTTCCACGGCGGCAAAAAACCTTCCGCAATTAAGCGACAGATTTCAGGATGGAGAAAACTATATGTGGCAGGAATTAAAAGGCGGACATGATTTCCACATATGGTATCTCGGTTTCTATAACTTTGCGCAATTAGTATTTGAGTAGAATTTCTATGTTTCTCGCAGGAGAATACCTGAAATGCGGCATTCTCCGAATTGATTAAAATTTAGTTAGCGGAATGACGGAGCATGCGCATGAAAATCGCCATAGTCGATGACGAAACGAAAGAGCAGGAAATCCTTGCCAAATATATCAGGGAATGGGCAGGGGCGAACCACGAGCTGGTGGAGTTTTCCCATTTTACGAGCAGCGAGGCTTTTCTTTTCTCGTGGGAGGGCGAGAAGGATTACGCGCTGCTTGTTCTTGATATCGAGATGGGTGAGATCAGCGGACTGGAACTGGCCCAAAGGATCCGTATTGAGGACAAGAATATTCCCATTATCTTTGTCACCGGCTATGATGAGTATATGCAATACGGGTATGATGTATCGGCGCTTCACTATTTGATCAAACCGGTGCAGAAAGAGAAATTGTTTCAGGCGCTTAATAAGCTTGGTGAGAGAGAAGAAAATACAAAGTGCCTTATCGTGAATGCGGAGCATGAGGTGAGGCGTATTCCGATCCAATCCGTTTTCTATGTGGAGGCGGACGGTCATGGCTGCATTCTGCATGCGGCGGATGAGACAATTCCCATTCGGGAATCCTTTGGGGAGATGGAAAAACAGCTTCTTATGACGGAGGAAGCGGTAAAATGTCATAGGGCTTATCTGGTGAACCTACGGTATATTTCCGCCATCCGGGGTGCCGAGCTGATACTGGATCACGGCGAAAGGCTGCCGATTGCCAGGAGCCGCATGAAAAGTGTACAGTCGGCGTTTTTGCAGTATTATAAGGAGTAGCAGGGAAAAACAAAAGTTAAATTGAGACAAAAGCAGTGCGGAAATGGAGTAGATATGGAATTGGCGATTATCATAGGCATAGCGTCGGTTTTGGTGATCAATGCCTTGCTGTGGTTCTTTTGGATGCCCCTATATGTGGATCGAAAGATAGGCCGCTTTCAAAATGAGCTTGTGGACAGGCATTATGCGGAAGTTGAGACGATGTACCGGAAAATGCGCGGCTGGCGGCATGATTACCACAATCATATCCAGGTGTTAAAGGCGCATATGGAGTTTGAACGTTATGAGGAAGCGAAACAGTATCTCACAATGTTAAACGACGATCTGACTACCGTTGACACCGTGGTCAAGACCGGCAATGTGATGGTGGATGCAATCTTGAACAGTAAACTTACGATGATAAAGGAGAGGGAGATTCCGGTGGATGCAACCGCGGTCGTGCCGGAGGATGTTCCTTTTTCCGGGATCGATCTGTCCGTCCTGATTGGCAACCTTTTGGATAACGCCATGGAAGCATGTGCGCAGATCGCAAATAAGGACGAACGGTTTATCAGAATCTATATTGATATCATAAAAAAGCAGCTCTACATCTCCGTTACCAATTCCATGGATGGGAGGGCAAGGAGAAAAGGATCACAGTATCTTTCAACCAAGACGGGACTTCATGGGTTTGGGTTGATTCGCATTGACAGGATCGCTTCGAAATACGGAGGGTTCATTAATCGGCAGAATGAGGAAGGGGTATTTGCGACCGAGGTCATGCTGCCGCTGGTAAGCTGATTGAAAAATGCAATTCATGCGCGTGGAGATACCATTCGTGCAGAATTGCATTTTTTGTTTTGCGATTGTTATAAAATGGGATTGTGGGTAAATGAGTTTTGCAAAGTTTAAATATGTGATAGGATGCGAGGAAAAATATGAACAGAAAAAAATATTCGCTGGGCGGAAATATCCTGTTTCATTTGAACAGCGCGCGGCAGTGGAACAAGTGGGTCTGCTATTTCCAGTTTCTGGATGTGCTTCCTAATATGGCGGCGACTTTTTTGGGGATATGGCTGCCCTCGCTGATCGTTTCTGAATTGCAGCGGGGTGTATCGCTTCCTTTTTTGATGGCGAGTATCATCATTGTCTCCGCGGGAATGTTACTCAGCAATGTGAGCGATACGGCGATGACGCAGTATCTGTACCGCAATGGCCTGTCACTGACGCTGTACTATGACAAGCTGGCGTTTGAGAAGACGATGAAGGTCGACTATGACCTTTTGGAGAGTAAGGAAGTGCAGAAGCTGGTGGGGAATGTCTGGGGGACGCTTCGCAATGAATTTGCGATTCGCTGGTCGGTGACGTCCATGCCGGTACTGATCATTTCTGTTTTCAGTTCTATTTTATACGGACTGCTGCTTTGCCGGGTCAACGGGCTTCTGGTACTGATGATGATGGTAACGATAGGGGTCAATACTCTTTTGCTGAAACGGACGAGAGACATACACGGGAAGTACCATGAGGAATTAAACAGACATACCAGGGCAGCCGCCTATATCAATCTTCACGCGATGGAGAGAAGCGACGGCAAAGATATCCGCATCTATCAGATGCAGGACTGGTTTTTGCGCAAATATGACGACGCGGTCTGTGGTATGGACCGCATTTACGGGAAAATCCATACGCAGTACTTTCTGCGACGGTTTCAGGAGCTGGGACTGGGATTTGTCACGGAGCTGTTTTCTTACGGGTATCTTGCTTATCTGCTGGCGGTGGGAAGGATGTCTGTCTCTGCATTTGTATTCTCAGTAGGACTTGTGCGGACTTTTTTAACTAATTTTTCTATCCTGATCGGTCAGGTGCAGAGTCTCAATAATATTCACGCTTTCATTACCTATATCAGAACACTGCTTGACCTTCCGGAAAAGGAAAAACGGAACGTTTTTGATACAGACAGGGAAAAGGGCGTAGAGATTGTACTTAAGGATGTTTCTTTCCACTATCCGGATGCGGATGATGATGTCTTAAGCGATATCAATTTGACGATCCGTTCCAACGAGAAACTTGCCTTGATTGGACTAAACGGCGCAGGCAAAACCACTCTGGTCAAGCTGCTATGCGGATTTTATAAACCGTCAAAAGGGGAAATCTTCGTAAACGGGATACCGCAGAGCGAATACGACCGGGATGCGTATTTAAAACTGGTATCCGCTTTGTTTCAGGATTCGATGTTGTTTCCGGTGTCTGTCGATGAAAACCTGACGGGGGTAGCGCGCACGCAGACAGATGAGGAGCGGCTTTCGTATGTGTTGAAACTGTCGGGCTTTGAAAAGCGTTATCAGAGCCTTTCGCAGGGCGGGGAGACGAAGATGGTGCGCGAGGTCAATGAGGATGCGACGGATGTTTCCGGCGGGGAAAAGCAGAAACTGCTGTTTGCGAGAGCCTTGTATAAAGAGGCGCCGCTGCTGATCCTGGACGAGCCGACAGCAGCGCTTGACCCGATTGCGGAAAACGAATTGTATCTTCGTTATGGGGAAGCGGCAAAAAACCGCACGGTGGTCTTTATTTCCCACCGCTTATCCAGCACCCGATTCTGCGACAGGATCGCACTCTTGGAAGGGGCCCACATTGTAGAGGAGGGCACGCATGAGGAACTGATGGAAAGAAAAGGGCGCTATGCCGAACTTTTTGAAATGCAGAGTCAATATTATCGAGAAGGGGAAGCGGGCTGATGACGAAAAAAGATTTTGAAAATTTATGGTTTTTGTTCAAAGCCGTTTACAGGCAGGAAAAGAAAACTTTTTATATCGGTGTGGGAACTGCCGTCTTAGAAGCCGTGAATCCTTATATTTTCGTAATTCTGCTGGGAATGATCATAGATGCGGCGTATGGCGGGATGGGATTAAGCGGTATTTTACGGATGCTCGGAATCATGTTGGGAGTGAAGTTTGCCGTAGAAGTCCTGCAGAGCCGTTTCAGCGAAAGTTTTAAAAAGAAATTGGAGAATTTTCCGCAGGAATTTGCCAGCAGGGATTTAAATCAAAAGGCCCTTTCCATGGATTATGAGTATTTGGAAGATGCGCATGCCAGAGATATCCGTTTCCGCTCTTTTCAGAAATCTTTTTACGGGATAGGCGGCTGGCTGATGATGATCGTATATCCTATGTTGAAACACGGGCTGTCCATTATCATCTCAATCTGCATAGTGACGCCCATGTTTCAGACGGTCTCCGTTGAACAGAATACTTGGATCGGCTCTGCATGGTGGTCTGTTTTCGTTCTTGCATTATTGGGAGTGTTAGCGTGGATCAGCTGCAGGGTCAGCGTTGGAGGTACACGAAAGGCCATGCGGAAGTATTTTGACAATTCCGCGGCCTATACCAAAAAAATGTATTATCTGAATTTGTTGGCAGAAGTCGAACCGCAGAAGGATATTCGGGTGATGCATTTTGAACAGGTGGTAAAGCAGGAGGTGGAGGCGCTCTTTAGCGCGATCCACGAAAATGAAAAGCAGCAGAACAGGATTTATGTGCGCAGGAATTATTTGCAGCAGCTGATTTTTGGACTGAGCAGTCTGTCTATTTACCTGTTTGTCGGTTTAAGAGCTTATGCGGGAGTCATTACGCTGGGCAATGTGGTCACCTATGCTTCCGGTATGGAACGATTTATCGTTTCTATAAACAATTTTTCTATCATGATTGGACACATGAAGACCGCTGCCATATACGCGGAAGATTACAGAGAATTTATTGAATTGGGCAAGAGGAAATACGAGGGGACGATTCCCGTGGAAAAGCGCCGTGACAATAAGTTTTCCGTGGAATTTGTCAATGTGTCTTTCAAATATCCGGGATCCGATACTTATGTGATCAAAGATCTGAACCTCAAGTTTGTGATTGGGGAGAAGATGGCAATCGTAGGGAAAAACGGTTCGGGAAAGACAACGTTTATTAAGCTCCTGTGCCGTCTGTACGATGTGACGGAAGGCTGCATTAAGCTAAACGGCATTGATATCAGGAAATATGATTATAAAGATTACTGCGCTCTTTTTGCCGTTGTATTTCAGGATTTTCAGATTTTTGCCTTTCCTGTCGGCGAGAATGTGGCGGCGGGAAGTGAAGCGGATGAGGAGCGGGTCGTCTGCGCTATGAAAAAGGCGGGGCTTGGAGAGCGGCTTGATACGCTTGCGGACGGTCTTACCACCTGCGTCGGCAAGGAATATGACGAGAGGGGCATCGCTTTTTCAGGTGGAGAAAAACAGAAGTTTGCGATTGCGAGGGCAGTCTACAAGGACGCTCCGTTTGTGATTATGGATGAGCCGACGGCGGCGCTTGATCCCGAAGCCGAGGCGGAGATTTTTGCCGGGTTTGACAAACTGGTCGGGAAAAAGACGGCTGTCTACATTTCCCACCGTCTGGCTTCCTGCAGATTCTGCGAGGACATCCTTGTTTTTGACGAGGGGAAGGTGGTTCAGCACGGCTCGCATGAGGAATTGGAGGGGCAGGAGGGATTGTACAGGCAGCTGTGGAATGCGCAGGCGCAGTATTATGCGTAGGAGCGAAAGGTTGGCATTAGAAAGAAGGATTATGATATCAGTCGCGATTTGTTGATAGCAAGGAATTTGTCTGTTACAATATTGAAAGATAATGAGAGGACAGCAGCATTTTGAGATAGTTTGTTGTTGTACTATAGGAAATGGGAGGTCAGGGATAAAATGGCAATAGAAAACGTAAAAGCATATTTTAGCAAATGCGGAATGGAGAAGCGAATCCTGGAATTTGATGTATCCAGTGCCACGGTTGAACTTGCTGCAAAAGCTCTGCACTGCGAACCGCAGAGGATAGCAAAGACGTTATCCTTTATGGTGGATGGGCATGCGCTGTTAATAGTAGCTGCGGGGGATACAAAGATCGATAATGCAAAATATAAGGCGCAGTTTGGCACAAAGGCGAAGATGCTCTCACCGGAAGAGGCAGAAACGCTCGTAGGCCATGCCGTGGGCGGCGTATGTCCGTTTGCGGTTCATGATGGAGTGGAGGTGTATCTGGATCTGTCGCTGAAACGATTTGCGACGGTTTTCCCTGCCTGTGGAAGTTCTAACAGCGCAATAGAACTTACGATCGCAGAACTCGAGGAGCATTCCGGCTGTATGGGATGGGTGGATGTCTGCAAGGGGTATTAGGAAATAAGTGCCTGTTTATCGATATCTTTGAAAACAAGTTTAAATTGATTTCACCTCAATTTCGTAGTAGAATACAATGGAACTATGGCAGCAGAAAAGGGAAGGGCATGCAAATACGAAGAGGTGGGCAGATGAGCAAGACAGAAAAGAACAACTTTTGGGGAAGCATCAAGGGAAACATTATTTCTTATGTGGCGATCTGCACGGCGGGAATCATAGTGGTGACGGCTACGCTTAACAGCCTTGTGATGAGAAATGTGCTGGTTACGAACGGTCACAATATGCTTATGAAAGAAGCGGAGAACGCCGGTGAGCTGATGAACGAGTGGCTGGTCAGGCAGGCAGATATCGTCGATACCATGAAGAGCGGGCTCGAGACGATGGATAGGGATGATATGGAGGCGGTCATGGATTATTTGAACGCCAATCTTTCCCGGAATGAGGACGCTCTGATGTATTACTGCTGCTTTGGATACGACGGAGGGGTTTTTCCTGCAGATCATTCCAAACTGGATCTGGATCCGAGCACAAGAGGCTGGTGGACGGATGCGGTGGGCACAGGCGGACTGATTTATACGGAGCCTTACACAGATTTTGCAACGGGACAGATGATTGTTTCCATAGCGGAACCTTTCACGCTTGACGGAGAGCAGGCGGTGGTTCTTGCGGATATCACTATCGACAGTCTGATTGAAATGGTGCAGGGCATAGGGACGGATGAAAGCGTGCAGACGTTTCTTCTGGCTGGAGATAACAGTGTGATCACCCATGAAAATGAAGCGTATCTGCCGAAAGAGGAAGGAAATACGATTTTGACGGACGCACTGGACATTGCCCTTGACGGGGAGGGTGTGTCTGTTTTTCGAGATTATGACGACGTGTCCAAATATGTCGCCGTGCATGAGGCGCAGGCGACGGGGTGGCAGATCGGCATTACACAGCCGGTCTCTGTGATTAGCCATGAAGTATGGAATAATCTGATGTTCCCGTTGGTGGTGGATATCGTTCTGCTGGCGGTGTTTATTATCCTGTTGAATATCGTGGTAAACCTTCTGTTAAAGCCGATGGCGGTGATGAAAGCATTTATCCGGAAGAAAGTAATCGGGACGAAGAATTGCGTAACGGAGAAAAAGGAAGTCAGGGAAATCGGTTATCTCATTGAAGAACTGGAGAACCGGGTGATTTCAACGATACAGAAGACGCAGCAGGAGACCGGGCTGATCCGGGATATGATATCGGAGACGGATGGTCATGTGTCGGATATGAACGGCAACATCATGGAAATCAGCGCGGTCATGGAAGAGACAGGTGCCAGTGTGGCCACGCAGACGGCAAGTATCAGCGCTATGGATAAAAACTGCCGCGATGTGTCGGAGGCTGTGGAAGAACTGGCGGGGAGCGCCCAAACCATCACGGTTCGGGCGCAGGAGATCATTACGCGGGTGGAACAGCTGGTTCCCGAATTGCTCGATGATAAGAAGAATGCCATTAATATTACCATGAACAGTAAGCAGAATCTTGAGAGCGCGATTGAGGAGACGAAGGAGATCGAAAAGATTGTGGAAGTGTCTGAGGCCATCAGCGCCATTGCGCAGCAGACGAATCTGCTGGCACTCAACGCGTCCATAGAGGCGGCAAGAGCCGGTGAGGCAGGAAAAGGATTTGCCGTGGTGGCGGACGAGATTAAGCAGTTGAGTACAACGACAGGAAATGAGATTGATAAGGTAAACGCGCTGGTCGGGAAGGTGATGGAAAGCGTGAAAAAGCTTTCCGGCGAGAGCAACAGAATCATTACCTTCCTGGATGAAATTGTCCTGAAGGATTATGACAAGCTGGAAGTACTGGCAGGTAATTACAGGGAGGATGCGGATTATTATGTGGAAGTCAGCAACATGCTGGGAACGCACATTGAGAACCTGAACCAGTCCGTAGACGGCATCAATCAAATCATCAATGCAATCGATGCGTCTCAGAAGGAGTTGGATCAGGCCGTCCAGTCTGTCAATGAAAATCTGCAGATGATCACGAATGCGAGTGAGAGTGTGTCTGAGGAGACGAAGGACGTCATGAAGAGCGTGGTTTCCCTGCAGGATACGGTGGAGCAGTTCCACTTATAAACGTTGTGCTCACAGCGGATATTTTGTTACAAGTGTCATTACGTTAGCAGCCTGTCGTTAGGACGGTGTCGATTTGCTGTTACGTATGTAAAAAATAGCGGAGAAAATAGCCATAAGAGCCATCAGTGAAGCCGACAGCCAAAATGCGGGAGAGCCGGGTTCTGCAATACTGGAGCCAAAAATCGTTGCTAATACTACGCCTAAAGTGGTTCCCAGTACGCCGCCTGTTAAATAATAGGGAAAGGGTATCCTGATGGCGCCAAGATATAGGCTGACGGCATCTCCGGGCAAAAAACAGAATGTGCGTAACAGGTAAGAGATATAAACCGGATTTTGTTCCTGTTTATCTAAAATTTTCCTTATTTTAGGGTATTTTTTCTGTAAACTGTCTATCATGTCGGAGCCGGAAAAGCGTCCGATCCAATAAGGAATGGAGAGTGTGATCGATCTTCCTAAAAAATTTACGAACAGGGCAACAGGTGTCGGAAAAAGATGGCCGGCTGCAATTTGAAGCAGGGCGATTGGAAATACAAATGATATACTTTTCAAAGCATACAAAAGCAGAATGGTGATAGCTGCTGCTGCAGGAGACTCAGGCGTATAACTTAAGATAGTCTGAACGGTTATGTCATCGTCTGATACAAGAAAGAAAGCAACAATCAGGAAACATATTATGAGTGGTAATGATTTCAAAAAAGTAACAAATTTCCTGTTCCTTTGTGACTTCATAGGAATCCTCCGTGTAATGATTGAAAAAAAAGTTGCCTTTTAGTATAATAGCCTCAATATCATTTGGGAGGCGTGGTTATGAACCGGACGAAAAAGGCCATCATGGATGTATTCTGGCAGCTCCTGGAAGAGAAACCGTACAGTAAAATCACTGTGCAAAACATTGTGGAACGCTGTCAGGTAAACAGAAATACCTTTTACTATCATTTTCAGGATATTCCCACTCTTGTGGAGTGTTCCATTCAGGAGTGGACGGAATCGGTGATTGGCAAAAACTGTCAGCTGGATTCGCCGGCCAATTGTATCCTTCCTGTTACGCAGGAACTGATCAATCGGAAAGCGGCGTTTATCCATCTTTATCATTCGGCCAACCGGGAATCTCTTATGCGGTATTTAAATGAAATCAGTCAGCATATTGTGCAATTTTACATTGACCATGCAACAAAGGATGTAGACATTCCGGCAGAGGACCGAATGGTTTTGGTATGGGGCTATAAATGCGCATTGGTGGGAGTGATCATAGACTGGCTCGACAATGAGGCAGCCTATGACCTTTCCGCTTCTTGTGAAAGAATTCTGGATCTTTTTGAAGGCTCGGGGAAAAGAGCTTTTCTGATGCATACCAAAGAAGCGGTATCCCGGTAGAGTCTTTTTGTTACTTGTATTTATCTTTTCTTGGACTTTTTTCCCACAATTCGTCTGCAACAGGTTCCCAGTCCCTTGCATACTGGTCGCACTTGGAACAAAGGTGCTCGACGCTTTCCGGTGACTGGAGGTCTGTAGAATGGGCACCGGCGCATGCAACCATTTCGCGGAGTTTTTCCGGATTTTCAAGCATCGGGCAGGGACGCAGCATATTTTTATTGAAAGGCTGTCTTTGATGGTATGCCATCATCATAGGGGAGCGCAAGGCTTCCAAAAGTGTTTTCTCCCGGATATTGGAATCGGAGTAATGCACAAATACGCAGGGATCGATATCGCCGTTTGCATTGATATGCAGGTAGCGGTGTCCGCCTGCGATACATCCGCCTATATATTCTGCATCATTTTGGAAGTCCATGGCAAACAACGGTTTTTCGGTACGGTAACGGCGGATCCGGTCATATGTTCCCCTTCGTTGAGCGGGGGTCGGCATCAGTTCCGGTACGGCGTCATTTCCTACCGGCATATAGTGGAAATACCAGATAAACCATGCACCCATTTCACTTACCTTATCCAGATATGCTTCCGAAGTGATAGATTCATAGTTGGCGCTGGTATAGCAGGAGGAAATGCCATAGATCAGCTTTTTGTTCCGTAAAAGCTCCAGGGCGTCCATCACTTTTTGATATACGCCGTTTCCACGTCTTCCGTCGGTTGCTTCCTCGAAGCCTTCCAGAGAAATGGCGGGCACAAAATTGCCAACCCGCAGCATTTCATCCGCAAAGGCTTCATCGATCAGGGTTGCATTGGTAAAACAGAGGAATACGCAGTCGGAGTGTTTTTCGCACAGCCGGATCAGGTCCTTTTTGCGTACCAGAGGTTCTCCTCCGGTGTATATGTACAGATAGACCCCAAGCTCCTTGCCCTGACGGATAATGTCATCAATTTCTTCATACGACAGGTTCAGCTTGTTCCCATATTCAGCAGCCCAGCAGCCGGTACAGTGGAGGTTGCAGGCGGAGGTAGGGTCAAGAAGGATTGCCCACGGAATATTGCAATCATATTTTTTGCGGAGTTCTTCTTCCCTGGGCCATCCAACCAGACCGGCATTGATGAAGAAATTCACGGCGAGAGTCCGCGTGACATTTGGGTCGATATCCGTGAAAAGACGGCGCACATAAGAGTAATAAGGGTGTTCCGGGTTTGTGATCGCTTCCCGGATCATTTTCCTTTGGGAAATAAAATTATCACCCGCGAATTTATCAGCCCAATCCATGATCTTGAGCATGTTTTTCTCAGGATCTTTGTAGATGTAGTGGAACGCCTGTTCCAGACCAAATTTTTTCAGTGTTGTCGTCGCATTCATAATATTCTACTCCTTTGTGAAATAAGTACTGTTCTCTTTCTTAATACAGTCATTTTCCAAATTTTCTTTCCGGGAAGTGATGATAGTCCGGTGAAAGATATACGGTACAATGAACAATGTAATGCCGCATAAGCCCTTCTGCCAGAAGGCTGCATCCTGCTATCCTTTGCATATTGGTTACGATCAGTGCAGCTCCCAATACCCCGGAAAGGATGGAAAAAGCCAAGATTACGGACCATGAAGGAAGTCCGAACCTTTTTGCGTCCATGGATGTCTGTATGCACAGCAGGCTGTCCAATAGAATTAAAACGCCAACCGCGGACAGCAGATGTCCTTTAAATCTTTGGTTCGCGGTTAATACGACGATTCCGAGCACGAGCAGAAATATCCCGCAGGCAAAGTCGTACTGGAATGCAAGACAGTAAAGGTCTTTGGAGAGATACCCCGTTATCTTGATAATGCCGTAAGCAATCAGGACGATTCCCCCTGCGATAGCAACAGCTTTTCCGCTGATATTCGGTATCATCAGACAGAGAATGCCTGAGAGATAAAACAGGATTGAAATCAGGATGTAACCGGTTCTGGCAAATTTTATTTGTTTCAAGGTTGTCATCTCCTTTAAAGTTGCTGCCGTTTGAACTATTTCTTTTCCTCATGTTCCAGTCCGCAGGCATCAGAAAGTTTTTTCAGGGCTTTTCCTGCGAAATCCCGGCCTCCGATACCGAAGGAAATGGCAAATGCTGCGGCAAGAGCGGCAATGATCAGGATAAAGGCAGTATTTACGATTTCTTTTGCAATGTGAAGTTCACTTAAAATCATGAAGATACCAACCGTATAAATAGCAATCCTGCTGATCATGGCTAAAACGGTATGGTTTCCTTTTGACAGCGCCTTGCCCGTAAGTCCATCGCATACATAGCAGATGAGAAGAATCAGGGCGGATGCCAATACATATGGCATATAGCTGATCATAGCATTTCCAATATTTGTAAGGACGGAAAGATGCAGTACACTGAAACTTTCCACAATAAAGAAAACAACCATGATGATATGTACGGTTTTTCCGATTACTTTTGATAAAACAAAGCTGTTTTCTTTTTCTCCCAAATGTTCTTTCAGTTTTGTGTCAAAACCGGCAGAAGCGATCAGGCTTTCCACGATATTTTCGGAAAATTTCGCAACCATGCAGCCGATGATAATGATGACCAGGGCAGCCAGTATATTGGGGATAAATTTAAAAATTGTGTCAAGCATCTGAATGGCCGGGGCAGAAACAGCTTCAATATTCAATACCTGAAGGGCGGCCAAATACCGGAACCAAAAGTTCGCGGACAAGTCTGGCAATGAAACATCCTACCCATATGACAAGGACTGCTGCCAGTATGTTGGGAAGATATCCCCATAAGGTATTGAGAAGATTTAATATGGGGGAAGAAACTTCCCTCATGCCGAGACTTTCAAAAATTCCCGGTACAAAGAGCAGAAAAACTAACAGGTGGACGAGTTTTCCGATAAAGTCCACGGATTTTTCTTTTCCATTGGCATTGTCAGTCTGTTTAGGCAAGGCATTCCATTTTGTTTTGGTAAACAGTTTTACAACCAGAGATTTTACAACAGCCGCCGTAATAAATGCGAGGAGCAGGAGTAAAGCAGCCTTTATCACTGCCCATATCCCACTGCTGAAAAAAGAGACAAACATTTCGTTCATAGTAAGAACCTCCTTTTTGTGATGAATGTTTTATGCTGATACCATACGCCTGTTATTTCCCCTTTGAAATAGACAAATAGGGGTAAAACATCTAAAATTCGAACAATGGAGATGCGTTTGTCCGGTTTTTAAACATTTGGTGTCCGTATGTCTATTGCAGGATAGGAAAAAAAGTGATAGGCTAAAAAGAACGATTTTTTGAGTCAATAATAGAAGCGTATCGTGCATAACAGAAATGAGGTGACAGTGTTGGTACGGATTGCCATATGTGACGATGAAAAGGAAAACGTCACGCTGCATGAGAAAATCATAAAGGAAAGTCTGCAATCCTGCGGTATCGGATATGAAATAACAACTTACACATACAGCAGCAATCTTTTGTCTGACATTACGGAGGATAGATTTTTTTATGATCTGCTCCTGCTTGATATTGAAATGCCCGATGTCACAGGCATGGAACTTACGAAAAAGATAAAGCCGTTTTTGCCGAATATAAAGGTTATTTTTATAACCTCGCATATGGAATATGCGATTGACGCTTTTGAGCTTGCCGTTTTTCGCTATGTGCCGAAAAATGATCTTGAGAAAAGGCTGAAAACTGCTGTGGCAGATGCGGCAAAATTGATTGAATTGGAAGCGGGAAAGGAATACATGATCCGGGCAGCGGGACGAATGGAGAAGATACCGTACAGGGATATTTTCTATATTGAGCGTGATGGCGGCAAAAATTCAGTAATATACTCAATTGTGGGAACATCAAAAGTCAGGAAAAGTTTACAGCAGGTTTTCGAGGAGCTTGCGGCGCCGGAGTTTATTTTTATTGACAGAGGCTGTATTGTAAATATTATGCAGATCATGAAAGTAGCTGACGGAATGGCATTCCTCAAAAACGGCGAATCCCTGCCGATCAGCCGCGCCCATTTACAGGCGGTCAAACAGCAGATCAACAGGTTTTGGGGGACACACATATGATGGGCCGGTATCAGATCATTTCATTTCTTTTTACAAATGGACTGCGGTTATTCTTTGGCATCTATCTGGTTATGGCAGTGCTAAAGTTATCCGGTGACAGGAAGAGGGCGGGTGTTCTTTCTGCTTGTGCGGCTGTTATGATTACCCTGTTGTCTTGTCTGTCAATCCCGCAAATATATATCACAAGTGCTGAGATCATTATCATGATGCTGATGATTCGGTGTCTGTTTCAAACGGAACTGCGGATGCCTCTTTTTCTTACTTTTTTTTATGAGATAGCGGTAGCTCTTTGGGAATTTTTGATATCTGCCGTCTTGGCAATCCTGTTTCGGTCAGAGGACTTTCTTGATAGAAATACGCTTGGTTTTTTGGCGGCAGTCTGGATCGTTCGGGCGCTTATACTTGGTATTGCCTTTCTTGCTGCCAAAGCCGGGGAGGGAAGAAATAAAGTCATATCCGGGGTTGCAGTCGCAGGATTGTTCGGAGTGGTCTTTTTATCCGGGCAGAGCATCATAACCATTGATGAGGAACAGATGACGACATGGATTATTTTTTCCATGTTGATCCTTTTGGCAGTCCTGTTTTTTTATCTTACCAGACAATATGAGATGGAGAAAAAAATAGCGCAACTGGAACAGGAAAAAAATGAATTACTGATGCGGGATTATCGGTTGTTAAAAAATACCTATGCCACGAATGCAAAGTTATTCCATGATTTTCACAATCATATTGAGGCATTGTACCGTTATCTGGAAAAAGACAGGACGGCGGAGGCAGTCCGTTATCTGGAAAGCCTGCGTTCACCTACCAACGCAGTCACGCAGCCTGTATGGGTAGGAGATGAGGCGGTGGATTATCTGATCAACAGTAAAATTGCCCTTGCTGTTTCCCAAAACATACGGGTAAACACGAACATTGAATTTCCCCGCCGCACAAATATAAGAAGCGTTGATTTAGTTGCGATTTTAGGGAACCTTTTGGACAATTCTCTTGAAGCAGTAAACAATGAAGAGGACAGTTTGCGCTTTATCAATCTAACGATTCGGCGCATTAATTATATGCTGGCTATTAAAGTGGAAAATGGGTGTAATGCCGCACCTGCTGCAGCAGACGGAGAGCTGCAGACTTCTAAAACAGATAAAACCCTGCATGGCTGGGGACTGCAAAGCGTTCGAACAGCTGCTGAACGCTATGACGGAACCATCGAAACAGAGTATAGTAATCATACATTTTGCGCTGTTGTCATATTATCTTTTGAAGCAGTAGAGGAATAACCAATTTATCCAAAAGGCAGGCCGCTCATTTTGGCGGTCTGCTTTTTCATGGACAAAAACCTGCCATTCATGGACAATACGGCACGGAAACGTTTTTTACGGTATGCTATAACCATAACAAGCAAAGATTGTATAACGGTTACTTATCTACCAATCTGAATGGAGGAAAATGTATGAGACACTTTTATTTTCGTTTGTTTTTTGGAATCGTTTGGCTGGCTGCGGCGGTTGTCAGTGCCGGAACGTTTGCTGCCCTGTATGTGGTGCTGGGCATTGTATTCCTGGGGTCTGCTTATTTGACTCGGAAAAAGGAGAGGGACAAAGGCAATGAAAGATAACATAATGGGGAATGGAGAGCTTCTTGTTCTGAAAGATTTAGATGTCTGGTACACGAAGGGTAAGCCTGTCCTTGAACAGTTTTCTATGGAGCTTAAAAGAAATGAGATTGTCGGGCTGATCGGACTGAACGGGGCGGGTAAGACAACCTTAATCAAAACGCTTTCCGGGCTGCTTGACGGTTTTCAGGCTGAGACCGTCCTGTGGCAGGGAAAACCGCTTATGTTTCGTGACAGAGGATTTCAGAAAGAGCGGTATATTGTTTTTGCAGAAGACCGTTCCTTCCGGTTTTTTACATTCCGTGAGTATATTTCCTATGTGGAAACTTCCTATGGTAAAAAACTGTCTGATTCTGATATCAAAGAATTGGTGCATGGTTTTCATTTTGAAGAATACACGGATGTCCTGCTGAAAGAACTGTCAACAGGAAATTTGAAAAAGGTGTACCTGATCACCGCATTTGCCCTGAAGCCAAAGCTGCTTATGCTGGATGAACCCGTGAACGGGCTGGATTTCCAAAGCACCGAATACCTGTACCGGCAGATTGGCAGTTATCGGCAGTATGGCAGCGTCCTTTTTTCGTCACACATCCTTGAAAGCATCTGTCTGACTGCTGACCGGGTGCTTGTGTTGGAGCAGGGGCAGATAAAAAGGAGTTACGCAGGACAGGAGATTGAAGCAGAAAAAATTCGGGAGGCACTGAAAGAATGAATATACTCAAAGCCTTATCAAAGCAGCTTTTCGGAGCAAAGTATGAACGCATCCTAAAAAGCCTGATTACCTGTCTGATCCTGTTTCTTGCCGTCCATGCCGCAGAAATCAATTTGGAGATTGCACCATCTATCCTTTTCCTGACAGCTACAGCCTTTACGGCGGGTATCATGTGGCAGGCGCTCCATACTTCGGGGAACGCGGATCGTATGGCCGGGTTGTATATGCTGCCATTTGCAAACAGGGAAATGACTTTTTCGGTTGTGTCGGCATTTGCCGGATATACGCTTTTTACAAAAACATTTCCGGTGCTGGCTCTATTTTTTGCCGTGCATGAGTGGAGCGTATTGCAGATAGCCGTGGCTTTTGGGTGTGCCTGTAATGGATGTCTTGCGGCTGCGGCATGGTACGCCATGGTCAATGAAGCGTTGCATCAAAAAAGATGGCAGCGGATGCTTTTTGCGGCTTTATGGTGTGTGGGAATACTTCTGTCCATATTCTTCGTGCAGGAGATTATGGTTCATTCCGTAATTGTGTTTGCAAGCCTGTTTCTATCAATTTTGAGCCTGCTGACAGCGGACGCTTATGTGTTTTACCATTCGGCAACCGCAAAGCTTCCGCTCAGGCGCACAAAAGGGAAAGGAAGCATATTTCTGTATCTGTTACGTTATCTGATAACGAATAAGAATTATCTTATGAATACTGTCGGCCTTTGTGTGGTTGGCGGCTTTCTGCCGATACTATTGGGGCAGTTTGAGGGGATGAATATGATGCCGTTTGGGTTTGCCATCCTTTGTCTGAACACCCCGATTTGCATCTTACTGTCCTGTGATCCCGATTTGGAGCAGGCAGTCCGGGTATTGCCCGGTCAGGTGTGGCGTTTTTGTACAAGTTACTGCTTTTTCATCTTTTCTGTCAATATGGCGGTAAACAGTGTGTATCTGGCTGCCTGGCAGATTCGGCGTGGCGGAGTGGGGTGTATGGAAATCATGGCAGCAGTGTTGATTGCGCTGCAAAGTGCAATCCTGTCTGTTTCACTGGAGTGGTTTTTCCCAATTCGTGACTGGAAGATTGAAAGTGATCTGTGGCACCACCCGCGAAAATATATTGTGCCGCTTATTATGCTGCTGCTTGCGGGAATTATCGCTATGTGAATTGTGGGTATATGGGATATCGCTTTATTCTTTTTTCCATGTTAAGATAATGCCAATGATTGCACCAATAAGGATCATTGGTGCCACTCTGACAAACAGCCATTCAAATGAGTGAAATGCCACTCCGAGAACGGCAATTTCAGGATCACTGTAATCCCAACCCAAGTAAGGACTTTCCAATGTCCATAAGAGTGCAAAAATTATTACTATGGCTGCGCATAATGTGATAAACAGCCAATGTAAAATTCTTTTTCTTGTGGTTTTTCTCTGAGCAAGCTGCAAGTTTATCACCTCCAGTTTTGCAGAAATTGCCTTTAAGTCATCAGCTTGCGGCTCAGTGATATTTTCTCCAAGTAGTGCACTTACAGGTGTTTCAAACACTTCCGATAGGGAGAGTAACATATCGGAATCGGGAACTGACAAACCTTGTTCCCATTTAGAAACAGTTTGTCGCACTACGTTCAGCTTGACAGCAAGCTCCTGCTGCGAAAGTCCTTTTGATTTTCTGATTGCTTTGATATTTTCGTTGAGCATTAGGGCATCCTCCGTTTTCTTGGTTGTTACCATTATTATAGGCAAAATGATTGGTTGCCACAAGCAACGCAGATTAACATTGCTTCAGGTTACATCAAAGTGATTGAAAAAGTCTTGCATTTTGTGTGCTGTTGAGATATTATTGACATATGTCGGAAACGGAGGCGGGAGCATGGCAAGACCAAGCCGGTGCAGGAGAATATGTTTTGAACCTAAATATGACAGTTTTGCTCCTTGTGGCGCGGAAAATAAAGAACAAATTCTGCTGACGGTGGATGAATTTGAAGCGGTCCGGCTGATTGACTACGAAAAGAGGACTCATGAACAGTGTGCCGCGCAGATGGGGATTTCCCGTACTACGGTCACGGAAATGTATGAAAAGGCCAGAACGAAGATTGCGGACTGTATCGTTAATGGCAGGATGCTTTGTATTTCCGGCGGAAACTATGCGCTCTGTGACGGCTCAGCATGGAGATGCTGCGGCAAAAAATGTGACAGGGCAGAATATGCGGCTGAAACAGCCGGGAAAAGAAAGGGAGACAGAATGATGAAGATTGCAGTTACTTATGAAAATGGAAATGTATTCCAGCATTTTGGGCATACGGAGCAGTTTAAGGTTTATGAAATCGAAGATGGGAAGGTTGCCGGGGCACAGGTGATGGATACGAATGGAAGCGGACACGGTGCCCTTGCGGGGATGCTGTCCGCATGGGAAGTGGATACGCTGATCTGCGGAGGAATTGGCGCAGGTGCGCAGACTGCACTGTCAGAAGCGGGAATCCGTTTATATGGCGGAGTGTCTGGCAATGCAGATGAGGCTGTGGAGGCGCTGCTTGCAGGGAAACTTGTTTTTGATTCGGATGTCCACTGTGACCATCATGGAGAAGGGCATCAGCATGAAAACGGTCATTGCGGGGAGGATAAGCATGGCTGTGCAGGGAACGGGGGCAGATGCTGAAAGAGATCGGGGGACTGTCGGTCCCCCGTATTTTCAATATGGGCTTTAGCCTGTTGAGGGGATTGGAGTTTTTCGTGTTCCGAAAAATGGAATGCCCGAAACTAAAATCCACCTGCTATGCGGGTGGAGACAAGCTGTTATACAAAAAATCACCTTTCCGATACAATAGAGTTGTTCAGGCACTATTGCAAGAAAGGAAAGGTGATTTTATGGCGAATAAGAATAATGACTTGGCACACAAAATGGATGTGCAAATATCATATCGTATTCACTCCTAAGTATAGGCGAAAAGTAATTTATAATCAATTGAAAAGTGACATACGGGATATATTGAAACAGTTATGTTCATACAAAGGAGTAGAAATTATAGAAGGGCATTTAATGCCAGACCATATCCATATGCTGGTAAGTATACCACCCAAAATGAGTGTATCAAGTTTCATGGGATATCTGAAAGGGAAGTCAGCCCTTATGATATTTGACAGACATGCAAATTTAAAGTATAAGTTTGGGAACCGTCACTTCTGGTCAGAAGGGTATTATGTAAGCACAGTGGGCCTTAATGAGGCGACAATTAAAAAGTATATTCAGGATCAGGAGAAGTACGATATCATGCAGGACAAACTCAGTGTAAAAGAGTATGAAGACCCTTTTAAGGG
>DLAF01000013.1 GCA_002492725.1 Lachnospiraceae bacterium UBA7054
TTAGCGAGTTTCGCAATTACCTAATATCACACATTACTCTATCACTCAAAAATCCAGCCGCTTCGCGTCTGCCGCACTTCGTGCTCTTTGATTTTTTCGTTATCATGTCAGGTGAAATCAAATGCTCACTTCGCTCGCGCTTGATTTCCTGCTGACATGATATAGTGTACCACAATCTGATCGATGGTCGGCTTCTCGCAGAGGAACGCGTTCCCCAGAAGTTCCGCCTTATCGCTTGGCAGAATCGCCTCAAAACCGTAAGCGTTCTCATCCAGCCCGATCAGTTCTTTTTTCAGCGCGGGTGGGATCTTTGCGGTCTCGCCTTTCACCAGCAGGAAACTCTCAATCAGCTCATCCTTCGTCTCATAGAGAACCGTTCTGCCCCCGTGGATAAAGTAAATATAATCCGCAATCTGCTCCAAATCGTTTAAGATGTGCGTGGAAAAGATCACGCTCCGCTCCCCGTCCATCACATACGCCTGCAAAAGCTTCAATACTTCCGCCCGCATCACCGGATCCAGACCATTTGTCGCCTCGTCCAACACTAACAGCTTCGTCTCTCTGGCAAACACCGAGGCAAACATCAGCAGCGTCTTCATGCCTCTGGAAAAGTCTTTGGTCGCCTTATTCTCCGGCAGTTTCCAGTCACGGATCAACCCGTCGAATTTCTCTCTGGAAAAAGTCGGATAAAAGTCCTGTAACGCGCGGCGGATGTGTTTGATCTTAAAATCACCGGGGAAATAGCAGTCGTCCCCCACAAAGCCGATTTTTTCCTTGTACGCCCTCTCATCCTCCTCGCGGGAGAGTCCGTCGATATGCACCTCTCCGCCGTTTGCTTTCTGAATGCCCGTGATCAGGTTCAAAGTCGTCGTCTTTCCTGAGCCATTGGCTCCCACATAACCCATAATATAGCCCTTGGGCAGAGTAAAACTGATATCCTGCAGGGCAAAATTTTTATATTGTTTCGATAAATTTTTTACTTCCAAAAGTTCCATAGTCTTCCTCCATGCCGATATTATGTTCCCAGCAAATTGTTAAAAATATCCCTCAATTCCTCCTCGGACATTCCCATTGTTTTCGCCGTCTCAATAGCCGTGGACAAGCCTTCCTCAATGCGAAGAAGATACTGCTCCCGCAGAAGGGAATTGTCCGTGGCAAGCACCACGCTGCCTTTACCCTGCATGGTGGCGATGAAACCTTCCGCCTCCAACTCGCTGTACGCGCGGGTGGTGGTGATCACGCTCACGCCTATTTCCTTCGCCAGCTGCCTGATTGAAGGCAGCGTCTCTCCCTCCGGAATCTGTCCGTTTAGAATCTGTTCCTTGAGCTGCTCCCTGATCTGCGCATAAATCGGCAGCTCCGACTGGTTCGATATGATGATCTTCAATGCCTGCCTCCCTTACTCTTTTGCGCTCCCTGTCGTCACAGGTTGCGCCTTCAGTATATACTGTATATATATCATTATATACAGTATGAACAGTTTGTCAACCTCTTATCTTAAAAAATAAGAAAAACAACGGGAATGCCCTTTCAGACATTCCCGTCGTTCCAAAACACCGTGCGTTAGAGGATTCGAACCCCCGACCTTTTGGTCCGTAGCCAAACGCTCTATCCAGCTGAGCTAAACGCACATCTATCTTTACAACAATGGTTATTATAAAGTCTTTTTCTTAAAATGTCAAGTGCCGTCAGGCGGAAATCTGGAAACATTCCCACATAAGAGGGCGGCTCTCTTAGAGCCGCCCTGTAATTATCTTATATCCTTTTTGTTTCTATGTTCTTTTGGTTTCTATATCATGACATTTCTTAGTATTTGCCGTAATCGCCGTCCAGAGAGATCGTAGGCTCGTCATCACGGGAAGCAGCGGAGATACTGTTGTCCATTGAATAGCCGCCATTGTAGGAATCTGCCGCCAACTGATACTTCGCCATCAGATTCTTTAAGGTAAGCGCCTGGTTGGAAAGTTCCTCGCTGGCTGCCGCACACTCCTGACTGGTAGCCGCATTGGTCTGTACCACGGTAGATACCTGAGAAATTGCCTGGTCGATCTGGGAGATTGCCGTCGCCTGGTCGTTGGAAGATGTCGTGATATTGCTGATCAATCCTACGATCTCGTCGATGGAGGTTACGATTTCGTCGAGAGACTTTGCCGTATCCTGTGCAATCTTCGTACCATTGCCAACCTTGTGGATCGTATCGTCGATCATCTCTGCCGTCTCGCTTGCTGCAGCCGCACTCTTTGCCGCCAGATTTCTGACTTCCTCAGCCACAACCGCAAAGCCCTTGCCGTGTACGCCTGCTCTTGCCGCCTCAACTGCTGCGTTCAAAGCCAAAATGTTGGTCTGGAATGCAATATCGTCAATGGTCTTAATGATCTTGGAAATTGTCTCGGAGGAAGCATTGATATCATCCATTGCTCCGATCATGGACTTCATCTGCTCGTTGCCGGATGCTGCCATTTCTTTGATGTTATTCACAAGCACATTTGCTTCGCCTGCCTGCGTCGCATTCTCTTTTGTGCGCTGTGTTACCTCGTCCATGGAAGCAGTTACCTGTTCGATTGCACTCGCCTGCTCTGTAGAACCCTGTGCAAGCGCCTGGCTGGCATTTGCCACCTGCTCGGAACCAACGGTGATCTGTGCGCTCGCTTCCTTTACGTTGCTCAGTGTCATGTTGTTCTCAGACAACAGTCTGACGATTGCCTTACCCAGCACATCCTTATCACTTCTCGGATTTGCTTCCTTGGTCAGATCGCCATGGGAAATTGCCTCCGTAATCTTAGTCTGCTCCTTGACAGCCTCTGCCATCCGCGCAAACTCATCCAGCAGTTCGCCCAGATCATCATTGTTAATCTTTTCACAGTCAACATTGATCTCACCCATGGCCATCCTTTTCGCTGCCTCGGAAAGTTTTGCCATGGGAGTGGTGATTGCCTTGATCAAGAACAGGCTGTACGCAATGGCGATCAGAATCGCTACCACTACCACTGCCACCTCAATAATGGCCAGACCTGTCACCTGTTTCTGAATCAATTCTTCTTTTTCTCTGGAACTTGTTTCCATCGCAGTGATCAAATCTGTCAGACCTGCTTCCACTTCATCTGCAATCACCTTACCGTTTGTCATCAGGTCGTTGACTGCCTCCTGCACCTGACCGGATTTCGCCATGTCGATATCCTTCTGCGTGGAATCATACCAGGAATTGATCTTGTCCACCACAACCTGATACTGCGCCGTAATCTCAGGGTCGGAATCTCCCATCCTGTTCACGAAAAGCTGCAGATACTCTGCGGCGTCCGCTTTATATTTCTCGATCATATCTTCCTGCTGTTTTAACGCATCCGCATCATCGTAGTAGGCAAACAAAATATTTCGCACCCGCACCTTGATGTTACAGAAGCTGGCAAAGGCCTGTGTCACATCATATTGCGCCAAAGACTGGTTATTCAGGCTGGACCGCGCCGTGTTCACCATATTGGAAGACCACAAGCCCACTCCCGCGATAATAACCATCAAAATCAAAAGCAAAACACTGAATAGCAAAATCTTTCCCTTGACTGTCATGTCTTTAATTGAAAATCTCTTCTTCATGGTAATCTCTCCTTTTTATGATTGTTCTTCCTTGCGGCTTTCTTCTACCACTGCCACTAAATCATCCTGTTTGATCAGCTTCTCGGGGTCAAGAAGGAGCGTTACATTATCCTCGGTCTTCGCAAGACCGTAAACATATTTATTATGTTCATGCTCTTTCCTTCCCAGAGAGGGCGGCGGCGCGATACTGTCCTCTGCGATCGTATCCACATCCGCCAATTTCTCCACGATCAGACCGATCATGGTTGTTTTTACATCAATGACGATAATACACGTCCTGTCCGTATATTCGCACGGTTCCATCTTAAATCTGGTGCGGACATCGATCACAGGAATGATCTTGCCTCGGAGATTAATCAGCCCCTTGATATAATCGTCTACCTCAGGGATCGCCGCAATCGGCTGCATCGCAATGATCTCATTCACATAGCTGATGCTGATGCCGAAGAACTCTTTCCCAATCTGAAAAGTCATGAACATTCCTTTTTGGGAATCATCTTCTTCCAACAGCTCTTCCGTATCATCCATTTCTTCTTTCTTTAATAAATCTTCGGCCATGTACTATCTCCTTTCTCCGTCATGCATCAGCAGTCCGGCAATATCCAGGATCAGTGCAATGCTTCCGTCTCCCAGCTGCGTACAGCCCGAAAGTCCTTTGACTTTTCTGACATAGGACGGGATCGGTTTGACCACGATCTCCTGCTCCTGCAGCAGCTTGTCGATCAGAACGCATACCTGACTGCCTTCATGCTCCAACACAACGATGATTCCCTCTTCAATCTTATTGACCGAATCAGGTAAATCATACTTTTCATTCAGGCGGATAAAGGGAAAGCATTCGCCTCGGAGTACAATATATTCTTCGCCGCTCGGTTCCTGAATGAGAGAATCTTCTCCCACTCTCACAAATTCCTTGATCGACGCCGTCTCAATCACAAACGGAGAATTACCTACCTGCACCACGATCCCGTTGATGATTGCCAATGTTAACGGGATCACCAGGGTCATCTCAGATCCTTCAAACTCTACGCTGGAGATATCGAGCCTTCCGCTGATGGACTGGATATTCTTTACCACCACGTCCATACCAACGCCTCTGCCGGAATACTCCGTAACCTCTTCTTTCGTGGAAAAGCCCGGCAGCGTGATAAAGCGAAAGATTTCCTTCTCACTGAACTCGCTCATTGGCTTATTCTCAATCACGCCCTTCTCCAGAGCCTTTTGGTATAATTTTTCTTTATTTAAGCCTTTACCGTCATCCTTAACGCTGATATAAACCTTACCGCCCTCGTTCTTTGCTTCCAGCGTAATCTTTCCTTTGGCCGGTTTGCCGATCGAAGTACGATCCTCAGCATTCTCTTCGATACCGTGATCCACCGAGTTTCTCACAAGGTGCATCAACGGGTCGGTAATGTGCTCGATGATGTTCTTATCCACTTCCGTATTCTCACCGATCACCTCAAGCTCAATATCCTTGCCCAGCTTTCTGGAGACGTCGAAGACAATTCTCCTCATTTTCTGGAATACGTTAGTCAGCGGCATCATGCGCATCGACATGATGACCTCCTGCAGCTCCGTGGTGATCTTGGAAAGCTGCCCGGAAGCCTTCTGGAAATTGGAGAGCTCCAGTCCCGGCACCTTCAGGTCGGGATTCTGCAATACCACCGCCTCCGCGATGACAAGCTCGCCGATCAGGTCCATCAGCGCGTCCATCTTCTCCACATTCACGCTGATAATGCTCTGCTGCTTCGGCTGGTTCTTTGCCAGTGTCTTACCTTTTCCGGCTTCCTTGGTTTTGACCACATAGTCGCCGGGTTTGGGTCCTTCCTTCTTTGCTTCCTTTTCGTCACTCTTCGCCGCTTCCACCGGCTGCGGAGCGGGCACTGCATCCTCTCTGCCAAACTCTCCGAGTGCGTTGCCGTACTCTTCCTTCGTCAGCTCGTCAAAGTTGATCTCTTCCGCCTCGGAGCTGTCGATCAGAGCAATAACCTCCTCTTTGGAGCTCTTTGTCTGCAGCAGCATATGAAAACCTTCCGCAACAATCACATCGGCGCTGGCCTCGTTAGAAAGGATATCGTCCGGCGTATAAAGCAGATCCTCCGCCACTTCCTTCAGGGCGTAGGTAGCCGAATAAGCCCTCAGATTACTCATCTGCGTATCGCTTCGATAATGGATCGAAATCCGATAAAAATGACTGTCATCCCCTGCCACTGGCGTAATGTAGAACTGTGTAGGCTCCACATGCCTGTTCGCCTGCGGCATCTCAATGCCCTGTTTCTTGATCTCACCTTTCAAACGACCAAGAAACTCATCCAGATCCTCCACAAGCTGCTTTTCATCGCCATCGGGAGTGTCTCCGTTCTTCAGTTTGTCAAGCTCTCCCGTCACGAAATCCGAAACTGCCAGTACTTTCTCCACCAGTTCCATGTGGGGTACGTCATCCGGATGGGATTCTCTCAGGTAGTAAAAGACATCTTCCAGCTTATGGGTCACTTTCGTGATGTTTTCATACATCAAAACCCCTGAGGAACCTTTGATGGTGTGCATGATACGGAAAATCTCATTGATATCGGCATCATCGAAGCAATCAGCATCCTGTTTTTCTAATATAATGCCTTCCAGTTTTTCCAAAAGCTGGCCGCTCTCGTACAAAAACATGTCAAGCATACTTTCTGTGTTGAATTCTTCTGCCATATTTCCTCCTCATCTTAAGGATTGCCCAGATTTTCTAAATCAGCCCCAGCTTCTTTAAAACCTTTTCAAACTTCTCCACATCTATCGGTTTTCCGGCATAGGCTTCACATCCAAGCTCGAACGCCATCTTAACATTGCGTTCGTCATTCAGCGCCGTGGTCATTATTACCTTGACGCGCTTGCTCTTAGGGATACCCTTCTGCGCCTCAATGTCACGGATCGCTTTCAACACCTGATAGCCGTCCATAACCGGCATCATCACATCCAGGCAGGCCAGATCGTAGGGTTCACCGTCCTCAAGCGCCATCATAAAGGCATCCACAGCTTCTTCGCCATCCACCATCACGTCACATTCTCCATAACGCGAAAGCTGTTTGTCCATAAACTTGCGACTGGCGAAATCGTCCTCAGCCAACAAAATCTTCATCTGCGCCCAGCTCCTTTCTTCTCATATTTTACTCCATTTCCGCATTCTTACTGCTAAATCTATTTGCTCAACAGGTCATAAACCTTCCCTGCGATTGCCGTGATTGGAGCCTGCTGCTGTACCGCGCCATTGTCAAAGGCAACTTTCGGCATACCGTAGACGACACATGTTGCCTCGTCCTGTCCTACCGTCAGCGCGCCTGCATTACGCATCTCCAAAAGACCTTTCGCACCGTCGCCTCCCATACCTGTCAGGATAACACCAACCGCCTTGTTGCCGGCTGCCTTCGCCACCGAGGAAAACAATACGTCCACGGAGGGACAATGTCCGCTCACCTTCTCGGTGCCCCGGCATTCTACCTGATAGATTCCGTTCACTTTGACAAGCCTCATCTGCCTGTCTCCGGGTGCGATCAGCACCTGCCCCTGTAAGACACGGTCGCCGGTCTCAGCTTCCTTTACCGCCACTTCACACTGATTATTTAAGCGTTCCGCATACATCTTGGTAAATCCCGGCGGCATATGCTGAACAATGACAACGCCCGGAATGTCCCTCTTAAATCTCTTGACCACCTCAAAAATAGCCTCGGTTCCTCCCGTGGACGCGCCAATCGCGACAATTCTGTCCTTGCCGCCCGCTGCGCTGATATGTCCCATAATGGATGAACCGTCCGCCCGCTTCAGCTTTCCGACCTTTGCGGTGGAGGCAATCTTTACCTTCGCTGCCAGCTCCTGCGAAAGGAAGTTGTTTAACTGCTCCTGATTTAAGTTGGTCGGCTTGTTTACAAAATCTACCGCGCCCGCCTCCAGCGCGTCAAATACCTTATTATTTAAGGAACTGATCATAACGACGGGAAGAGGATACTGCGGCATCAGCCTCCGCAAAAACTCGATGCCGTTCATCTTCGGCATCTCCACATCCAGCGTCATCACATCCGGCTTGTATTTTAAAATGGCGTCTCGCGCTTGGTAGACGTCCTCCACATCCGCCACTACCTCGATATTCGGGTCTGCATTCAGGCCCCTAACCAAAAGCTTACGGAACATCAGCGAATCGTCTACCACCAATACTCTGATAGGCATCATTTTCAATTCCCTACTTTCTATAAATTGATGGCTGAACGTAATTGAACTTTACCTTCTGGCGGTCCAGCCTCTCCGTCAGTCCGATAAAGAGATAACCGCCCGGCTCCATATGATCATAGATCCGCTCGATCAGCGGATACTTGATATCATCCTGGAAATAGATCATTACGTTCCTTAAAAATACAATATGAAATTTCTTTTTAAATGGGATAGGATCCATCAGGTTAAACTGCCTGAAAATCACCTCTTTTTTCAACTCGTCCTTTACCCGGAACTCTTCTTCGCTGATTTGCTTAAAGTAATGCTTTTTCCAACCCGGCGGCAGCGGATCAATGTGCTCCCGCAGATATACGCCTTTTGCGGCGTGATCCAAAACCCGCATGGAAATGTCCGTCGCCAACAATCTCGTATCCCAGGCAGGCTGTTCCATGGCAAAAAAATCCTTGATAATCATCGCCATCGTGTAGGGTTCTTCCCCTGTTGAGGAAGCGCCGCACCAGACTCTTAAGTCTCTTGTGTTCTTTGCCTTGGCCTTTGCCCAGGGAAGAGCGACATTTTTCAGGAAATCAAAATGCTCGCTCTCTCGCATAAAGTATGTATGGTTCGTGGTCAGAATGTTGATCAGATCCGTGGACTCACTGCCCTTCGGATTCTTTTCCACCTTTTCCATGAACTCATTGTAATTCGCATAACCGTTGCGGGCCAGATAGTTCTCCAGTCTTCCGCCCACCAGGACCCTTTTCTGACTCAGATCAATGCCATAATGATTATGGACATAGCCGACGATCCGCTGAAATTCGCTGTCGGTAATCACTGTTTCCGCCTCCCTAAATAACCATCTTTAATTAAACCATAGAATCAGCCAAAAGTCAATTTGTTCTCATCCGGCCGAAAAGCTTTTTAAAGACCTGCACAACGTCAGGATCATAGAGCACGCCGCTGTTTTTGGTAATATATTCCACGCCCTCTTCTACGGAGAGAGCTTTGCTCTCCACCCCCGGCGCAGTCACCTCGTCAAACGCATCCACCACTGCCACAATCCGCGCCGCCAACGGAATCTCACTGCCGGAAAGCGCGGGATACCCCGTGCCGTCGAAGTGGCAATAACAGTGGGATACGATCTGCTGCGCCATCACCAACGCGCCGTCCTCCTCCTGTTCCGCACCTAATTGCTCCATAAGCCCCGCACCTTCTTCGACGCACTTTTTGATATAGTCTTTGTCTTCTTCAGCAGGGGGCGACTCTTCCAGGATAAATCCGCCTATGTCGTGAAGTCTTGACGCGATGCCGATGGCTTCCACGAACTCGTCCGTGATCACGTCCTCATAACGTGGAGAAAATTGCAGTCCCTGCGCCAGCAGTTTACTATTGTAACCCACATGGGATCTATGCATTCCCTTCCCTGCGTCCTTCTTTTTCAACAGTCCGTTCAAAGCGCGCAGCACGTTGACATGCGTCTTTTCAATCAGATTTTTCTGATCCTCCACCAGCTTGTGCATCATACGGTTATAATCCGTCATTTCCTGCCGCAGGCGGTAAATGCTCAAATGATTGCTCACCCGCATGAGGACCTCCACGTTGTCGAAAGGTTTCGGGATAAAATCAACCGCTCCCGCCAAAAAGGCCTCTTCCTTCTCCTTGCTGGTATTTAAGACGGTAATAAAAATAAAGGGAATGTCCCTGGTGTGCTGATCGCTCTTTAACATCCTGCAAAATTCCAGCCCGTCGATCTCCGGCATGGAAAGATCGGAGAGAATCAGGTCGGGCAGGGTCTTTTTGATCTGCGTAAGCGCCTCCTGAACGCTCAGGGCCGTCATCGTCTCATATCCCTCGTGGGTGAGAATGTTTTCCAAAATGGTCACATTCACACTGATGTCATCCACGATCAGAATCATGGGCGCCTTTTTGTTGGTATGTTCGGTTCCCATCACTGTCCTCCGTCTACTCTGCGTTCCAAATTTCGCCGACTCGTTCCGTGATCGCATCCTTCAGCTTTCCGTACATCTCCATACTCTTGTCGTAGTTTGCCTTGCGGATTGCCATCTCCATGCGCAGCACCTGACGTTTCAACTCATCATCCCCCGCCGATTCCATGAGTGCTTTCAGGGTGGAAGCCAAAAGTTCCGCCTTATCCCAGGCGCCCATCTCTATCGAGAGCACCAGCTTATCCATGCGCTTCTTGAGCTCCTCGCGGTTCTCCTCCTCGCCAAACTGCATCATGCGGTCAACATTTCCGTTCTCGCCTTCCTTTACATATTCGGCCCAATTTACATAAACCTGACTCTGCGCCTCATCGAGCACCTGCTCGCTCTTTAATTTTACGGAAAAAGAAAAGGCACTTCCCTTTCCCTTCTCGCTCTCCACATGAATGTCGCCATGCATCAGTTCCACCAGCTGTTTGGTGATGGCAAGCCCCAGTCCCGTTCCCCCAAAGCGCCTGGTGATGGAAGCGTCCACCTGGCTGAAACTCTGGAAGAGTCTGTCCTGTTCCTTCTGCGAAATACCGATACCGCTGTCGCGCACCATGAAAAACAGCTCCACCTCATCATTGACCCGTCTGGTCATCCCAACTACCACATTGACATAGCCGACTGTGGTAAACTTGATGGCATTGGATAACAGGTTGTTTAAGATCTGTGTGAGCCGCAGCTCGTCGCCGATCAGCTTGTGTGGGATCTTCTCGTCGATATCCACGCTCATGTGCAGCTCTTTCTTATTGACCACCGCACTGTGTGTGGCGATCACCTTATCCATCATTTCCTGGAAATCAAAGGGCTTTTCATCGATCACAAATTTGCCGGATTCCAATTTTGCAAAATCAAGGATGTCATTGATGATCGTCAGCATATTGTCACAACAGCTCAAAACAATATCAAGCGTTTTTTTCTGATCGGGATCCGCAACTTCCTCCACCAGCTCCAGCACATGCCCTTTGATACCGTTTACGGGCGTGCGCAGCTCATGCGTCACATTGGCGGTAAACTCATTTCTGGCACGATTGTTATCTTCTTCTCGTTCCTTGAGCTCACGGATGCGCATATTCATGTTTTTCTGCGCGGAAATATCTTCCGCCAGAAGAAGATAAGCATCCGTCTTATCTTCCGGAAAGATACGGACATTGACCGAAAAACAGGAATTGTTGCTCCGGTACATGGTCATCTCCTTGACACCCTTCATGCTCTTTTTGACAAAAGTGATGAAGCCGTCCGGCGTACTCGGAAAATCCTGCCTGAAAATCTGGGACATACTGCACTTTTCCAGCTTATCCGCATCATATTCCAGCTTTGCCGCTGCCGTCTGATTGCCATAAAGAACACTGCCCTCCTCGTTAAAAAGAAGGACAAGCTCCATGGTTTCGTCCGCTATGCGGGAATTTAACCACTCAAATTCCATTGTAAGTTCCTCTAAAATCGTCTTTATGAAACTCTGCTCTGTCAGCCGGGTATGTTCTCGCTTATGATGGCAATAAATTTCTCGTATACCACCTTGATCTCCTGCCAAAGTGCATTTGCGCGAGCCGCATCCACTTCTTCGGAAGTCTTATTGCGCATCTCTTCCACCAGCTCCGATACCTTCTCATAAATAGGGGTAAGACCGAGATTCCCGACCACGCCCTTTAAAGCATGCGCGCACTTGTAAGCCTCCTCAAAGGCGCCCGCTTCGATGTTCGTCCCCAAATTGGCATAGTTCGGATCTGCCGGAAACTTTCCCAGAAATTTCTGGTAGATCGCATCATTGCCCATAAAGCGCTTTAAGGTGGTCTCCACATCCGCGCCGCCCTCTTCCAACTGCTTTCTAAATTTGTCGTCCATAACCCATGTCCTTTCCGTCATACGAAAGACGCAGACCTCCTGCCCATTTCGTCATGACAAAAAGACTGTAAAACAAATCTACTCTGTTTCACAGTCTTCGCCGTCTGAACCCTTTATGTGAAATTGAACAGATTGATCACTTCCACAATATTAAAGAAATCTTCTTTCGCAAGCTTAAAGCACTCTATGACGTCGTCCGAAAACTGTCCGCATTCCCCGCCCAGGATCATTTCGTATGCTTCTGAATTGCTGTATGCACTTTTGTAAACTCTCTCGCTGACAAGCGCTTCATACACGTCCGCGATGGATACGATTTGCGCGCTGATCGGGATATCGTCCCCTGCCAGGTGATCGGGATATCCCCTGCCGTCGGCTCTCTCATGGTGATGGCGGCATATCTCATAGCAGTACTTATAAAATTCATCCTCATACGGCGGTTTGAAGGATTCCAGAATCTCACAGCCGATCGTGGTGTGGGTCTTCATCACCTCAAACTCCTCAGGCGTCAGCTTCCCGGGTTTTAAAAGAATGGAATCCGGGATACCGATCTTACCTACGTCATGAAGCGCGGAAGCTCTGGCGATCTGATCGATCTGCACCGGCGTCAGTCCGTATTTCGGGAAATATTTTGCAAGGTATTTTAATAAGATCCTGGTCAGGTATTTAATGCGCTTTACATGATCGCCCGTCTCAACGCTTCGAAACTCCACGACGGAACCGAGCGCATCAATCATGAACTCGTTGTTCATGCGGATGGCCTTTTCCTGCTCGCGGATGGTTTCCTCCCGCTCTTTCAAGCGAATCTCCAGGTTCTTTTTATTCTGATAAAGTTCAATGATATTTTTCGCACGCCTCTTTACGATGGCTGATTCGAAAGGCTTGTGCATCACGTCCGCAATGCCGTACTCATAGGCTTTCTCCTCGCTCTCCTGGGGCGTCATGCTTGTAATCAGGATAACGGGAATCTTTTCCAGAAGTTCCTTATCCTTCATATAATCAAGCACACCAAAGCCGTCCATGACCGGCATGATAACATCCAGAAGGATCAGCGCGATCTCTTCATTCTTTTCGATTGCCTCGATCGCCTCCATTCCGTTCTGCGCCTCCAGGATCTCGTAGTCGGAGTCAAACATCAGACTGAGTATGGTTCTGTTGACTTCTTCGTCATCCACAATCAATAACTTTTGTCCGGTTGTATTCTCGCTCATCTTATCGCCGGGTCCGCTGTTCATCTGCGGATTCCCTCCCTCCCTTTCCCTGTTTTTTAGAAAACCCTCATCACTATCATATAACATTAAAATTATACCTATTTCCAACGGGAATGTCAACGTGGATTTTCCCGCTTTATCTACCGGTTTTCCCGCCGGGCTATGCGCCCAAACCTTGCGTTTTCCACCCGAATGGGATAAGATAATAACATCAAAGCGACAAGGAGTTTTCCATGTGTGATCATCCCCTGTTAAGTGTTATCGTTCCGGTCTACAATACGGAAAAATACGTAAGCCGCTGTTTGGACAGCATCTTAGCGCAGGATTTTACCGACTATGAGCTGATCCTTGTAGACGACGGCTCTACGGACGGATCCGGTGCGATCTGTGACCGTTACGCTGCGGCGCATTCCCATATCCGCTGTCTCCACCAGCCTAACGGCGGCCACACCTGCGCCAGACAAAACGGCTTCCGCGCAAGCCGCGGTGAATATATCGCTTTTGTGGACAGTGATGACCGGATTGCTCCCGATATGTATCGTCGGATGTGCGGCGCTGCCAGGCAGACCGGAGCGGACATCATCCACTGCGATTATACCGCCGTTATGCCGCATCAAACAAAAGTATGCGGCACGCCCTTTTCTCCGGGGCTGTATGACAAGACACAGCTCATTGATAAGGTATATCCGAACATGATCTATTTCGGAACGTATTTCGTGTTCGGTATCGCCCCCAATTTATGGAACAAGCTGTTCCGCCGTAAGATTCTCGAAAGCTATCTGCTGCGGCTTCCGCATGACATCATCGTCGGAGAAGACGGTCCGATCACCTATGCCTGTATGCTGGAAGCCTCAAGCGTATATTTTTGCGGGGAGGCCTTTTACTATTACCACAGCAATACGGACTCGGTCAGCCATCACATAGACGTCTCACGGCTGGCAGAGAATCACATCATGTTTGACACTTACAGACAGTTTATTGACACCGACGCTTATCCCTGCGTGCAAAAACAGCTCCATTACTTTTACGTCTATCAGAGCCTTTTGACCTTTCTTCCCGTATTTTTGTCGATACGCCCGGAATATGCCCGTTTCAGAACACTCTTTCTGGCCGAGTGTGACAATCCGTATATCAGGGCGTCTTTTCGGGCTGTTCCCCTGCGGGATATTACCGGCCTGCACAACAAACTGTACGCATTCTGTGTACGGCACAGGCTGTCATTGCTGTTCCGATTATTACTGCGAGGACGGCCCTCCGCCTGATCTGCCGGGCGGCGTCAGACATCCGCGCCGCTCTTTTTACCATGCGCTGACCCATGCGATATAGTCTTTGAACCAAATCGGTTTCCCGTTTCCATCCACAAACGTGATCTTCTTTACGCCGTCTATCGGCTCATCAAATACAAAACGGCACTTTTTGTACCTGCCGCTGTCCGCCTGCGCAGCCTCCGCGATCACGCGATCCTCTGCGTCCAAAAGCCGTACCCGACAATCCGTACGCCCGATCCGCTGTGGACGGTCGATCACGACCCCGATCATTTGCTGCGCCTGCGTTTCCTCCTGCACCTCATAAAAACTGTGATACCCGGTTATTTCTTCCTCCAGATTAATGCAGGACGTCTCCTCAAAATAAATATCCGTTCCCACCTGACAGATTGTGGCATGGCGGCTGTACCCCCAATTATCACTACGAACCGGGATGAAAAAAGAACCCCGATACAGGACGTCCCTGCACTCCCACCAGCCGGCATTGATATCGCCTGCGTATCCCCGCGCATCGGAAATCTCCGCCTTTTCCCATCCTTTCAGCTGCATGACCGGGTTTGTCAGACAAAAGACGGCCGTCAACAGGAGAAGCCCATATCTGCCGCAGATTTCCCATAGGCCGCGCCGTATCCCATTGCCCGCCGCAGATTTTGCTTCTGCTGCTGCGGATCCCACTGTCTGCCGCAGCAAAACGCTCCCCGTCAAAAGCAGCATAAAAAACCCGATATCGGAAAAGATCTCATATTTATGCCCCATCTGCCGAAAAACCACGTTTCCCATGCTTTTCCAATCATCCGGGACCGGCTTAACCGTCACAAGAAAAAACACCGTGACGATCATCTGGTACATGATGGCAAGCCAGAAATTTCTCCACGGTCTGCTCACCGTTTCCCTGCGCAGCAGGGAAAGTACCACCGTCTTTCCAAAACACACTGCCAAAAAAACAAGCACGACCGGCGTCAGGAACAGAATCACAACACAAATATGCTTCTCATACTTTCCAAGCGGCAGCAGCAGATAAGCCGTAAACTCCACAAACACCCGGCAGAGCAGTCGAAACCAGTATCCGATCCCTCCTTCGGAAGCTGCCGAAATCCAACCGCTTCCGTCTCCCTGCCCGCTGAAAGAATACAAAAGCTGCAGGAAAGCCGCCGCTCCCACCGTACTCAGAAATATCTTTTCCCGTCCGTCCATACTCCGATGCCAAAAGACCATGGCCAAAACCGCAAGCGGCAGCACAACGGCATAAGTGCCCTTGGAGAGACAAAACAGCGCTCCGAATCCCGTCAGGCCCACATAGATCCACCTTGGAAATGCTTTCAGGTCCGCAAGCATCATCAGGAGCAGGAAATAAATCCCCCAATAGGCGTGATTGGTAAAAAAAAGCGTCTCCTCACAAAAACACGTCAGCATCACGAGAATACAAAAGAGGATCCTGCCCGAAAGTTTCATCAGTCCCTGAAAAGGATGCAAAACAAAGAATGACCAGATCATGCTGCACAACAGACAGGCCGTGATCTGCATAAGATACAGCGCATACGCGGACGGTATGCGAATGACTTTCACAAAAAACAAAGTAATCAGGCGCGGCAGCAGCGGAAGATAGCCCGCATCCGTGATCAGCAGATTCTCCAAAAACTTCTTTTCTCTCGCATTTTGCAGGAAATTCGTCACCGCCTCCGCATAAGTCGGTTCCAGATAAATCGAACTGTCCAGAATCCAGATAAGGGCCATAAACATGACCGTCATGATCCCAAACGCCGCCAGACACTTACCTCTCTCCCCGATTCGCCCGCTATGTATGACTGCCACCAGCATGACGGCGCACAGCGCGGCAAAGGCATAACAGATCAGTCTGATCCGATACTCCATTCCCGAAACATGATAGTGATATGCCTGCGCCAGGGTAAGGTCCTGCTTTGCCCCGTTATAATCCACGCTGCCAAAGCCATAGTAATCCGGCCCCGCCGCAACCGCGAGCGCTCCCACCGCTGCGCCCTGTGTGCGGAGGCGAAGAATGGCCCCACCGCATTCCAGGCGGCCGAGCGCCATTTTGTCAAGCCGCGTCCACTTTCCGGCTTTGATATCACGCAGGGCAAGACTCCCCGTTTGCACCGTCTCCCCCTGTTCCACCGTATAAATAACCTGTCCCTCACCGGCAGCATCGCATTTCGCAAAACGAAGTGCATAATATCCCTGCCGCCAGTTCATTTCTTCCGTGATGGTAAGCGGCTGCATAATTTCCATACCGTCGCTAAGCGGCAATTCCATCCCGGTCTTTTCCGTATCGCTTCTGATATCCACCGGTTCCCCGTTCACGACATACCGCGACAACGAAAGCAGGATGAGCAGCAGACCGGCCGCCAGAACCAGACATTCTCTGTCAAACTTATGGTCGCGCCAAGCCGCGGCTTTTATCCTTATTGTATCCATCTTTGCTCCTTTGCCTCATCCATAACAGGATATGAGCACTTTCTCTTTTGTATTTTGCCTCAATTAGTTTACCATCCCGTTTGACCCCCGCGCAAGTACCCTTCCCCACTTTTTATATGCCGCGGGAACTGGCTGAATTTTCGCAAATAATAACGCATTTTCCACAAAATGTTCTTTTTCCTTGACACACCATACTGTATATAGTATCTTATGTACGGTTTTATACGATCTTAAGATGGGATTATTTTGATTTTATGTAAACCAATAAAGGAGATATCCATGCAGACTCTCAGAAATATCATCAGTCATTATATGCGCTTTGTCACATTTGTTCTCGTAGCCTTTCTTCTGGCAGTGATCCTGTGCTTCCAATTCGTACATGAGCAAAGGCAGGCAAGGGAAACCGCCGGAGAAACCTTTTACCAGATTGGTCAGCTTCTGGAAAGAAATCAGGAAGAGCTTGAAGAAACCAAAGCGGCATACCGGCAGACCTGTCTGCACAACGCGGAAGCCATCGCTTATATGATTGAAAATAACCCTTCCGTTTTAAGCAGCGTGGAGGAACTGAAGCAAATCGCTAAGATGATGGAAGTGGATGAAATCCATATTTTTGATACCACGGGCCGCATCTTTGCGGGAACCCATCCGGAATATTATGATTATACCTTCGATTCCGGAGAGCAGATGCGTTTTTTTAAGCCTTTGCTTACGGACAAATCTCTGCGCCTCGTGCAGGATATCACTCCCAACACGGCGGAAGCGAAAATGATGCAGTATTCTGCACTCTGGAGCAAGAGCGAGACGTTTATCGTACAGGTAGGCATGGAGCCTGTCAATGTACTGAAAGCGACCGAGAAAAATGAGCTTTCTTATCTTTTTACCCTGTTTCGCGTCAATCCGCACGCAAATTATTATGCCGTGATCGGAAAGACCGGTGAAATCGTCGGCTCCACCGACCTGCCAAGCGTCGGCAAAAGCCTTTCTGAAATCGGGCTTGACCTTGACGCAATCGCCGCAGGAAAAACAGCGTTTCACGCCAGCGTAAACGGCGTAAGATCCTATTGTGTCTTTCGGGAAAAAGGCGGCAACTATATCGGCCGCGTCCTCTCCTGCCACGAGATGTACCAGAGTATCCCGCCCATAACGACCGTTCTCGCGATTTGTCTGATCACCATCGCGCTGATTCTCTCCCATGTTGTCACCAAATATATGAACCTGTATGTCGTTGAGGGGATCCGCAGCGTCAATGAAAAACTGCACAGCATTACCCAGGGCAATCTGGATGAAATGGTAGACATTCAAAACAGCGTGGAGTTTTCGGAGCTGAGCAGTTATATCAACCGTATGAAACAAAGTCTCTTGGATAACAGCAAAAAGATGTCTTATGTTTTAGGTAAGACCAATATGTATATCGGCGTATATGAGTACAACCACCATATGAAAAGGGTACGGATCACCCGACATGTACCGCGCATCTTTTGTCTGGAACAGGAGGAAGCGGAAGCGCTTTCCGCCGATTACAGGCAGTTCCAGGCGTTTATCACTGCGCTGCGCCAAAATCCCGTTGGCGATGAAACCAATGTATTCTCCCTGAAAGACCGCTATGTCAAACTGGAGGAATTGAATAATGAAGATGAGATTTTCGGCGTCGTCATTGACGTGACGGAGGAAATCAGGAAACGCCGGAAGATAGAGGCTGAGCGGGATTACGATCTGCTGACCGGCCTTTACAACCGCCGCGGTCTGGAGATTCGGCTTTCCGCCCTGTTTAGCGAACCGGAGGCACTCGGCTGCAGCGCGGTGGTCATGATCGATGCGGACAACCTGAAAACGATCAACGATACCTACGGTCACGACGCGGGCGACGTCTACTTAAAAGAGATTGCCGGCCTGCTTCGGGATTTCGGCCCCAAAAGCTGCGTTTCCGCAAGGCTCGGCGGCGACGAGTTTATTTTGTTCCTGTATCGCTATGGCAGTGAGCAGGAATTGACCGACACCATTGCACTGTTAACTGAGCTGCAAAATAACAGCTTTGCCGATTTAAACGAGCAGGCGCGCGTCCCTCTTCAGTTTTCCTACGGCTGCAGCCTGACCGGCCGGTCTGCGGACTATGAAAAACTGATAAAAGAAGCGGATGAAAAGATGTATGAGAATAAAAAGAAGCGGAAGGAGTCAGGCGCATAGCCTCATCCTTCCGCAAATTCAATCATCTTATTCGTTTTCCATCGCTGCGTCCACGGATGCTTCGCAGCTTCTCATGGCCTGAATGGTCTTATCAAACAACTCGTCCAGTTCCCAGCCGAGCATTTCCGCTCCCTGCGTAATGACCTCCCTGGAGCAGCCCGCCGCAAACTTCTTATCTTTGAACTTCTTTTTCAGGCTCTTGACTTCCATGTCCATCGTGCTCTTGGAAGGACGCATCAGCGCGCAGGACCAGATCAGACCTGTCAGCTCGTCGGCCGCAAACAGCACCTTTTCCATTTCCAGTTTCGGCTCCTCCTCGCTGCAGATGCCAAAACCGTGGGAGCAGATGGCATAGATCATATCCTCACTCACGCCGCCTTCGCGCAGAAGCTCCGGCGCCTTTTTGCAATGCTCATCGGGGTAAAGCTCAAAATCTATGTCATGCAAAAGCCCGATAATCCCCCAGAATTCCTCTTCCTCCGCATAGCCCAGTTCTTTCGCGTACCAGCGCATCACGCCTTCCACCGTCAGCGCATGTCGGATATGAAAGGGATCTTTATTGTACTCTTTTAAAAGTTCCAGTGCCTGCTTACGCGTCACGCTGCTCTTCTTTGCCTCGCCGACAGCCTGTTTTTTTGCAGTTTTCGCCGCATCGGAAGGCTTTTTGTCCAGACTTTTCATGGTCGGGAACAGCAAAACATCACGAATTGCAGGAGAATCGGTTAAAAGCATCACCAGCCTGTCAATACCGTAACCGATACCGCCCGTCGGGGGCATACCAATCTCCAACGCGTTCATAAAGTCTTCGTCCGTGGTGTTGGCTTCCTCGTCGCCTGCTGCCAACGCGGCCTCCTGCGCCTTGAAGCGCTCCCGCTGGTCAATGGGGTCGTTCAACTCCGAGTAGGCGTTGCACATCTCCCTGGCGGTAATGAACAGTTCAAACCGCTCCACATACTCCGGCTTGTCCGGTTTTCTTTTGGTCAGGGGCGAAATCTCCACGGGATGATCCATTACAAAGGTAGGCTGCACCAGATGCTCCTCCACAAACTCCTCGAAGAAAAGATTGATGATATCCCCTTTTGTGTGGCGCTCCTCGTAGTGAACGCCTTTTTCGTCCGCCAGTTTCTTTGCCGCCGCCGTGTCAGGCACTTCGTCAAAATCGACGCCCGCATATTTTTTCACGGCCTCCACCATGGTGATGCGCTCGAAGGGCTTTCCCAAGTCAATTTCTTCGCCCTGATAAGGGATCAGCGTCGTACCGCAAACCTCCTTTGCCACATGGCGGAACATATTCTCGGTCAGATCCATCATGCCGTTGTAATCGGTATAGGCCTGATAAAGCTCCATCAGGGTAAACTCCGGATTATGTCTGGCATCCAGTCCCTCGTTTCGGAACACTCTGCCGATCTCGTAGACACGCTCCAGGCCGCCCACAATCAATCTTTTCAGGTATAATTCCAAAGAGATGCGCAGTTTCACATCCTCGTCCAGCGCATTGTAATGCGTTTCGAAGGGTCTGGCTGCCGCGCCGCCCGCATTGGAAACAAGCATCGGCGTCTCCACCTCCAAAAAATCCTGTGCATCCAGATAACGCCTGATGGCGCTGATGATCTTCGAGCGCGCCACAAAGGTCTTCTTCACATCCTCATTCATAATGAGGTCGGTATAGCGCTGACGATAGCGGATATCGGTATTCACCAGGCCATGATACTTCTCGGGCAGGATCTGAAGGCTTTTTGACAGAAGTGTCACTTTTGCCGCATGTACGGAAATCTCCCCGGTTTTGGTCTTAAAGACCTCCCCTTCGATGCCTACAATGTCACCCACGTCATATTTTTTGAAGTCGGCGTAAGGCTCCTCCCCGATGCTGTCCCTTGCCACGTAGACCTGAATATCGCCCTGCAGATCCTGCACATTGCAAAACGATGCCTTTCCCATGACGCGCTTACTCATGACGCGGCCCGCAACGGAGACCTTCTTTCCCTCCAGCGCATCAAAACCGTCCCTGATCTCCTGACTGTGATGGGTCACATCATATTTCGTGATCTGAAAGGGATCCTTCCCCGCCTCCTGCAAAGCCGAAAGCTTCTCCCGTCTGACCTTCAAAAGCTGGTTAATATCCTGATTCTGTGCCTCCGCCATCTGTCATCCCTTCTCTTTCTGCCCGTTTCCTGTCTCTTTCTCTCTTATTTCCATGATACATCCGTTTTAGTTGGACCGCTGGATCTCCAGCACCTTGTAGCGAATAACGCCTGCCTGGGTCTCCACATCTACGATATCGCCGACCTTGCTGCCGATCAATGCCCTGCCCACGGGAGATTCGTTGGAAATCTTTCCCTTTAAGCTGTTGGCCTCTGTAGAACCCACGATCTTGTACTCCAGCTCCTCGTTAAATTCCATGTCAAGGATCTTCACCTGACAGCCGATGTTAATCTTATCCAGATCGACTTCATCCTCCACCACGACCTCGGCGTTTTTGAGGATCTTTTCAAGCTCCTCGATCCTGGCTTCAATGTCGCGCTGCTCGTCCTTCGCCGCATCATACTCTGCGTTCTCGGAGAGATCTCCCTGCTCTCTGGCTTCCTTGATCTTCTGCGCTACTTCCTTACGTTTTACCACCTTTAAGTCATGAAGCTCATCCTCGTACTTTCTAAGGCCCTCATAAGTTAAGATGTTTTTCTTCTCATGCATGGCAATTCGTCCTTTCCCTCTATTTCATAAACATTCTCTTTATGCCTGAAAATTTCTGTCTGTCGCATTTCACATTTTTTTATCATACTCATTTTTCACTGCAGTGTCAAGGTATTTCAGGGGGGAAACGTAGAGAATCCGCCCATCCGCTGCCAGGCATTTCCGCTCCTTTACAAAGTCCCCCTGTAAATCTACATAGACAGCCTTCTCCCGCCCCTTAAGCCGCCGCCCGTCCACGGGTGCACCATAGTCTAAGATCAGGCCGCCGCAGGAATCTGCGCCATCCGCCCGCTTTCCGTATCCCCGCCCGCTTTCGTCCGCCGTCCCTTCGCCGTTTTTTCCGTAAGGCACAAGGCCGGGCGTCAGACCGTACTCATAGCTGTAAGCTTCCAGATAGCCGGCCGCTTCCTCCCAAAGATCCGTCCCCTCCGCCTCCTCATAATGAAAGGTGAGACGGTTGATCCGGGGCAAATACGGCGTAAGAACCTGCTCCGTCATCTCCATCTGCCACAGCGTATCGGAGGCCCTTCCCAGCAGCACCGTCGCCGCGCCGCTCTCTTTTAAACAGTCCGCCGCAGAAACGGAAACCAAACAGGCCAAAAGCCGTCTGATCGTGTCCGGACTCGCCTCCCATCTTGCCCGCTGCGCGCCTGACATAAGTGTCATAATATCAGGATGCAGCCAGGCATCTGCCATCCCCGCGGCCTTATATACCGCCTCCGCCATACACTCTGACAAAATCTCCGAAGGCCAGGGCCGCTTTCTATAGTAATAACGCGGCACCGGACAGTCCACCAGCAAAAGAAACGGCTCCCGTTCCTTCGCGGGCAGCTCCCGCCCCGTCAGTACGGCATCCTGCCACCAGTGTCTCCTGGCAGCATTCTTTTGATACATGCCCTCCTGGGCAGGATGAAAATAAAGCAGGCTCTCCAATTCAATAACACCCGATATCCCTCTTGTTCTCTGAGACAGTATATGCAGTCCGTCTCACAGGGATTCCACCAGCCCCTCGATCTGTTCAAAACATTCCGCCAGATTGACCTGCCCTCTGAGCCTCGCGGAATTCGGCAGTCCCGCCGTATACCAGGACAGGTGTTTACGCATCTCCCGCACGCCCGTATATTCTCCTTTAATCTCAAGCTGCAGCGCGGCATGGCGCAGGATCATTTTTTTCTTTTCCTCCATGGACGGCGCGGGCAGAATCCGTCCGTCTTCCAAAAAAGCGGCAATTTCCCCAAACAGCCACGGATTCCCTCTGGCCCCGCGGCCAATCATCACGCCGTCGCAGCCTGTCTCTGATAGCATCCTGCGGGCGCTTTCTCCGTCTGTGACATCGCCGTTTCCGATCACGGGAATGGAAACCGCCTCTTTGACCTTCGCTATGATCTCCCAATCCGCCCGTCCGCTGTAAAACTGCTCTCTGGTCCTGCCGTGCACCGCTATGGCTGCGGCTCCCGCATCCTCCGCAATCTTTGCGATCTCCACCGCATTGACATGCGCTTCGTCAAAACCTTTGCGGATTTTCACCGTAACGGGTTTTTTGACAGCCTTTACCGTGGCGGCAATAATCTCTCCCGCCAGCTTCGGCTCCCGCATCAGGGCTGATCCCTCGCCATTGTTTACAATCTTGGGCACGGGACAGCCCATGTTGAGATCCAGCACCGCAAACGGTCTCTCCTCAATGCGCGCCGCCATCTCGCTGATAATCTTCGGATCGGAACCAAAAAGCTGTAAGGAAACGGGCCCTTCCTGCGGATGAATCGCAAGCAGCCCCTCGGTATTTTTATTCCCGTAGAGGATGGCCTTGGCGCTGACCATCTCCATGCCGGTCATGCCCGCCCCCTGCTCGCTGCACAGCAAACGAAATGGCAGGTCCGTCACACCTGCCATAGGAGCCAGTATGAGATTGTTCTTCAGGGTGACACCGCCGATGGTAAGTGGGTGCAGATCGTTCATATGGAAATCTCCTCGTGCAACACAAAAACCCGATAGTATAACTGCAGCGCCTCAAGCAGTTCCTGCCGGTTCCTGCGGATTTCCCCCACCAGCAGTCCGCTGCCGATCTCGTCGTAAAGCAGATCGTCCTCCTCGGCGTCCGTCTCCAGTAAGACGCTTCCGTCCTCCTCAAAGACAATGGTGAAAACACCGCCCACCTCCTCCGTGAAGAGCACACAGATTACGTGAAGTTCCTCCTGAATCGACTGCGGAATCTTCGAAAACTGCTCATTAAAGTAATATTTCTGCTCGTAGGCGTTCGCGCCGCAGAGCACGACCCTGTTATCTTTTCCCATTCGTAATTCCTTCCGTCACCGCTGTCTTTTCCTAGACATACCCATACAGTCCGCGAACCGACACTTCTCCGGCATAGACCGCCACACACTCGCCGCTGCCCCGCTCCACAACAAGCTCGCCCCTGTCGTTGATGCCGCGTGAGATGCCCGTATACTCTCCAGCAGGGTCAAGCACGCGCACCTCACCTCCAAGCCCCTGCAGGCGGGCCTGATAAGCCTCCCGCAGACGGGACATATCCAGTGTTTCCAAAAAAGTCCCATAATATTTCTCAAAGCGGCACAGCACAGCCTGTAACAGCGCCGCGCGGTTTTGTCGTCTGCCCGACTCGATCCGCAGAGAGGTGGCCGTCTGCCTGATCTCTTCCTGAAATTCCTGCGGACTTTCATTGTTGACGTTAATGCCAACGCCCACCACCAGGTACTGGATCTCGTCCAGTTCGGGCGTCATGGTCATTTCCGTCAGCATGCCGCACACCTTTTTGCGGTTTATCACGAGGTCGTTTGGCCACTTGATATGGACTGCTATGCTTCCTTCCATGGCCTCTTCCACGGCCTCCGCCACGGCAAGCGCCATCACCAGCGTAATCATGGAAGCCCGCTCCGCCGGAAAAGCAGGCCGCAGTAAAATACTGAAAGAGAGCGCCGTACCGGATAATGTCTGCCAGGCCCTGCCCCTGCGGCCCTTCCCCGCATTTTGAATATCCGCCACCACCACCGTGCCGTGGGGATCGTCCTCCTCACCACAGCGCTTCGCGTCATTGTTGGTGGAACCGGTCTCCCCATAATAATAAAGTTTCCTGCCCGCCCATTCGGTTGTCAGGCGGCTTGCAATCTCGCTCTCCGAAAGCACATCCTCCGGACTTTCCACCAGAAGATACCCCTTTCTCGAGACCGACTCAATGCGGTAGCCCTCTTCTTTCAAGCGGTTGACAGCCTTCCACACCGCCGTTCGGGAAACGCCCAGACGCTCACACAATTGCTGCCCGGAAACATAACCTCCTGCGCTTCGCAGGCATGTCAAAATATCCGATAAGTCCGTTTTCATGCGCAAATCCTTCTTCTAAGCAGTATCAGGCCCTCAGACGGAGCCGCCAAGCGTGGTTAACATAACCGCCTTTATCGTGTGCATCCGATTTTCCGCCTCATCAAATACAAGCGACTGCGGCGACTCAAAGACTTCGTCTGTCACCTCCAGTTCGGCCATGCCGTAGCGCTCGCCAATCTCCTTTCCGATCCCCGTATTGTGATCGTGGAAAGCGGGCAGACAGTGCATAAAGACCGCCCCTTTATCCGCAAGCGCCATCACCTTCGCGTTGACCTGATAGGGCGTAAGATCTTTCAACCGCTCCTCCCATATCTCAGCAGGCTCGCCCATGGATACCCACACATCGGTGCAGATCACATCGGCGCCCCCTGCGCCCTCACCCACATCTTCCGTCAAACGGACACTGCCCCCGGTCTTGTCAGCGATTTCCCGGCAGGTCTTCACCAAAGACTCGTCAGGATAATATTTGCGGTTTGTGCAGGCAGTGAAGTGCATTCCCATCTTCGCGCAGACCACCATCAGGGAATTGCCCGTATTATAGCGGGCATCCCCCAGATAGGTCAGACGAATCCCTGAAAGTCTGCCGAAATGCTCCCGTATCGTGAGAAGGTCGGCAAGCATCTGGGTCGGGTGAAACTCGTTGGTCAGGCCGTTCCACACGGGCACGCCCGCATACTTTGCAATCTCCTCCACGATATCCTGTCCGAAACCGCGATATTCAATCCCCTCAAACATGCGCCCCAGCACCCGTGCCGTATCCGCGATACTCTCCTTCTTGCCGATCTGTGAGGCAACCGGATCCAGATAGGTAGTGCCCATCCCTAAGTCGTGCGCCGCCACCTCAAAGGCACAGCGGGTCCTGGTGCTTGTCTTCTCAAAAATCAGGGCAACATTCTTCCCCCGCAGCACATCTACGGGAATCCCTTTCTTTTTTTTCTCCTTCAAGTCTGCCGCCACGTCCACCAGATAGAGAATCTCCTCCGGCGTAAAATCAAGCAGCTTTAAAAAATGCCGGCCTTTCAGATCCATATTTCCGTCTCCCTCCCTTAAGTATGAACAGGACGGTTCGACAAACCGCCCTGTTGCTTATCCTGTCAGTTACTTTCTGTTTTTTACACAAACCGCATTTCATAACACATGCAATCTTATTTTAAAATCTCCTTTGCAGAAGCCGCCAGTCCCGCGATTCCCTGAATCTCCGAAGGGATAATGATCTTCGTTGCCTGCCCGTTTGCCGCTCTCTCGAAAGCCTCCAGACTCTTGATCTTTAAGACTGCCTCGTCTGCGCCCGCCTCTCTGATCATGCGGATACCGTCAGCCGTAGCCTGCTGCACCTTGAGAATAGCCTCCGCCTCACCTTCCGCCTCGCGGATCATCTTTTCCTTCTCCGCCTCAGCCCTTAAGATCGCGGACTGCTTTTCAGCCTCAGCCTCTAAGATTGCCGACTCCTTCTGACCTTCCGCCACCAGGATGGTAGACTTTTTCTCACCCTCGGCTCTAAGGATCGCCTCACGGCGCTCACGCTCCGCCTTCATCTGCTTCTCCATCGCGTCCTGAATGGCCGCCGGAGGAATGATATTTTTGAGCTCGACACGGTTCACCTTGATGCCCCAGGGATCAGTCGCGATATCCAGGGAAGCACGCATCTTCGTATTGATGACCTCACGGGAAGTCAATGTCTGGTCAAGTTCCATCTCACCGATGATATTTCTAAGCGTCGTGGCCGTCAGATTCTCGATGGCCATGATCGGATTCTCCACGCCATAAGCAAAGAGCTTCGGATCCGTGATCTGGAAAAAGACCACCGTATCGATCCGCATGGTAACGTTATCCTTTGTGATCACAGGCTGGGGTGCGAAATCCACCACCTGTTCCTTCAGGTTCACTCTCTTTGCCACCGTGTCAATAAAAGGCACCTTGATGTGCAGACCGACGGACCAGGTCTGCTGGTAAGCGCCAAGACGCTCCACCACATACGCATGCGCCTGCGGAACGATCTTGATGCAGGACATCAGGATCAACAGCGCTAAGATCAACAGTACCAAAAAAGCAATCACTCCACCCATATTCTTTTCTCCTTTCTTCCGTCAGCGTTTCTCTTCCACGATGAGCTTTACGCCGTCGATTGCCAGTATCACCACCACCGCGCCCACAGGCAGGGTAATGTTTTCGTCCCGGGTTCTTGCAGACCACTCCATGCCGCCCACGTTGACCTGGCCGATGCCCTGTAAATTGTCAATTTCACTGATTACAATGGCCTGCCTGCCTACCAGGCTCTCCGCGTTTGTGCGGACTCTGTCCTTATTGAAATACTTCACCGCGATCGGTCTGGTAAAAAACAGGAGCAGTCCCGATACCACGAGAAACAAAATAATCTGAATCACCAATGGCAGCCCCAGCATGGACGCAAGCGTAGCCACCAGCGCTCCACCTGCAAACCAGACCGTCGTCAGCCCCATTGTCAAAAGCTCTATGACCACCAACAGCACTAAAATAATCAGCCAGACCATCGTCATATTCAGTAGATTCATGTTATTCCCTTATCCTCCATGTCAGAGTGTTCTTTCTCCTTCCTCCATGGTACTATATTATTCCCCCAATAGCAAGACTTATCACCTTTTTACTATTCTCCCGCAACGCAGAGAATGCCCGCTTTGGGGCATTCTCTTGCATGAAACATAGAAGTTCAAAAGCTGCTATGCTGCTTTAGCGAATACAGCCTTTGCTGCGAGCAGCTTTCTCAGATGCTGTAATCGTAAATCATTTAGGAAAGAATGACGCAGTCATTCTTTGGTCGCAGGATGCTGATCCTGCGACTACCAGAAGATCTGCCGGTCAATCTGCAGCCCGGCATGATTCCCCGCCGCCTTAATCGTCCTAAAGTGCGTCGCATCGCCCACATTGGTCTCCCCGTTGATGGCAGCCCTGGCCGCTTCCCAGCAGCTCTCCGGGATATCACCGCCATAGACTTTGGCCACCTTGCCGTTCATGGCAGGCGTAAACTGTCCCGAGGCAAATATAACACCCGATATCGTATTCGGATAAGCGCCGCTTCTGACACGGTTCATAACCACTGCACCCACCGCCAACTTTCCGTTATAGGTCTCAATGCCGGCCTCACAGTAGATCAGCGCTGCCAAAAGCCTGGTGTCGTCGCCTCCCACTACCACAGCGCCGCGGTTAGCCGTCAGCTTCGCCTGCCGCTCCGCCTCTTCTCTCTTTTTGATTGCAATCAACGTCTCGCCTTCGTCAATGTGGAAATCGACATCCACATACTCCGCCGACACAAAGCCTGTCTGCCCTTCATAATCAACACTGATCCAATCATCATCGAGCACCTCTATGATCTCCAGCTCCTCGTCCTGCGGAATGAAACCCACCGCTGTGGCATCGCCGTCCGGCTCCTCCCTCACGCAGAGCGTCTCCGTCTCGATCTGCACGATGAGATTGCCCACATCATTCGCCAACGTTTCCGCATCCTCCCCAAACAGGAGGTACTCATCGCTGGCCCAGCCTACCAAATCTCCGCTCCTGAGCCTTGTCCAGCCGTCCTTTCTCTCCAGGATTCTGCCACCGCAGTCCTTGTAAAGAAGTCCTACCTTAGCTGACTCTTCGTTGGCCTCTTCGCGCACATTCAAGGCGATCTGGACATTCGCCATGACCAGATCCGTCTCCTTCTTTGCCTGTCCGCCATTAGCTTCTGACATCTGTGTCAGTTCTCGGATCGCATCCACATTCGGGGATTTCCCCGTGGGATCTACGATCTGAGTGACGCCCGCATTCAGGGAATCTACCGGATCACTGCCACTCGCCTGCGTCTCCAGAGACAAACCGCATAAACAGATTCCAAGAATAAGGCCGGCGCACAGAAGTTTACAGCTTCTCAGCATAGCACCCTCCGTCTCCATCCATAACTTCCAAACAGATTAAGAATGTTACAAAAATGTTACAGTTTGATTAAGTATGGATTATTTTAGCAAAACACCTATTCTTTGTCAAGTTTATACAATTCAGCTCTGAAATACCTCAATATTTTGTTACTATTTTTTTACAAAACACAAGATGTTCCGACAACCACCTCTAAAATGCCATTTTCTGCTATGTGACACACGCTCACATTCCGCCGGGTTTTCTCCGCCGCGTCACAGTTTCCCGGATTTCTCCACCGCCGCCAGCAGGGCATCCATCACCGCGCCGCGAAAGCCTGCCTTCTCCAACGCTCTCACGCCTTCTATGGTAGTGCCGCCGGGAGAGCAGACCATATCCTTAAGCTCCCCTGGATGCTTTCCCGTTTCCAGCACAAGCTTCGCGCTGCCAAGAACCGCCTGCGCGGCAAACTCATACGCCTGCGTGCGCGGCATTCCCGCCGCCACTCCCGCATCGGCCATCGCCTCAATAAACATAAACACATAGGCGGGGGAAGAACCGCTCACCGCGCCCACCGCGTCCATCAGCCGTTCCTCCACAAGACTGGCCCGTCCGAAACTTCCCATCAGGCGCAGGCTGTAGGCCAGCTCTTCCTCCGTCACCACGTCGTTTGCACAAATTCCCGTGCACCCCTCGCCGACAAGGGCCGGCGTATTCGGCATACAGCGCACCAGCCCAAGCGGTCTGTCAAAGGCTTCCGCCAGCCAGGACAGCGTCTTGCCCGCAGCAATGCTGATCACCAGTGTCCCTTCTTTCACGCTGTCCCGAATCTCTCCGATCACACTCTCCAAAAACTGGGGCTTTACCGCCAAGATAAGAACATCCGCCGTAGCAGCCACCGCCCGGTTGGAACTTTCCACGCCGATACCGTAAGCCTCCCGCACGGCATCCAGTGTCTTTTGCGTCTTCGCGGAACCAAGGATATCTTCCCGCGATGCGATTCCCTCCCGCAGCATACCGCCAATGATGGCCCGCGCCATATTTCCCAGTCCGATAAATCCTATTTTCATATTTGAGCTCCTCCCTTTCTCCGTTTTTATTTCAATAACACGTGCTACTTTCCTGAATTTTCCAGCATTTTCAGGTAATCTGCCCATAACGCCTTCATTTCCATTGTGATGTCATCTGTACTCATTTTTTAAAATTAAATTCTGATTTAATAATTATTTTGCCTTTCTTCGCTGCCTATAGGCTTCATATAACAGAATGGAAGAGGCCACGGCCGCATTCAGAGATTCCACCTGTCCTTCCATGGGAAGCCTGATCCATTCGTCCGCCAAAGCCGCCGTCTCCTCCCGCAGTCCCCGCCCCTCGTTTCCGATCAAAAAGGCTGTTCCCTCTCCGTAGTCGCAGGCATCGTAATCCGCTTTTCCGGATAGGTGCGCTGCAAAAATCCGCACGCCATGTTCTTTCAGCATCTCCACGACCGGGCCAAGCGCTTCTGCATAGAGAAAGGGCACGCGATATATGGAACCCATCGTGGATCGAATGGTCTTAGGGTTATATAGATCCGTCGTCCTGCTGCTCATAATGACGCCGTCCGCTCCTGCCGCCTCCGCCGTGCGAAAGATCGTCCCCAGATTGCCCGGATCCTGCAGATCCTCCAATAATATAAATAACGGTTGTTTCCTTTTGGCCTTTGACAGCATTTCTTCTATATTATAAGAATACTGTCGTACCAGACATAAAATTCCCTGCGGTGTCACCGTATCCGACAGTTTTCCGAACACCTCATCGGAGACGATTTCACAGGGAAGCGCTTTTAATTTCTCCCCATACTGCGCAGAGATATGAGCCCATGCGCTCTTGGCCACAAACACCTGCGCAATCCGCTTAGCCGGCGCCTCGCCAAACAGCTTTACGCCCTCCACCACAAAGAGACCGCATCGGTCTCGCTCCTTTTTTTTCGCGAGAAGGGCTGCGGCCTCTTTAATGTATTTGTTGTGTACACTGGTTATCATAGGATCTTTGACATCTCATAGGGATAATCCGGAATCCCCTTTTCCATGTTCAAAGCCTCCTCGATGTCAAAATCCATAAACTCACCGTGCTGGTATCCGACTACCCTGTTTGTCTTGCCCTCACAGAGAATATCCGCCGCATAGCAGCCCATGATCGAAGCATAGTAGCGATCTTTACAGGTAGGCGACCCGCCTCGCTGCATGTATCCTAAAATCGTGGCCCTAGTCTCAATACCCGTCGCCGCCTCAATCCTTCTCGCCATGGAAGTGGAATGCCCGATACCCTCCGCGTTGATGATCAAATGATGGGTCTTTCCGCGCTTTCTGTTGGCAATGATATTATTAATGATCTGCTGTTCATTGAAATCATATTTTTCCGGAAGCAAAATATCTTCCGCCCCGTTGGAGATACCGCACCAAAGTGCGATATAACCCGCGTTTCTGCCCATAACTTCGATGATGCTGCACCGCTCATGGGAGGACGAGGTATCTCTCACCTTATCAATGGCCTGCATCGCCGTATTGATGGCCGTGTCGAAACCAATCGTATATTCCGTACAGGCAATGTCCAAATCAATGGTTCCCGGTATACCGATGGTATTGATCCCGTGTCTGGAAAGTGCCTGCGCGCCACGGTAAGAGCCGTCGCCGCCGATGACCACCAGACCGTCAATACCGTGCTTATGGCAGATATCAGCGCCCTTCTTCTGCCCTTCTTCCGTGCGGAACTCATGACAGCGGGCCGTGCCCAGGATCGTGCCGCCCCGCTGGATCGTGTCCGACACCGTCCACTTTTCCATATCGATAATTTCTTCGTTCAGGAGACCCTGATATCCCTTTTTGATCCCCTTGACCTTGACTCCGTTAGCGATTGCCTTTCTGACCACCGCACGAATCGCCGCATTCATGCCCGGCGCATCGCCGCCGCTGGTCAAAACACCGATTGTCTTAATCTGCTTCGCCATACCGTATCCCATACCTTTCTGCCACGCCGGACATCCCGTTTCCTGCCCGTAAGACAAAATTTTCCTCTTTCTTATTTTATCCTATTAAAGTAAGTTTTTCAATATTTTTTAAGCCATGTCCAGCAAACAGAATGTCGCAATCTCAAGGAGCCCCTCAAAATGCACCGGTACTTAGCGAGGTAAAGAGTTGCTTTGCAACTCTCGAGCTTAGTATCCGCTGTGCATTTTGCGGAGCGAAAGCGCGGCGACGGAGATTGTGACATGCCGCTTGCGTCCGCCTTACACAACTTTGACATTCCCCTCCCCAAACGCCTTCTGCAGTCTTTCCACCAGCATCCCGTCCGCCGCCACATTCCAATTGGCAGACAGGGGATTCATGGCCTTCGGGTTCTCCACGTAGATCACCACGCTGTCCCTTCCCTCCGACTCGCGCAGGATGGAAAAGACCTCTTCCCGTTTTGCCTCGTAAGCTTCTTTGGTGGGAAATTTGATCCACAGTTTTCTCGGCACCTGTTCAAAAGGCGTGATCTGCTCACAGACCAGCTTCGCGTCCTTGTCCTCCTCGAGGGAGACGCGTCCTTTGACAAAGACCTTGCCATCCTCAACAATGCTATTGCCGTACCGTTCATAATCTTTTGGAAAAACAATCACTTCTACAGAGCCGACCAAATCCTCCACTTGCAAAAAAGCCATCACCTTCTCGTTTTTCGTGTACTTGATTTTCTTCTCCACGATCATACCGCCGATTGTGACCCTGGTGCCATCCTGTACGCGGGTGTCGCCTGTCTCCTCATTCCACACAAAATCAGCCGTGGTGTTGGTGATATGTTTCTTCCAAAGCTCCTGATATTCTTCCAGCGGATGGCCGCTGATATAGATGCCGAGCACCTCCTTTTCAAAAGCCAGTTTCATTTCCTTCGAGTATTCCCCCACATCGGGAAGACTCACGCGAAAATCCGCCTTTTCCTCCTCATCTGCGATATCAAAGAGAGAAATCTGCCCCGCCAGATTATTCTTGCGGTTCTGCTGGATGCCGTCTATCACCTGTAAGTACACGCTTAAAAGCTGCTTTCTCGTGCCGCCCAGGCTGTCCATGGCGCCCGCCTTGATAAAGTGCTCGATAATGCGCTTATTCATGTCGCGATCCGTCACACGGGTCACAAAATCCCCCAGGTTCCGATATGGCCCTCTGGCTTCGCGCTCCGCCACCACCGCGTCGATCACGGGCCGTCCCACGCTCTTGATGGCAGAAAGGGCATAACGAATCTGTCCGTTTGAAACGGAAAATCCGTTCGCACCCACATTGATGTCCGGAGGCAGAATCTGGATCCCCATGCTTCTGCTTGTCATGATATACTCTGCCACCTTGCCGGGATTGTCGATTACAGAAGTCATCAGGGCCGCCATAAACTCCACGGGATGATAGTATTTCAGATAGGCCGTCTGGTAGGCAACCACCGCATAGCAGGCTGCATGGGACTTATTGAAGGCATACTTGGCAAAATCCATCATCGTATCGTAGATGTGATCCGCCACCTTCGCGTCGATGCCATTCGCCACACAGCCGGGTACGCCCTCCTCGGGATTTCCGTAAGTGAAATTCTTCCGCTCCTGCTCCATCACATACTGCTTTTTCTTACTCATCGCGCGGCGCACCAGATCGCTTCGGCCCATCGTGTAGCCGCCAAGTTCCCGCACAATCTGCATCACCTGCTCCTGATACACGATACAGCCGTAGGTGGGCGCCAGGATCGGTTCAAGCTGCGGGCAGTCGTAAGTCACCGTCTCCGGGTGGTTCTTTCCCATGATGTATTTGGGGATAAAGTCCATCGGCCCCGGTCGGTAGAGCGAAATGCCGGCGATCACATCCTCGAGGCTCTGGGGCTTCAGCTCCTTCATAAAGCTTTTCATACCGCCGCTTTCCAGCTGGAACACGCCGTCCGTCCGCCCCGTCCCCAGGGAAGCCAGCACCGCCTTATCATCGTAATCAATGGCATCGATATCGATGTCGATTCCTTTGCTCTCCTTCACCAGCCGCACCGCATTCTGGATCACCGTCAGCGTCCGAAGGCCCAAAAAGTCCATTTTCAAAAGCCCCAGCTCCTCGATGGTAGTCATCGGAAACTGGGTGGTGATGGAACCGTCGGCGCCGCGGGAAAGCGGCACAAACTCGTCCGCCGCCTCCGGGCAGATCACCACACCCGCCGCGTGCATGGAAGTGTGCCTGGGCAGTCCCTCCAACCTTCTGCACATATCGATCAGGCTGTGCACCTGTTCATCCTCCTCGTAGAGACTCTTAAACTCCGGATTCATCTCCAGGGCGCGGTCAATGGACACGCCCTGATTCTGCTCAACGGGTATCATCTTCGCGAGACGGTCCACATAGGCGTAGGGCAGATCCATCACTCTGCCCACATCACGGATTACGCCCTTGGCCGCCATCGTACCGAAGGTGACAATCTGCACCACCCTGTCGCTGCCATATTTTTGACCAACATAGTCAATTACTTCCTGTCGTCTCTCAAAACAGAAGTCCACGTCAATATCGGGCATGGAAACACGCTCGGGATTGAGAAACCGCTCAAAGAGCAGATTGTATTTGATGGGGTCGATATTGGTGATTTTCAGACAGTAGGAAACAATGCTGCCCGCCGCCGAACCTCTGCCCGGCCCCACCGCAATCCCGTTCTCGCGGCAGTAATTAATATAATCCCACACGATCAGAAAATAGTCCACAAAACCCATATTCCTGATCGTGTCAAGCTCATAGCGCAGACGCTCCTGCAGGATGCCGTCATCGTCAGGATAACGCTCCTTCATGCCGTCCTGACATAACTTATTTAAGTAAGTCCAGGAGTCGTACCCCTGCGGCGCGTCGTAACGCGGCACCTTATAATTGCCAAACTCGATCTCCACATGACAACGGTCAGCAATCCGCTGGGTATTCTCCACCGCCTCCCACGCGTAGGGAAAAAGCCCCTTCATCTCCTCCTCGCTCTTGACATAGTACTGGCCGCCCTCGTAGCGCATACGATCCTCATCGGCCACCTTTTTCCCCGTCTGCAGACAGAGCAGCACATCGTGTGGCTGAGCGTCTTCCGCATAAGTATAGTGCACATCATTGGTGGCAACCAGGGGAATATCCAGCTCTTTGCTCATGCGAAGAAGCACGGAATTGACCGACTGCTGCGCCGGAATCCCGTGATCCTGTAATTCCAAAAAATAATTATCCTTTCCAAAAACAGCCTGATACTTTAAGGCCGCCTTTTTCGCCTCCTCTACAAGCCCCTTTTGGATATAGCGGGGCACCTCCCCCGCAAGGCAGGCGGAAAGTGCGATAATGCCCTCATGATACTGCTCCAAAACTTCCATATCCACACGCGGCCTGTAATAATACCCTTCCGTGAAACCCTTACTGACAATCTTTACCAGATTGGCATAACCCGTGTTATTTTCCGCCAGCAGCACCAGATGATAATAGCGGTCCTCGCCGCCGGTTAACTCCCTGTCAAAGCGGGAGTGGGGCGCCACATAGACCTCGCAGCCGATGACGGGATTGATCCCCGCCTCCTTCGCCGCCTTATAAAAATCAACGACACCGTACATGACGCCGTGATCGGTGATCGCCGCGCTGTCCATCCCCAGCTCTTTCACATACCTCACATACTCTTTGATTTTGTTGGAACCGTCCAGGAGACTGAACTCCGTATGGACGTGGAGATGCGCAAATGCCATGTTGGTGTCCTTCCCAAATATCTTGTGTAACTGCCGTTTTCCGTATCTTTGCCGTCTTGTTTATTATAGACTGCCGGGAAGAAACAGTCAAACACATCTACATCACATCCCGCAGCTCCACCCGCCATACCGACAGCCAGACAGACGCCACGGCCGCCGCAAACAGAGCGGCGTAAAAGGTCATATTATTCACCAGCGTCACCGATCCGATCTGCCCCTGCGTAAAACAGACGATGATGACCGCCGCGACGATGGCCGCCTTCGAAGACTTCATTTTCATCCCGACGGGAAGTGTAATAAAGCTGATACTCACCATCGCCGCGGAAGAGAAAATGGCGTCCAGCCAAAACGATGGTTCTCCGACCAAAAGTCCCTCTGCGCTGATGCCCGTAAAGGACTTAGTCAAAATCAGTCCAAAATAGAGCAGCGCCTTACTTGCCGCCATCGCTGCAAAATTAAAGATCCATACCGCAAAAACCTTAGACAAAATGATCTTGCTGAGGCTGATCGGATAAGAAAACATCAGGTTGATCGTCTTCTTTTCGTATGCGCCAACGATGTAAGCCGCGATCATCACGCCCGTAAAGACCATGTATGACATATGGACAACCAGCGTCACAGAAGCGTTCAGCATACTTTTTCCATACGCCTCTACCGTCTCCGCCGTCTCCATTTCCCGCGCCGTCATCAGCATGAACAGCATAAGGATCGCTGTGGTGATGACCGCAATGCGGATATGTTTCAAAATGTTATTCTTCTTCCATTCTAATCTGACCAGTTTTAACATATTTCCTCCTTCTCATCCATGCAGAGAATGTTGCATTTCAAGCATTCTCTTGAGTGAGACTTAGTACTTCTCACTCTGCCTTCCCGGTTAATTTCAAAAAATAATCCTCCAGCGTCTCGGTCTTTCTCCCAAGTGAAGTCACGGCCGCCTCATTTACGGCCATCGTCTTCGCGATCTCCTCCACTGTGACACGATTGTCATAAATACGGATCATCCCGCCGTCAAGTACCTTAAAATTAGAAAGTCCCAGCCGATCGGCCAGCACATAGGCCGCCCGTTCCGGATTTTGCACGGAAAGTTCGATGTAGGCAAGACTCATCTCTTCAATCTCTTTTAGGCCGATCTCCTTTTTCATCCTTCCCTGATGAATGATTCCAATCGTATCCGCCATGCTCTCGATCTCCGAGAGAATATGGGAGGAGACTAAGATCGTCGTCCCCTGCTCCGTGCACAGCATCCGCAGCAAATCACGAATTTGCTTCATGCCCGCCGGATCCAGGCCATTGGTCGGTTCATCGAGGATCAGCAGCTCTGGTTTACATAAAATCGCTCTGGCAATTCCCAGACGCTCCTTCATTCCCAGGGAATAATTTTTGACAGGCTTTTGTGCCGCCTCCGCAAGTTCCAGCATCTCAAGCGCCTTTGCCACGCTCCCATGCTGATAATACCCCATGTACTCACAGTGCATCTGCAGATTCTCATATCCCGTCATATGTTCGTAAAAGGTAGGAAACTCAATGATACTCCCCATCCGCCTGAACACCTCATACGACTGCGGCGTAAGCGGCTTTCCGAAAAGCTCGATTTCCCCTTGCGTCGGCTTCCAAAGATTCATGATCATTTTCATGACCGTCGTCTTGCCCGCGCCGTTGGGGCCCAAAAACCCGTAAATTTCTCCCTTTTTGACGTGCATATCCACGTCTTTCACCAACTCTTTGCCGCCAATGATCTTAGTCAGGCGGCTGGTTTGTAAAATGAATGACATTTCGCTGCCTCCTTTCTCGGACATCGAATGTTCCCGATTCCATGTCCTGTCCTTCATGATAGCGGCTGCGATTTTCAAAACTCTTGCGGGATTCTTACAAATTTCTTTCGAAAGGCAATTGACTTCTTGGAATGCCGCATTGAAACAAGATGACATAAATGTCATTTGTAATCATGATTGCATTACCCGTTTTAATGTGACCGTAAATACCGTCCTCACATGCGGCTCGCTCTCCAGCGTAAGATCCCCGCCCATCTGCTCCGCCAGCTTTTTGGCGATTGTAAGCCCCAGGCCGTTTCCCTGCACGCTGCGGCTGCGGCTGTCCTCCATGGTAAAAAGCCGCTCAAACACGCTCCGGGCAAACGCGCCGTCGATTCCCTTACCCCGATCAACCACGTCGATGTACGCCGTCCGTTCATCCGTTCGCAAAAAAAGGCCCAGATAGTTTCCTTCTGCGCCATATCGGATTACATTGGAGATCAAATTGGATAGAATGCGCTGCAAAGCCTCCTGGTTTCCCTGCACATAGACAGGTTCTTCCGGCAGCTTGACTTCCACCCGAAAAGCCGCTTTCGTCAATATCTCATAAAAGTCAAGGACGCCCTCGCGGCACACCTCGCAGATATCCAGGCGAGAAAGCGTCAGCTGCGTATCACCTGCCTCCAGTTTTGCCAAAGAAAAAAAGCTGTCGATCAATTCCATCAGCGCCTTGGCCTTCTGCTCCGCCTTCCGAAGCATTTGCAGATTCGCCTGCTGCTCCGATTCCGCTGTCTTTTTCAGGTCCGCCTGTTGAACCGCTCCCGCCTGCGTCTCCAAAGCCGTCTCTCCCCTGGTCCGCATGATTTCCAGATATCCTCGGATCACGGTCAGGGGTGTCTTTAAATCATGAGAAATATTGGACAGCATTTTACGGGAGGCAATTTCAGAACGGCGAAACACCGCCTCCGTCTTTGCCTTCTCATCCAGCAGTCGGTTGACCTGCGCCGCCAGCTCCTTAAGTTCCTTATTGTCAGTAAAAACCATCACGCGCTCATTGCTGCCCTCGTCCAAAATGGATTTCAGCTGTTGATGAAGTTCGCGTATCTCTCCCTGCACCTTTTTTACAAACATCACGCATCTCCCAACTTATAGCCGATTCCCCAGACCGTCAGTACATACCGTGGACTGCGCGGGTCTTCCTCTATCTTGTTCCGCAGTCTGCTGATATGCACGTTCACGGCGTTTTCATCCCCGCAGTACGCATCCTGCCATACAAGGGAATAAAGCTGCTCTTTGGTATATACCTTCTTCGGATTCTGCAGAAATAATTTCAGGATCTCAAATTCCTTCGCCGTCAGTTCAATGGCTTGTTCTCCTTTTTTTACCGTGTAATCGTTCAGATTCATGGTCAGCTCCCCTGCCGTAAGGACAGAAGGCTCTCGTGCTGCCTGCTCCACGGCTGCGCCGTCATACTGCATCGTCCTTCTAAGGGCCGCCTTGATCCGGGCCAGCACCTCTACCACAGAGAACGGCTTGGTGATATAATCGTCCGCTCCAAGCCCCAGCCCCAGCGTCTTGTCACTCTCTGAATCCCTGGCGGAGAGAATGATGATCGGCACATAACTTTTTCCCCGAATATGCTGCATCACGCCCATGCCGCTTATCTTCGGAATCATCAGATCCAAAAGGACCAGGTCAAAGGGCTTATCGTCAAACATAGTGCAGGCGTGCTGACCGTCAAGGGCGCACGCCACCTCAAAGTTTTCCGTCTCCAGATAGTTTTTTAACATTTCGCTGATCTCAGCGTCATCCTCCACAAGAAGGATTTTATATGGGTTCATCCGTCTTCCTCCCCCAGCGCCTCATCCAGCCACTCCACAAGCTGCAGATCAACCTTCCCTCTCTGCGCCATATCTTTCAAAATCTGAATCGCTCCCTGTCTCGAAATCGGCTGTTTGTAAGGTCTGTCCGTCGCCACCAGTGCATCATAGATATCAACCACTGTCAAAAGCCTCGTCTCCAGATCCAGTTCGTCGCCCTTCAAGCCGTTCGGATAACCGCTGCCGTCAAGATACTCGTGGTGAGCGCCCACCCACTTTGGTACCATGGAAAACCCCTTGTAAAACTGCACCTTTTCCAGGATTTTAGAGGTCATGACCACATGGTTTTCCATCTCTTTGCGTTCCTGTACCGTCAGCGTACCGCTGCGGATGCTTAAGCATTCCGCCTCCTTTTTTGTCAGATAAACAAGCACCTCCCCATCCTCGCTGACATGCTGCTTTTCGGCAAGTTGCCGGATATGTTCGCAGTCTTCGTCGCTCACATGGTCGATCACATCCATTTCATGAATAAAGATAAGCTCCGACTCCAAATCCCTGCTGACCGCCTCGTATTCTTCAGGGGTGATCCTTCCCCGCAGCATATCGACCTCATACAGCACTTTCAGCAGCTTAAAACGGTCGTCCACTTTCTCGATCCGCGCATCCAGTCTGGTCGCCTTATTCATAATGCTTAAGGGTACCACCATCTTACCGATATCGTGAATGAGCGCCGCCAGCATCAACTGTTCCTTTCCGGCCGGATCAAAGGTACTGTCACATTTTCCTTCTTTATGTAATTTGGTAATATAATCCGCCAGCAGACTCGCATATTTTTCTACATTCCTGGTATGCAGGGCATTATAAGGTGTCCTTTCCTCCAGCGCCGTCGTGAGCGCCTCCACAAACGAATAGATCTGCGCCTTCAACGCCTCCACATAAGAGAGGTTTGTCAGTTCAATCGCAGCGATGGCTCCTAATGCGCGGATGATGATCTCATACTCCTCGCCAAATGCCGTCACGCTGCCGTCTTCATCCATGGCATTGATCAACTGCAGGACGCCGATCAGTTCATTTTCATTATTTGCCAAAGGCACGACCAGCTGCGACTGCGTCCGATACCCCGTCAGACTGTCATACTGTCTGGGCCCGGAAAAATCAAAGCGGCTGCTCGCATACACATCGGGGATATTCACAACTTCCCGGTGGATTGCCGCATAGGAGCACACATTTTCCTCCTTCATCGGCACAGGCGGCAAATCAATGACTTCCCCGTTTAATCCCCTGCTTATGCCTTTGGAAAGCGTCTTCATAAACTTAAATGTAAGCCGGTCATTCTCATACAGATACAGGGTACTCGCGTCACAGTTCGTGATCTCCATCCCCTTATCCAGAATGGTCATGAGCAGACGGTTCCTGTTTCTTTCCGTGGAAAGGCGTATGCCAATGTCCATTATCTTTTCAAAATCTTCGTATTGCAGATGCATCATTTCCTCTATTCCCTCTCCCTTTCCATCGGATAGATCCCGTGTCTCTTCAAGTACTGCAGCGATTCTTTCTGCGCTTCATATCCGTTTACCTCCACCAGCACCGGCGCTTCTACCCGATATTCTCTGATCAGGCTGTCAAATTCCTGCCAATCCAATGTTCCGGCGCCAACGGCCAGGTGCAGATCGTTCTGCAGATCGTTGTCATTGATATGGATGTGCCGGATATAGGGCGCCAGTGCCTCAATCCACTCCCGCCCCGGACACTTGGAAAGCATGGCATGCGCATAGTCCAGACAAACGCCGAAATTTTTGACGTCCCGCATCTTTTCCGCCAGTCCCGCCAGAATATCCGGTGCCTCATCAAACATATTTTCCATATAGATCTGCTGCGCCGGGTATTGACCGGCAAGCTCCGCAAAAAACGCTTCGTTTCTGTCTCGCCAGTTTTGCAAATAACCCGCCGCCCGAAATCCTGCCAGACGTCCCGTGTGAAACACAACGCCCTTTAGCCCCATGCTTTTTGCAATCTCCATAGACTGCCTTACCCGCAGCATGGAAGCGTCCCTGATCAGAGGATCGTCGCTGTGGATCGTCACATCAAAAAATGCCCCGTGCATGGTATCTGTTTCAAATGGAAACGGTTTTTGAGACATTCGATAGTTCTCAATGATCTCTTTCTGCTTTTGGGGATCCTCCATCACCTTTGGCAAAAAGAAATCATTATATTCAAACGCGCATCCGTACTCTGCCGCCAACGCACGGATCCGCTCCATATCGCTTCTGTCGGGAACCAAATACAGTTTGCTCATGTTTCCTCCGTCACACCCTGTCTTGTTACACAATTTACCTGATATACAAAAACGCCGTTACTCTTTCCCTTCAAAGGGATCTCTCCGATGGGTGCTGCGTCCACCCGATCTTTTACCGCCTCATAAACTTCGGCACTGATCAGGATCTGGCCGGGACGCGCATTGCTTTCCAATCGGGCCGCCGTATTGACCGTATCGCCGATTGCCGTATAATCCATGCGGAAGTCGCAGCCGATATTTCCTACAACGGCATTGCCGCAGTTGACACCGATTCCGAAGGATACGCTCTTTCCAAATCTTTCTCGAAACTTTTCAGCGATTCGCTCCGCCCCCGCCTGCATATCCCATGCAGTCATAACAGCACGGAAAATATAATCATCCAGATCGAAAGGCGCGTTGAACACCGCCATGGTCGCATCCCCCACAAACTTATCAAGCGTTCCGCCGTTATCAAAAATCGCCTGCGTGGTAAGGCCCAGATATTCATTTAAAATCTCCACCACTTCCTCCGGTTTTAGACTCTCCGACATTGTGGTAAATCCTCGAATATCCACAAACAATACCGCAATATGGCGGTTCTCCCCGCCGAGCACCAGCTCAAAATCCTTATCTTTGCTAATCTTATCCACCACCTGGGGTGCCACATATTGTTTAAAAACATTGACCACCCTTCGCCTTCGCATGATCTCCGCCAGATAGCCGCGCACCATCTGTGCCAGCCAAATGACAAACAGGCAGATCGGCACAAGAATCGTCGGCACGATACGGCCGTGTGCATACATGACTTTAACAAAGACAAAGTCAAGAACGATGAACACCGCCATCAGGATCGTGGAATACAGCATCCGCATTTTCTCGCTGCATACATAAAATACGCCGCAAAGAAGCGCCGCCGCCAGCGCATACACAAAGGGAGAAATCGGCAGCTGTGTCTTTCCTTCCAGCAGCGCCTCAATGATGTTCGCGTGTATCTCCACCCCGTACATCTGGCTGTTGTGGGCAATGGCGGGCATATAGGCATCCTGCATCCCCACCGCGTAAGCGCCCACCAGCACCACCGCATCCTGAAAGATTGCCGAATCGACCGTTCCGTCCAGCACGTCCGCCATGGAGACGACGCTGTAGCCTCCCGCTTTACCGGAATACGTAAAATAAAATCTGTTATTTCTTCCATACACGGCAGGAAACACCGCCTCTTTTCCACGGCTTTCCCGATAGACTTTATAAACCTGAGCAGAAAGGCTGTACACCCTCTCCCCCTCATGCTCCAGATACGCCATAGCCTGCCGCACATAGCCGTCCGTATCCACAAAGGTATTGGCAAAGCCACACCGTACTTCCTTTTTCAGGCTGTCATACGGCCAGGTCACATGATCCACATGATAGGGATTGTAAACGATCCGGCCGTCCGCCCCTTTCTCGGGCTGTTCTTTAAAAGAAAAACTCATCGCCAGGACAACATTTTCCGCCTCTTTGCAGACACGGGCAAACGCATCGTCCGCCTCCCGATCCGCCTCCTCGCTGTAAATCACATCAAACCCAATCACAGCAGGACGCACGCCGCCCGCACCGTTTAACACAGATACCAGCTGCGCCGGGACCTCCCTGCTCCAGGTGTTGACGGGACCGTACCGCTCCAGCGTCTTATCGTCAATCCCGATGATATATATTTTTTTGTTGGTGACACTCTCGCGCTGGTTCAGCCTGTCGGATATCCCTATGTCAATGAAACCCACCGTGCCGATATAAGTAAACGCCAGAGAAGCCAAAACAACGGCGGCAGTAACCGCCGCCGTTTTCATTTTACTGAAATATCTCATCGCTTGTATCTCTCAGTTCTCCCATGTCAGTCCCGATATGGAAACTTATTGCCCGCCTTTCCATGTTACCGTCGTATTTGCCCTGATCTTTTTCTTAAAATCAAAATCCCAGGCGCCGTCCGCTTCCGGAACAAGCACAGGCGCGGAAGCGGTCTTTCCGCTCTTTACGCTCTGTGTTGCAAATACCTCGCCCTGATACAGAAAGGTCACCTTGTAAACTTTCGGTTCAGGCGTTTTTTCCGGTTCGTCGGGTTCCTCCGGCTGATCATCTTCCCCCTGATCCGAATCGGGACGATCGTTGTGAGAGTCACCTCCCCCTGAATTCCCATTTCCCGTGCCGCCTTTGTTCTCCGGCTGCGCCGGTTTTGGCGGTTTTTTCTCAGGTGTGGGCGGCTGCGGGGCCGCTTGCTCCTGCTCCTTCGGAGGCTGCTTTTTGTCCACATTCTTTTCCTTACCCACTGCGGTATGTATCTGCGTATCCGTTTCTGCATCGCTCTCCGAATCCGGCTCCGCCTGCGCAGTCTCAGGCAGCTCGGTCTGCGTGTTCTCACTCTCAGCCGTCTCGCTGACATCCTCCGTCTCCGAAGTCATCTGCATGAGATCCGCCGCCGAAATACCCGTCATCTCCTGACCGTTCTCCATCATGGTAAGCAGATTTACGACTGCCTGCGGGGAAAGCTCATCATAGGCAATGTCCCTGATCTCGCTCACCGTTCCGTCTTGGTTTACGGTAAGTTCACTGCCTGCCGGAACCATTACCTCTTCTCCGAAAGATCCGTCCGGAAGAATGGGCTTTGTCCCCACCTGTCCCTGAAAGCAGCACAGTTTTGTGATCATTTCTTCATTATCCGTATTCTCATCCGTGCACAATTCTACACGATAAATCGTTCCTCTGACCGCCATCACCGAATTGGGCGTGGAAGTCTCAAACTGCGATCCCTCGCTCAGAGGATTTTGAATCTCATTGGTGATCGCGCCCTGTTCCAGACAGATCTTTGTCCTGGAATCCGCGTCCGTTCCTTCCGCCTCCACGGAAAAAATCGTCTCCGCCTCCGCCATCACATATTTATCGTTATCCAGTTTCATACGCATACCGGAATCCGCCGCTACGCTGACACGATCGCCCGATTCCAGATAAAGGTTCTCCGCCGCGTCCATGGTTCCCACACTCGCCCGCTCGATCACGGCGCTTCCCTCAACATCGTAAACCATGATGGATCGATATGATTCTTCCTTATTTGACAGCAGTATGATCGCCGCCACTGCAATCACCGCCACCGCCGCACAGGTACAAATTATGATTTTTTTATATGACAGTAATTTCTGTACCATCTTCCCCGCCCCTCTTTCGGCTCAATGTTCTTATCCGTGATGCTATTTTGAAAATTGATAGTTGCCGTCGACTGTCACATAAAAATCTCTGTCGCCCCGGTAAACCGACTTATCACCACTCACTTTCCATTTCCCTTCTGCCAGATGATATTTCACGCCCGCTTTCAACGCATATTCGCCGCTTTTGGAAATGACATTACTCTCATCCGGTGTTTCCGGCTCCTCCGGCTTGGGTTCCGGCGTCTCGGTTCCTGATATCGTAATGCTGCAGGACTCTTCATTGCCCGCCTCGTCGATCGCCTTGATCTCACAGGCTGTACTGTTCTCCTTTGCCGCCATCATATAACTGCCGTTTTCGGGTGCCACGGGCTGCTGGTTTACCAGAACACTTTTTAAATTGGCGTCCTCCACCACAAATCTGGTTTCTTTCGAATATGTCTGTCCCGTCACCAATGGCTGCCCCGACGCAGCTTCTTTTATCACAGGTTTCTGCGTATCTACAACGATTCCATTGGAACGGGCGTAATATTTCTGTGTCCCTGCTTCCACTTTTACATAGATAACATATTTTCCATCTTGGGAGAGACAAACAGTTTCGGACGAAGACTGCTGCTTCGTCCAGCTCAAAGAATCCATCTGTTCTTCCGTCTTTGCTTCGGCTTCGATATCCGTCACACTGTCCTTATACCAGGAAACGGAAACCGATTGATCACTCTGAACCAAAAACGCTACTTGCGGTCCCCAATAATTGATATATTCAAAAGTAATCTTACCTCCCAGGCTGCAAGTGCAGTCATTTCCGTCCCTTGTGATGGCAATCACAGGCGCTGCCGCAGTTTCCGGAATATCATTTGCAGAAACTGCGCTCACAGCCGTCTCTTCCTTTTCTTCCGCCAACATCGTACTCATCGGCATCATGGCCCCGACCAGCACCGCCAGACCAAAGGCTGCCGTCTTTTTCCATATCCTGCGCATATCTTCCGCCTCCAGCTCTTACCCCTAAAACTTATCCTAAATTTCGACATGCAGTCCGTCCTTAAAGTGAGACTGCCGCTTATTTTATAATATTTTACACGATATCCATTATTTGGTCAATCGTTTCACAATCGGAAACATGCTAAATACAATTTCAAAAAGCCCCCGCGCCATTTAGTCGCAGGGGCTTTGCTATTTTGTTTATGACATTCGTGTCATATGTGTTACAGATACTTCTTCAGCGCATCCACCTTGTCAAGTTTCTCCCAAGGCAGATCCAGATCGTCTCTGCCAAAGTGTCCGTATGCCGCGGTCTGCTTGTAGATCGGACGGCGCAGATCGAGCATCTTGATAATGCCTGCGGGCCGCAGATCAAAGTTTTCTCTCACAATCTCCACCAGCTTGTCGTCCGCAATCTTGCCCGTGCCGAAGGTGTCCACCATAACGGAAGTGGGCTGTGCCACACCGATTGCGTAGGAAAGCTGAATCTCGCACTTGTCCGCGATGCCTGCCGCCACGATATTCTTTGCCACATAACGCGCCGCGTAAGCCGCAGAACGGTCCACCTTTGTGCAGTCCTTGCCGGAGAAAGCACCGCCGCCGTGACGGGCATAGCCGCCGTAGGTGTCCACGATGATCTTACGGCCTGTCAATCCCGCATCGCCGTGAGGGCCGCCGATCACGAAACGTCCCGTAGGATTGATAAAGAATTTGGTCTTATCGTCGATGAGTTCCTTCGGCAGAACGGGATCAAACACATACTTTTTGATATCCTCGTGAATCTGCTCCTGCGTCACGTCATCGTCATGCTGGGTGGATAATACGACTGCCTCCAGACGAACCGGCTTGCCGTCCTCGTCGTACTCCACGGAAACCTGGCTCTTGCCGTCGGGTCTCAAATACTTAAGCGTGCCGTTCTTACGGACTTCCGTCAGTTTCTTTGCCAGCTTGTGCGCCAAATCGATGGGATAAGGCATGTAAGCCTCGGTCTCGTTGGTCGCGTAGCCGAACATCATACCCTGATCGCCCGCGCCCGTGTCCAGATTGTCGGTCTGCTCACCCTTCTTTGCTTCCAGCGCCTTGTCCACGCCCATCGCGATATCCGCCGACTGCTCGTCGATCGCTACGAACACCGCGCAGGTGTTGGCATCAAAACCGTACTCTGACTTCGTGTAGCCAATTTCCTTAACGGTATCACGCACGATTTTCTGCATATCCACGTACGCATTGGTCGTAATCTCGCCCGTCACCAGCACAAACCCCGTGCAGACCGCCGTTTCACAGGCCACGCGGCTCATGGGATCTTTTTCCATGCAGGCATCCAGGATCGCGTCAGAGATCGCGTCGCAGACTTTGTCGGGATGTCCCTCTGTTACAGACTCGGATGTAAATAATCTTTTCTCCATGTTTCCTCTCCTTTGTTTTTATGATTTTTTTAATAAAAGAAGCCCTCTTATTTCTCTTCGAAATAAGGGGACTCGACATACAACCACCAAATCCTCTTATTGTTCGATCATGCTGCATAGCAGCTTCGCTCAGGTTGGCACCTTCCTTGTCAGGGGTTGCCGTGGCTTCATCGATCCTATGTATCTCCACCACTCTGAATAAGAGAAAGATATCGCGATATAAAATTTTTGTCTGCACTTCTTATCTATACACTAAAATACACCCATCTGTATTTTGTGTCAATACCCGATCGTCAACTTACCTTCAATTTAAATTTCTGCAGTTCCCGCTCCGTTGTCACCAGGTCAATCTGCGCACCCAAACCCTGCAGCTTCAAATGAAAGTCCTCATAGCCGCGCTCAATATACTTTATATTGTCCACCGTGCTGACCCCGTCCGCCGCCAATGCCGCGATAACAAGCGCAGCGCCTGCACGCAGATCAGGCGCGGTTATGCCGGCCCCGGTATATTTGGAAACACCGTCGATAATGGCGGTATTGCCTTCCACCTTGATATTCGCCCCCATGCTGGTAAGCTCGTCCACATATTTAAAACGATTCTCGAAAATACTCTCCGTCACAATGCTGGTACCTGTGGAAAGTCCCAGTGCCACCGTGATCTGCGGCTGCATATCCGTGGGAAATCCCGGATAAGGCAAAGTCTTGACATGGGTATGCCCGAGAGGTTTTGATGCCACCACACGCACCGCGTCATCAGACTCCTCGATCTCACAGCCGATTTCCAAAAGTTTTGCGCTGATGGATTCTAAGTGCTTGGGGATCACGTTCTTCACCGTCACGTCGCCCTTGGTCACCGCCGCCGCAAACATGAACGTACCCGCCTCGATCTGATCGGGAATAATGCCGTACTCCGTTCCGTGGAGCTTTTGCACGCCCTTGATACGGATCACATCGGTACCCGCGCCCTTGATATTGGCGCCCATACTGTTTAAAAAGCTGGCAAGATCAACGACATGAGGTTCTTTGGCCGCGTTCTCGATCACCGTAGTGCCCTCCGCCATCACTGCCGCCATCATCACGTTCATGGTCGCTCCCACGGTCACCACGTCCATGTAGATATGGTTGCCCTTTAGCTTATTCGCCTCGGTGATGATCAGGCCGTGCTCGATCCTGACACTCGCGCCCAGCGCCCGAAATCCCTTGATATGCTGATCAATGGGCCTAAGTCCGATATTACAGCCGCCCGGAAGCGCAACCTCCGCCTTGCTGTATTTGCCTAAAAGCGCTCCCAGAAGATAGTAGGAAGCCCTGATCTTTTTGATATAATCGTCCTCGATCACCAGATCGTGAACCTGTGAAGCGTTGATCTGCACCGTATGCCTGTCGATTCGGTTGATCACCACGCCGATACTCTCCATCGCCTGCATCATCACATTGGTGTCCCTGACATCGGGCACATTCTCTATCACTACGGTCTCATCCGTCATAATAGCTGCCGCCAGAATTGCAAGCGCGGCATTCTTAGCGCCGCCGATCTCCACCTCGCCGACTAACGGATTCCCGCCTTTAATCGCATATTGTTCCATATATGTTTACTTGCCTTTCACAATCGGATAATAACCAAATTTAAATATCAATCATAAAATATACAAACATTAAAGTACAGTATACCAGATTTTACATATTTGTAAAGTCTGCTGTTGGCCACGGCATTCACAAAGCCGCGAAGTGAGCCGTCAATTCAGGTAATCGAACGGATTCACCTGTGTCCCATTGATCAGGATTTCAAAGTGAATATGCGGCCCCGTACTCACGCCGGTATTGCCGCTAAGGGCAATCTTCTGACCCTGATTCACAGTCTGTCCCTGTTTCACTAAAATCTTGCTCAAATGCCCGTAGCGGGTCTGCCTGCCGTCCGCATGGTCGATATAGACCACATAGCCGTAGCCTTTCCCCCAGCCTGCTCTGGAAACCCTGCCCGTACAGGACGCCATAACCGCCGTACCGACGGGCGTCGCCCAATCCACACCTTTATGATAGGTGCTCGCGCCTCTGGTAGGCGCCTTACGCCTGCCAAATCTCGAGGAAAGCCTGCCGCCCGAAATCGGTTTTAAATAAGTGGGCGGAATCTTTGTACCGCGCTCCACGATCTTAGGCACAGCCGCATAGGTGATTTCCTCTTTCAGAATTTCCCTGGAAACCTCCTCATTGTTGCGATAAGATACGTCCACCACCACCTTGCGATGGCCCGCGGAAGGCTCCTGCAAAGTCTGTGTTTGATTTGTGTACCAATCGTCATTATCTACATAGATGATATCTGCTTCGTAATCTTCTTCATAGTACATCTGCTCCGTGCGTTCCACGGAAAGCTCCGGCTCCGGCACGGTCACGATCAGCTCGTCTCCCACGCGAATCAGGGAATTTTCATCCTCGATCGTCTCGTTCATGGCAATCAGCCGATCCAGCGGGATCCCGTTATTCTCCGCGATCTGGGAAAGCGTATCTCCCGCAACCACTTCGTAAATCTGCTCTTTTTCCTGATCTTTGGTCACTTCCTCGATTGCCTGATCCAGAGGCGTCAGTTCATAATCCTGCAGATAGGATTCTACCACTTCCACCGTATCGCCGAAATTGAGCTCCAAAAGCCCCAATTCATAGTCGGAAAAATCTTTCTCCATAGCCGGTTCGATATCCGCAAAAATATCATTCAGCGCAGCGTTAATGCCGGCGCTGGTCATAACTTCTTCCGTTTCTTCTTCCTGAAACTCCTTCTTGGAATAAATCTGTGTCGTCAGTACATTCAACTCACGTTCGGAGTCGAGCACCAGATCCGCATAGTAATTTCTTTCGGTATCATACTTTTTGAGGGAAGCCTGCAGCAGTGCAAGTACCTCCTCCGTACTCGCCAGATTGACGGTGTACTCATTGATCTTCACCGTGTAGGATCGGTTCAAGGTCTCCTTGACGCTGCCCCGCAGCGCAGTCAGCATATTGGAAATTATGACATCTTTGTCATCTATTTCGCCCCAGAGTACCTCCTCGCCCTCCCAGGTAAGATTACTCTCGGCAAGCACCATCTCATCGCTCTCGCCGGCAAGGCTCCTTCTGGCTTCGATCAGACACACATCGGCTTCTTTCGCATCGCCCATCACGCCTACCTGCACGCCGTTTAAGTACACCGTGAAATAATTATCCCCGGTACTTTCAAGGCTCTGCCATTGCGGCAGGAAAAAGGCGGCGGCAACACACGCAAGCACCGCAACCTTAATATATGCAATTCTCATTTTTTTATAATGTCTGCTCAATATTTTCATTCGGATAATATGCAATCATCTTTTCTGCGCATCCATAGCTTAACCTTAAAACGGTTTACTATTCGTCAATTGCAAAATAAACGGAATCAAAGTGACTGCGATATCTGCTATCACACCCACCAGGATCACAATGGACAACCACAGAGGCGTCCCCCCACCCTTGACCGCTTTTGCCTGCTCAGTCTGTTTTGTGAGTTCTTCCGTGAATGCCGCCTGCACATTGCGATAGACTTTCACATTCTCCTTGTGCATAAAGTCCTCGGACTGCGAAATGCGCTCTTCCAAAAGCGCCTTGACCGCGGCAAGTTCCTGCTCCACATTTTCTGCATCCTTTTTCTCCGCTTCCAGAGTATCCAGCTTTTCCATGCACTCCGAAAGAACCTTTTGTACACTCTCCACATTCTCGGAAGTCTTGAGATTTACCCTGCGGATCTCCTGCATGACCTCATCATAGGCTTTCAATTGATTCTGCATCTGCGCCATTTTGGCAGCCTCCGCCGCCGAATTTGCGCGAATCATTTCCTGCGCGTTTCTTTTCTGTGCAAGTTTATCGATAAAAGTATCCATCTTTATTTCCTCTCTGCTTTGCCGTGCGTCACAAATCGTGCACCACTCATTGCCACCTCGTACATCTTACCATTTCCCGCTTTCTTTGACAACAGGGAAAAGTTTTCTCTTTTTGTGCACATTGCATATATTTATCTCCCCGCCTTTTGCATTGTTGGGAATATTAACTATAACTTTACATTTTGTTCACAGTTTATTCATATTGTGGAAGTATACTAAATTTAACATAAATCAAACGAGATGTCGTATAACTTATACACATAGATAAATTTTTTCATAATAGCCCGGGTGCCGCAAGGTGCCTGGGCACTCCTCATGTTACGCGCATTTCGAGTCTCTGCTTATGCGCGCAAACAAAAAGAGGACTTTTCAGTCCTCTTCTTCCTGTCTGATGTGCGAAACTTCTTCCTCCTGCCCGATATGTAAGATTTCCTCATTCAGGGACATCATCCTGGCATCCAAAGCCGCCACCATCTGGGCGCACTCCACCAACTGTTCCCTGATATGCTCCGGCGCATTCCCCTCGAATTTATAATGGATCTTGTGCTCAAGGCTCGCCCAGAAATCCATGGCAACCGTGCGGATCTGAATCTCCACCTTCGTATCCGCGATCCGATCCGAAAGATAAACGGGAACCGACACCAGCATATGGTAGCTCTTGTAGCCGCTGGCCTTCGGATTCACGATATAATCCTTCACGGAAAGGACACGTATGTCGCGTTGGCTGCTGATCATCTCCGCGATCTGATAAATATCCGACGCAAAAGAACAGATTACACGGATGCCCGCAATGTCATTGACATACTTGACCATATTTTCCAGGGTAGACTCCTTGCCGTGCTTTTTCAATTTTTTGACGATGCTCTCAGGCGTCTTGATGCGCCACTTGATGTGCTCGATCGGATTGTAGCGGTGCACGTGCTGAAACTCGTCGTTTAAAATCTCCAGCTTTGTCGATATCTGTTTCAATGCGGAATTATAAATCAATTGCAGCTCTTTCCAACTGTCAATATCGCCGTCTTTATCTCTTTCAACCATTACTTCCATAACAAATAACTCCCTCGATCCTACATAGATTGTGCAGTACACGCTGCCGTTTTCCATCTCACGTCTGTTCACTGCTCGTTGCTATCATGTATATTATACCACACCCGCACAAAAAATGTATATTTTAGCCAAAATTTTCCTAAATTTTAATAATTTATTGTGTATTTTCCTGCATTCTGTCAAGATTATCCGTCCAGACATAGGAAAATATGACGGGAACTGTCACCATTAGCGGATATAAATATCGCACAATCACCGTTGGCGACAGCAGCAGCGTCAGATAATAGGCGATCAGGAACACCGCCGGAAGCATTTGCCGTTTCTTTCTATGGTAAAGAACTGCCACCATATAAAGCCACAAGAGCCACCAGTAGAGCGCAGGCGCAAACAGCAGGCGGACAAACGGTATTTTCTGATAAGTATTATCCGATACGATCCGTTCCATAAGAGCGCGCAGGCCGGGGAAAAAACTTTTCTCCACAATCTCACAGCCCGCCGGCATCGTGCGGTTATCCGTGGAAAGATAACCAAAGCCGCTTTCCGTGCCGATCCCATACACCTGCGCATGAGAGGTATCCCACAGATACCACATGCCCAGAGAATTGTCCAGAAAGGCATCCGCATAAATCGTCGGAAACTGCAGTCCCAGCCGCATCCAGGCCCTGATCAGTCCCGCAGGATCATCATGGATCACCGCACGGTTTTTGACCGGATCCGCAAGGTGCGGATCATACGCCGCAAAGACCCACTCGGCCGGCATGTATTTGTCAAGTTCCTGCCGCAGGGACGGGTCGATCTGCTCTTCCGCCTCCACTCTTGCGCGCGCCATCTGCTGCAGGGGAACACTGAGCATTTCCCGCGGGCTGCCGTTTTGTGCGCATGTTGCGGCCTTCAACACAAAGGCGCTTATGCCAAACAGTACCAGTACGATGAATGACACATACAGATATTTTTTTCGTTTTTTAACTCCCACCCCGACGATCGGTATACTGATCACATAGGCGTACACCGCATTGTTTCGAAACAGTAACATCAGTACCGCAAGAAGTACAAAAACTGCCGTGCCGACCGCGCCTTCACCCGACACGCCGCGGCCGTCCGCGCCGCTCCCTGACGGCTCCCGACTGCAATCATCAACAAAGCGGTAGCTTTTCAGCGTATACAAAAGCACAAGCGCCGAAAAGAGTACGTCTTTCGTCGTGCTCAGGGCCAGAATGGAATTCGCCGGAAACAGGGCGTAAAACACAAGGAGCAGGATCCTGATCCCTTTTGGCACCTTCTTCTCATACAACCATGAGAGTGCCCGCCCAAAAGCTGCCGCCATCAGGAGCATCTGCACCACGGAATGCACCGCCATCCCTGTCTGGTAAGAACCGACCGCACCGCCCAGCCGAAAAAAAGCCCCTAAAAATAAGGTATGCACAAGCGGATGATGCGTGCTGTAATCTTTTGCAATCACCTGATAGAGCTGTCCCTCCGCATCGTAAGCAAAAACGGACGGGTAATAAGCAAGAAAAACCGGCATCCAGCATAAAAAAATCACCAGACTGTAAAAAAGCCACATCTTGCCATCCTCCCGCCTTTCGCACAGTCCGTGCATCCCCTGTCCGCCACGCAGAACAAGCGCGGCAAGCGCCGCCGCTGGCAAAGACAAGAGCACCGTCTCCAAAAGGAACAGGAAAAAACTGCCCGCATAAGCGAAAGCCGTACCGCCAGGGCCAAACACCGTTCCCTCATGAACCAGCCGCCACCCCAGCACACAGGAGACGGCAAACGGCACGCCCCAGAGGAAGGCATGACAAAGAAGCCTCCTGTCTGCCACCAAATAAAAAGATATGCCGTTTCCCGGAAAAGATTCCATTTTCTTTGCATTTTTCATGGATTCAGTATAACATAAATAAACGAACGTGCAAAAAATATTTGCGGTCTTTACTTTTACCGCAAAGATTTGTATATTGATATCAGTATGGCAATAAATGATAGGTGAAGGAAATCAGTATGTTTCGTCTGTGGGCAAAAGAATTTAAGGACAACCGCATGGTAAAGGACACCGTGATTGAGGATGCGCGGCAGGAAACACGCACCCACAAGGTGTTTGACGCCCTGGAAGAAGTCTGCCTGCAATTTGATCTGGGAAAACCAATCTGGCTCGATGCCACCGTTTCCGATTTCAAACGTCACAGCAAGGCGCGCTTCTCACAGGACAATTTTATAGAAGAGATCCCCTTTGATTATCTGGAAATTCATGTGATCGAAGAGGACTGAAACGCCGGTTCGTCAAATGTCACGCCGTTTTTCAAAAGTTCTTCCATGAACAGCTTATAGTATTCCGGCAGTATTTCCTCCGTCTCGTCATGGGCATGCAAAAGCAGGATATGTCTGTTATTTTTACCAAACAAAGCCGCACCGTTTTCCGGCTTGTCATCATGCATTCTTTTCCACACGGATTCCTTGGTAAAATCAGGATTCAGGTGCATATTATACTCCGCAAAGTCAAATGTCCAGAAAGTGTCGATATCCCGGTCCAGACCGTTTTCTTTCCACCACGGATAGGACAGGTGTGTATCCTCTACTTTGTGAAATCCCTGTTCCTTTAAATACTTCTGTAACGCGGCCTTGTTTTCCCCGCCCTTATCTCCATAGGGAAACCGAAACGGCCTGAAACGCCGCTCCGCGCCGCCGTCCCGATATAATCTGTCAAGAACACTCTCACAGTTTTCTATTTCCCTGATACACTCTTCCAATGATAAGGAAGAAAACGCAGGGTGCGAATAACTGTGATTTCCCACGATCATTCCCTTCCTGACAGCATAGAGCGCTTCCTCATAATAATGCTCCACATTCTGTCCGGTCGCAAAAAAAATCGGTTTAATTCCTTTTTCCTGCAGATAATCCACGATTGCAGGCGTATTCTTGGACGAAAAGTCATCAATCGTTAAAGTGGCAGTATTCATCATGTCCTCCATGTCGCAGCTTTTGTGCTGATTTTTCAATCTTTCTTCCATGTTGTGTTTCGAGCCATGCCGCATCATTATTTTATCATAGGCGCACATGGAAAACAACTTAAAACATCTGCATAAAAGGATTGACTTTGCACATTTTAAGTAGTAGTATCATACTATGTAACATGTAGTTTTGAAAACTACATCATAAAGTGTTAATGTTATTCTTGATAAAGGAGTTGATTTTATGCAGATTACCATTCGTGAACCCGGAAGCGCCATCACCCATTTCATCGGCATGATGATGGCCATTATCGCGGCAACGCCGCTTATGGTGAAAGCCTCCTCCTGTGCCGATCACATGGTTTTTATCGCGTTGGCCGTATTTATCGTCAGCATGATAGCCCTCTACGGCGCAAGCGCCCTCTACCACAGCGTTACCGTAAAGGACAGCATTTTAAAGATATTCCGCAAGCTGGATCATATGATGATCTTTGTGCTGATTGCCGGTTCTTACACCCCGGTCTGCCTGGTGATCCTCGGCGACCGCCGCGGTTATACGCTCTTAGCCACAGTCTGGAGCATCGCCATCGCGGGCATGATCATTAAAATGTGCTGGATCACCTGTCCGAAATGGTTTTCGTCGATCCTGTACATCGCTATGGGATGGGCCTGCCTCGCTGTTTTCGGCACGCTTTGGAATACCCTTTCAAGGGCTGCCTTTTCGTGGCTTTTAGCAGGCGGCATCTTCTATACGGTGGGCGGCGTGATTTACGCCCTAAAACTGCCCATTTTTAACGAGAAACACAAGGGCTTCGGATCCCACGAAATTTTTCATTTATTTGTGATGGGCGGAAGTGTATGTCACTTTATCTTCATGTATTTCTATGTAGCTTAAAGGCATCGCCTTCCTTTTCCATCCGCTCGGGAACAAACAGGTACGCGGCGAGATTGATAAACAGCGCGCCAAGCCACGCCGTCCCTTCCGCATAAGCGGCTGCTGCAAAGCCAACCACAGGCAGGCCCAGAAAAATGACACATATGCGGACCGCCATTTCCACAATGCCGGAACACATGGGGACGGCCGGCTTTCCCATTCCCTGCAAACAGCTTCTGAACACAAACAGCAGATTGAGCAGGATAAGAAACATCGCTAAAAATCTCAGAAAAACAGCCGTATGGCCAATTGCCGCCTGCCCGGTAAGCATCAATCCCGCCAGCGGTTTGGCAAAGAAAAACAAAACCATTCCGAGAAAAAGCGATGAAACACCCGCCATGATACAGGCGGCCTTTACGCCGCCGCAAATCCTTGCAAACTTTTTCGCCCCGAAATTCTGCCCGGAAAACGCTGATACGGCAAACCCTATCGTAATTCCCGGCAGCATGAAAAAATTCAGATATTTGTTGCAGACCGAATACGCAGATGTATAAATAACGCCATACCCGTTTACGCAGCCCTGCACAAAAATGCAGCCCACGGAGGTAATGGAATTCATAAACGTCATGGGCACACCGTTTCTTAACAGTTCCCTTTCCATTTTCCCGTCAAAAGCAAAATCGCTTCTGCTTAATCGAAATTCCCTGATCTGATAGAGTCGGCAACAGCAGATTCCCACAGACACAAGCTGCGCAGCAATCGTTGCCCATGCCGGCCCTGCAACGCCGGTGTCAAACCAAAAGAGAAACAAAAAATCCAGTCCTAAATTGATACAGGAGGAAACGCCGATTGCAAGCAGCGGCGTTTTGCTGTCCCCCACCGCCCTTAATATGGCTGAAAACAGATTGTAAAACACCGTGATCAACAAACCGCCGAATATCACGCGGCCATAAGTCAGGCAATCCGTTACCAGCATTTGATCCGTTTTCATCATCTGCAAAACGGGATACAAAATCCATAATCCGATCCCCGTGAGAACGGCTGCCATCAGAACCGATAACTTAACAGCCAAAGCCGCTGCCTTTCTAAGTGCAGCAAAATCCTTTTCCCCGTATGTCTGCGATATCATGACGGAGAAACCATTTGTCACGCCCATGATAAAACCCGTGATCAAAAAGGAAAATGTGGTAAAATTTCCGACTGCGGCAACCGCTTCATCACCCAACCCCTTACCGATGATCACCATGTCCGCAAACGAATAAAACTGCTGTAAGATATTGGCAAGCAGCATGGAAAAGAAAAAGGACAAAAGGGATTTGGTAATGGGACCCCTGGTAAAATCCGTCTGCTGCATTCCGCGCCTCCTCTCCGTGATTGTGCAGCGTTTGCCACAATCAACCGACAATTATATCAACAGAAGGTATACGGCTGCGAAAAAGGGCCCTGCTTCTTTGACGAAGCGCTGCCGGATGCCATCCGAAACGGCGACGTTGAAAAGGTGAAGCTCCTGATCTTATCAGGCACGGCAACGCTGTCTGCAGGAATAAGGATCTTGACAAAAGACGAATTGAAAAACAGAAAATATCATTTCATGATCCTGGCGGCATTTCTCGCAGAATCAGGCATAGACGGGGGACTTGGCCATGACGAAGCTTATATGATTGCGGACATTTACAGCCGCAAAGCGGACCGGGCCGCTGACAGCGACGCTTTAGAGACACTGTTTCAAGATATGTGTATCGATTATACAAAACGGATGCAGGAAATCAAAAAAGAAAACGTGATATCCATTCATATTCGGAAATGTATCAGGCATATTTATGAAGACCTGGGCGCCGATTTATCCGTGAAGGGATTAGCCGCCTATACAAACTTAAACCCATCCTATCTGTCCAAATTATTCAAACAGGAGACCGGGGACACCATCAAGGCATATGTCACTGCAGCAAAAATGGATACAGCCCAGAATCTGCTGAAATACAGCAATCTGAGCTGTTCCGAAATCGCCGCATCGCTCGGGTATTGCTCCCAGAGCGCTTTTACTTATGCCTTCCGGCAGTTTACCGGGACTACACCGGGAAAATACCGGGGTTAATCTTCATACCCGTTCGGGTTATTGCTCTGCCATCTCCAGGAGTCCTCGCACATCTCTTTGATGCCGTACTTTGCCTCCCAGCCAAGCTCCCGCTTCGCCTTGTCCGCGTTGGAATAGCAGGTGGCAATATCGCCCGGCCTTCTTGCTTTGATCACATAGGGTATCTTCACACCCGTGGCTTCCTCGAAATTCTTTACGATATCAAGCACGCTGTAGCCCACACCGGTTCCCAGATTGTAAATGCATAGACCCGCCTTCTCCTCGATCTTTTTCAGGGCTTTCACATGGCCCACCGCCAGATCAACAACGTGGATATAATCGCGTACGCCCGTGCCGTCCGGCGTATCGTAGTCGTTGCCGAAAACGCCAAGCTCTTTGAGTTTTCCCACCGCAACCTGTGTGATGTAAGGCATCAGGTTGTTGGGAATGCCGTTGGGATTCTCGCCGATGGTACCGCTCTTGTGCGCCCCGATCGGGTTAAAGTACCGAAGCAGGATCACATTCCACTCGGGATCCGCTTTCTGGATATCCATCAAAATCTGTTCCAGCATGGATTTTGTCCAGCCGTAAGGGTTGGTGCACTGTCCTTTCGGGCACTCCTCCGTGATCGGAATGATCGCGGGATCTCCGTACACCGTCGCCGAGGAGGAGAAAATGATGTTCTTCACATTGTGCTTTCTCATCACATCCACCAAAGTCAACGTCCCCGCAATGTTGTTCTCATAATACTCCCAAGGCTTCTGCACGGACTCGCCTACCGCCTTTAAACCCGCAAAGTGGATGCAGGAATCAATCTGCTCCTTCGCAAACACCTGCTCCAGCGCATCCCTGTCCAGAATGTCCGCCTTATAGAATTTTACGGGCTTTCCCGTGATCTTCTCCACTCTCTCAAGAGACTTTTCGCTGGCGTTTACCAGATTATCCACTACTACCACGTCATAACCGGCATTCTGTAATTCTACTACCGTGTGGGAACCGATGTACCCCGCTCCGCCTGTCACTAAGATTGCCATACCTGCACCCTGCCTTTCTTTTTTAAACTGTATTTTTTGTCCTTAACTTGATTTCAGTTTACAGCGCTTTTCCCGCATATTCAAGGCAGGAATGTTATCTAAACCTGTTCTTTTGTTAACTGCTTTGAGTCATGCTACAGTTCTATCCCGTTCTCCTTACACAATTCTCTCGCGCTCTCTACCGAATCAACCCCCGTCTTATTCTTGATCGGTGCAAACTCCCTGTTTCGGACCACCTCGTAGGGCAGGCAGGAGGAAAGCTCATGAATCATATCAAGCACAAGCTGCTCGAACTTATAACCGTTTGGCTCCTCCGGTTTCACCGGCTCGCCCGCCCCATTCAGATACGGGATTTTCTTCTCCACGATGTGCAGCGGAAGCTTTTTCTCCACAATCTCCACAAGGTCCTTTACCCGGAACAGATAATTTAAAATCACGCCGAAGTTGTAAGCCGGCTTCCCGTCCTTCGTCTTCGCTTCCATCAGCTCCGGTGTCATATCATAGTATTCCACAATGGAAGGTTTTCCATCCTCCAGACACATCGCGCCCACCTTTTCATCCGGCGCCGTCTTTGCCACCACTTTCGCACCCACCGCGCTGTCCGTAGCAATCGTCGCCCCCACAAAGCAGGGATCAGCAATGCGCTGCAGCACATTGTCCACCGCAAACACGTTGAGCCACTCCACGCCCGCCTGTTTGATCTGATCCGCCACGCCCCACTTCATCATGGATAAAAACCAACCGCCGTTGCCATTGGGGGAGGTGGACATTTTATATTTCGTTTCCAGATAGACCTTTCCGCTATAGTCGGCAGCCGGCGCCATATCCTGCATGAAAAAGGTCACATAGTCCGCATTGTAACCAAAATACTGCTTTTCCTCAAAAAAATTGACAGTTGTGTCATGATTCTTGTCACTCGTCATCACGTAAAGCGGAATCCACGCCTCTGCCTGACGCACCACATCCAGCAAATTCTCGATCAGGCGCTGGAAGATAAAGACGTCCTTTGTCAGGCCGATGTTGTAAACGCCTTTTGGCGCATCGGAACCAAGTCTCGTGCCCATACCGCCGGCAAGAAGCACCGCGCCCACCTTGCCCGCGCGGATGGCCTCCAAACCGATTTTCGTGTACTCCTCCTTCTTCGCCTCAATTTCGGGAAGCTCCATCACTTTGATGGGCTCAATCTTTCCTCTGGGATTTAAGGTTTCCTTCTTTTCACAAAGTGACAGCACATCAAAATCCGTCTGCTCAATCTGGGTAAGCAACGCCTCCCTCTCTTCCTCTCCCAATTCCTCATAGTATTGCAGCACATGCTGCTGTCCGTATTTTTCCAGTTTTTTGTATGCTTCCTGATAATTCATGACGACCTCTTTTCCCGCACCCACTCTGTTTTCTTTTTGGGGGACGTTCCGTTTCCATGTCCGGTGCGTGATGACACGGCCCCGTTTCCAGTATCTGTTATTTTCACCATTTTAACACGGGGCGGCGACGGACTCAATCTGAAAATCCATTTTGAGAGGCGTAATATTGTGAATCCATCCATTTTATGATATGATTTTAGACAGTCGGCGGCGCAGCTTATAGAAAAGACATTTTCAAAACCGCCGCTGTGAGGCAAAATAACTGCCGGTATCTTGTGTATAGACAATAAAATGGAGACTATTATGAACAGAAAGAAATTATCCCGCTTACAGGAATTATTATGGACAATGACGGAATCCGGTTTTGTCTCGGGTGCAAACTGCATGGTCTGGCAGGGCGGAGAAGAACAGTGCTACTACGAGGCCGGCATGCGCGATCTTGCGGCCGGACTGCCCATGACAAGAGATACCATTTTCCGCTTGTATTCCATGAGCAAGCCCGTCACTGCCGCAGCCGCCATGATACTTCTGGAAGAAGGGCAAATCGATCTGTACGACCCCGTTTCCGATTTTCTGCCGGGATTTCGTGATCAGAAAGTGATGGCAAACGGAGTGCCCACGCCTGTGAAACGTCCCGTCGTGATACAGGATCTTTTGAATATGACCTCGGGACTGACCTATCCGGGTGAAGGCTGCCCTTCGGAATTTCTTACCAATCAGCTCATGGACGAAGTGATCACGCGCATGTCATCCCCGCAGGCACTGACCACCCACGAGATCATGAACCGACTGGGGACGATTCCCCTGGCTTTTCAGCCCGGCGAAAAATGGCAATACGGCATGTCCGCAGATGTCCTCGGCGCCGTCATCGAGATTGTCTCCGGCATGCGCTTCGGTGATTTTTTAAGACAGCGGATCTTTGAACCTCTTGGCATGAATGACACGGGCTTTTTCGTTCCCCGGGAAAAGCAGGGGCGTCTTGCGAAAGTCTATCGGGACATCGGAAAGGGATTGGAAGAATTTCATTTCCCCCATCTTGGCATCAGCAATGATATGGAAACGCCTCCCGCCTTTGAGTCAGGCGGTGCGGGCCTGGTCTCTACCATTGACGATTATGCCCGTTTTGCACAGATGCTCCTGCAGAAAGGAAGTTTTGGAAATGTCACCCTGCTCTCTCCGCAGACAGTTACCTTTATGTCACAGGCACACCTTGCGCCGTCGCTTGACCCTTACGTCCGGCAATGGGAAAGTCTGGCCGGCTGCAGTTATGCCAATCTGATGCGGATCATGAAAGACCCCGGTGCCGCTATTTCCATCAGCCGCGCCGGAGAATTTGGCTGGGACGGGTGGCTCGGCGCCTACATGACCGTCGATCCTGCGGATGATATGATTCTCCTGCTCATGTACCAGAAAACAGATACCGGCACTACTGCCTACACAAGGAAAATACGAAATGTGGTCTTTTCTGCTCTGGACTAACCGGATTTCCTCACAGATACAGCACATAATCCTGCATTTCTTTCCTGAATCCCGCCTGACGCAGGGCCTGCGCCGCTGCGTCAGGGTAGTCTTTTACCACAATCCGCTTCATACCCGCAAAAATACTGCCCTGCCTAAACTTTTCGGCAAATAACCGCAGACATTCTTCCTGTAATTCTTCCTCCCAGATCTGCAGCACCTTTCCCTGTCTTTCCATCACGGCAACAGGCAGCCCGCCATAGCAGGCAACCGCCGTTCCCGGCACATTGATAAAGCTGCGGCCATCTTTATGCGCAAGTATCTTGCCCCAGCACTGAGCCGGATCCGCCGCATTGATCCACACGAGGTTTTTCTTCGGATCCTGCAGTCTGCGCACCACGCTCTCATAATCCTTTCCCCGAATAAACTGTGCGCCGGAAAGGTCTTTGACAAAATAGCCCCGCCTTGCCTGCCCCGTATACTCCCAGATGCGCAGCACCGAAAGCGCCTCCTGCCAGGAAAGCCCGCAGGCCGCCGCCGTCTCTTTACTGAGAACGGGACTGACAAGAAAACAGGCTTCCAGTTTTTCTTCTATGGTTTTTACGCAGACAGGTCTGACAATATTCCATCTCCCCGTCTGTAATGCCTTCACCCGCAGATTCACGCGCTGCCTGACCACGGCCTTTTTCGTCTTTTCCCGGTCTATCCACTGTCGCACCGGCAGGAAACTGTCCGCATAGACCAATCCTTTTTCCATCAGAGAAAGCAGGATATCATAAGGTGACTGCCCCGGTAAGAGATTGTTTAATGACTGCATGAAACAGGCGCCGCGCTTAATGATTGCCTCATAAACAGCGCATTCTTCCTCCGTCAGTTCTTCTCCCGCCAGGCCCTCTGTCAACCTGTCCGTCTCCCAATCAACGTCCGCCTGAAAGTCAAAACGCAGACCTCCCTTTTCCTCCATGTGCCAGAATAATTCTCCTTCTGCCAGAAAAGCATCCAGCAGGGAAGGCTTATAATTTCTCACATGACCAGGCAGCAGGATCTTTTCCCAAAAAGCCGCCGGAAATGTCATGCCTGCGTACTGCCTAAGCGTATCCTGCAGGCATTCCGACGACGGGGCGCCCGATTCCGTCTGCGACAGCATCAGCGCCGCATAATTTTCAGCAGGGCAGGTCTGCATCTCCTCCCGCCTGTTTTTCAGCGTCCGTACTCTGGCGCGTTTGTACAATTCCGCGTGGTAATATCTGCCATCCTGTTTTACCGCCGTCTGCTGTCTGCACAGTTCTTCCAGGATCTCCTCCGCCGTTTCTTCCGACCACCCATAACGATCCGCCGTCTGCCTGGCAGATGCCGCCCCTCTGTAGCGCAGCATCCTTCTTACGATGTGAAGCTGCGCTCTCATAATCTGCTGCTGTTCTTCCGCGTCCGACATCTCCTTTTGCTGTTCCGCTCCGAGATCCGCATCGCGGAGCTCGCTGAGATAATCGCGAAGCGATTTTCTCATGGCCTCGGTATACTCCGCCTCCTGTTCCGCCGCGATCCATAAGCCCTGCTCCAGATACAGCACCCTGCCTTCCTTTGCCAGGCTGTCCAGCCATTCCACCGGGATATCCAGTTCCCCTGCTGCCAGATCACCTTCCGTCATCAAAAGTGCATGCAGCTGTTTCTCATCCTTCGGCAGGCGGCTTCTGCCCTGCACTTCCAACAGTTCATGTTCGCCCGGCTGTATCAGCTGCTTTTCCTTTGCCAAAGCTTCTTCCACCGCCCCGTGAATCCCCCTCGGCGTGGGCGCATAGTCATACATGACCGCCGCTTCCTGACTCCATTGCAGAGGAAGCGACATTGGGGATGGTATCTCCGTATAAATTTCCCGAACCTTGACCGCGCCGCTGCGGATATCATAGAGAAGCTCCTGCACCCCCACGGCATCCCATAACTCCTGCATACATTCCCTCCTGGTCTCCCGGATCAGCGGATGTTCGTTCTCCCTGACCACCTGTTCCAGCATTTCCGCACTCTTAAGCCTCTGCATCCACAGCGGCTGTCTGCTGTTTTTCCGCACACCCATCATCAAAGCCCTGCCGCTGTTGTAACGAAACGCCATATTAAAAAGAGGTGTCGCCGGCAGCAGGATTTCCAGTTTCCGCAGACAGGCATCTACGTCAATCCTCTGCAGTAATCCTTCCGGCAGACTCTGATTTCCGTAAGAATATAAGAGGAACCCGTCCTCCTCGTCCACGCTGCCAATTTCCATACTAAGTTCTTCTCTGGCCGTCTGCGCCGCAAGCAAAGACAGGGGTGCATTGATCCGCCTGCCGAATATAGAATGTACCATCATCTGACTGTTTCCCACCGTATCCTTAAAGTGTTCCACAATCAATGTCTCGTGGTCCGGCAGGCTTCCCGCCGCCTTGATCTGCCGTTCCAGATAGCCGGATGCCAAAGACGCCGCCGTCTCGTCAAGCCCCAGCTTTCCAAGCGCTTCCTCCAATTTTCCATTCTCATAAGCGTCCTGTAAAGAGCGAAAGATACGACCAAATGCCTCTCCCGTCCGCTTGTCCCTGCCTTTGATCTCCCCATGCCAAAAAGGAAGCCTCGCGCCTTCCATCTTTGCCTGCGTCACCGTCACGGTATCGCGGCTGATATTCACGATCTTCCATGCAAAAGAACCAAGGATAAAACGGTCTCCTCTCTGGGATTCATAGACAAATTCTTCATCCACCTCGCCCAGCTTAACCCCTTCCTCGTTCCTCACCGTATATAATCCTTTATCGGGAATCGTCCCACCTGCTGACACAGCTAACATCCTGCTGTAGCCGTCTCCCTCCACCCGCTCATGAATGCGGTCATAGAGAATCCTAGGACGCGCCGGAATATCCCTGTCATGTTCATAATCTCCCGCCAACATGGAAAGGACCGCCTTCACATCCTCTCTGGTAATCTGCCTGAAAGGCCATGCGCGGGGCACGATCTCCATCACTTCATCGATCTCATAACTCTTAAAAGCCGCCATGGACACCAAATGCTGCGCCAGCACGTCCAGACACTGTGAGGGCGGTTTGACATGTTCTACGCCGCCTTCTCTGGCAAGCTGCGCCGTCATGCCGCAGGAAACACACTCCGCGGCCATTCTGGGAAACAGATACATCACGCTGACACGGCCAGGATTATGCCCCGCCCGCCCCAGGCGCTGCATCGTTCCCGAAATCGTGCGCGGACATCCCACCTGTAATACCTGATCGATCTCTCCCACATCAATTCCCAATTCCATGGACGATGTGGCGCACAACAGTCTGAGCTTGCCGTCCCGCAGCTGCAGTTCCGTCTCCATTCTCTGTTCCTTGGAAAGGCTCCCGTGATGTACTCTGGCAAAGCCATCTCCGCCCAGCAAGTTTACATAATATGCCAATTTCTCCGCATACCGCCTTCCTTCCACAAAGGCGATCACACTGCGGCTGCCCTGACAATACTGATAAACCAACTTCCCAAGCTCCTCCCACACCGGATCCTTTCGAGGGCCTTTGGTTGCATCCGGATAAGGACTTAAAATCTCTAACCGCACCCGCTTTTTCATGTCCGGTGCGATGATCTTTACTTCCTCCGGCGCCAGATACTGTGCCGCCGTCTCCAAAGGTTCTATCGTGGCAGACAGACCGATGCGCTGACAGGCGCGGCCGCACAAATAATCCAGCCTTGCCAGGGAAAGCATCAAGTGTGCGCCTCTTTTGGTATCGATCAGGGCATGCAGCTCATCGATAATTACGGCTTTTGCCGTTGCTAACACATTCTGTCCCGTCTTGCTTGTGAGCATCAGATACAAAGATTCCGGGGTAATGATCAGGATATGCGGCGGCTTCTTGACCATTCTCTGTCTGTCCCGCTGGGACGTATCTCCGGTACGGATCCCCACCGAAATAATCTCCTGCGCACCGATTCCCTCCAGAGGGCGCCTTAAATTTTCCCGGATATCCGCCGCCAGAGACTTGAGCGGTGAGACATAAATGAGCTGTAATTCCTGCGGTAATGTCCCCGCTAACGCCTGCCGCTTCATCTGATCCAGAAAGACAAAAAAGGCCGACAATGTTTTCCCCGTACCGGTGGGTGCGGAAATCAGCGCATGGCTTCCTTCCGCAATGACCGGCCAGCTTTCCTTCTGTACGGGGGTAGGTTCCCCCAAGGTATTGACAAACCATTCGGCTGTCTGTTTTTCAAAAAGAGTTAACACATTTTCCATGACACCCTGCCCATATTCCATCTACTTGATTCTTCTATTGTACACACCTAAAGCAAAGCCTGCAATCATAAGATATCATTGTGCCCCCCCCCAATCCTGTGATACAATTTTAAAGTACCAGACAACGGAAAACTGAGGACTCCTATCTATGAACGGCAGACTGACCCGCATCAGGGAGAACAAAGATAAAAATCAACGGCGGCTTGACCAAGAAACAATGAATTGATTATTGATTGCTCCGAAAGCTCCTTGTTATACTGGAATCACACCGGTGAACGAAAACGAAAAGTGGAGGATGACAGATTGAAAAATCACGCTGATGCGCTGATTTTTCAATCGCGAGTTTGTGCCGGAGCCACAAACTCGGAATCGCAGTCGAGAATTTGAAATTCTCGACGCGTGCCTTCGCAAAATAAGCTCCGGCATGGAGGATGACAGTATGCAGATTAAGCTTGGAGAAAAGATAAAAGAACTGCGCAAACAGGATGGGAGAAAGCAGGAGGATCTTGCGGCAGCGCTCGGTGTAACCAAGCAGGCGGTCTCCCGTTGGGAAGCAAACGGCGGTTGCCCTGATATCGAAATGCTTCCCGTGATTGCCAATTACTTTCATATCACGATTGACGAGCTGTTTGGATATGACAGTGACAGGCAAATCAAACTGCAGTCATATATGGAGCAGGCGGATCAGATTTGCAAAAGTGGGGATACTGCGCGGCACGTGGCGTTTCTGCAGGATGCCATTTCGGAGTTCCCATCGTCATGGCAGCTGCAGTACCGTCTCGCGAATGCTCTGGTATCACAGGGATATCAAAAAAGTGAACCGCATACGATCGTTGCCAAAGGGAGCGAATATTTTCAGTACAATACGGAGCATAATGCGAAAAACAAATACTGGAAAGAAGCGATCTCTTTATTTGAGGAAGTGTTGAAACAGAAAATTGACGATGACAGCCGTACATCGGCAATCTTTTCTCTCATGTGGCTTTATTCATTGATTGGTAATCAGGAAAATGCGGAAAGGACAGCGCTTTCCCAGCCGCCTGTTCGTATCGGCAGAGAGGTGCTTCTGGCAGATACGACACAAGGCGAAAAATCTGAGGGATACCGCGGCGAGGCGATTCTTGCCCTGATGCACGAGTTATACAAAGTTCTTAGAACCGCTGTTATGATCAGCCATTCACTGTCTCATACACAGGAAGGGCTTGACACGTTGCTTGCCGTTGTTCGCTTATATGAAACTATATTTAAAGATGGAAACTGCGGCCTTTATCACAACGACATGTGTATGCTCTATTTGAGTTGTTCTTCCGTGGCAGTTTATCTGCATGATACACGACAAGCTCTACATTATTATGAGACGGCATTAGATCATTTTTTGGAATTTCCCAAAGTGCAAAAAGATGCGCAGCTTACAGCGCCGTTGGTAAAGAACGCAAAAGATTACCATCCAAGTATTGTTAAGCTGGACCGCGTATGGTTTGAGGAGCATATGCAGACTTTTCCCGCGGAATGCGCGGAGGCGATTAAAAACAATCCTAAATATGCGGCGATTTTTGCGTAATCGCCCCATGCTGTTTCTCATCCGGAACTATCTTCTTTTCCTGTACCGTTTTTAGCGAACACCCCTCTACTTGCTTGAGACAACATTGTAAACCCACTAATTGTATGATACAATTTTACAATGGCAGGCAGCGAACGGAGGTATCCTTTATGAACGACAGACTGGCCCGCATCAGGGAAAGCGAAAAGAAATCGCATACTGCAGCCTATACCAACGAAAGGCTGTATCATAGCGACAGCTGGCTGCAAAAACCGATCAGGACGGTACTGGGCATTCTTCCGCTTTTTGATGCGTACAAAGAACTCCGCGTATTGGATCTGGGCTGTGGCGTCGGCCGCAACAGCATCTGCGTTGCCAAAACCTGTCAAAATATAAATTGCACGGTAGACTGCGTGGATCTGCTGGAGATTGCAATGTTGTGACTTATGTTGCGCAAAGGCGGATTTTTCACGACTAAAAGCAGACATTCGCAGCGCAAAAGCAGACATTCAGGAGGTATTCCATGCTGCCCACGGTCGAAGAAGCAAAAATGGAATTGGAAAAACGACACTGTTATGTCCGCCGCCCTGGAAACCCGGACAGAGCAAATAAACTTTACGGAGGTGTCTTATGAATATTTACGAATCCTGTCCCGTACTGGAGAGCGAAAAATTTATCCTGCGATTATTTCAGGAAGAAGACTGCGACGATCTGCTAAAGGTTTACGGCGACAAGAACGCCCTGCCTTTTTTTAACAGCGACAACTGCGACGGCGATAATTTCTATTATGCCACAAAAGAAAGAATGGAGGAGGCGCTTGCCTTTTGGAAAATGTCTTACGAAAACGGCTGGTTTGCCAGACTCTCCATCGTCGATCAATCATCGCTGACCGTGATTGGAACCGTCGAGTTATGTTTGCGTGTTTCCGAAGATGCCTATAACAATAAGGGTATCCTGCGCATCGATGTCAGAAGCGACTATGAAAAGGAAGACGCACTCTACGACATCACAACGCTGATCACCCCTCATCTTTCCGAAATGCTTGGCTGCGACGGCGCCATTACCAAGGTTCCCATCTATGCGGTAGAGCGGGCAAAAGCCATGCAAAAAGCGGGATTTGCGAAATCAGAGCAGTACTTGATCGGAAAGACCGGGTTTGCGTACGACGGATATTGGGTCATATAGATTGCAAAGGAGAAACGCCCTTGTGCGCGCGAATTACACAAACCTACAGGAAAAAATCTCTGCTACAACCGAATATCTGGAACTTTTTTTGAGAAATCTGCTGTTACATGAAAAAAATGAATTGCATAACCGCAATTTGCATATCAGCGGACTTCTTACAGCCCAAAAAGTAGACATTCAAGGTGAAAAAGTAGACATTGAGAATGAGAAAGTAGACATTCAAGCCCCAAAAGCAGACATTGAAATATTGATTTCTTTAAAAGGGAACAACTTTTCAAACAAAACCAAGCTCCATATACACAGGATGTTTGCCGCATTCGGGTATCATGAAATTTTTGGCCGAAGCGCAGTTGTTGAGCTTCTTGCTCTTCAAAATTCATCTGCTTCCAAACTGCTTGCAAAACTGATACAGGCGGAAATCATTGAACCGGTATCCGGCCGCGGAAAAGGTAAATACAAATTTATAAAATGTAAGACAGCGAGGTGATCCCCATGCTTGAAAAAACCATCCGCAATCTGTTTTTAACATACCCCCGGGTGCTTTATGGGTTTACGGATACCTCGTACAGCTCCTATGCCGGCATCTATCAATCCGCCCTCGTATTCGCAGTCCCCTACGGAGAACAGCTTACGCTCGAAACCTATACGGAAGAGAAATTTGAAAAGGGCATTCAGGACGCCAGAAAAGTAGTGGAAGAAATACTGGCCCAACTGGAAAAAATACTCACAGCGCAAAAGGTAACCTATTACATTCCTCCCGTCGCGCAAAACAACGAAACAGACCTGGAAGCCCCCTTTTCTTTCAAGTTTGCCGCAGTCAATGCAGGACTTGGCTGGATTGGGAAAAATGACGTTGTGATCACCAAAAGATACGGGCCGAGAGTGCGGCTGTCTGCAATCCTGATCGACGAGCGCTTTGCGTATGGCGATAAAATCACAAAAAGCCTTTGTCCCGAGACCTGCAGAAAATGTGTCGATGCCTGCCCGCATAAAGCTTTATATAATATACGGTGGAATATTGACTCCGTAAGAAGTGATCTCATAGATTACAGACTTTGCAATGAAAAAAGAAGTATGTCTGTCAAAACGCTCGGCAGGAAACATGCCTGCGGTTTCTGTATGGCCGCCTGCCCGTTTGGAATTTAAGGAAAAGAGGATCAAATCATGAACAGAAAAAAGAAATCATTGTCACGCAAAGTATCCACCACCCTGCTCGCCGCCCTGCTTGCGGTAAGCGTCGGCGCCTGCGGCACGAAAGACAATGCCGGACAGGAGATTGCAGACGGCGCAACTGAATCGTCTGATACTGCACAGACCGAATCATCGGAAAACAATACTGATACAGCGCAGTCAGAAGACGGGGCAGTCAATTCTGACACGAATGTCACAAATAGCTCATCGGACACGGATATACAAACTGCCTCCAACGTCACCGTCACTTTTAACGAAACTACCGACGAAATCAAAGCCGACGATGGCAAGGTGATTTTCACAAACAGTGTGCAAATACCGGTTGTCAGTATGGAAGGCGCAGCGGATATCGCGGAAAAGATCAACGCCGATCTGGAAGAATACTATCAAACCTTTTCCACGGCTGATAATGAACTTGTGGAGATGGCAAAGGAAGACCATGCGGCAAGTCTCGGGGAAGACGGCTGGGACTTTCTCGGCTACAGCACGGACACCAGCACGAAGGTGACACGCATGGATGAAGCCGTGATTTCCTTCCAGATAACCGTTTCCGACTACACCGGCGGCGCCCACGGCAACTACGGCTCTTCCGGCAGAAATTACAGCGCGAAAACAGGTGAACTTCTCGCCTTTGACGAGATTTCCAAGGATCACGAAGCCTTCCACGCCACGGTTCTGGATTACATGATCAATCTGGCGGATACGCCCGCCTACAAAGATAAGCTGTTCGGGCCTCCTTCCAAAAGCGATTTGGACAGCGCACTGTTTGACGGAGATAACTGGATCTTTACCCGAAGCGGCATCAGCTTTTTGACCCCGCCTTATCTCCTCGGTCCTTATGCCTCCGGGGAAATCGCCTTTCGGCTTCCCTATGAAAAGGCGTATGATTTGGGCTTACAGGACGACTACCGCTACAACGGCAATTTTGTGGACGAACGCTATTATATCTACAAATACGATCCGGAAACCTTTGAGCCTGTCGTGGACGGCACACCCGACTGCTATTTCGATCTGGACGGAGACGGTACGGAGGAAGGACTCGCCTTTTACGGCCAGGTCGTTGACCCGGAAACCGGGGAAAGCAGATATGCTTTTTACATCGACGGGAAAGATTACGGAGACGTGATAGGTGACGAACTGCAGAATAGTAAAGACAACGGCTATATGGAAACTACCTATGCCATGTATCACGCCGATGCCCCGGACGGGGGTGTCCCTGCGATTGCGGTACTGTTCACGGAATTTGGGGAAGGGGAGGACGAAAACGGCGATCCGCTCAGGTATCCGCGCTCCTATATTTTCGGCTACACCAAGGAAAAAGGCCTGTATTACATGTATTGGGAAGAAGGGTTTGTGACCCTGCCCACACAGCCGTAACTCCATGCCTTTTCACAAATTATATCAAGTAATTTCACGGCGGTTTCTGTATGATAAGGGCAGGACAGTCGATACGTGGAAAGATATCACCACAGCAGAAAACTTCTCTGGCAGGGAGACCACAATGTGCGAATGGCAGCGGCAGATTCAGAAATTGATCGAAGAGATAGACCTGAGTATCAAACGGAAGGACAGCGAAGCTTTGTCACTGCGCTGCCTTGCCGAAAAATCGGGCTATTCTGAATTTCATATCTCCAAGAAATTCAGGGAGATCTCCGGTATGCCGTTTCGTGATTATCTGCGCAGCCGCAAACTTGCCTTTGCGCTGAAAGAACTGCGGGACACCGATCAGGGCATTCTGGATATCGCCCTACAGTACGGGTTTTCTTCTCATGAAGCTTTTACGCGCTCCTTTAAGGAAGCCTACGGCGTCACGCCCAGCGCCTACCGCAGATGCCCGAAACCCGTGGCCCTGCGCACCATTATCAAGCCCTTCGACTGTTACTTATCAGAAACAGGAGGACACCGAATGGAAACCACCACACAGGAAATCAAAACTTATTTTGTAACGATCCCGGCGCACAAATTTCTGCACATCGAAAACTATGAGAGCATCGGGTATTGGGACTTCTGGCAGAAACAAAGCCTGATTCCCGGACAGGACTGCGAAACGATCTGCGGCCTGTTGGACAGCATCAAAGGAAAACTGGACGATATGGGCGGCGATGATGCAAACAGCGGAAGCGGACAGATCATGGCCTATCGCAACGAGCCCGCAGGCAGGATATGCAGTTGGAGCATCCCCCTTGCGGAATGCTACGGTGTGCGCCTGCCGCTGGAGTATGACGGCAAAGTTCCCGCGCAGATGCTTTTGACAGATGTGCCGGAAGGCGAGTATCTCGTCTTCGAACACGGCCCTTTTGACTTTGAAACGGAAAATTGCAGTGTGGAAGAAAAAATGGAAGCTGCCATGAAAGCATTTGACTATACGGCTTCGGGATATTGCCTTGACACTACGCCGGGCAGATTCTTCTACTTCTACCACGACCCGCAGCGGTTCTGGAAATATATCAGACCGGTACGGAGAGCGGAGTAATCCTCTGGCTGTACCAATCCGCTGATCCACGCAGGCAGACATAAAATCCGGCATCCATTCATGCAAGTTCCACCACTTGCGCTGTTTCACGCCAGCCCGCACAAACCTCTAATTTCCTCCGCTACCTGCGCCGCCTCCGCCGCCGGATAAAACAGTCTGGCCGAAGCTTCCAGCGCGATATCGGTAATATTCTCATTTTTGAGATAAAACTCTACTTCTGAGGGAGACATTTCCGTTTCCCTCTCTTTCCATGCCTGAATCATATCATTCAGCTTCTGAAAGTGGGTTATTAATGCTCGAAAATCCTGAATCCTGTCAATCGTACTGCTGCCATAAGCCTGTTTTTCCAGCTCACATACCGCAATTGCCTGCATGGACAGCTTTAACTCTCCCGTAATGTCAGAGGCTTCCATCAGCACGTCAGGACGCTTCTTAAGACAGGCCAGCATATAGTCTTTGGCTCCCGCAATGTCTTTTTTTGCAAAGTAAGCAGCCAGCTGCTCTTTGATCTCCGCTGTCTCCCGCTTTTCGTCGGTCATGCCAACCTTGCACTCATAAACCTTAAGTCCCTGCACCTGTGTCCACACATAGAGTAAAAATTCCGAGATAAAGCCATAGACCCGCTTGTGGTAATCGTCATACCCTGAGGCGTCGATCTTTTCCTCCGCCTTTTCAAAAATACGAAAAAGCCATTCGCAATAGGCATCATAAATTTCTTTTTTGCAGACCATCATATTGCCAAAGTAAGTGCCCTTGCCGTGCACCAATCGCTCGAAGGTTTCATAGTACGCCGGATAAAACTGCCGAATGACTTCCCCCACAGCTTCCAGATCGTGAATGTTATAGTCCCCTGCATACCCTTCATAATAGGTAAAATTCAGTTTCAACAGCTTAGAAGTTATGATATCATGGTCTGCGAGGATTTCTTCATATTCCCGCTTTGTGAGGATTCGTCCCTCTTCCGTACAAAAGTACCGACGGTAGTGGCAGATTCCCACATAGTCAGAAGTCTTAATATTTTTCCATACCCAATAAACGCCTGTCAGCTCCCCGTAATAACAGTTTTTGCCGGAAATACTGACACCCGTGTCATCTCCAATATACCCCAAATCTTCCTTACCGGCCCTGCCCACCTGTATGGGCACATAAATGGGATCGCCGGGTGTCGGAAATTTTTTGTGGGTCATAGTAAAAATCGTTACACTCATTTCAGCCTCATTTCCTCGCCGTGTTGCTTTTTTATTCCGAGAAAAAACCGTAAAACAGGTATTCTCTTTACGATTTCATAGATTAAAAATGTTGCAATAAACGAAATTAATACAATCAATAAAAATTGCCCTGCAACACCAATCGGTAATTTCGATGTGCAGGAGTAAAACCCCCATGATATCCTGTTAAATCGGTTTCCTTTGTAAAAAACAATTCATACTGCTGCCAGTAAGTACCTGTATACCCATTAAAAAATACTTCTGCAGTATAGGTCATGATTGGAACAAGTGCAAACACTCCAAAGAAAAATGGAATGATTAATTTTTCTATTCGCTCCACAACAAATTGTTTGTTTGTCCTTTTTAGAAGAGAATACTTACAACTCATGCCTGCAATAACAAACAAAATGGTCATATACCACGGATATACAGCAGTTGAAAACACATAAAGAGCGGTGTTTGTGTGTGACCATATGTAAAACCCACTGTATTCGCCTCCACTCCAAATCTGTGCCGCATGGAATGGAAAAAGCAACAGGATTGCCAGCCATCTTAAATTATCAATATCATATTTTCTATCCATTCGCATACTCCCTGCTGTAATCCTGCATATGCCGATTTGTTCTTTTAAGCAATTCTCAGATAAATCCCGATTTGTTGGATTGCGCAATGTCATTATTTTACCGCAAACACATACACAAAAATAGATTTTAGATACCTCGCCTGCGTGTTTTTAAATCAATATTCATCAAAAAAATTTTGTAACAGCTCTACAAACCGTCCAATATGCAATCCGTCCACAAACGAATGATGCGCCTGTACTGAAATTGGAATTACGATTTTATCTTCCTTTTCATAATATTTGCCCCAATCAAACAGCGGTGTTGCATTATCTTTTTTACCCGAATTAGTATGTGAAATATGTGTATATGTAACCCAAGGCATAGGTGAACACTGAAATACATCATTTCCTAATGGACCTGTAAAATATTCTTTCTGCTCCTGTGCTGTTTTTGTTGCTAATTCCACATATTCTTTTATGCCCTCAATCAAAGGAACATTGACGACTTTAAATAATTCTGTTTCCGGATTCAGATATGTAAACGCCGTATCTATATGTTCAAACAAAACAATTTGACCGTCCAAAAATCTGTACCGAAAGGCTTCTATTTGATTGGCACATCTGCACACTGCATACACCATAGCCATAGTAAATGAAAAACCCTGCTCTTTTACTTTTCGTTTAAAGTTTGTAATATCAGCTTCAAATGTTACACAAAAAGCAGGCTCAACACTATTCCTAAAAACATTACAGTGCATTGCTCTTGCCCATGTCTTTTCATCAACTACTTGATAATTATTCTCCATTCTTATTCCCCCATAAATTCATATTGTGTATGCCAATCAATGAAAGTCATAATTTTGCAGCCAATGAGACAAGCAAGTGTTACGATCCAACTTTCTGTCTGCTCAAAATACCCGCCAGTTTTTTCCGCACATGGAAAAATGCCGGAATCAGGAAAATATCCGCAAAAATCCACGCCAGCGGATTTGCAAACCGCACCGCGCTAAATCCAAAGTAAGGCACCAGTAAAAAGCCTGCAAGCGCCCTTGCCAGCATCTCAAAAGCGCCCGCAAAGACTGCCAGTTTGCTAAAGCCCATTCCCTGGATCAAAAAGCGAACGATATTCACAAGCGCTAACGGGAAGTAAAATAGCGCATTGATCTGTAAAAAGGAGTAGGCATTCCCAATAATCTGCGTCTCCCCTGCATCCAGAAACAGCAAAAGGAGCTGCTTCCCAAACAGAAATACCGCCCCCAGCGCGAGCAGGGAATAAAGTAACCCCAGCAAAGAGCAGCTTTTCAGGCCTCTGTCTACGCGATCTAGATCTCCCGCGCCCACGTTCTGTCCGCCGTAAGTCGCCATTGTGGAACCCATAGCATCAAAAGGACAGACCAAAAGCATACTCACCTTGCCGCCCGCCGTGACCGCCGCTACCGCGTTAGAATCAATACTGTTCACCGCACTCTGCAGGATCACGCTGCCAATGGCTGTGATTGAATACTGCAGTCCCATAGGAATCCCCATGTTGTAAAGCTTCGCAGCATAATCTCTATCCCATCTGCGTTCGTCCTGAGACAGCTTTAAAATCGCAAACTTTTTACGCATATAAATCAGGCAGGCAAAGCCCGCGATTGCCTGCGACACCACCGTAGCCACTGCCGCGCCGTCCACGTTCCTATGCAGCACCACAATACAGAACATGTCGAGAAAGATATTTAGGATTGCCGCCATTACGAGAAACACCACCGGCGTTTTACTGTCTCCCAGCGACCGCAGGATTGCTGCCGTCATATTGTAGAGAAACACTACGGGTATGCCCAAAAAAATAATGATGATGTACCGATAAGAACCGTCAATGATATTTGCGGGTGTACGCATCACCTGTAAAATCGGACGGCATAAAAGCGATACCACGATTGTGATAACCACCGCAAAAATCACGGACAGCCACACGCTGTTGGCCACAAAGCGCTTTAACTGCTCCTCATGCTTCGCGCCAAATTCCTGTGCAATCGGGATTGCAAAACCGTTGCAGACGCCCATGCAAAAACCGATGATCAGGAAATTGACAGAGCCCGTAGCGCCCACAGACGCCAGCGCATTAACGCCCAGATAATGTCCCACGATCACCGCGTCCATCATACTGTAAAACTGCTGAAAAACAAGCCCGAATAAAAGAGGCACGGCAAAGCCCAGAATCAACTTCATGGGGCTGCCTTTTGTCATATCTTTTTCCATAATGTTCCTCCCGCATTGCAAACTCTAAAATGCTTCTTTCCACTTTATCACACTCCGATAAAAACACAAGTACCTATAACAGAAAAAAAATAAAATTTTGAAAATGTGGGAAAGCGATTGACAGTGTTTTGGGAATGTATTAGAATGTTATCACTTTACGCAAAATAAGAGAATGCTGTCGAAACCCGCAGAAACAGTGTTCTTGCGGAAATTGGAGGACAACCGTAACTATGACCGCCATATATGATAAAGACCAATTCTATTCCAAGATCTTGAAGCTGGTGATTCCGATCGTTATTCAGAATCTTTTAAGCGCGGCTGTCAGCTCCGCGGACGTGGTGATGTTGAACTATGTGGGCCAGTCCTCCATCTCCGCCGTTTCGCTGGCTGCCAACTACGCCAGCATCCTTTTTATGATCTACTACGGCCTGGGAACCGGCGCTTCCATGTTGAGCGCACAGTATTGGGGAAAGGGCGATCTCCAGCCGATCCGCGTCATTGAAGGAATCGCGCTGCGATTTTCCCTGATCATTTCCCTGTGCTTCTCCGCCTTCGCCTGCTTTGCACCGGAACTGATGATGAAGCTCTTCACGAACGATACGGAGCTGATTGCCATCGGTGCCGGCTATCTGCGCGTGATGAGCATTACCTACTTATGCTGGGGCATCATTGAAGTCTACCTGGCGGTTCTTCGAAGCATTGGGCGGGTGACCGTTTCCATGGTTTTAAATGTGATGGCCTTCTCGTTAAATATCTTTTTGAATGCCGTATTTATTTTCGGGCTTTTCGGGGCGCCGAAACTGGGCGCCGTAGGCGTTGCCATTGCCACTGCCCTGTCCCGCATCATCGAGTTGGCCGGCTGTATCGTAGTGTCCCTGTGCAGTAAGGATATCAAATTGAAATTCAGCTATCTGTTCCTGCGCAACAAACTGTTGTTTCAGGATTTTCTCAGGCTTTCTCTGCCTGCCCTCATAAACGATCTGGCGTGGAGCGTAGCCTTCTCCATGTACTCGGTCATCCTGGGACACATGGGATCTGACGCGGTGGCTGCTAACTCTCTGGTAATCGTTGTCAGGAATTTCGGCACCGTGCTCTGTTTCGGCACTGCCAGCGCGGGTGGTATCCTGCTGGGAAATGTGATGGGGGAAAACGACATGGAACGCGCCAAAGAATATGCTTCCAAGCTGATGAAGCTTACCATTATAACAGGCGCCATCGGTGGTATTCTTGTCCTGATTGCTACGCCCTTTGTCCTGCACTTTGCGAAACTTTCCGAAACAGCCATGCACTACCTGAAATATATGCTGCTCATCAATACCTACTACATCATGGGCGCTGCCGTCAATACGACGCTGATCGCCGGTGTGTTCCGGGCCGGCGGAGACAGTCGCTTTGGTTTGATCTGCGACGCGATCGATATGTGGGTCTATGCCGTGCCTCTTGGGTTTCTCGCGGCTTTTGTCTTAAAACTTCCCGTTCTCTGGGTCTATTTTTTGCTGTGCACTGACGAATTTGTCAAATGGCCCTGGGTCATCAGGCATTACCGCAGCCAAAAATGGCTGAAAAACATTACCAGGGAAGATCTCTTTCACAAAGACGCAGCCACCTAAACCTTGCCACGAAATTCTTTCCTGCTGCACACGCCCATCTTTTCGTAAATATGGGACACATGCTTTTTCACCGTAGTTTCGGCAATGAAGAGTTCCTCTCCGATCTGCCTGTTGGTGCGGCCCCGATAAAGAAGCCAGGCCACCTCAAGCTCCCGCTCGGAAAGCCCGCGCCCTTCACAGGCACGCAGAAAATCAGCGTAAATCTCCTCGTAACTTCTGTTTTCGACTGCTCCTATTTCTTCCTGCTCACCCTGTCGGGCTGTCCCGCTTCTCTCCTGTTCACGCTGTTGATGCTTTCCACCCTCGCTCCTAATCTGATCATTTACCCGCATATAGAGCACAAAAACAACAGCCAGCGCAACTCCAAGGGCCAGCGTTCCAAGGCTCGCAAACGCCCAATTCCTCCTGCCGCCGAAAGCCCCGCCTGATAAAGCAGCATGGCCGTCAAAAGCAGCACATAACCAAGTTCCAAAAGATATCGGAGCGCACGTTTTCTCATGCTTTCACGTCTCCTCCATATCCTCATCCAGCTCCATAAAGTCAATAATACGCCGTTTTACTTCCAACTGCAGGGGTAAAAGCAGCATCGCCACGATTCCTGCGCAAAACACCTGCCGCTGCAGCATTTCCAGTACATCCTGCGTGCGCTTAAGCTCACTTAAGTGACAGGCATATCCCTTTTTCAACAGGAAAAAAGCCCGCTTAAAATCTTTCCACACACCGTTTCTGATTAACACCGGCACGGTAAATACCAGAATGATAATAAGAGACGGCAGATCTACCAATACATTCGCTATATTGCGCAGCCCTTCCTGAAAGAAACCTCCTTCCGTCACAAGCAGAATCAAAATACCCAGCATGATGCTCACAATCTCCATGATCATGATAAATCCCTCCATTTTTTCATAGCACATTTCATCAAACGGTTCCCTGTTTTGCCATCCGGCTAATCTGTATCGTTCCTAAAAAGCATAGCATGGGCAACGCCAAAAATGCTATACTACCTTTTGTTTCAAAAGTAGTATTTTCGCGATTCTGCTGATGCGCACAAAGAGCCTGCCCGAAGGCAAGCTCCCTCACTTTTTAATATTTGGTTAAAAACTGTCTCGTTCTTTCCTCCCGCGGGTGGTCGATGACCTGTTTCGGATTGCCCTGCTCCACGATAACGCCTTCGTCCATAAAGATGATCTGATCCGCCACATCCCTGGCAAAAGCCATCTCGTGCGTGACAATGATCATCGTCGTGTGCTGCTTAGCAAGTCCTCGGATTACCTTTAAGACCTCGCCAGTAAGCTCCGGATCAAGCGCAGAGGTCGGCTCGTCAAAACAGAGAATGTCAGGCTGTAAGGCAAGCGCTCTGGCAATCGCCACACGCTGCTGCTGCCCGCCCGAAAGCTGGTGCGGATAATGCTGCATACGCTCCGAAAGCCCCATCCTGTTTAACAGCTCTTTTCCGTGGGCATCAATCTTTTCATAGATTTCTTTTTTCTTCTGCTTAAAGTCAGGCTGCTCCTTTGCCAGAAGCTTTTCCGCCAAGGTCACATTCTCAAGCGCCGTGTACTGCGGAAACAAGTGAAAGGCCTGAAACACCATGCCAAAATGCAGTCTCTTGGTGCGCAGATCGCTCCCCTGACCTTTTGCGGGATTGTCTGCGTCAAACAACGTCTCTCCCTTCACCGTAATGGAGCCGTGATCCGGCGTCTCCAAAAAATTCAGACACCGTAAGAGCGTCGTCTTGCCGGAACCGGAAGAACCGATGATCGCCAGCGCCTTTCCCTCCTCCAGCGTAAAGCTCACGTCGTCAAGCACGTTGGTGGAGCCGAAATGTTTTCCGATATTTTTTACCTCTAAAACTGCCATTTGCGCCTCCATTCCAAATCGCCCTGCTTAAACCATACCCTTACCGCTGGACGGGATATCACCGCGGCACACCAAAAAGCTGCCGCTTACCTAAAATAATCGAGTTTCTGCTCAATATAGCGAAACAACAGCGTCAGTATTCCTACAAACAGCAGATAGAATACGCCCGTATAAAAGAGCGGCCAGGTAAGACCGTTGCTTTTCATAAATGAATAACCCGCAAAAGTCAGTTCGTAAGCTGCAATGATCCGCGCCAAAGACGTGTCCTTCACCAGCGTGATAATCTCGTTGGACATGGGCGGCACCACGCGCTTTACCATCTGCAGGAGCGTGACTCGGAAAAAGATCTGACTCTTCGTCATGCCAAGCACCTCTCCAGCCTCTCTCTGCCCCACGGGAACACCCTCGATGCCGCCGCGAAAAATCACCGAAAAGTAGCAGGCATAGTTGATGGAAAAGGCCACCACCGTTGCGGTGATCCGCCCCGACTCGCTGCCGCTCCAGATATTGTGGGAAAGCCACAGTCCCGGTCCGTAAAAGATAATGATGAGCTGCAGCATAAGCGGCGTGCCCCGTATGATCCACACAAGCGTTCCCACCAGCCCGCGCAAAAACTTCCATCTGCTCATCGCGCCAAATGCCAGGATCAACCCCAATGGCAGCGCGAAAAGCAGCGTGAAAAGAAAGATCTGAAAGGTCGTCCAAAGGCCGCCAAGCAGCGATTGTGTCACACTCCAAAACATAATCGGTTCTCCTGTATTCGCGCCTTACTTTTCAGGCACCACGACCACCTGCGCATTGTTACAGTATGCGTTCGTGCACTCCATTGCGCTTGTAACTTCATCCGTCAATGTCATGCCGTTCCATACGACGTCAATATTCTTGGAGTCTAACTCCATAATCTTGTTATCCCAGTCGATTACCACGAACTGCGCCTCCACGCCAAGCTTATCAGCCACCATGCGCGCCATATCCGCATCGAAACCGATCCACTCGCCGGAAGCATCCTTATAATCCATCGGCTCAAATTCCGTGATACCCACGATCAGCGTACCCTTACCCTGAATATAAGCCACGTCCCCGGAACCGTTGTCCGTATACTCACTTGCATTCTGCTCAATCAGCGCCTCCTGCACACCATAGGTCTTGGCCGTTTCCTGCATGGAACCGTCCGCATAACTCTCTGCAAACACAGAGTTGATATAGGAAGCAAGGTCAGAACCCTTGCGGCAGCCTGCGCCATACTTCTCTGTTGTCAGCTCATCCGTATGTACCAGATTCGGGTAGCTGGTTCCCTCTCCGATCATGGCACCAGCCATCAGAAGATCAATGATTGCCGCATCCGACGTTCCGGAAGCCACCTCCATCAGCGCATCCGCCTGAGAAGCCACACTGTTTATCTGAAAGCCCTTCTCCTGCGCCACCGCCTCGCCCGCAGAGCCTGCCTCCACGGCATATACCATGTCCTTGCTCTCTTTCTCGCCGCCGCAGCCAATCAAAGCCGCACTAAGAGCCGTTGAAAGTACCAGTAACATTGCCAATTTCTGTTTCATTTCTCTATCCTCCCATCAGTTTTCAAACACTTAAGTATTTTATCACAGTAGTATGTTAAAGTAAATGCGCAAATAAAAGAAACTACTGTCTGTCAAAATATGCCTTCCCGTCTTCCGGTTTAAAATAAGTCCGCAGATATCCGTCCGTAGAGACGATCACAAACTCATTCGTGGCTTCCAGATAGTACACGTCATCCCCGTCCTCCGCTTCCAGTTTATGCAATGCCTCAGACGACGCAATCACTCGGTTTGCTCCCTCCAGATACTCCTCCGCCGAGGTGTAGCCAAATTCCGCGCCATGCTTTTCAAAATGTTCCTGCAGATATTCCGCCTGTCGGAAATAGAAAGCATAGATTGGCCCTTGCTCTCTGCCGACATTCTCATCGTGTGGCGGCACCTCAGATGTGTCCGCCTGTGTATCCGCCACTTCAGGAATCTCCGGTTGTGCCTCCGCCGCAGGCTCGTCCGTCTCCTTTGACTGCACATCCGCGACAGAGTCATCCGTCCCCGCAAACGGCTCAGGCTTATCATCTGCCGATAGTTCTGTCTGCCCATCTGCCGCCGCAGAAAGGCTCTCTTCTACCTCCGCGCTTACTTCCAGTCCTTTGCCGGCAGTATCCCTTTCGAACAGCCGTCCTGACTGAAAAACGCCAATACCGGCAATCAACAGCACCAAAACCGCCGCCGCTGCCGCCCACCATTTTCCTCTGTCGTTTTTCTTTGCGTAGTAGGGCCTTACCGTCTGCTGTGCGGGCTCACCCCCCGCTTTTGACTTGTTTTCTCTGCGGCATTGCTCACAGCGTTTCGGTAACTGTAAATTTTTACTTTGATAAAAAGCAATTTCTTCCGGTGTCAGCGTAAATTCAACGCCGCACTGTTTGCATGTTCTCTTCATTATTTTTCCCATATTTTTTTAAATCCCCCGCCATCTGACGGGGGATTCTGTAATGACAGTATTTATTCCGCAGTTGCCGCCTCCGTATACTGTACGGCCAGATCATTGATCGTACCGTCCGCAAGCATCTTCTCAACGGAAGCGTTGATCTTATTTAACAGCTCCGTATTGCCTTTCTGCACCGCGATCGCGTACTCTTCAGACTCAAACGCCGAGGCATCCTCCACGATCTTCAGGCCCTCGTTGTCGCTGACGTATTTCTGCGCTGTCGCGGAATCGAGTACCACCACATCGCATTTGCCGTTCACCAGCTCCATAATTGCCTCGGTACCTTTCTTGAACGCTTCGTAAGTGTAACCCATATCCTGCACACAGACTTCTCCGGTGTAACCCTGGATCACGCAAATCTTCTTGTCCGCCATATCAGCCGCCGTGGTGATATCGGAATCTTCCTTCACGATCATAACCTGTGTTGCCGTGTAGTACGGCGTAGAGAAATCCACCGTCTCCCTTCTCTCATCGGTCGCCGTCATGCCTGCAATAACCGCGTCGATCTGCCCGTTTTGAAGCGCTACCAGCAGAGAGTCAAACTCCATGCTCTCCATCTTGACTTCCATGCCGTTATCCTCACCGATCTTCTTTGCAATCGCCATGTCGATCCCGTCAAACTCGCCGATCACACCGTTTGAGGTGACATACTCAAAGGGCGGGAACTCCGGATTTGTACCAAACGTGATGGCATTGCCCTTTGCGGAATCGCCGCCACAGGCAGTCAAGGTACACGCCGCCACAACTGCGGCTAACATCAAAGTTACTTTTTTCATAATATCCTCCTCCTATAAACCATGTTTACTACAATATTTATTACAATCGCAGTATATCGCAATTATAATACTTTTGACAAGAAGTTTTTTGTCCGCTCGCCCTGCGGATTGCCGAACACTTCCTCCGGTGTACCGCTCTCCATGACCACGCCCTGATCGATAAAAAGCACTCGGGACGCCACCTCTCTGGCAAATCCCATCTCATGGGTAACAATCACCATGGTCATGCCGGATTTCGCCAGATCCTTCATCACATCGAGCACTTCGCCCACCATCTCCGGGTCGAGCGCCGACGTCGGCTCATCAAAGAGCATGATTTCCGGATCCATAGCCAGTGCTCTGGCAATCGCCACCCTCTGCTTCTGCCCGCCGGAGAGCTGCGCCGGATAGGCATTCGCCTTCTCCCCGAGATTGACTCTTTCCAATAGCTCCTGTCCCCGCTTTACTGCCTGCTCTTTTGTCATTTTTTTCAGGAGAACGGGGGCCAACGTGATATTGTCCATAATGGTCAGATGCGGGAAGAGATTGAACTGCTGAAACACCATCCCCATCTTCTGCCGTACCCGATTGACATTGACTTTCGAAGCCGTAATCAGCTCATCGTCCACGTAGATCTCGCCCTCGGTTGCTGTTTCCAGCAGATTCAGGCATCGCAGAAAGGTACTCTTTCCCGATCCGGAGGGCCCGATCACTACCACTACCTCACCCTGCGTAATGTGCTCGTCAATGCCGTTTAAAACGGTCAGGTCGTCGAATTTTTTATGTAGATTTTTTACTTTGATCATCCTTAAAACTCCATCTGCTGCCGGCCGTCATTCCAAAAGCAGCTTCTTTCTGTCGCTTTCCCCTTATTTTAATGAGCATCTGCCCTGCGAAGCCTGTTTTCGATCTGTTTCAATACCAGCGTTAAAATTTTGATCAACACGTAATAGATGACTGCGGTGCCGATGAGCGGCATGAAGGCAATAAAGGTTGCGCTCTTGATAAAGTCTCCCGCCTTCTGAATATCCATCAGCCCCACATAGCCGACAATTGCCGTCTCCTTGATCAATACGATGAACTCATTGCACAGTGCGGGAAAGATATTTTTTACCGCTTGGGGAATGACGATCCTGCTCATCGTTTGAAAGGCATTTAAGCCAAGCGATCTGCCCGCTTCCGTCTGCCCTTTGTCAATTGAAAGAATTCCCGCCCGAATAATCTCCGACACATAAGCGCCCGAATTGACACCGAAGGCGATTGCCGCAATGATCCACTTGTCAAGCTGCACGGAGGCAAAAATCACGAAATAGATAATCATAAGCTGCGTCACCGAAGGTGTCCCCCTGATCACATCCGTGTAAATACCTCCAATCAGCCGGAGTAATTTTTTCTTGGACAGATTGCACATCGCGATCAGCATCCCGATCAAAATACCAATGACAACAGCCAGAAGTGATACCTTGATGGTGACGCCGATACCGCTCAGCAATAATTTATATCGGTCTTCCCTGATAAAACATTTATAAAAGAGATCGCTAAATTCCGCCATCGTCCTCAATCCTTTCCGAGTAAAGCCTTCCACTCTGCCAATATCTCCTCACATTTCTCTGTGTCGATATCTTCCACGGCATTCTGAAGCTTCTCAAACACTTTCTTCTGCGCACCATCGTAGGAATATTGGCTCATGTCCTGAATCACCTTCTCCATGGCATCCATATCCAGGTTCTCCATGGCATCCTCCATCGCTGCAAAGAGGTTCTCTATCTCAGTCTGATCCGCCACTCTGCCGCTTTGTGCCTCCGTCTCCTTCGTGAAGTAAGGCGCGAGAATCCCCTTGTAGAACATGTATTCCTCCAGCATACCCGGCGTAATTTTATGAATCAGCGCCGCGTTCTCCGCGTTGCCCGCCGCTTCCATCTGTTCCGCCGTATGTGCCAGATCCGTAGCACCAATCTGCCTGGACGCACTCTTTAGGGCGTGCACTTCGACCGTATATTCCCGCCACATCTCCTTCTGCTCATATTCCTGTATGAGGGCGCACTTCTTGTCAATGACACGGTAATACTCTTTTAACACGGACCAGAACAATTCTTCATTTCCAAGGAAGCCCATAGCCTTCTGCACATCCAGCCCGTCGATTGCAATATCGGTAGCCATCTGTGTTGCCCCTTCCTTGTGTACGGTGCGAGGCATCTGCCCTTTCTTTCTAAGTTTCTCGATCTTTTCCGGCGGCAGCCATTTTTGCAGCTTGGAGACAATGACCCGCATCTCGATGGGCTTCGCCACCAGATCATTCATCCCCTCGCTGATAAACATCTCCGCTGTTCCTTCCACCGCATTTGCCGTGAGCGCAATGATGGGTACCTGTCCATTGTTGCCAAGAAGTCTGCGGATCACACGAGTGGTCTCCACACCGTCCATCTCCGGCATCATGTGATCCATAAAGATAATATCATAACGCTTGTCTGTCACTTTGAGCACCGCTTCTTTACCGCTCAAGGCCGTATCTATCTTCATCTGTAAAGGAGCCAACAGTCCCTTTACCACCGTCAGGTTGATCGCATTATCATCCACCACCAAAATTTCCGCCGTAGGCGCCACAAAATCAAAATCTTCCGCCTCTGTCAGTGCAAAGGCGGCATTATCCTCCCTGCCGCTAAAAATGTTGGAAAGTCCCAAAATATAGAGGGGCTTTTTCACCACCCGCAGATTTGGCAGATCGTAGGAGCGCACCGAACGGTAATTCGTAAGAAGCACACCGTTAACATCCGGATTCAGTTTCAGGAAATACTGCACGCCCTCCGTAAACAAGGGTTGCTCAATAAAGAGGAACCCAATCTTTTTTTCCCTTACCACATTCAGGAACTCCTCTGATTCCAACCGCTCATAGGAAGCGCCAAGTTTCTCCATATCGCTTGCAAGTTCATCTGCGATATATTCGCTTTTGATCAGCCCTGCCGCTGCCGGTTTGTCTTCCAGTTTTTCAATGCTGTGCGCATTATTTGTCACTCTCTGTGGTATCACAAAGGAAAAAGTGGAGCCTTTTCCGTACACACTGTCCACGTGGATCTTTCCGTTCATCAGCGAAACAAGCTGTTTGCAGATTGCAAGACCAAGTCCCGTTCCCTCAATGTTACGGTTCCGCTTGCTGTCAAGCTGCTGGAAAGACCTAAAAAGCTTGCCCATATCGCTCTCTTTGATGCCGCTTCCCGTGTCCGTGATGGAGATCGACAGCTCGATTGTCTCCTCGTCCGCCTGCCAGAAGTCCACCTTCACATGAACATTTCCCTCCCTATATTGTCAAGTG
>DLAF01000071.1 GCA_002492725.1 Lachnospiraceae bacterium UBA7054
TATTACCTGTGGTGAAACAGTAGAAAAGGCGGTGGCAAATGCGGCGGATGCTAAGAGGGAATGGATTGAAGCCGCACTTGAAGAGGGGATTAAGATTAATGAACCAGACAGCCTGGATGATTATTCCGGTCAGTTTAAATTGAGATTACCTCGTAGCTTGCATCGCTTATTGGCAGAGCACTCCAAAAGGGAAGGTATCAGTATGAATCAGTATTGTGTGTATCTTGTTTCAAGAAATGATGCTGTTTATTCAAAGTAAAAACGGGTGTGTATTTGTAAACCTTTTGCAGTAAACTTCTAAATGGAGATAAAAATGAAGGAAACAAGAGTATCCACCAAAAACAATATATTCCAGAGATTCGAAGTATTAAAAACCAACCGAAACAAACGCTACAGATACCATGAATTTTTGGTGGAAGGCGTCCGCAGCCTGAATGAGGCGGTAAGGAATCACTGGAAGATTAAGTCTTTTTTATATGATAAAAACAATCTTTCCGCTTGGGCGAAAGATATGATAAATAATGTGGATACGGATATCAATTACTGTTTGACACCTGAACTTATGAAAGAACTGAGCGGGAAAGATGATACTTCTGAATTGATGGCAGTTATTGAAATGCGGGAGGATGAACTTGATCAAGTCGCACTTTCCCAAAATCCGTTTATCGTTTTGTTTGACCGCCCGTCTAACAAGGGGAATCTCGGTACGATGATACGATCCTGCGATGCGCTTGGCGCCGATATGCTGATTATCACGGGGCATGCGGTAGACTTGTATGACACGGACGTGGTGGTTTCGGCGATGGGTTCTTTTTTTAAGCTGCCGGTGATCAGGATTTCCGATAACAGCGCATTATTTGATTTTATTGACAAAATGAAAAATACATATACTGATTTTATGACAATCGGAACTACGGCACATCACAAGAGTCCTGTTTACGACCTTGATCTGACTGCTCCGCTTATGTTGATGATGGGAAATGAAACCACGGGACTAAACAGGACATTAAAGGAATCCTGCGATCAGCTTTGCACGATTCCAATGTCCGAAAATTCTTATGCCAGCTCATTTAATGTAAGCTGCGCCGCTTCAATCCTGATGTATGAGGTTACGAGGCAAAGAAAAATAAATATAGGGCAGTAATTTTTGACTTATTCCTATTGGCGGGTAACGACAACTGATATAGCTCATCTGCTATTGGAAAAGGTTGAAGGATTAAAAAAATAATTAGCTTAGATAATGATGGAATAGATCTTTTCCATTTCACCCCAAGGTGCCATTTTTTTGTCGATAACTTTGAAACCGTACTTTTCGTAAAGATTTTCATGGTCGCTCACCAAGTACACCTGATGAAATCTCTGTGTCTGCAGATAAGACATTGCATAAGAAATAAGTTTTTGACTTAGGCGCTGTCCGCGATATTTTTCATCGACGAACAGATAGCCGATGTAAGGGGTGTAGGAAACGTCAGGAATACAATCACTTTTTGCAGCGGTACAGTAACCCGCAATCTCCTTTTCGTGTAACGCAACGATCACGCGCTCCCAATCGGTAAAAGCGTTGTCAGCCATATTTTGGGCTAAGGATTTTCCGGCTCCCCATGAGCAGTTTTGCGCAAATTGGCTTACTTCTTTCCACATCTCATCAGATGACGTGATTGCTATAAATTGCATGGCTAAATCTTTTCCTCCTGTTTGTATGTTATCATATTACAGCGGCTCCACAATTCATCTTTATAGGGCAATACATCTTTGTCAATCTTTCTTTCCACAAAGCCGACTTTTTCGTAACAGTGTTTCGCAGCGGCGTTTTCATGAAAAACATTCAGTTGCACTGCCTCTGCGCCGGTGATCTGAAAAGCATACTGCAGGGCCAGACGCAGCATTTCTTTTCCATAGCCCTTGCCGCGTTTCGTGTTATCGACGATCACGAATTTCAGAAAACCGATATTGTCATTTGCGTTAATAGAATAGCAGAAGAAACCGACTGCTTGTCCGTTATCTTCCGTTGCTACATAAGCGCTGTCTGTCCATTCCCTTGCAATTTCTTCCAGAAAATTGTGGAAGGACTGCTGCGTGATCGGATATGGTAAGCGGTTTGCGCACCAAAGGGCATGGATTCTTTCGTCATTAATCCATGTCGACACGGATTCGTAATCTTTATTGGGTATATACGGTCGGATTCTCATATGGAAAGTGTCCTTTCGTGGTTATAGGCGGCACGCCATAATGTATTCATCTTCATTCTCTCTCAATATCTCAAAGCCAACTTTTTGATACATTTTTGCCGCGTAATTGGCTTTTTGAACGGAAAGAGAAACCTGTCTGTACCCATGTGTTTCCAGCAGGACAAGGATTTCTTTCATCATAGCCGTCCCAATGCCAAGGCCCCGGTATTCTTTGTCGAGAGAGATTGCAAGAGAAGGTGTTTTATTGTCGATGTGTCCGTAATCGTTCATAATGCGAACCCAGACTGCGCCGACAATCTTTCCTTCAACTTCTGCCACTAAGCCATGATCGTCTTTTGCTTCCCCGAAACGCGCAACATAAACCTGTAATTCGGGGGAGGCGATAATGGTTTTGGGCGGAGATTCGATGCCCTCCGGAACAAAAATTGCTTCGTATAGAAAATAATCCAGCAGCGGATATTCCTGTTTTCGTATTTCGCGTATTGTATAGTCCATGGCGGGCCCTTCGATTTTGCTGTTATAAAGTGATTGCTGCATAAAGTTTTTTTGTGGATATTATTATAGTTTACTTTTCATAAGGATACAATATCAAAAAGTTGATTCTTGAACTTTAATTGCAGACTATAATATAATGTTTTCATGGCTATAGTATTTGAAAGGATTATAAATATGGTAAGGCAGATACGAATTTCTGCGAAAGCAGTTATCATCCAAAACGGCAAATTGCTTGCCATAAAGTTGAATGACGGAAAAGAGGAATGGTACATTTTACCCAGCGGAGGTCAGGATTGTGAGGAAAGGCTACCGCAGACTGTTGAACGGGAAGTGAGAGAAGAAGCGGGAATAGAGGTCAAATGTAAAGATTTACTTTTTGTAATAGAGGGAGTTCACGGCGAGAGTTTTCACAGAGTGGATTTAGTGTTTTTATGTGATTACATAGGAGAAGCTTCGGATGCAACGCTTCATAGTGATACGAATCAAATTGGAGTGGAATGGCTGGATTTGTCTATCTTGAACAGATTGCCCTTGTATCCGTCGAGACTTCGCCGCCCGATTATGAATTTTTATGAGGGAAAAGAATATGTGAGATATCTTGGGAATGAGGAGATAGGTGATCCGGAATGTGTAGAATGATAATTTGCGGATTAAATGGTGCAGGAAAGAGTACGCTTGGAAAAGCCCTTGCAGAGCGGTTACAGTCTCATTTCATTGATATAGAAAACCTGTATTTTCCCAAGACAGATCCCGATTATCTTTACGACAAACCCCGAACCCGTGAGGAGGTTGCGCGGCTTTTGATTGACGAGATGAAAGCGCATGAAGATTTTGTTCTTGCTTCCGGAAAAGGAGATTATGGGGAGGCTGTTACTTCTCTTTTTCAGTGTGCGGTATTGCTTGTTGTGCCAAAGGAGATTAGGATGCAACGTGTGAAGGAGCGTTCTTTTCAGAAATTTGGCAGGCGCATGTCGTTGGGCGGAGATCTGTATGAGAGGGAAGAAAAGTTTTTTCGCTTTGTAGAATCCAGAGCGGAGAATGAAGTGGAGGAATGGGTTAAAACTTTGCAGTGTCCGGTGATACGGCTTGACGGGACAAAACCCATAGAGGAGAATGTTAACTTTATAATCGAGTACACATAAAATATGGTTTGTTGAAAGGGAGGATAGAGATGACCTGCAGCATCAGAAAATGGAAACTATCAGACGCAAAAGATTTGGCGGTCGTCTGTTCTAACAAAAAGGTACAGGATAATCTGCGGGATGGACTGCCCTATCCTTATACGGAGCAGGATGGCGTGGACTTTATCTCCGCTATGCTTGCCGCAGATGAAAATGAAACCTTCGCTTTTGCAATCACGGTAGATGACAAAGTGGTGGGCAGTATCGGCGTTTTCCGTCAGGCTAATATTCACAGGCAGACGGCGGAGCTGGGATATTACATTGCGGAAGAATATTGGGGCAAAGGAATAATGACCAAGACAGTCAATCTGATTTGTAACTATGTGTTTGATAACAGCGACATAATCCGCATTTTTGCAGAGCCGTTTGCTTACAATGCGGCTTCCTGCCGGGTACTGGAAAAGGCAGGATTTCAATATGAGGGCACTTTAAGAAAAAATGCCGTCAAAAATGGCAAAGTGATTGACATGAAGATGTACGCTTTATTGAAAGGACATGCAAGCACCAGGAAAGATGTGGGCGTCTGACGAAAAATGCCTGGTAATTTGATGTAACGGAGGAAATGCGGCAGTGAACAGGATTCTGATCATAGATGATGATAAAGAGCTTTGTGCATTGATCAAGCGAAGCGTCTTGCAGGAAAGCATTGAAGCAGACTGCTGTTATTCTGGGAAATCCGGTCTGCTTCAGATGCAGGAAAAGGAATATCAGCTTGTCATATTGGATGTAATGATGCCTGGATTTGATGGTTTTGAAACCTTAGAGCAGATCAGAAAACAAAGCAGTCTGCCGATTCTGATGTTTACTTCCAAAAATGACAGCGCCTCCAAAGTGCGTGGTTTACGGGCAGGGGCTGACGATTATCTGACAAAACCTTTTGATATGGATGAACTGATTGCCCGCATTTTGTCGCTGATCAGGCGGTATACCCGTTTTAATCAAGAGGATGAGCAGCAGACATATGATTTTGACGGGTTGTCGATTGATTTTAACAATCGCTCGATTGATACGGTAAACGGTGATTATGAACTGCCGCCGAAAGAATTTGATCTGCTCTTGTTACTTGCCAAAAATCAGGGGAAGATACTGACTAAGCAGCAAATTTATGAAAAGGTTTGGGGAGAAGAATATGTTTATGACGACAGCAATATTATGGCAATCATCAGCCGCCTGCGGAAAAAGATAGAAGAAAATCCGAGCAGTCCACGGTATATACAGACTGTGAAAGGGATTGGGTATCGTTTCAACAGGGAGGTGTGAGCATTGTACATAGAAGCAGCTGCCATGATTGCGTTGGGTGTTGCATTGGTTACTGTATGCGGGGCGTGTTTGACGGTGCGGCGTGTCAAAAAACAGATAGCGGAAATGTCTGATGTATTAGAAGATATCAAAAACGGGAATGGGAACAGGCGTATTTTAGCAGAGACACATGAGCTTGCCGCTCCGCTTGTCTATGAGATCAATGATATTATCCTGTCTTATGAGAACAGACTCTCCGCTTATCGTCGGATAGATGAAACCAACAGACAGCTTATGACGAGCCTTTCCCACGATGTAAGGACACCGCTTACCACCCTGATCGGATATTTGGATGCGGCGCATAAGGGAATCGTCAATGGAAAAGAGCGGGATGACGATATCGAAACGGCCCGTCGGAAAGCGCACGATTTAAAAGACTATATAGATGTACTTTTTGATTGGTTCAAGCTGGGTTCTAATGAATTTTCCATGAATATATCCACGGTCGATTTAACGGAACTGACACGGAACATACTGATCGACTGGATACCGATCTTTGAGGAAGCGCAGATAGGGTTTAAGGCAGACATTCCGGAGCAGCCGTTTCGGGTGCAGATCGACCCGGACGGGTATCTGCGGATACTCAATAACCTGATACAGAATGTCATTTCTCACAGTCATGCGGATCAGGCGGCAATCGCCTTATCAGAGCAGGGAGGGAAGATAAAGATTTCATTGTTTGATAATGGCATAGGGATCGATCAGGAGGATTTGAAGCATATTTTTGAACGGCTTTATAAATGCGATAAAGGGCGCTCCGAAAAAGGCAGCGGTCTTGGCTTGTCCATCGTACAGCAGCTTACAGCTAAGTTGAATGGGACGATTACGGCGGAAAGTACACCGGGCGAAGGAACTGTTTTTACACTGTTTTTCCCATTGGCAGAATCGTAAAATATCTTTTTCTAATGCAATAGAATCTCCGCCTTGCGGGGATTTTATTTTTCTGCAATTATTTGGTTCTTGAAATGCAAGCTTTTTGCAAGGTTCGTGCAAGGTTTATGCAAGACTGGCATGATAGGATAAATATATCCGGATAAATTCTAATGAATATAGGAGGTCTCGCAATGAGCAGCTATGTAATTGAAACAAAGAATCTGACCAAACAATATGGGGAGCAGAAAAGTGTTGCGAATTTGAATATCCACGTTCAAAAAGGGCGTATCTACGGTCTGCTAGGCAGAAATGGGGCGGGAAAGACTACGACAATGAAAATGTTGCTTGGGTTGACGAAACCCACTTCCGGGGAAGTGACGATCTGGGGAAAGCCATTCGTGGAAAATGAAAAAAAGATTTTGCCACGCATTGGCTGCCTGATTGAATCGCCGGGATTCTATCCCAATCTGACTGCGACAGAAAATCTGCGTATTTTTGCCACCCTGCGGGGAGTGCCAAACCGCAATGCGATCAGGGGTGCGCTGGATCTGGTCGGTCTGCCTTACAAAGACAAAAAGCTGTTTTCCCAGTATTCGTTGGGCATGAAGCAGCGTCTGGCGATTGCTCTTGCCATTATGCATGATCCGGAACTTCTGATTTTAGATGAACCAATTAACGGTCTTGATCCGATTGGAATTGCGGAAGTGCGCTCTTTTATTCGCGGTCTCTGTAATGAGCGGGGGAAAACAATCCTGATATCCAGCCACATTCTTTCCGAAATTGCATTGCTGGCGGACGATATTGGAATTATTGACCACGGCGTATTGCTGGAAGAAGAAAGTCTTGTGGAACTGGAAGCAAAGAGCAGCAAACATATTCGTTTTACGGTGTCGGATGCGGCACAGGCGGCAAGAATTTTGGAACGCAATTTTCATGAAAATCGGTTTACCATACAGGATGATCACAATATGCGGTTAAACAATCTGGAAATCTTAGTTTCCGATATTGTCACCGCTTTTGTAGAAAATGGAATTGCTGTATCGGAAGCGCATACCTGTGAGGAAAGCCTGGAAGATTACTTCAAGCGGGTAACGGGAGGTGAGGGGATTGCTTAGGCTGATTATCTGTGAATTTACTAAATTAAAACGGAAGAAATTTGTTTTACTTGTCATCCTTTCCGCATTTATCTTTCCGGTACCCATTACCGTAATGATGACGACGCCGCAGATGGCGAAAAGATTTAGCAGTGATGTTGAAGTTTTTAATGCCTGTTTTCAGTTTATTATGGGATATGGGGTAGAGCTGCTTTTGCCCTGCATTATTGGCGTGATTGCGGCAATGCTGTTTTTTATGGAGCGGGATAATGACACTTTTAAAAATTTAGCGACCATACCGGTGACAAGCACACAAATGATTATTGCCAAAATCATTGTTTTATTCTTTATGGGCGTTGTTTTCAGCTTGACTTCCGCTTTTGCGGCAGTCGCATGCGGCGGTCTGGTATCCGAGGTAAACGGGGTCTTTTATAAACTGTTTGTGGCAGTGGAAATGGGACTTTTTATCACTGCCGGGACATTGCCATTGATCGTCCTTGTGGTTTTCTTTAGTAAGACTTATATTTTTTCCATTCTGCTGTGTGTCTTTTACAGTGTTTTGAGCATGACTGCGGAAACTTGTTTCGGGGTATTGCCGAAGGCTGTATGCTGGCTGGTACCGATTCCCCTTACTACGCTTTGGAGCGCAGGAGATATGGAAAAGCATGGGGTGATCGAGGTTGCGGGTGTGCTTGCAGATTTGCTTCCGACAACCTTTCAAACGATTGTCATTTTGGGAATCTAGGCGGTCATTTCTATTTTTGCCATTGATTATCTTTATAAAAGGAGGGGGGAATAATATGTTTCGCATCGTTAAAACTGAAATCTGGAAACTGAAACGATATCATATGATATGGGCAGGCGTCTTTCTGATGCTCCTTTCTGTTTTACTGACCTTATTTTCCACTACGGCGCTGGATGGTACTTATTGGACATTTTCGCATTTTACGGAACAGGTGATCAAAAACAATTTCAGTATGATTTTTCCCATGTGTATTACGTTGCTTGGCGGATATATCATTGCAAGGGAAGAAAGGGACGATACGATGAAAAGTATTTTGACGGTTCCTGTTTCTTATTGCAGTTTATTATGGGGAAAGTTGTTTGTTTGCGCAGTGCTGTCCCTGTTTTTAGGGTTGATCAGCGCAGTATTTACTATCATTGCGAATTTACTCATGGGATTTCCGGGGTTTTCCGCAACAGCTGTATTACAGACATTGATGCAAATCATTTTCAACTGCCTGTTTTTGTATATTGCGGTCATGCCGATTATTGCAGCGACTGCCCGTATCTCGGGCGGACATATGATTGGGACAATCCTTGCATTTGCCTATGGATATGGGGGAATGTTTGCCGCAGGGAATATGACGCTTGCCGGCATTTACCCAATCACGGCAAGCCTGGGGTTGATCCGTTACCGAAGCTATGATGAGGCTGTCAACTGGAATGTGCCACTATGCGGCCTGAGCATGATGGAAGCTTTCATCATTACCGCAGTTTTTGTGGTGACAACAAAAACTGCTTCTCCCGCCCAAACGGGGAAGAAACAGAAAAAGGCTGTTACCAAAAAAGGCTGGTAGGTCATTCACAGTGAAGCGTGCTTAGCAGCTGCTTCCAGCGCCTCGTCGATATGGGCGCAGAAATTCTCTGCGCCGACCCGCTCGGTGAAGCCCGCCTTATCCATTACTTTTTTCGGTTGTTCATTGACATGGGAGAGGATGATACGGATGCTTCTCTTTTCACATTTCTCTAAAAGTTCTGTCAAAGAGTGCATGGCGGTCGCGTCGATGGCGTTCACGCTGCGCATGCGCAGGATCAGGCAGATGGTGTCCTCCTTTAAAGAAATGCGCAGGATCTTGTCCGCCGCGGCGAAAAACATCGGTCCGGATATCTCGTAAACCAACGTGTGACTTGGCACCACACGCAGGGAAAGGGCGTCGGGATCGTCCTCTTCATCCACATACTTCCAGCCTTCCACTTCCGTCACTTCACTCATGCGCTTCATAAAGAGGATGGCGGCGAGAAGGATGCCGACCTCGATCGCAAGTACCAGATCAAAGACAACGGTAAGTACAAAACTGAGCACAAGAACGATAATATCACTTTTGGGAGAGGATTTCACCAGGTTCACAAAGGTACGCCAGCCGCTCATATTGTAGGCCACCATAAAGAGGATGGCGGCAATGCAGGGCATGGGGATCAACGCCGCGTAAGGCATCAGAACCACAAGGATCAATACCAGCGTGATAGAGTGAACCATACCGGCAATCGGAGTGCGTCCGCCGTTTTTGATATTGGCGGCGGTTCTTGCAATCGCGCCCGTGGCGGGGATGCCGCCGAAAAGGGCGGAGCCGATGTTGCCGACGCCCTGCGCGATCAGTTCCATGTTGGAGCGGTGCTTGGAATTGATCATGCTGTCCGAAACCACGCAGGAGAGCAGGGATTCGATAGCGGCCAAAATGGCGATGGTAAAAGCGTTTGGCAGGATATCACCCACGTCTCTCAAGGTGAAAGAAGGCAAATGAAAGCTTGGCAGTTTATTGCTGATCTCATAGAGATCGCCGATGGTGTTCACGTTCATATGGAGAAGTTTTACCATCAGGATACCGGCAATCACGGCAATCAGGGAGCCGGGAATGGTCTTATTGATATAGGGCCATACAATGAGGATGGCAAGGCAGACCAGTCCCACGATGAGCGCCTGTACGTTGACGGTCGAGATATTTTTGACAACGGCCTCCAGCTTTTCCATGGTCTCGATCGTCACGGTTCCCGCAGGATAAGTCAGTCCCAGAAAGTCCTTGATCTGACCGATGGCGATGGTGACGGCGATACCCGCCGTGAAACCTGTGGTGATGGTATAAGGAATGTATTTGATCAGGTTGCCAAGGCGTAAAAAACCCATGGCAATCAGAATCATGCCTGCAAGGATGGTAGCAAGGATCAGGCCGTCCATGCCCTTCGTGGCGACAATGCCCGCGACAATGGTGGCAAAGGCTGCCGTGGGGCCTGCAATCTGTACGCGGCTTCCGCCTAAAAAGGAGATCAGAAAGCCCGCGACGATGGCGGTGTAAATACCCTGTTCCGGGCCAACGCCCGATGCGAGGGCCAAAGCGATTGACAGGGGCAGAGCGATGATTGCTACGATGATGCCCGCGATTACGTCCTTAATGAACTGGTCCTTCGTGTAAGTCTTCATGACAGAAAACAACTTTGGCTTCAACTTTTCCATAATAGGTCAACTCCTGATTTCCTGAATTTATCTTTTGCAACTATGCCAGTCTGTATCGTCCGTGTTTTTGCGGCAGTCAATATCTTTTCTTCTTGCTGCGCGGATTATCTCCCTGCACCTGGGCACACCGACGTTTCCATCATAGTACCATTTACCGTTTTTTTCAAGTGGTTTTGCCTATATGTCCTGCATATTGGCGGGAAATGCTTTGGGTAATTTTTTGAATAGCTGCACCTTGACAGAATAAGTTCTATATAGTACTATTTTAGAGAAAGGAGACGTCCTTTTTCATGCTGTACAGCAAAACTGCCGCTTTTATCCTTGTGAAGCGGTGGAACAAGGAAAGGTGTGATATCACTGGAAACACGAGCAGGTTTTTTGATTTCTCATATTAAACAGGTGCAAGGGAGAGTTTTTGATCGGCTTTTGCAGACATGTGGCGTGGATGAATTTAACGGACCGCAGGGGCATATTCTTTATGTGTTATGGCAAAGTGAAGGCATTCCCATTATAGAACTTTCACAAAAGACAGGATTGGCAAAAAATACGCTTACTGCAATGCTTTTCAGAATGGAAGAAAACGGCTTGATCTGCCGGGAAGTTTCAGCTTCTGACCGACGCCAAAGCCTGATCAGTCTGACACCCAAAGCTCGTGCGTTAGAGAAACGTTACAATCAAGTCTCCCAGCAAATGAACAGCCTGTTTTTTAAGGATTTTGAAAAGGCGGAAATCAAGGAATTGGAACAGTATCTTGACCGTATTGTATCCAACTTGGAGCAAGTGGAACAAGCATTAAAAAAAGGAAAGGATGTACACGATGGCAAAGGTAAAAACGAAGATTTATAATGATTTCTGTCCGCAGGCGTTATTTCTTTATGGCACAAAACAGGAAGACGGACAGCCCCATTTTGGTCTTTTCTGTTGGTTTAGCTATTGTCATTCTGCAGAGGGGCTCGGAGTCATGGCTTGTATCGGTGAGGAAAAGCAGACCAAGGATTTGATACGCAAAAACGGTGTGTTCTCAGCGAATCTCGTATCTGAACGGATGCTGCCCTTGGCAGATTATTATGGTTGTACCTGTGGAAGAACCACACCTGATAAAATGAAGTTTCTGCCTACTGTAGAATGGGGACAAGTGCTGGATGTGCCAACCATTGCAGAAAGCCCTGTTAGTTTTGAGCTGGAAGTAAAAAAATCAATCCCTATGGGAGATGGATCAGATATTTTTCTCTGTTTAATCCGTAATGTAACCCAGGATGAACAACTGATGGATACAACGGTTCCCTTTACGGAAAGATTGATGCAGGCTGCTCCGGTATTGTCTCCCGGCGAAGAAACATACTCTTCCATTGATGGAAGGTATCTTGGGAAATGGGGAGAACCCATGAAAAATATGGCTGACATCAAAGAATAGCTGCATCATACAAACGCATCTTAAAAGAACAGGCTGCAAAGGTCTTGGAATAATTTAATCCCCCCGAATTGGGGGGATTAAATTGCTAAATCAGATAAATTTTTCATTTTACAGATGGAAGCCAAAAATGTTACGAAAGGGAAAATATATGAACTTGTTAAAATATGGCGATACTATTGGGATCATATCGCCAAGTTGGGTGGCAAATAAAAACGATTATGAAAAGTACGCAAAAGGCATTGAAAAATTGGGATTTCACGTTAAATTCGGCAAAAATATATATAAAGACACTTATAAATATACTGCAAGTGTAGCAGAGCGGGTTGATGATTTGAATGAGATGATATATGACGAGAATGTAAGGTTGGTATTCTTTGGTGGGGGTTATGGAAGTGTAGATTTACTTCCGTATATTGATTATAACAGAATAAAAGAAACGCCGAAGCTTTTTTTGAGTTATAGTGATGGAACATCTATCCTTAATGCTATATATGCGAACACCGGCATAACGACATACTATGGGCAGACTCCGGGATTATTTGATCATATCAACGAATACGACAAAAAACAATTTGTTTCGCATTTGATTGATGGAGCTGTAACAGATTATATCAGTAATAGTGATTGGTATACTATAACAGGGGGATGCTGCGAAGGAAGCCTTGTTGGCGGATATTTACTTAATTTTGTCTTGACTCTGGGAAACAGATTTTTTCCATATCGAACAGACAGGAATTATATATTATTTATTGAAGAATTGGATAAATTTCAATCCGTTCAAGATGTCAGCATGTTCTTAACTTGTATTGGACAAAGCCGGTTGATGGAACAAGTAACAGGTTTGCTGTTTGGACACTATTCAGATGATATTTCGCCACTGTTGTTTGAAGTACTGGAGCGGTTTGGTAAAAAATATAGCATTCCTGTGGCTTATTGTGACGATTTTGGTCATGGCTCGAATCATGCAATTTTTCCTATTGGCAGAGGGGCGGTTTTAGACACAAAAAATAAAACACTATTATTTCAATAGGGCATAAAAAGTGGTTACATCCACGCTATAGGGAGCGGGAGGATGTGCCAATTTTTATTGCCCTCGGACAGTGTTTATGCTAGGATAAAACTAAGATTGGAGGGCTTGGCGTATGAGATACGACGTGATCATTGTCGGCGCGGGGCCGGGCGGCATTTATTCGGCATACGAGCTGACACAGAAAGGAACGGATTTAAAAATAGCGGTGTTTGAGGCGGGGCACGCTCTGGAAAAGCGGCATTGTCCCATAGACGGCGATAAGGTGAAATCCTGCGTGGGCTGTCCGAGCTGTTCCATTATGAGCGGCTTCGGCGGCGCGGGCGCCTTTTCCGACGGGAAATACAATATTACAAACGATTTTGGCGGCACGCTCTACGAGTATGTGGGGAAGAAACAGGCGCTGGAGCTGATGCGCTATGTGGACGAGATTAACATGCGTTACGGCGGCGAGGGGACGAAGCTCTACTCCACGGCGGGGACGCACTTTAAGAAGCTTTGTCTGCAAAATAAGTTAAATCTGTTGGACGCTTCGGTGCGTCATCTGGGGACGGATATTAATTATGTTGTGCTGGAAAATCTTTATGCTGTGCTGAAGGAAAAGGTTGACTTTTTCTTTGATACGCCTGTGCGCACGGTTGAGAAGACGGCGGACGGATTTCGTGTGATCACGGAGAAGGAAGGATACGAATGTGACAAATGTGTCATATCTGTGGGGCGCAGCGGCAGCAAATGGATGGAGAAGGTATGCGGGGAGCTGGATATTAAAACAAAATCGAACCGCGTTGACATCGGCGTGCGGGTGGAGCTTCCGGCGGTTATTTTCTCTCATTTGACGGATGAACTTTACGAGAGCAAGATCGTTTACCGCACGGAAAAATTTGAGGATAATGTGCGGACATTCTGTATGAATCCGCATGGGATCGTGGTCAATGAAAATACGAACGGCATCGTGACGGTGAACGGGCACAGCTACGAGGGTGCGGAGAAGCAGACGGAGAACACGAATTTTGCCCTGCTTGTGGCGAAGCATTTTTCGGAGCCTTTTAAGGACAGCAACGGTTATGGTGAGAGCATTGCCAGACTTTCCAATATGCTGGGCGGCGGCGTGATCGTGCAGCGCTTCGGCGATCTGGTGCGCGGCAGACGCAGCAATGCAAAGCGGATCTCGGAAGGTATCATAGAGCCGACTCTTTCCGCGACACCGGGAGACTTAAGTCTTGTGTTGCCAAAGCGTATTTTGGACGGTATCATGGAAATGATCTATGCGCTTGACAAGATTGCGCCCGGTACCGCGAACGACGATACGCTGCTCTACGGGGTGGAAGTGAAATTCTATAATATGGAAGTGGATATTGACGAGAATCTGGAAACCAGGCACAAAGGACTTTACATCATCGGAGACGGCAGCGGGGTGACGCATTCACTTTCCCACGCTTCCGCAAGCGGGGTGTATGTAGCGCGGAGGATACGGGGATGATTTTAGGAGCACTGGAAGCAGGCGGTACGAAGATGGTGTGCGCTATCGGCAACGAAAACGGAGAGATCAAAGAGCAGGTTTCAATCCCCACAGAAACGCCGGAGATCACGATGCCGAAACTTTTGGATTTTTTTGAAGGAAAAGGCATTGAGGCGCTGGGCATCGGATGCTTTGGGCCAATCGACGTGGACAGGGATTCCGCAACTTACGGGTATATTACCACCACGCCAAAGCTTGCCTGGCAGAATTTTAATATCGTGGGTGCGTTTCGTGATAAGTTGGGCGTACCGGTGGGCTTTGATACGGACGTGAACGGATCGGCACTTGGAGAATACACTTGGGGAATCGCCAAAGGGCTGCACAGTTGTATCTACATAACGATTGGTACGGGTGTGGGTGTGGGTGTGATTGTTGACGGCAGACTCGTGCACGGTATGATGCACCCGGAAGGAGGACATATTCTGCTGCACAAGCTTCCGCATGATACTTATGAGGGCTTTTGTCCCTTCCACAAGAACTGCATGGAGGGACTGGCAGCCGGCCCAGCCATCGAAGGCAGATGGGGAAAGAAGGCGGTCGAACTTGCGGACAGGACGGAGGTCTGGGAGATGGAGGCGGAGTACATTGCGCAGGCGCTGGTCGATTATGTGATGCTCTTATCGCCCCAGCGCATCATTTTAGGCGGCGGCGTCATGCACCAGACACAGCTTCTGCCCATGGTGCGCGCAAAGTTTAAAGAGCTGTTAAACGGCTATGTCAAGACAAAAGAAATAGAGGATCTTGACAGCTACATCGTGGTGCAGAGTCTTGATGACAAGCAGGGGATCATGGGGGCGCTGAAGCTGGGGCTGATGGAGATGGAGAAGGCTTAGTCTCATGGAGATTTGAAAAAAATAAATTTAGAAACAGTTGCTATTTGAAAGTTATTTGAGTATACTATAGGTAAGTTAATACTTTGGTATTAACAGTAGGTATATCTCGACCTTTAATGGAGACAGTTATGAGCGGGCATATCTCGGCCCTAAGTGAGACAGTTATAAGTGAGTGTTTCGCCACTCAAAGCGCGAATCTAACAGTGGGGCGGATTTTCCGCCCCATTTTTACAGCGGGAGGATATAAAGTTGACGATCAAGTTGTATGAAGTCAATCCAAATTATATAAATTATCTTGTCCCATATGCCGCACATCTATTTCACAATAAGCAACCCGGACAATATAATGAGAGAAAATATATTGGTGTTGTGTTAGTTATTAACGACATGAAATATTTTGCACCATTGTCTTCTTTCAAATCCAAACATGAAAAAATGAAAAATGGATTGGATTTTCTGAAAGTAGGAAACTATGCAGTAATCAATATCAATAATATGTTTCCGGTTCCCGATGGCGAATATACATATGTTGATATTCCTAAAGTTAAAAATCAACAGTATAGGAAACTCTTGTCAACAGAATATCGTATCATCAGGAAGATGCAGGACAAGATAAGAAAACACGCGGCGGAAGTATATAAGCATAAAATAAATTATGGCTACGCAACAGCATTGTCAAAAAGGTGTAATGATTTTTTGCTATTGGAAGAAAAATGCAGACAATATGGGAACAGCTCATTATAAAAAGAAGGACAAGGGAATGTTTACTACTATTTTTGGCAAAAAGATTTATTATGAAATGTATGGTGCGGAACACGGTAATACATTGCTGTATCTTCACGGAGGTCCCGGAGCAAGCTGCCTTGATTTTGCGGGTCAGGCAAAAGCCCTGAGCAGGCAAGTAAGGGTCATACTATTGGATCAGTTGGGCGTTCTTCGTTCGGATGCCATTGCTGAGAATGAAGATTATGGTATGGAATATCAGGTGGAAATGTTCGAGGAGATACGGAAAGTTTTTGGTATCGAAAAATGGAGCATCCTCGGACATTCTTATGGCGGTATGCTTGCCGTTTTATATGCGCATCTTTATCCGGATTCCATTCATAAGATGATCTTGGATTGTCCTTCCTTATGGTTTGAAGACTCTGCGAGATCGGTGGCGGAATATTTATGCGAACATATTGAGAGTCACAACAATAGGGAGCAAAGTGAACTTTGTGAAAAACTGAAAAGGACAGATTATCAGGGCGGAAAAGAATGTATTTACGATTTAATTACACTGCTGAATGGTTGCACAGATATGCAGCTGCGAAATTATTTACATGGCGTTTCTTTTGAAGAATATCAAAAGAGTATGGACACGAGTGAAATCACAAATGAAATGTGGGCAAAAGGGGATCGGCATTTGGAGAAGCTGTTGGAAAAGCCGCCGGTGCAAAAGGAATCTAATGCGCAAAGAGTAACTATGATGGATAATTTTATGCCCATGATTCAAAAGATAACCCTTCCGGTACTGTTGATCAACGGGAAATTTGACCCTGCCTGCACAAAGCGTCAAATAGAATATATGTTAAGCAATGTACCAAATATCATGCAAATTGTTTTTGAAAACAGCGGACACTTTCCCAGAATTGAGGAAGCGGAAAAATATACGAATGTCGTGCTTGATTTTCTTGAAAAATAGAAAAGGTAATTGCAAAACCTCACAATGATTATCGTGTTGTGATACGTTTTGCAATTACCTGAAAAATCATACCGCGAAGTGATCCCGCAGATATTCGATCAGCACATCCGCCGCTCTGCGGTGTGAGAGCGCTCCCGGATGCTCGTGCGAGCCGACCGTCTCCTTCGTAGTGTTCGGAAGCTGCAGGAAAAGGAGATTGTGATCGCCCGTTTCCTGCGTGTAGCGGTTCATGGCGCCCGTGATGGCGGGTGTCAGGTTGTAACCGAGCATGCCGTAGCACCATACGATATGCGCCTGCGGATTGTGTCTGCGCAGCATTTTTAAAAAGTTTACAACGGCGTCCTTAAAACGGTTTAAGTCTTCCTCATTGTAAGTACCGTCCTCGTTTTTTCGCTGCTTGAAGCTTTCGCCCGTAGCAGGATTGACAAATGGCGGCTGCTCGAAGGCGGAGGCATCGTTGGTGCCGAGATTGACGATCACGGCATCCACCTTTCGCAGGGAAAAGTCATATGGTTCAAAGGCTCCAAGAGCCTCATTTTTTTTGCCATAACACAGACCACAAAGCTTTTCATAGCGGGAGGGAATGTTGGAATCCGGGTTGTTGTCCCAGGCGGAGAGCACGCCCCATCCGCCCTGCGAGATCAGAAAGGCGTCCGCGTCAAGCGCTTCTGCCGTCAGCTTCGCGTAGTTGCGGCTGTAGCTCATGTACATGGGGATCCAGTCCCAGTCTTCCTTTGCGCCGTAAGTCCCTTCGCCGGAAGTGATGCTGTCGCCAATAAATTCGAAAGTAAGTTTCTTTGCGGGAACGGGAGAAAAGGTTCCGTTTGCCTGAAAGCCGTGGACAATGAGGCAGCAGTCTTCGTCCTCCGACATGGCTTGGAGTTCTCTGTAGATACGCACATTTTTAATTGGTTCCTCGCTCATGCCGCGGAAGAGGCATAAGGGGTATGTACCGGGCATGAGCATCTGGCGGCTCATCAGCTCACCGTTGATTTCACAGGCGATCCACATTTCATGGACATTGTAACTGACCTCAAGATCCACCCAAAGTTCCGAACCCGAGACGTTTACTTCTACGCCGCTTCCGTTGAAGAAGAGGGGAAGTGGGGAGGCTTTGGGAATCGTGCGCCCGTGTACTTTGTAATGGGGGAGTTCTGCGATCGGATATTTTTTCAGATTGGGGTTCATGGTAATACCTACCTTTCTTTTCATTTATAGAAATATAATTTCTTTTTCATCATTGCATGTTTTTCTCTATCATCGTAGCAGGATTTCGGAGAGAAAGCAAATGATATTCTGTGTTTTTGTAACAGTTCATCATCAAAAAATATGAAAAAATCTCTTGACCTTCACGGAGCGTCATAGTATACAGTGGTTTTATCAGGGACAGGCCCCCAAAACCGCTTTGACAGGGAGGAGACTATGAGAACGGTAAAGGAATTGTCAGACATCACAGGTATCAGCGTGCGCGCGCTTCATTATTACGACGAAATCGGGCTGCTTACGCCGACGGCGAAAAGTGAAGCGGGATACAGGCTTTATGACGATAAAGCGTTGGAAACATTGCGGCAGATTTTATTTTTCCGCGAGTTTGCTATTCCTTTGGGAAAGATCAAGTCTATTTTGGAGAATCCTGCTCTGAATCAAAAACAGATTTTGCAGATGCAAAGAGAGATGCTGGTGGCGCAGAAAGCGCGAACAGAGCGTCTGATCGCCGGCATCGATACTATTCTGAAAGGAGAAGATACAATGGATTTTGCGATTTTTAGCAGGACGGAAGTGGAAGATATGTTTGATGCTATGTTTACACAGATACCGGAACAAATCAGGCAGATCGCTATTGATGAATTTGGCGGCGCGGATAAATGGCGGGCGCATTATATTGAAGTGCTGTCATCTGAGCAGATGCAGAAATCATTTGCAAAGATTGTCGAATGGTACGGTGGTAAGGAGGCGTATCAGGATGCGGCAAAGCGTCCTATGAGTCAGCAAGTAGTCGAAAGCTATAATAAGAGACTTGACGCTATCCTGCAAAAATTGGCGGCAAAACAGGGATGTCCTGCGGATTCTTTTGAAGTGAAGGAGATCGTGGGGGAATATGGTTTTGTTATCAGACAGGCTTCCAGTATGAAGGATGAAAAGGGGTTTTTGCTTGTTTATGCGAAATCTTTTCGTAAGGATCCCATGCAGTCTGAACTGGATCAAAAGTATGGCGCGGGAAGCGCGGCCTTTTTTGCCGAGGCAATAGAAGCTTTTTACGGGAAAGCGGAGTAAGGAGAGAAAACAAAATCCCCGCAAGCGGCGACAGCACTACCATAATCATCGAAAAAGTAAAGGATTCCATGGAGATAAGCGTAGCCCGCTGTTTTGACGGAAACATACGCTGCAGGATCGTGTTCGTTCTGACCTGCAGCGTATCGTCGCCAAACGCCGCAATAAAGCCGCCGAGCGTCATCAACAGAAATGCCTGAATGCTCGAGAAACACGCCCGAGAGCACCAATGCCGCCGTCACGGCAAACACGTTTCTGTATTTTGGCTTCTTCCATTTCAGCACGACTTTCGCGCCAAGGATACCACCCATTTCCATAAAGAATAAGGCAGCCCCCAGCGCCTGATTTGGCATTCCTGCCGCGGGCAGTTTGGCCTGCAGGAAGAACAGAAGCAAAATATCCAATGCGCCAATTCCGATTTGACTGATTGAGTCAATTTGGCTGCGTCGCATTCTCCTTCATCGGGTACCCGCGCCTCATATAAGGAAAGAACGATCAAAATCTGCAGGATGCACATTATGACGTCCGTGCCGTAGGCAGCCTTATGTTCAATAAAAAGCGCAAAACCCACGCTCCGGTCAATGACAGATTTCCCGCTACGGATGACAGGTATAGCTTCCTGATTTGATTTTTTGTTTTTTGCATAAAAAAACCTCCTTAGCTTTTTTAGGAAAAAGTTAAGGAGATAGTGCGCCCTTTTTGCAGTTGAAGATTAATGCTTTTCCAGATCATATGACTGCCTTGGGTTGGTTTTCGATTGCTGATAAATATTTTACAAAACGGCCGCCGAAATGTCAAGGAAAGCCTATTGTATCTTTTTTAAAAGCCTCTGCTTGAAGGCCCTGACCCTTGCGCCGTAGCGGGTTGAAAAGATGAGGCCTGTAAAGAGCATACCAATCGCCAGTCCCTGCGCAAATTCCAATGCATTGACCACAACGGAATAATCATACAGGCTTGTGTCTTTTATGATGCCATAGGCCAATATCAAAAGCATGGCAATTGCATTGCAGATACGGACGCGCTTCTGATAGCGTTCCGCCTCTGTATTGGTATAATCGACTGCCTGTAATACGGTTTCTTTCATTTCTTTATCCATGTTCTCGCTTTTCCTTTCTCCATTCAGGATTTCCCGCAGATCGACTTCGTAATAGTCGGACAGCTCAATCAAAAGATCCAAGTCCGGCATATTGTTGCCGTTTTCCCAGCGGGATACGGTTCGGTTTGACACGTTACATTTTTCCGCAAGCTGTTCCTGCGTCAATCCTTTTTGCTTGCGGAGCTCCTTTAAAAATGCTCCTATTTTTTGTTGATTCATGATGGACTCCTTTCGGAGAAAATCTTATCCTGAATGTCCGTTCAAAAACACGACACAAAGCGAGAAATGCCTTATTTTTCTAGCGGACAAGGTGTGTCTGACGTTTCTTATTTTACCACAAACTTGCATGCAGAGTTCATTTTGACATAAAAAAGAAGAATGCCCAAACAGGCATCCTCCTTTTTAAGGATAGGAAAAGTCGGTTTAGTTGATTCCCGTTATCCCGAGATTTCCGTCCACCGACTTAAAAATGATATTCGGTGTGGCTTCGCCCATGATGAAGCCGGCCATGGTTTCCTCCAAGGTTGAGACATCTACGGCGGCAATCACGGCACATCTTTCTTCCGTAAAGATAACATCTTCACCCAAGGCCAGAAAAGCTTCTTTGTTATCCACTTCTTCACTGTTTACCGCAAGGGGGTAGCTGCACAAATCTGCCAGCGCTTCGAGATCCTTGTCGGCCACAGCGTTTTGGATTTTTTCGGCAAAGACCGATACGTCGCTGCTCTCTGTGGAAGCGGGGGCGGCAGTCTCTTGTGTGCCGCATCCGACACAGGTAAGGATCACGATTGCGCATATTGTAAGTACTTTCCAATTTTTCATAATTTTCCTCCGAATGATTTTAAATTCATTTCTTTTGTTATTCCAGTATATCCCCTCCAAACGGTTGACGGCAATCTCGCTTTTTTCGCATTTACTTCCCTGTTTTCCGCAATTCTGCAACTTAATGGTGCAAGCGGTTGCGAAACGGAATGAAGTTCGGTATAATTTCCGATAGCATTTTCATGATATTGTATGGTCTGCGGACGGCAGCGATACAGACAAGGAGTTTGGGAATGAAGATTATTATTTGTGATGACAATACAGAGGATTTACGCAATATAGAAAAGTTGCTGGCGCAATATCAGGCAAAGTATCCGGACAGAGAGTTTGAGGTGGAAAAGTTTTCTGACTCATCTGGGTTATTCCGGCGGATCGCGGAAAGGGAGCCGGCGGATATCTATATCTTGGATATGCTGATGCCGAAGCACACGGGCATCGACCTTGGAAATCAAATCCGAAAATGCGGGTGTGAAAGTATTATCATCTATCTGACGTCTTCCGATGACTATGCGCTGGATGCCTATGGTGTGCATGCCATTCGATATCTTTTGAAACCGATTAGGGAGGAGAGTTTTTTTGAGGCATTGGATTATGGATTATCCCTGTTACATCGAAAATCGGAAACGGAATCTGTCTATTTGGTCAAAACGAAGGATGGCTTGGTGCAGACGTCTTATTCTGAGATAGAATACATCGAAAACGCGAACAGAAAACTGGAAGTACATCTGATCGGAGGAAGCATTCTGAAAAGTATTTTTATTCGAAAATCTTTTGAGGAAGAGATTGACAGATTGGCGGAAGAAAAGAATTTTCTACAGGTACACAAATCGTTTGTAGTCAACCTCGATCATGTAAGACAGTTGGGGGCGGGCACTATGACTATGGTATCCGGCAGGCAGATTCCTGTCAGCAAGGCGAAGGCGGCAAACGTAAAGCGGGAATATCTTTTGTTTGTTTCCGGCAAATACAGATAGGAATGGTGGGAATGGAATGAACATGGAAATGGTGTATTTGAAAGACATATCCTATACGTTGAGCCATATCTTTTTCATGGCGTATATCTATCTGTTTCTGACGCACCGCTTTTCCGGGAAGGCGACGTTGGCAATCTGTCTGGCGGCGTGTTTCGTAATGAATCTGTTGGATCTGTTTAAGCTGAATTTATTTCCGGACAGCGGTTTGTTTTACTTTTGTACCACGATCGTACAAATTGCCATTGCGCAGTTTACGGGGCTTTGTATTGCAAGAAAAAGAGACAGCAGGGTACTGTTCATTGGCCTGAGCGCGTCCAACTATGTGATTGTGGGCAGCATAACGGCATCGATCCTATATATTTGTACCGAGAATATCTGTCTGGCGCTGATCGGTAATATTTTAATGCATCTTGTCATTTTATGGGTGCTCTATATCAAGATCGGGAATATCTTTCATTTGTTTTGCGAACGGGATTTAGGCAAAAGCCGGTTGGAACTTTGCCTGATTCCGGTGTTTTTCTATTGCTGCTTTTCCTGTCTGGCCTTTTTCCCTTATACACTGTATGATCATCCCCAAAATATATTGGTTGCCATTTTTTTGATGATCACGATGCTCGTTTCCTATGTCGTGGTGCTGCGTTATCTGCACAGTGAGACGAAGCAGGTGGAGACATACTGGAAGAATGTGATGTTTGAGTCCTATATCAAAGGATTGGAGACTCAGAACTATCTCGTGGAGCGGGCAGAGCAGAACCTGAGAATACTGCGGCATGACATTCGGCATTATTCGGCCATGATCGATTCACTGGCCGGTCAGGGAAACTATGAAGAGATCCGAAAGATAGCGGGGCATATCAGCGATGTGGTGGATGAAAATAAAGTCGAAAAATACTGTGAGAATTTGATTGTAGGCACCATCCTTCTAAAAATGGCGGAACAGGCAAAACTCTTTCAAATCAGGCTGCATATGGATGTGCTGATACCAAAAGAGATTCCGGTAAACGAGTATGAGTTTGCCATGGTAGTTGCGAATCTGCTGGAAAATGCGTTATACGCCGTAAAGAATCTGGAGTCGGAAAAAAGGGATATTTTTGCCAAAATTCATTGTACGGCAGAATATCTGTTGATCGATTTAGAAAATAAGTGTGAGGGAAATGTGACCTTCGATTCTCTTACCGGACTTCCCAAAAGCGGCAAGGGCGCAGGGCATGGACTGGGGATGCAGAGCGTACAGGCTTTTTCTGACAAACTGGGCGGGAATATTGAGTGTTACTGTGAAGAGGAACAGTTTCGGATGATACTGTTTGTAAGATTTTGATCGACTGAAAAATTAGGGAGATTTTAAAAATGGCATTGACAAAGTTCCAAGGACGGTATATGATGACATATGGTTAGAGAATACTAACTATTCTTTTTGACAGATGGTTAGAGAAGACTAACGAGCACGCTGCAAAAAAGGTTTGGAAATGGAGGGACGCATGATGCCGCTTACGTTAGCAGAGACGGGAGAAGAAAATATCATCAGGAAGATCGGGGGAAAGCAGGATGTCAGGGCGCATCTGGAGAATCTCGGTTTTGTTGTGGGAGGGGCGGTCACGGTCGTCAGCGCCATCGGGGGCAATGTCATCGTGAACGTAAAGGATTCCCGCATCGCAGTCAGCAAAGAGATGGCGCAGAAGATCATGGTCTGACTTTAATCTTATGAAATGAGGAGGATAAAACGAATGAAAACATTGAAAGAAGCAAAGGTCGGTGATACCGTCCGGGTGGTGAAGCTCCACGGTGAGGGTGCGGTCAAACGAAGGATCATGGACATGGGACTGACAAAGGGCGTGGATGTACAGATACGCAAAGTGGCGCCTTTAGGCGATCCGATCGAGGTGACCGTCCGCGGTTATGAGCTTTCCATCAGAAAGGCGGATGCGGAAATGATCGAGGTCGACAACGCGTAAAGAGTGATTTTTTTGGTCAACAGTTAGGAATAACTAACACGAGAAATAGAAGAAGGAGAGGAAAAATGATGAGTATGAGAATTGCCCTTGCGGGCAACCCGAACTGCGGGAAAACGACGCTGTTCAATGCGTTGACCGGTTCCAACCAGTTTGTCGGGAACTGGCCGGGTGTCACGGTGGAAAAGAAGGAAGGAAGATTAAAGAAGCATGACGGTGTGACCATCACCGACCTTCCGGGGATCTATTCCCTTTCTCCTTATACGCTGGAGGAAGTGGTGGCAAGAAACTATCTGATCAGTGAGCGTCCCGATGCGATCCTGAACATCATCGACGGTACGAACCTGGAGAGGAACCTGTACCTGACCACGCAGCTCACCGAGCTTGGCATTCCGGTGGTTGTTGCCGTCAACATGATGGATGTGGTGGAGAAGAACGGTGACAGGATCAACACGGCAGAGCTTTCTAGAGCGCTTGGCTGCAAAGTGGTGGAGATCTCCGCCCTGAAGGGAAACGGCATCATGGAGGCTGCGGAGGCTGCGATCGATGCGGCGAAGAACGGTAAGACTGTTCCCTTGCACACTTTTTCGGGCACGGTGGAGCATGCCCTTGCCCATATCGAGGAGGCGGCGGTGCACGGACTGCCGGAGGAACAGCAGCGGTGGTATGCCGTCAAGCTGTTTGAGCGGGACGACAAGGTTTTGGAGCAGCTGAGTCTGGATCCGGCGGTGCAAAAACATATCGAGGCGGATATCAGGGCAGTCGAGGAGGAGATGGACGACGATGCGGAATCCATCATCACCAACGAGCGCTATGTTTATATCGGAAGCATCATCAAAGGGTGCTTAAAGAAAAAGTCCGCAGGAAAGCTGACTACCTCTGATAAGATCGACAGGATCGTCACGAATCGTTTCCTGGGGCTTCCGATCTTTGCAGCGGTCATGTTCCTTGTGTACTATATATCCATGGTGACGGTAGGAAGCGCGGCGACGGACTGGGCAAATGACGGACTGTTCGGTGACGGATGGCATCTGTTCGGCATCGGTTCGGGGGACTATGAAGAGGCAGCCGGAGAGTATGGCGACGCGGCGCTGATCGTGGACGGCTATGACGCTTACGTGGAAGAAAACGGCGCGGCTCCCACGGGTGACTTCCCCTATGAGGTAGCGGATGACGAGACGCTGGAAGTGACGGTGGAGACGGCGACCCTGGCGGATTATGAGAATGCGCTGGCAGTGATGGAACAGTACGGCGACGAACCTGACCCGGCAGCTTACGGGGTATGGGTACCCGGCATCCCGGTACTGGTCGGGAACGGACTGGAGGCTGCGGGTACCGCAGACTGGCTTGCGGGACTGATTAATGACGGCATCGTGGCCGGCGTCGGTGCGGTCCTGGGATTCGTGCCGCAGATGCTCGTTCTGTTCCTGCTCCTTGCATTCCTTGAGGCGTGCGGCTATATGGCGCGTATCGCTTTTGTGCTGGACCGTATCTTCCGTAAGTTCGGATTGTCCGGTAAGTCCTTTATCCCGATGCTGATCGGTACCGGCTGCGGCATTCCCGGCATCATGGCTTCGAGGACGATCGAGAATGAGCGCGACCGCCGTATGACGATCATGACGACTACCTTTATTCCCTGCGGCGCGAAGGTCCCGTTTATCGCCATGGTTGCGGGAGCGATCTTCGGCGGTTCCGCATGGGTGGCAACGAGCGCGTACTTCGTGGGTATGGCAGCGATCATCATTTCCAGTATCATGTTGAAGAAGACAAAGATGTTCTCAGGTGATCCGGCGCCTTTCGTCATGGAGCTTCCCGCTTATCATATGCCGACGGCGGGCAATGTGCTGCGCTCCATGTGGGAACGCGGATGGTCTTTCATCAGGAAGGCAGGCACCATTATCCTGCTCTCCACGATCGTGATCTGGTTCACGACTTACTTTGGCTTTACTTCCGATGGATTCCGGATGCTTGCGGAGGAGGAGATGGATCAGTCGCTGCTTGCGACGATCGGCGGCGCGATCGCGTGGATCTTCATACCGCTCGGCTGGGGGAACTGGCAGGCGGCGGTGGCGTCCATCACGGGCCTTGTGGCAAAGGAAAACATCGTCGGCACGATGGGTATCCTCTATCCCGGCGGCTGGCCAGAGATTGCGGCGAATTTCAGTATGGTAGCGGGATATTCCTTCCTTGTGTTCAACCTCTTATGCGCGCCCTGCTTTGCGGCGATCGGTGCCATCAAACGGGAGATGAACAATGCGAAATGGACTTGGTTTGCGATCGGGTATCAGTGCGGGTTAGCTTACGCGGTGGCGCTGATGGTAAACCAGATCGGTTCGGCGTTCAACGGGAACTTAAATATCATCGGTCTGCTTGCTGCCATCGTCATCCTCGGCGGTATGATCTATATGCTGTTCAGACCCTATAAAGAGGCGACAAAGCTGACCACAAACATGAAACTAAAAACGGCAAAGTAACAGCACAAAAGGGAGGATGCCAAAGAGCAGGCATTCTCCTCAGAAATGGCAAATATAGGAGGGTCTGCGGATGCTTACATGGATTATGGAAAATATGGCGACGATCATCATCAGCGCGGCGCTGATTCTTGCGGTGGCGGCGATCATTGCAGGCATGATACGCGGCAAGAGGAAAGGAAAGTCATCCTGTGGCTGCGGGTGTGCGGGCTGTGCCATGAATGGGGCTTGTCATACCAGGAACTGAAAATGGATCTTGCGGCACATGGATTGGTTTTGGCAGACTGTCGGTGGTGATAAATATTAGGTACTTTGACATTTTGGACGCGGCATTCTAAAATGATAAGGTATCTAATTTTTTTGGATGATTTTATTTGTATTACAACGGGTAAAGCTTTCGACAGAACCGCGGACGGACGCGGATTTTACGGAAATGGGGAAGCTGTATGAAACTGATTTTGTACTATATCAGAAAGCATCTGGGCATTTTTCTGCTATCTACTCTTTTTTTGACTATGGAAGCGATGGCGGATCTTTTCCAGCCCGCGTTCATGTCTATGATCGTGGACAGGGGAATCCAAAATGCCAATGTAAGGCAAATCCTTTTTTATGGTGCATGTATGTTGGGGATTGCCATGGCAGGAGCAGTCTGTGCCGTGATGCGCAATCGCTTTGCCAGCCGCGTTTCCCAGACGATCGGAAAGGAGCTGCGCCGTGACATGTACCATAACGTACAACTTCTTTCCATGGAAAATATAGACAGACTGCGTCCTGCTTCCATTATTACCCGCATCACAAATGACGTAGTGCAGGTGCAGGAATTTATCAACGGAATCATGCGGATCATGGTGAAAGCGCCTATCACGTGTATCGGCGCCATTATTCTGATACTGATTCAGACGCCCCGGCAAGCGCCGGTGATGGCGGGAATCCTTGCGGCAGCTTCTGTTCTCATTTTTGGAAATATGCGCATCGGATATCCCAGGTTTGGAACCGTGCAAAGGAGACTTGACCGTTTGAACGGCGTAACACGGGAATTTCTTTCTTCTGTCCGCGTAGTTAAGGCATTTCATGCGGAAGAAAAAGAGGGGGAAAAGTTTGAGGATGTTTCTTTGGAATTTGCCCGTGCAAATATTGCTGCGCTGCGGACAATGGCGGTATTTTCACCGCTGATCAGTTTGACCGTCAATTTCGGTGTTGTGCTCTTTTTGTGGATATCCGCAAACAGCCAAAGCACTGAGATTGGCAGACTGATGGCTTCTGTCAATTATATGACACAGGTATTGTTTGCCGTGGGAATGATTTCCAATACCTTAAATGTTGCAGTCAGGGCGACGGCATCCTCCGCGAGAATAGAGGAGGTGCTTGAGGAAAAACCGGCGCAGCATATTTCTGCAAATCCGTTGAGGCCTGAAATTATGGGAGATATCCGTATGGAGCATGTATCATTCGCATATGCAGGCTCAGGGGAAAAGGCACTTCATGATATCAATCTCCATATACAGCCAGGGGAAACCATTGGGATTATCGGTTCTACCGGTTCCGGAAAAACTACCTTTGTAAATCTGATTCCCCGGTTTTATGATGCCGTGGAAGGAAATGTATGGATTGACGGGTGTGATGTGACTGAAATTGACATTCGGTGGCTGCGAACGGCGATTGCGGTGGTGCCGCAGAAGGCCCTGCTCTTTTCAGGGACGATCCGCGAGAACCTGCGCTGGGGAAATGAGGCAGCTGGGGAGGAGGAACTGCGCCGTGCGGCGGAAGCTGCTTGTGCGGCTGATTTTATCGAACAGAGTCCGCAGCGGTACGATACCCTGCTGGGGCAGGGAGGCATAAACCTTTCCGGAGGGCAGAAACAGCGACTCTCTCTTGCCCGCGCTTTGGTGCGGAATCCCAAAATTTTGATTCTGGATGATTGCACCAGCGCCTTGGATGCGCAGACGGAATCGGATGTATTGAAAGGACTGCGGAACATGGCGGGCGGGACCACGGTGCTGCTGGTCAGTCAGCGAATTTCCACGGTGATGCGTACAGATCGTATTTTGTGCATGGACAATGGTTTTGTGCAGGGATACGGAACCCATGAGGAGCTGATGGCTTCCTGTAAAACATATCAGGAGATTTATCATTCGCAGATTGGAGGCGGGAATTATGGCTGAAAGAAACCAGGCGGTGCCGCCGGCAAACTTAAACGGAATATCCCGTCCCGGACGCGGCGGTGTAGTGGTAAAGCCGAAGAATATGAAGGGGACTTTGGACAGGCTCTGGAGGCTGACAAAGGGACAACGCAACGGGCTTGGCTGGATTCTTTTGCTGTCCGCATTTGCCTCCGGTGCATCTATTCTGTCTCCTTATGTGACGGGAAAGGCTGTTGCCGTTATTGGCAGCGGTGACGCGGTGACGTGGGTGCTCTGTTGTCTGACGGGACTGTATCTTTGCGACTGGCTGGTAAGGTTTTTGCAGGCATTTTTTATGGCGTCGATTGGGCAGCGCGTAATCCATCATATACGGCGGACGCTGTTTGCTCATGTCAGGACGCTTCCCCTTGCTTTTTTTGACCGGCGTCAGCATGGTGAGCTGATGAGCCGTCTGACAAATGATGTGGACAATATCAGTACCACTATCTCCAATTCCCTGTCGCTTCTGTTGACTTACAGCTTTACGGTGATTGGAATTTTTGTGATGATGCTTTACTTAAGCCCGTTGCTGACAATCGTGTCATTGGCTGGCGTCGGGCTGATTTTCCTGCTCACAAAAACCGTGACAAAGCGTACCAGAAAACTGTTTGCCGCACAACAGAAAAATCTGGGTGCATTAAATGGGCAGGTGGAAGAGAGCGTTTCGGGGATGGCAGTGGTTAAAGCCTTCTGCCGGGAGGAGGAGATGGAACGGGAATTTGGGGAGAAAAATGATGGATTGTGTGACGCTTCTATCAAGGCGCTCATTTGCTCCGGATATTTGATGCCCCTTATGAATGTAATCAATAATCTGCTGTATGTGGCAATTTCTGTATTATGCGGTGTTTTGTTTGTGGAGGGAAAGATTTCCGATATCGGTCTTGTCACCAGTTTTCTGCTCTACGTCCGCCAGTTCACGCGCCCTTTTGTGGAGATTGCCAATATTTATAATAATTTTCAGACAGCTGTCGCCGGGGCGGAGCGTGTGTTTGAGATTTTGGATGAGCAGCCGGAACCTCCTGACAGAGAAGGAGCAGTATCCTTAAAATATCCCAGAGGTGACATTGAGCTGCGTCATGTGGAATTTGGTTATGTACCGGAAAAGCCCGTACTGAAGGATGTTTCGGTGAAGATTCCGGCAGGCACTCAGGCGGCGATTGTGGGTGCTACCGGCTCCGGAAAGACCACAATGATCAATTTGCTGACCAGGTTTTATGATGTTTCTGCCGGAAGCATCCTTCTGGACGGTCGGGATCTGCGGGATTACCGCATGGAGGATCTGCGGCAGGCATTCGGGGTGGTTTTACAGGATACGGCGCTGTTTGCCGCATCGGTCAGGGACAATATCTGTTACGGGCATCCGGAGGCTTCCATGGAACAGGTGCGGGAGGCGGCGGAGATGGTAGGAGCGGACAGCTTTATAGAGCGTCTGCCGCAAGGGTACGATACCGTTCTCGTACAAGGGGGAATGGAGCTGTCCCAGGGAGAACGGCAGCTGCTGACGATCGCCAGGGCGGTTTTTGCCAATGCACCGATCCTGATTTTGGATGAGGCGACAAGCTCCGTGGATACGGTCACGGAACAAAAAATCCGACGTGCTCTATTGAAAATCTGTGAGAACCGGACTTCGGTCATTATTGCGCATCGCCTTTCAACGATCCGGGATTCGGATATCATTATTCTTTTGGATAGCGGGAAAATAGCCGAGCAGGGAACCCATGAGGAGCTGATGGCCCTTAATGGAATTTATGCCCGGATGTACAGAACGCAGACGGCAATGGGAAGCTGAATTATGATATGTATAAGGTGCGCCGGCTTTTTTGTCAATCATAAATATACGGTTGCTGAATAGGAGAAACTGCATATAGTAAGTACAGAAGTCGGCGCATACCAACCATATTCGGAATCGAGGAGAGAAGGCTATGAATATACAGGCTTTACAGGGGATTATGATACCGCTTGTCGGAACAACGCTTGGTTCCGCATGTGTTCTGTTTATGAAGAACCGGCTGAATCAAAGGATGCAGAGTGCATTGACAGGCTTTGCGGCAGGCGTCATGGTTGCGGCTTCTATCTGGAGTCTGATCATCCCCGCAATGGAGCATTCGCAGTCCATGGGCCGGTGGGCGTTTGTGCCGGCTGTGGTCGGTTTCTGGTTTGGCATTCTGTTTTTGCTGTTTTTGGATCGTTTGGTCCCGCATCTTCACGCAAACAGCCAAAAGGCAGAAGGACCCAAAAGCAGCCTGCAAAAGACAACCATGCTGGTACTGGCAGTGACGCTCCACAATCTGCCCGAAGGCATGGCGGTAGGCGTGGTCTATGCCGGGTGGCTTTCCGGTGATGCCGGGATCACGGCCATGGGAGCGTTTGCACTTTCCCTTGGGATCGCGATCCAGAATTTTCCCGAGGGCGCGATCATCTCCATGCCTTTGCGGAAAGAGGGCACAGGCAAGGGAAAAGCCTTTCTTTATGGAGCACTCTCTGGCGCGGTAGAGCCGCTTGGCGCGGTCTTAACGATACTTGCGGCGCGGCTTGTGGTTCCAATCCTGCCATACATGCTAAGTTTTGCGGCCGGAGCCATGATCTATGTGGTAGTAGAGGAATTGGTTCCTGAAATGTCAGAAGGGGAATACGCTGATGTGGGAACGATTTTATTTGCGGCGGGATTTACGGTCATGATGGCGCTGGATGTGGCACTAGGATAAGGTGAAAGATTCATATTTAGCGCTTATTTGCATAAATTGGTATAAAACAAGTCTGCGGGCGCACTATGGCATCAGTTTTATCCAATATTTCCAACATCATCATCCCGGTCATCATTTTTTATATCGTGGCCTATGGCATCTCAAACCGCTGTAACGTGTACGAGGATTTTATCAAGGGCGCAAAGGACGGGTTTCATACGGTCATTCAGATCATGCCGACGCTGATCGGTCTGATGGTGGCGGTAGGTGTTTTGCGCGCTTCGGGATTTCTGGAATTTTTCGGCGGACTCTTTTCGGGCGTGGCAGGGAGGCTGGGATTTTCTACGGAGCTTGTTCCGCTCATGCTGGTAAAGATGTTTTCCTCCTCGGCAGCCACGGGGCTGGTACTTGACATTTTTAAAAATCACGGCCCCGATTCTCTGATCGGCTTGACCACCTCCATCATGATGAGCTGCACGGAGACGATCTTTTATACGATGAGCGTTTATTTCCTGGCAGCAAAAGTCACAAAGACGCGCTACACGTTAAAAGGCGCGCTGCTTGCTACCGTAGCGGGAATTGCAGCCAGTATTTTGCTGGCGGGGAGGATGCTTTAGTGTTTTTATGACATAAAACAGCCGCGCGTAACTGCACGGCTGTTTTCAGTTTACAGTTTTGAAGTTTGATTACTTCTGAAACAATATCCGGCAATTAAGGAAGCATATCCGCATCGCCAAATGTCGCCTGCCATTTCTCTGCACGCTCATCCATAATAGCCTGACCGCCTGAGCTCAGATAGTCTGCCATCATACTATCCCAGACACTGTCAAAATCAGCTTCTGACGCAATCACGGCATTATCATAAACCTGATCGCGCTTAGCGCTTAACGTATCACCGATGTTTGCTTCCGCTTCGATAATTCCTACGTTTACATTCTTAGCAGGAACCGCATCCGTCTGCGCGATCTTGTCCGCCTCGGAAACCACATCCGGATCAATCTCCGCATAGTTGTATGCCTGTGAAAGCTTGGTCAGCGCTTCGTCTGTGAAATGTAATCCGTTACAGGTAATCGTATAGTCGATATTCATACCGGAGTTCATGATCGGATCACCGGTTGCTGCAACCGTCTGGATCGCGCCGCTCTCCAATACATTATGCGTTACGCCCTCATCACCGATCTGCAGATACTGAATATGCTCCGGATCGGAAATCCAGTCAAGATACAGCATGCTGGCCAAAGGCTCATCATTGGTGATCGGGAAGAAGATCTTACGGTCACCGGCTGTGCTGTTTACATACTTGGTGTGTGTACCTTTGGAATCATCAAAAGGATCGATTGCGATAAAGTAAGCTTCCTCGCCAATGTTTCTCTGAAGGTTTGCGTTGATGCTGTCGGCCCCGTTACGGAAAGGATAATCCCAGTTATGGGTGAAAGCGCCTACATAGCCGGCCTTGATCATGTCGTCTTCCGTTGTATCGCCGCTGCTGTACAGTGCAAAGTTATCCCACATAAGGCCCTGGTTATACCACTTGTTCAAAAGCCTGACAGCCTCTTTCGTACCATTCTGGGTTAACTTACGGTCATCATATCCATTGATATAATACTCTTTGTCGGTAATATCCGGATCAATAAAGGATTCGATCAAAGTAGCAGCTCTCCAGCCTACGTCAAAGCTTACTGAATAAGGAACCATCTTATCTGCATCTGCGCCAAGCAGGGTATCCTTGTTCTCTTCAAATGCAAGTAACATTGCTTCAAACTCTTCTGTCGTGGTCGGAGCTTGCAGTGATAACTTATCCAGCCAGTCTTTACGAACAAACGTGTTAATACGGTTGCTAACTGCCATCTTTCCTTCAATCGCCCAGATCGTGCCATCTACAGGATCTTTGTCCCAATACATATTGGTTTCACCGAGCCAATCCCACAGGTTCGTAAGTTCAGACTTGTAATCCTCAACATAACCGCTCAGATCCTGAACGCCTCCCATATCGGCGTAGGTCAGGATTGTAGGATAGCTGTAGGTTACACAGATATCAGGAGCCGTTCCTGCGGCAAGCAGATTATTGATCTCCTCTACCTCGGTCCAACGGGGAACCTTTACGAATTCAACCTCAACATTATGATCTTCCAGCATACCCTTCTTAATGTATTCGGTGTACATATTGTTGGTAGGATCGGATCCGCCATCGTTTCCGCGGTCATAAACCTCAACCGTAATGTGCCTGGTTTCCGCGAACTTGCCGTCTGTCAATTCGCCTGTTGCAGCAGCATCTGTTGCCGCATCAGATGTGTCTGCTGCCTCTGGCGCATCTGCTGTATCCGCGCCCTGCGCATCAGTTGCAGGAGCATCCGTACTTGGAGCAGATGTGTTTCCTGCATCGCCGCCACCGCATGCCGTCAGGGCTACCATAGACCCTGCAAGCAGGATGGCAATTAATTTTTTCTTCATTTTCCTTCCTCCCTAATTTTGGTTTATTTGAATGAACGAATCTTTTGAATAAGATTCGATTATTCCTTTACAGCGCCCATGGTCACGCCATGGATAAAGTATTTCTGCAGCCAAGGGTATACGCACAGAATCGGCACCGTTGAAAACATGACGATCGCCGCCTTTAAGGAGGCCGAGAGTCCCGGTGTGGAGAAACCTTCCTGTGTTGCAACTTCTACGGAATTAATATTGTTTATGATATTATACAATAAAAGCTGCAGCGGGTACAACTCTGTCTTCTTTACATACAACAGTGCATCCGAATAACCGTTCCAACGGCCTACCGCATAAAACAGCGCCAGAGTTGCCATAACCGGTTTGGATAACGGTACATAAATCTTGATCAGGATTTGAATAAAGTTGGCACCGTCTATTTCCGCAGATTCCCGTAAGCTGTCGGGAATGCCGTAGAAAAAGCTCCTCATAATGATCATATTATACACGCTGAGGCAGCTTGGAACAATCAACACCAGCGGATTATCCAAAAATCCCAGGCTCTGCATCAGCAGATAGTTGGGAATCGTACCTGCATTAAAAAACATGGTGATCGTAATAATAATATTGATCACGCCCCGGCCCTTCAGCTTATCGAAAATCAACGGATAAGCACAAAGGATCGTCATAGTCAAAGAAACAAATGTACAGACTACCGTCAAAAATACGGTCCAGAAGAACGCCCGGATATACTTGGGATCGCTAAGTACCGTCTTATAAGCATCCACATTAAAGCCCTTAGGCCAGAGTGTCACTGCATTTTTGATCAGATAATCCGTAGAGCTTAAGGATTTGGCGAGTAGGTTTATCATCGGCACAACGCAGATAATACTGATCAGTACACAGATAATAACAAAAACCCAATCGCCGATTTTGGCAGAAGTTGACTTTACTTTCATTACCAGATCCCCCTTTCTCCAAGCTTTCTGGACAGCCAGTTAGCCGTCAGCAAGAAGATGACGCCGACTACCGACTGGAACAGACCAACCGCAGTTGTCAGGGAGAACTGCAGGCCTTTAATACCGGTTCGATATACATAAGTAGAAATGACATCCGCCACGTTCATGACCAGATTGTTCTGGAATGCAAAAGGACGGTCGAAATTACTTCCTAAAATATTACCCAGATTCATGATCAGCAGAACTACGATAGTAGGCTTGATTCCCGGAAGGGTAATATGCCACATTTTGCTGAATCGCCCTGCGCCATCCACGGAAGCGGCCTCATAAAGCTCGGAGTTGATCCCCGCAATCGCCGCCAGATATACGATGGAACCCCAGCCGAAATTCTGCCAGACACCCACGCCGATATAGGTACCGATCCAGTGAGCGGCATCATTTAAAAATGGAATTGATGTACCGCCCAAACGCTCAATGAGCATATTTACCAGACCCTCGCCGGGGGCGAAAAGCTGTATTGCCAGACTGTAAATAATGACCCAGGAAAGAAAGTGCGGCATATAGGCAACTGTCTGAACGACCTTTTTGAAACGTTTGAAGCACAATTCGTTCAATATCAGCGCAAAGATGATTGGCGCCGGGAAACCAATTACCAGATCCAGCAAATTCAACACTATCGTATTGCGCAGCGCACGACGGAAATCGTTATTTCCGAATGCCTTAATGAAGTATTCAAAGCCGTGATTTTTGGCCCATGGCATTTCCCATACGCTTTGTACGATGCTGTATTTTTTAAACGCGATCTGAATATATATCATAGGGATATACTTAAAGATCAACAGATACAGCAAGGGCAGCGCAAGCAGGAAATATAGCTGCCAGTATCTTTTCCAATACGCTCGGGTAACCCCCTTCTTTTTAACGGCCGGTTTACTTGTTTTCGCCTTAGCCATCGCTTCGACACCTCCCATAATTCTTCTCTGTTTTTTGCTCATTCCCCCGCGGACGTTTGGCGGAATCCTTTACATTTTTCTTCGTGTTCTAAGACTCCTGCCACTTCACAAAATGCTTCATTCCACCAATTTTGCACACTTTTTTCCCTGAATATCTGACAAGTTCGCTAATCGTTTTCCCTTATTATATACTATTTGGTTGGCGATTTATATACTTTTTTTATATTTCTTTATAAATTTATTACAACTTGCCAGGTGGTGCAGCTTTTGTCGCCGCATGGCAGCTTTTTAAAGCTGACCGGCACGCGGTCTTCGCGAAAAGCGTTCAGATGAGGACATCGAGGCGCTTGCGCCGGATTGGGGCATTGAAATCTTTCAGAGTGCAATAAAGAAGACGGGGCCTTTCGGCTCCGTCTTCCTGTGTGAGAAGGATAGAAATGTTGGGTTCAATATATGTCAACAGCCGCATGTTGCGGACTGTTATGGTTAGTCGAAGCCGGTCGATACCTGTCAGCACCGGCGGCTTCATTGAAAATACCGGCATTGTAGTTTCACCGCAATAAACTATGTGAAGTACTTCTCACACTGTCTGTCCTGAACTACAATTACATCATACAGACAATTTGTGAATGGGGTGTGTCAAAATTAGAAAGAAATACGAAAGAAATTATAAACTAAATTTTATAATTAGTACTTTCGGGTGGGAAAATGCGTGCAAAAAGGTTTGACATTCAAAATATCTTCTGCTAAACTGTGGTAAGATTAAAAAATCCTATATGAGAGAATGGATGAAATCATGGATATCAACAATACATTGAACGAAGTGCTCGTCAAGCTGTTTCGGGATATCAATACTTTGGAGGAGCGGGCGATCCGCACGGAGGAGTATCAGGATGTGACGGCAAACGATATGCATGTGATGGAAGCCATCGGTCCGGAAGGCACCAAAAATATGACCAGGGTGGCCAGAGAGCTGGAAGTCACGACGGGGACACTGACCATATCGGTCAACAGCCTTGTGAAGAAAGGATACGTGGACAGGAGCCGCAGCGAGGAAGACAGGCGAGTGGTGCTGGTATCCCTCTCCGGCAAGGGGAAAAAGGCGTACCTCCATCATCAGAAATTTCATCAGGACATGATCGAGGCAGTCTTAAAGGAGCTTACCGGGGAGGAACAGCGGGTGTTGGAGCAGGCGCTTAGGAAGCTCACCTGTTTTTTCCGGGCACAAAGTTAGCCAGTCTTTTTGCCAGCGTGCGGTAGTCTGCAGGGCCGTTCTGGAGTAGGAAGGAATGAAAACGGTATAAGAAATCTGTATTGTCGTATGTGGCGTGCAGCTTCTCGGTGTCGGACCACAGAACAGCTGCCTGTCTCTTTAATTCTAAAATTTCCAAATATCCCAGATAGTATTTCGGATAATTGCAGGGTTCTTCTGCGATATAGGTATAAAGGGAGGTAAGTGCGTCACCGTCACTTAGGCCGAGCCCCCGGCAGAGTGCCCCGACTTCCTCCAGAGAAAGGCCGTCGTAGTGGATCGCCACATCCAGGAGGGAGTACAGGCCCAGCCGAAACTGTCTGTCAAGACGGCAGAGCTGGTAGTAGAGGGCTGCCTCCGGATGCTTGCGCACAGCCAGGGCGGTCGCTTGGTCGTAGGAGGCAAGTTCCACGTACATAGCCCATCCTTCCACATAGCCGCCGTAATAAAGGACGCTGCCCAGGGGAAGTCCCCCTTCCTGTTCCTGAAAACGCTTGCTGTAAACGGTCTGATAGAGATGACCGGGGTAGCCCTCGTGCGCCAGCGTGGTGTAGAGAGAAAGATCGCCTTCGGTATCTTTTGGATTGAGGCAGATCAGGTTTTCGCAGATATTGTCTATGGGTGGTGTCATGTAAAAGGCGGGTGCGCTGTAGGCGGCAAGGCTTTCGTCTATATATTTGATCGTGGAGTGGATGGGCGCGTTATCCCGGCCTTTCGGAATGGCCGGATAGCTTGTGCCGATCTCCTTCCGCAGGTCACTTAAAACTTCTTCCGGTGTCATTTCCGGCAGAAGAGAAGGGTTTTGTGCGATCATCGTCTGCAGGGCAGGGTTTTGTCTGAGGATTGCTACCAGAGATTCGTAGTTGAACCGTAAATCTTCCGCCAGAAGGCGCTTGATCTCCGAGATGTCGCGGTAGGAACCGGTGCGCAGCCGCAAAAGAGCCAGATAATAGTCCCGTCCGTTTTCTTTCCCTGCCAGGCCGCTAAGCTTGCCGCCCTGTCCCTTGAGGAGTGTGAGCGCGTCTGCAAGGCGGTCGTAGGCAGGAACGACCACGGTGGTCAATAGCCGCTGATGCTGCGTCTCGTAGGAAGAAGCTGCCGCGGAAGTCAGAATGCCTTGATCAACCAGGCGTTTCAGCCGATCTGCAAAGGTGGTCTCCAGAAAATGGGAGCCCTCCTCCAGAGCATCGGTGTCAAGAAGGGCGCCGCACTGGGCGATCATGCGGTCAGCGGTCGTATCGGACATAAAGAGGCCCGCGGCGGCCTTTTCCTGTTCGTAGAGGATGAGACCGTCAAAGTAGGCAGGGATTTGTTCGAGGATGCCAAGATAATTTTCTATGTCCGAGACATCGTCCAGGCGGTATTCCGCAAACAGGATAGGGAGTTCGGAAGGCACGCCCGAGGACGGGGAGAGAGGCTCCGAAAAGTAAGGGTAAGCGGCGACGCCTGCCGCAGCCGTCAGATAGCTGTCAAGCAGTTCGTACAAGCGACGGTTGTTTTCCTGAAGTGCATTCGGATTGATACGGGCAAGCGTTTCCCTCGCACGGGAAATCGCATAGATCTCCTCGGCAGCGCTGCCGGCCTGATAGACGGGAAGTAAGAGAGATGATTCGTCGATGCCATAGGCAGCAGGATCGTCTATCGTATAGTGCAGATGAATTGGGTTTGCCTGCACCTCTTCCAAAAAGAAATTTTGGGCAAACGCACGAAACCGCGCATCCTGATGTGTCTTGTCATACAGATGCAGGGTGAAGATGCTTATGAGGGCAAGGAGAGTCAAAAAAAGACTCAATTGTTTAAAGGAAAGGGAACGTTTCAAGGGGACACCCGCGAGAATTGATTTGTAACACTATATGCCAAAAGAGGCAAAAGAATGACAGGGGCTCTGATTCCATCAGAGCTCCTGTCAGAAAACGATTCGGTCGCGTCCGCCCTCTTTGCCAAGGTAAAGTTTTTCATCGGCTTCCTTCAAGAGCGTTGTGATGTCACTGTGATAGTCGTATTCCACCAGCCCATAGGTGAGGGTGACGGAAAAGGTTTCCGAGCCGCCGTCGAAGACAATCTCCTTAATTTTTTGTCTAAGTGTTTCCAGAGCGATGATGGTCTCGTCTCCGTTTAAGCGTGGGAAGATCAGCAGAAATTCTTCGCCGCCCCAGCGGGAAATAAACGTGTCGGGTGGCAGCCTTTTCTGGAAAGTCTCCGAGATTTTTTTCAGTACCACATCGCCGATGTCGTGGCCGTAGGTGTCGTTTACCCGTTTAAAAAAGTCAATATCACAAAGGCAGATGCTGATCTGGGTATTCGGGGTCTCCAGCAGATTTTCCAGATATTCCATAGTGCGGCGGCGGTTGTAGAGTCCCGTCAGGGTATCCGTGTTAGCCTGCTTCATCAACTTTCTGTTATATTCGATCAGTTTTCCTTCCATCTCCTGCGTGGTGGTGCTGAACAGATAGGCAATCAGCCCGAACGACAAAAAGATAAAAAAGGAGTTTGCAATTTGCATGATGCTGCTCAGTTCCGGATCCAGGCTTACCACAGGGTCATTGATCTTGCAGTAAAAATACAGGATCAGCCGCAGGGCAAACAGGAATAGCGCAAAGAGAAGCTTGGCAGCCTCATGTTTGTATTTCGAAAAGAAAACAAAAACCAAAAGCACTGCCAGAAAATGCTGTATGCCGATATGCCAACCCAGATAATAGACGTTTATGGCCGTAAAAATCAGGATACAGACGTTCAGGATGCAATAAGAACTAAAGGTACTGCAGCGATAAGACAGCACAAAGGCTGTCAAAAACATCACCAGCGACAGCAGGGCCATGATCAGACTGCCGACATGTCCCGTAAAGGAAGTCAGAATACAGCATACAAACGAATGCGCCAGCATGGTGAGTGAAAGAAGTCTGACGACGACGATCAATTTGGTAGATTCATTCTGCTTTCCGGTGTCCCGGCAGATATTCTCATAGATGGTAGAGAAGATTGAATTTTCTTTCATCTGCGGCTCTTTCCTAAATCGTTTTCCAATGACATTTTCTCTTTTGAGATTTTGGATCATACAAAAGAGTATATACATATCTATATTACACCTTTGCAAAAATTATTGCAAACAATATAGAAAAACTGTTTTCTATTTGTTTTCTATTTAAGAAATTTTGGTAGATAGGCAGATGGGAAGATGGTAGAATAGGAGGCAGAGGAGAAAGGCGAATGCAGAAGGAAAAAGCAAAATCTTCCATAAAATTTAAACTGATCCTGCTTTCAGTGGTCGTAGCGCTTCCCTTTTTGACTATGGTCATCTATCTGATTTATGCGCTCCACAGCTATAGCGGTGCTTATGATGCCATTGTGAGCAATCTTACGGTGGCGAACAATTATAACCGGGACTTCAAAGAGGAGATGGACGAGAGCCTTTACAAGCTTGTGGTCGGTTCCGCCAGTTTTGAGACGATCGCAGACGATAAGAGTCTGCGGGATCCTTACGTGATGATCGGGGAGCTGCGGGGAGAGTTTGAAAAGCTTGCGCGTATCACAACGGATGAGGAGAGCAGTACCTGGCTGCAGATTTTGATGCGCAATATCGACACGCTGGAAGACAGGGTGGATGATATCCGCACGAACCTGGCGACGGAGGAGAGCTACGACGCCAATATCGAAATGCTGGATAACAATATCTATATTTTAACGGAGCTGATTCAGGACAATATTCAGTCCTATATCTATTATCAAACGCAGAGCATGGAACATTTGACGGAGCGCCTAAACGACAGAGTGCACGCCTTTACGATCTTCTGCGCGGCGCTGCTTGCCATGGTTTTGCTTCTGGTGGTGGCGCTGACGGTGATCATCGTGTCAGGCATCATCAAACCGATCAGAGAATTGTCCCGCGTAACGGAGAATGTTTCGCAGGGAGATTTTTCCGTTCGCGCCATCGTGTATACAGACGATGAGCTGGAGGCGCTTGCAGACAGCGTAAACAGCATGACGGAGAGTATTGAACGATTTGTGAGTAAGATTAAAGAGGACGAGCGCAAGATGCGCCATGCAGAGCTGCGGCTTTTGCAGGAACAGATCAATCCCCACTTTCTCTATAATACCCTGGACACCATTGTTTGGCTGATCGAGGGCGGCGACCCGGACAAGGCAGTAAACATGGTCATGTCGCTGTCGGATTTTTTCAGACTGGTCTTAAGTAAGGGTAGAGAATACATTACCATCCGTGAGGAGGAAATGCACATACGCAGTTATCTGGAGATTCAGCAGGTGCGTTATCGCGATATTTTGGAGTACGAGATCGACTTTGATCCCGCTCTCTACCAATATAGAATTTTAAAGCTGACTCTGCAGCCGCTGGTAGAAAATTCTCTTTACCATGGCATTAAATATAAGCGAGCGAAGGGAAGTATCCGCGTGACGGGAAGGCTTTTGGAGGGACGGATCATACTCATGGTCACAGATGACGGCGTGGGGATGGAAGACGAGGAACTGGCCAATCTGATCAGTGAGATTGGAAAACCCTGCAAGGATACGGGGAAGGGGTTTGGCCTTGCCAATGTTAATGAGCGCATCCGCATGAATTTTGGGACAGAGTATGGTATGACGATAAGCTCGGCGCCCGGGAAGGGTACGACCGTCACGGTGACGATTCCGGCAGAACCTTATGAGCAGGAAGTTTCCCGGGAGGAGGTGACGGCATGAGAGAAAAGATCAGACGAAATCAGAATAGCATCATCAACAGCATTGCTCTGCTTTTTTTGCCGCTGTTCCTGCTTTTGGTGGTGATCGTGGGCGGCAGATTTGAAATATTCGGAGATATTACGGAGGAGCCGGCGGTACAGGAGAAGGCGGACCAGATTGTGGTAGGCGTGTCTCAGCTTGGAAGCGAGTCGGGGTGGCGGACGGCGAACACGGAGTCCGTTCAGAATGCCTTTACCCAGAGAAACGGCTGCTTTCTGATCTACCACAACGCCAGACAGAAGCAGGAAAATCAGCTCAAGGCGATCCGCAGCTTTATTTCCCAGAGAGTGGATTATATCATCTTTTCTCCTGTGGTGGAGACGGGCTGGGATACCGTACTGCAGGAGGCTGCAAAGGCGGGCATCCCCGTGATCCTGATGGACAGGCAGGTCGATGTGGAGGACGACAGCCTCTACGTGACCTGCGTGGGCAGTGATTTTGCACGGGAGGGGGAAGAGGCGGGCCGCTGGCTGGAGACGGAATTGATCAGGCGGGGGAGCGCGGCAGAGCCTGTCAATATCGTAATACTGCTTGGCACGGAGGGGTCTTCTGCCCGCATCGGCAGAACGGCGGGTTTTGCTTCGGTGGCTTCCAAACACAAAAACTGGAACATTTTGGAGCAGAAGGACGCGGAGTTTACGTCCACCAAGGGCAAGGAGGTCATGCGGAATTTCCTGCGCAAGTATGACGACATCGACGTAGTGATTTCCCAAAATGATGATATGACGTTCGGCGCGATCGAGGCGATCCGGGAATCGGGCAGGAGTGTGGGTGTTGACGGCGATATTATCATTGTCTCTTTTGACGCGGTGAAAAGTGCACTGGAAATGGTAAAAGAAGGCGTTATCAACGTGGATATCGAGTGTAACCCGAATCAGGGAGAGTACCTTTTGCGGGTCATTGACGACCTGGAGGCCGGAAGACCGGTGGAAAAGCAGTATTATGTGGAAGAAAATGTTTTTAAACAGGGGAATGTGACGGAAGAATTACTGCGGGAGAGGACATATTAGACGGATATGTTAAATAACACATGTTATAAGAGGGGCGCACGATGTTAAAAGTATTTTTGGTAGAGGATGAGAGCATTGTCAGAGAAGGGCTTCGGGATAACATTCCCTGGGAGCAGTGGGGATATCAGTTCGTTGGGGAGGCCGCTGACGGGGAGATGGCGCTGCCGCTGATTCAGAAGACGAAGCCCGACGTGCTTTTGACGGATATCAAGATGCCGTTTATGGATGGTCTTTCTTTAAGCCGCCTGGTGCATCAGGAGTTTCCCGATATGAAGATCATCATTATCAGTGGTTACGATGATTTTGAATACGCGCGGGGCGCGATCCAGGTGGGCGCGGAGCAGTACCTTTTAAAGCCCATCACCAGGGCTGTCCTGCAAAAAACATTGGCGGAGCTGAAAGCAAAGATTGAATCGGAGCGGGAGCAGAAAAGCTATCAGGAGAAATTCCAGAGCGAGGCAAGGGAGTACGAACAATTTTCCCGCACGGATTTTTTTGTGCGTATTTTTGAAGGCAGGATGCCCGTGCAGGATATTTACGAGGAAGCGGCGAAACTCTCCCTGCGGATCAATGCGCCCTGCTATAATCTTCTGATGTTTAATTTACAGGAACGGCGCGGCGGGGAGAATGTGGGCATCGAATCCGAAGATTTTGCCAGGAAGCGGGAGGAGCTTTTGCATTACTTTATCCGCTATCCGGAAAATCTGGTCTTTCGCTGGAATGTGAATACTTACGGGGTACTCATTCAGGGCAGTGCGGAACACATGCCTGCGCTTTGTGAAAGGAGCCTTGTAAATGTGGAGCGTATCTGTAAGCCGGCAGAGGACAGCCTGCAATGGTATGTGGCAGTGGGGGAACCGGTGGAACGCTTAAGTCTCCTGGCGGAGTGTTTCAGCAAGGTGAATCATCTCTTTGCCTATCGTTTCCTGATGCCGCAGGAGCATGTTTTTACCAAGGAGCTCATCGGCAGAAGCGCGCCGCAGGAGGCGGGAGGCAGGATCGACGGCATCGAGGCGGCCAGGATGGATCCGGAATTGATCCGCGACTTTTTACTGCGGGGTACAAAGGACGAGATCGCGGATTTTGTGGAAAACTATCTGTCGGAGATGAAGGAAGCCATGCAGGCTGTGATGTTTCAGAATTATCTGACGCTGCACATCTATTTTGTGACCCTCTCCTATGCGGAGATGCTTGGATGCGGGAGGGAGGAGTTTTTGCGGCTCCTGGGGGAAACCACGCCCGAAAGCGTGAACGGCGCGGAGATGCTGCCCTCCTACTTCTGCAGTCTTTTGGAAAAGGCAATGGCGCTACGTGACAGGGAATCTGACGATCAGAGCAAACGTATCTTAAAGAAAGCCCTCTCTTATATAGAAGAAAATTTTTCACAGGAGACTCTTTCCTTAAACTCTGTTGCCGGTGAGGTGAATGTCAGTCCCAGTTATTTCAGCGCGATCTTCTCCCGGGAGAAGCAGATGACCTTTGTGGAATATGTGACTGGCAAGCGTATGGATAAGGCGAAAAAGCTTCTCAGACAGACGCAGATGCACACCGGGGAGATTGCACTGGAAGTAGGTTATAAGGATCCGCATTATTTTAGTTTTGTATTTAAGAAGACGCAGGGATGCACCCCCAGAGAATATCGTGCGGGCGCGAAGGCTTAGCGTGCGGGTTGTTGGGCGGCGGTCGGGAATATGGACGGTGGGTGGACTACATGGCGCCGCCGGGAGGAGCATCGCTTTCTTTATGAACCAGTTCCCAAGGGATTTCCTGGGATACGGCAGGAACGCCCTTTAAAAGCTGTGCCATTGTATCGGCGACGCGCCTTCCCATCTCGTGGGGGCGGTGGGTCAGTGTGGTGATGCGTACCCTGCTTAGGTCGCTTAAGTAGCTGTTGTCAAAGCAGACCACGGAGAGGTCTTTTGGTACCCGGATTCCTTCATAGGAAAGTTCTTTTACAAGCCAGTAGGCGATCTCATCGTTATAGCAGATGACGGCAGTGCAGTCGGACAATCGTTCCTTACAATAGAGGGCTAGGAAGCTGGTGTCCTGTTTTTTTTGCAGCGCTTCCAGGTCGGAGGACACAAACCAGCCGACATTCTCATCAGCCAGTGTGAGGCCGAGGTCGCGCAGGCAGCAGGCGGCTCCCAGATAGCGCTCGGGGCCCTGTGCATCGTCCAGCTTAAAGAGCCCGGCGATACGGGTATGGCCCAGAGCCGTCAGATGTCCCGCCAGAAGATAACCGCCGTAGTAATTGTCGTCTTTGATGCAGACTTCATCTGAGAGGGCCGGGCTGCAGCCGTGAAGGAATAGAAGACGCGTACCTGCGGTCTTCAATCGCTCGTAAAGGTCGAAGTTCGGGGTGGGCAGAGCGCTTTTTGTGCCCTCCACGATCAGTCCCCGAGGCGGGTTTTCCAAAAGAGACAGCAAATGTATTCTTTCTATATTAATGTGATTGTCTGTGGGAAGCACATCGAGTTGATAACCCTTTTCACTCAGGGAGGAACGGATATCCGCGAGCAGACGGGGGTAGATATACTCCTGACTGCTGGCGATCAGGATGGGGATGCGGTTTTGGGAAAGGTCCGGAGCAAGTCCCGTCGCGAAGGAGCCGCTTCCCTGTCGGCTCTCGATCAGACCCTTTTGCTTAAGCAGGGCAAGAGCGGCGCGCACAGTCTGACGGCTGACACCGTATCTGGCTGACAGTTTTGCTTCTGTGGGAAGCGCTGTGAGACCTTGCTCCAGATTCTGTGCGATTTGTTCCATAAGCTGTTTCGAAAGTGTTTCGTATTTGCTCATCTGAAAAAAACCCCTTTTTTGTTCATGGTTTGTTTACAAATTACACCATATTTATTCATAAAAAAGCCCTTCGGAAAAAAAAATACCGTTCCCAGCCATTTATTGGAAAGAATTACTGTAAACAGGACAACAAGCAACTGGAATGTTTTTCCGTGAAAATCTATAAATGAAACCCAAAATCATAAAAAATTATACCAATATTTCTAATTTGTACTATTTAAATTGATTATAACATAAATTTGTATTGTTGAACCCATCCAAATTGCACAAAATACATATTTTGGGAGTTGCAGTTATATGGTTATTTTGCTAAAGTGTTTTCAGGGACAGAGAGCGATGCATCTTTGTATCCCGAAAAACTTATTTCAATTCAGACTTTCCGTAATAGGAGGGTCTCAATTCAGAAAGGGAGGAAACTAACAATGAAGAAAAGATTGGCAGTGTTACTGACCGGCGCTATGGTAATGGCGACTCTGGCAGGATGCGGCGGCGGTGCGGCAGAGACAGCGGCACCCGCAGAGACACCTGCGGCAGAGGAAGCACCTGCAGAGGAGCCCGCGGCAGAGGAGCCCGCGGCAGAGGAGCCGGCAGCGGAAGAACCCGCAGCAGAGGAGGCACCCGCAGCAGACGGCGAACTGATCAAAGTTGGTATCATCAACAACGATCCCAGTGAGTCCGGTTATCGTACCGCGAACGACGCGGATCTGAAGGCTGCATTTACTGCAGAGAACGGTTATGAGGCATCTTTTGCATATGGTAACCCCGCAGTAGGTAATGCAAACGAGGATCAGGTAAAGGCAGCGCAGCAGTTCATTCAGGACGGTGTTGACTATCTGCTTCTCTCCGCGGCTGATACCGCCGGTTGGGATACCGTTTTACAGGATGCGCAGGACGCAGGCGTTCAGGTTATCCTGTTTGACCGTACCATCGACGCTGACGAAGGTCTTTACGCAGCATCCATCGTATCCGACATGGATAAAGAAGGTCAGACCGCAGTAGACTGGCTTGCAAATCAGGGTCTTGAGACCTACAACATCATCCACCTGCAGGGTCAGATGGGTTCCGCAGCACAGCAGGGTCGTACCAAGGCGCTGGATGATAAGGTGGCAGCAGAGGCTAACTGGAACATGGTTGAGCAGCAGACCGCTTCCTGGAACGCTGAGAACGCACAGCAGATCGTGCAGTCTGTGATCGACTCCGGTAAAGAGTTCAACGTAATCTACGCTGAGAACGACGATATGGCTAAGGGTGCTGTTGCAGCTCTGGATGCAGCCGGCATCACTCACGGCGTAGGCAAGGATGTCATCATCATGGGCTTTGACTGCAACAAGTGGGCTCTGGAAGAGCTGCTTGCAGGCAACTGGAACTACGATGGTCAGTGTAATCCTTTCCAGTCTTCTTACATCGATGAGGTAATCAAGACCCTTGAGAGCGGCGGCACGCCTGCTGAGAAGGTGATCATCATGGAGGAGAAGGGCTTCGATGCAGAGACCATTACTCAGGAAGATGTTGATAAGTACGGCATCTAATCCGAAGTTTGAAAAAACAATAGAAATATGATATAATGTTTCTAACGAGCGCGGCGCAGCGTAAAGCCTGCCCGCGCTCTTTTTAACGAAAAAACGATATAATAATTGGGAGGTGGGTAGGAAGTGGAAGACAACATCGTATTAAAAATGAGAAACATCCACAAGATCTTCCCCGGAGTTCGCGCCTTGCAGGGTGTGGATTTCACATTACGCAAGGGCGAGATCCACGCGCTGATGGGGGAAAACGGCGCCGGGAAATCGACACTGATCAAGGTCCTTACCGGGGTTTATGGCAAAGAAGACGGAGAAATCTTCTTGGACGGTACGGAGGGTCCGGTGGCGATTCATTCGCCGCAGGATGCGCAGAATATGGGCATCAGTACCGTGTATCAGGAGATCACGCTCTGCCCGAACCTGACGGTGGCTGAGAATATGTTTATCGGCCGTACCAAGGGCACGGTGCAAAACTGGAAGAAAATGAATGCCGATACGGACAGGATATTGCAGTCTCTGGAAGTGCCGGCGAAAGCGGCGCAGCAGCTCGGAACCTGTTCCTTGGCGGTGCAGCAGATGATTGCAATCGCCCGTGCGGTTGATATGGAGTGTAAGGTTCTGATCCTGGATGAGCCTACTTCCTCTCTGGATGAGCAGGAAGTTGAGAAACTGTTTAAGCTGATGCGGGATCTCCGCGCCAAAGGGGTAGGTATTATTTTTGTAACACATTTCCTGGAGCAGGTTTACGAGGTCTGCGACAGGATCACCGTTATGAGAGACGGTAAGCTGGTTGGCGAATATGAGATCGAGAATCTGCCCCGCGTGCAGCTCGTGTCCAAGATGCTGGGTAAAGAGGTGGATGATCTTTCGGATATTAAGAGCGAAGTTAAGACATTTGACGCAGGAAAGGACGCGGTTCCCGTGCTGGAAGCGGAAGGACTTGTCAGCAACGCGGGTATCAAACCTTTCGATTTCCATATCAACAAGGGCGAAGTCAATGGTTTCACCGGTCTTCTCGGCTCCGGTCGAAGCGAGTGCGTGCGCGCCATTTTCGGTGCGGACAGGGTGACCGGCGGCAAAGTAAAAATGAAGGGCAAGGATGTAAAGATCGCAAAGCCGCTTGACGCGATGAAGAACGGTATCGCTTATCTGCCCGAAGATCGTAAGGTGGACGGTATCGTGGGCGATCTTTCCGTGCGTGACAATATCATTTTGGCACAGCAGGTATTAAAGGGCTTCTTCAAACCCTTCTCCAAGGCGGAGGCAAATAAAGTCGCTGATGAGTACATAAAACTTTTGAACATTAAAACGGCATCAAAGGATACGCCGATCAAGTCGCTTTCCGGCGGTAACCAGCAGAAGGTAATCCTGGCGAGATGGTTATTTACCCATCCCGAATACCTGATCCTCGATGAGCCGACCAGAGGTATCGATGTGGGTACCAAGGTCGATATTCAGAAGCTTGTCTTAAAGCTGGCGTCCGAGGGCATGAGCGTAACTTTTATCTCCTCAGAGCTTGACGAGATGCTCAGGACTTGTTCCCGCCTGATCGTTATGCGTGACCGCAAGGCGGTAGGTGAGCTGACGGGCGACGATCTGAATCAGGGTACGGTTATGAATACGATCGCGGGAGGTGACAAATAAATGGCAAACGGTGAAAATGTAAAAAAATCGAGTTCGGGTTCCTGGAAGAACCTTATTAGAAATCAATGCTTTATTCCGATTGCGGCGCTGCTTTTGCTGGCGGTTTTTAACTTGATTGCCGATCCTTCTTTCTTTAAGATCACACTCGGCTATAACAGTGCGGGTGATCCGGTGCTTTCCGGATTTATCATCAATATTATCAACAACGGTTCCGAGCTGGCGATTCTGGCGATCGGCATGACGCTGGTGACGGCGGCTTCCGGCGGGCAGGATATCAGCGTGGGTGCGGCGATCGCTATCGCGGGCAGCGTGATCCTGCGGGTGCTCTGCGGCGGGAATGCCCGTCCCGAAACCCTGCAGGCTCCTATTATCGTAGCGTTCCTGGTGGCTTGCGTGGTGGCAATGCTCTTTGGCGCATTCAATGGCGTGCTGGTAGCGTACTTTAAGATCCAGCCGATGATCGCGACATTGATCCTGTATACGGCGGGACGTTCCATCGCGGCATGGATCAATAACAATGAGCTTCCCGTTATCAGCGATCCGAAGTTTGCTTATTTCGGCGGTTTCATTCCGGGGATACCGATTCCGACGCCCTGCTTTATCGCAATCGCGTGCATGATCGTGATCGGCATTGTCCTGAAAGTGACAAATCTGCGGCTGTATACGCAGGCGGTCGGTATCAACCAGAGCTCTTCCAAGTTAAACGGTCTGAATCCCGAGCTGATCAAAGTGATGGCTTTTGTGATACTGGGACTGTGCGTGGCAGTTGCGGGTCTGATCAAAGTAAGTCGTGTATCTTCCATCAATTACTCCGTTATCGCGAAGGATATTGAGATGGATGCCATCCTTGCGGTCGCTCTTGGCGGTAACGCGCTTTCCGGCGGTAAATTCAGTATGGCGGCTTCCATCATCGGTGCGTTTGTGATCCAGTTCCTGACGACGACGCTTTACAAATTTGGTGTGCCGGCGACGGCGCTTCCCGCTTATAAGGCAGTCGTTGTTATCCTGTTAGTCATTGTCAGTGCGCCTACCGTGAGAGAGTACTTTGACACGATGATGAAAAAGATGAAACTGAAAAAGGAGGTGGCGTAAGATGGCAAAGACAGATAAGAATACGGCGCCTGCCGGAAAGGGCCTTAGCGCGAAGCTAATGGGTATGACCGATACCAATCTGCTCCTTACGATTACGGTTATTGTATTTTTTCTGATGTATATATGCGCAGTGGCATTTCTGCGTGGCGGTTTCTTAAAGCCGCAGACCTTTTTCCTGATTTTAAACAGTAACGCGGCGCTCATTATCCTGGCCTGCGGCATGAGCCTTGTAATGATCACTGGCGGGATCGATATTTCCGTGGGCGGTGTGACCGCTCTGGTGAGCATGTGCTGTGCGGTCTATCTGGATTATAAAGGCGGTAACGTTTTTGGCGCGATTCTGATTGCGCTGGCGATTGGTTTGGCATTTGGTGCCATTCAAGGCTTAATGGTGGCGTATCTGGATATCCAGCCCTTTATCGTCACACTGGCGGGTATGTTCTTTGCAAAGGGTATGACGACAGTGGTCAACTCCTCTCCCTTTAATGTGGCGAACGAAGCGTTTGTTGCACTCAAGACGACGCGTATCAACGTACCGGGACTTGGTTCTGTTAATAAAAAGGGAATCTTTGTGCCCGCATATGTGGAGATCGGCGTGCTGGTTGCGATCCTGATTGTAATCGTGATGTTTGTGCTGCTGCGCTGGACGAAGCTGGGACGTAACTTCTATGCGGTCGGTGGTAACAAACAGAGCGCATTGATGCTCGGTATCAACGTAAAGAGGACAAAATTCCTCTCCCATTTGATTTGCGGCCTTTTGGCAGGAATCGGCGGTTTCGTTTACTTCCTGCATGTGGGCTCCGGTTCCCCCTCCAATGCGGCAGGCGCCGAAATGGATGCAATTGCTTCCTCTATTATCGGCGGCACTATGCTGACAGGCGGTGTGGGTAACGTGGTTGGCACCTTCTTTGGTGTACTTTCTTTGAGTACGATTCAGAATATCGTTTCCTCCATCGGATTTGATGAAGCATGGTGGACCGGTATCACAAAGGCGGCTATGCTCTGCCTGTTCCTGCTGGTTCAGAGCGTGGTGATGTCTGTGAGAAAGAAGAGAAATTCCGCAGGCTGATTTTAAAGTATTGAGATAAAGAGTGGTACAGTTTTGAGACTGTGCCGCTCTTTTTTTAATTTTTAGCGGCTTTTTCATAACAACTGTTCCATAATTTGTTCGTAACACATTAGTAACACGAAAATTTCCTCCAAATCCCCCTTCACCCCGCTCCCCGCGCGGGTTTAAAAATTTAATAAAAATTTTATCAGTTACAAATTAGTAACAAAATTCATTGGTACGCACGCAAATTATCATGATTTAGAATAACGAACGCGTTTGCAAAGGCCATCAAAGGAGCATAAATACGGGACTTTTGGAGACTCAACAAGTTTTGCAGAGATTTTTGATGTGATGTGACGGAGGTAGATACCGAAGAAAAATCGGAAGAATCCACCTCCGAACCCGAGCAAATTGAAAAGGAGGAAAAGGACGAGATCGTCCCTGCGGAAAATAGCGAAACAGATGTTATTGATAACGCAGGCGACACCACTCCTGATACATCCTCCGAAAAGAAGGGTTCTTCCGAGAAGACCCCTGAGGGAGACGCAGACGCCGAGATTTCATCCGGTGAAATCAACGCGGCGGAAGCCACGGAAGCGAGTGTCGAGGTAATAACCCTTGTTGATGCTAAGGATGCGGAAAATAAGGATATCCTTGCAACGAGTAACGCAAGTGATGTGGAAGTTACCTTCACAAACGGCTGTGTAAACGATGGCAAGCTGGTTGCCGGCAAAGATCTGACCTTTAAGATCGAGCCCGGCGTAGGCCGTGTACTGGATAAATGGGGCTACGTTCTCAGCGGCGATAAATCCCAAGATCCCAAAGCAGCTACAGCTCTTACGCATGGCACGGAATTAAAAATTCCTAACGGCACGCTTCTTCCTAAAGGAAAAGAAGCACAAAGCGTTAAGATCTATGTAAAGACGAAAGCAGCAACCTACGATGTGGGCTTCACAGGCGATAATGCTGACGTTTATGAGATCGTCAGTGAGGGCGATAATGCCGGCAAGCTGAAAAAGGATAAAGTAGCAGCGAACGCAAAGTTTGAGATCACTCACGGTGAGTTCAAAGAATTTGCAGTGGTGGTCGCAGATGCAAAGATTCTGGACGAAGATGGCATTAAGCTGAACAATACTACCGTTGATCACGAGGAAGCAGCGGAATTTGATCAGGTTGATAGTACTGAGAAGGTAAGTGCCTTCAAGATCGAGGTCGATCCCAGCGCATATGGGCTTGGCAGCAACAATATAAAGACGGAGGCAGCGGTGAGCATCACTGTCCGTGACGCATATCAGCTGAGTGTAACAGACGTTGCGGCACCGGCTAATGCGGCACTAAAAGTGCATAGCGGAACCGATACATCTCTGGTAAAGATGGCAGCAAACGGCAAATTTACCACGACCGATCTGACAGAGGACAAGAAAGAAGAGTACGCTGAAAAGTCCCTCGCGTTTGCGGTGAAACCTGCCGCAAATTATATGATTACTTCTGTTACCGCTGAAGTGACGGATAGTAAAGGCGCAAAGGCCGATGTCGAAGTTTCGGAGGGTTCGGAGGTCACTGAAGATGGAGATAATAAGGGCAACATTGAGTACACCATCTCTCTGGATCAGACCGCTCTGGAATTGACGGATAACAAGACTGTGTCGATTACGATCGAAACCGCTCTGGATGATTCCGATGAGAATGATGCGATCCACCGCATCTCTTTTGAAGCGGCAGAAGGCAGCGATCTGCGGAACGTGACCGTAAAGGGAACCCCGAAGGGCGGAACCGAGGAAACCCTTACAGATCTCACAAAGACTGTCAGAATCACCGAGGATGATTATACGATCGAGGTGACAGCGAACGCTGGTTATGCCCTGACGAAGGGTGACAAAGGAGAAGGCGGAAATCTGGACGCAGATAATGCGGAGGAAGCTGCTCTGGACGGCAAAGCTTTTGTGACCATTTCCGAGACCAGAAAGTACGGAAGCGGTGAGGATGTGATTACGCCCGATCCGATCGTCTACAAGACGGAAGCAGCGGCAGCGGGCATAAAGATCAACTTAAAGGGCAGCGACACCAAATATGAAGATGGTGCAGAGACAGCCAAAAGTTACGTAGTTCTTTCCGCGACTGTTACCATCGGCGTGTCAGAGATTAAAAATACTGATGAGAAACTCATTGCATTTGTGGATGGACTGGGCACGGAGGATAAGGCAAGCTACACGATCACGAACACGGCGGGCGTACTGAAGGATGAGTATGCACCTTCGGTATATGCATCTTTGGATAACACCTATGCGATTGCAAAAAGTGTAGATCTGCTCACCTTCAGCGTGACCTCCGCGAACACGCCTGAGGTAAAACTGTCTATAGACGCAACAGAGAGCACCCTGAAACCGCTTACGAGCGAGGGCGGCGTCTATACTTACAGCGTTCCGACAAACAGACTTACCGAGGATACGGGAAAGGTCAATAAGATTGTCATCGCTAAGGAACTCGGTGCGGAAAAGACCGTCAGCGTGAACATTGATAAGGCGGCAAATCTGGAGAGCACAACAGGTTTTGTCTACAAAGTCGATGGCACTGCAAAGAGCGAAACATTAAGCAATGGTGACAATACACTTACGAACAAGGCAAAGGTCGGCCAGGAGGTCGAGCTGGTATTTACGGCGGCAAAAAACGTGACCTTCGGTGAGATTGTTGCAACGATGGGCGAGGAAGCGCTTACGGCAACGACCGGAAAAGATGAAGACGGACTGAACACGGCGACCATCAAGACCGTAGTAAAAGATGCAATCACCGTGAGCGTAAAGACCAATGCGCCTTACTATGTAGAGCTTTCTACCGCAGCGGAGAGTTCCCTTGTGCAGGAAGAGGACGGCTCTTACACGGTAAATTATAACGAGACGAATATTCTCGTAGATTTAAAGGCGGCGGATACAGGAGTCGATGCAGCCTTCTATGACATTGCCGTGAAGGATGGCAGTGCGACCGCTGTTACTTCGGCTAAGATAGACGGAAACAGCGCTAAGATTGAAAAGATCGACCCCAAGGAATGGGGCAAGACCCTGACCATTGAAGTGCAGAGAACCCAAGACAAGGCTGAGAAGTATTCGGCAACCCTGAAAGTAAGCGCTGCTTCCGATCAGGTTACGGTGACGGATCTGGCGACTGGCGAGGTTGTAAAGAAAGACGTTCCTGTAAACCTGAGAAGGGATTCTCAGATTTCCTTCCGTATCGATCCCAAGAGTGGTGCAAACCGAGAGGATCTGAAACTGGAGATTCGCGCTGCAAAGGAAAACGCTTCTGCGACAGAGAATAAGAAGGCTCAGGATCTGTTTGCGGACGGGGCAAGCGTTTCATTCGGTGATGACGGCGTCGTGACTCTGACAGCCAAACCCGGCGAAGCGGCAGCCGATGCAGTGAAACTGTGCGTGCTGAATAAGGAAAAAGGCGCGGAAGGCAAGGTGAACGATAAACCCTTAGAGGGCGGCGAGATCACAATCAATATTACGGATCCCGTTGTAAAGTCTGCGGATCTTGCGACCGTTACCGCAACGGAGGCATCCTCCTCCAACAGGAAGGTGAAGCTCAACCTGAATGTGAATCCGGCAAATAAGAAAGCTTTGATAGATGCGCCGATAATGGGTGAGTTATTCTACAGAGTTGAGATAAAGACCATAACGCCGGACATCAAAGAAGGCAAGGTTGAAGTCATTAAGGGCAACGATCTGGTGAAGTATGTGCCGATTTATAAAAACGGCAGCACCTACAGTGCGTCAGACTTTGCAAAGTATGTAGAGTTTGCGCCGATAGCGAAGTACACGGATAAAGATAATAAGGTGGTAGACCTCAACAATGCTAGGGTTGACATCCCGGGCACCATCGCTGTAACTGCAGAGGTAACGCTGGTACAGTCTTACGCATCGAATGATGAGGTAGACGGCGAGTTTGTGCCCGCACTTGTTCCTGCATCAAAGGATACTGCATACGCGAAAGGTGCGACGGCATCTGCATCGCTTTCGACCAGGCGCCCCGTCTTTGAGACAAAGCTGTCTGTTAAGAAAGTGAACAACGCGACAGTGTTTAGCGGCCAGACGGCCGTGGTTGCGATTCCGACCTTCTCGAAGGATACCTCATACAATGAGGCATACACAGAGTTTGTCAACACAAAGACAGGAAAGTTATTGGGAAATCCCTGGAAGGCAAGTAATGGTACGGATCTGTTTGATACCTGGGTAGAGGGCGGTAATGTCTATGTATACGTCAATGAAAGCGTAAGAGTATCTGACTGGACCAAGAGGAGTCACACAGTATATGATGACAGTGCCATTAGTAGTAAGATCTACGAGGACGATTTCAAGAACCTCGGTGTAAAGATCGTTGCGCCCGCTCCGGAAGAGGGTTATGAAGCAACAGCGGTCGTGAAGCTGAACGTAAAGCAGGGTATCTACAAGATTGATGCAAATCGCAGCAAAGCGGCTCTGACCCAGAAACTCTATCAGGATGCAAAAGGAACGGTGAAGTCCGTAAAGATCACACCGGAGTATAACAATGGCAACAGCAGTTATAAGCCCGCAAAGGCAGCTGTCACCTGGCAGATTACGGACGAGTACGGATATGGTACGGATAGCCTCGATGCGAACATCAAGATGGCAATCGCAGGCAAGAAACCTCTGATCAAAGTAAAGAACGGCACCGTGTCCGTGGATAAAAAGTTTGTAAGAAAAGCAAATGCGGAAGCAAACACCTTCTATGTGACGGCGAAAGCAAACGATTTTGCCGGTAATGAGGTAAAGAAAACATTTACGTTTGTGATCACGGGTAAGAACCAGACCATCGGTAAGCTGGTGGTGGTGGATGGCAGCAACAAATCGCAGCCGGCGGCATCCCTAAAGGCGGAAGACTTTAGAAATAAATCTCTGTATGTTGCGGCAGTAAAGCCAGGCGTGGATGATTCCGCAAAGAACTTTACTTACAACCCGGCAACAGACTTTGTTCCCGTAACCTTTAAGGCAAGCGGCAAGCTTGTAACCGTAGGTGCTGCTGATGCGTCCAACTATAGGGCACCGCTTACCTTCTATAAGAAGGGCAAGACAAAGATTACCGCAACGACCGTAGACGGTGGAAAGGGCGCAGGGACGCAGGCAACGCTCGATTTAGTCGTGGCGGACTATGAGCAGCTTGGCCTGAAACTTGTGAGCTCAAGCGGTGTCACCACAGAGCCAGACAACAAGACGATCAAATATTTCGGCGGCAGCAATGAGCGTTATGCGCTGTATCTGCATTATTATGACAGCGCTGATAAAAAATGGAAGCCCGATTACAATTATAAGAACGTCAAGATCAAGGTAGATGGCGGAAAGTTTGTGGCAAATCCTGACTGGAAAACCAGCGACAACCTGATCGGCTGGGCAGTCGTTGTCAACAAGGCGAGCGGCGAAGCATCTGTTACCGTGACAGATACCGCCAGCAAAAAGGAAACAAAATACACCATCGGAAATGGCAGCAATGCGACGGTAAAGGCACCTTCCGTTAAACTGGTGGAGCCGAATAAGCTGACGGCTGACGACTATGAGGATCTGAAATTCCAGGTAAAGACGTCTGACAAAAAGCTGGAAAACTATGCCGGTCAGTATGTGAAGATCACGCCTGACTATACGCTTACCAGGAATAAGAATTATGGTGCATGGGATATTCTGGGATATAATTCCGCTAACGGTTATAAAGAAGACAAAGTGGGCGTTATCGAAAAGATCGACGAGAACGGTCAGTTTACGCTGGAGGATGTAAACTTACAATACACAGGCACATACAAACTGGTAGCGACGGTCGGCGATCTTGACAAAGGCGAGTTTAAGGCGCTTGCAAAAGATGCAAAAGTAAGCTTAAAAGTGGCGAATCGGAAGTATGACGGTAAGTTGAAAGTCACGTCAAGCTATAAGCTGAATGAAAAGGGTGCGGCAATTGCGCAGATCCAGGTTAAGACGGACAGTCTGTATTATGTTGGCGGTGCGCAGAACATCACAAAGCAGGCGAAGGAGCTGGGTGATGCGCATTCCAATAACTTCACCAAGTACTTTGAGGTGATAAATAACTGGTCAGAGGATAACGACGACTTTGCTCCTCTGTGGAACAAGACCGCAGACTACGATGGAAACTATGCTTACATCAAAATGAAAGACGATCTGAGTGCGGCGGATATCGCTTACATCACCGGTCAGGTTCCGGAGACGGCAAAACAGGCAAAGGAAGACTGCGAAGGTTACATCACCGTGTGGAACGGTACTTATCGGACAGATGTAAAAATCAAGATTTCCTTTAGCAAGAGCGTGAAGTACAGCGCGACGGCTCCGGCAGTTTATGCGAGTGCAAAGGCAGTCAAGCTGCCCGTGGAGATCTATTACGGTAAGACAAAGATGGATATCGCGTATGCTGAGCTTGACGGAACGAACAGCTTTACCGCAAAGCAACCTGTGCTAAAAGATGGGCAGATCACGCTGGAGAGCGTAGCAAATCTGGCGGCAAGCAATAAGCCATACGAAGTCAAGTTAAAAGTTCTGCCCTATGCGGCGGCGTACAACGCTGATACCAAGGATACGAATGAGAAAGGCGCTGCGAAGGTAAAGGATCTGGTAGCGACCTATGGTGTACCTGTAACTTTAAAGGTAACCGTAAAAGAACTGGGCGCAGCTAAGATGATCAGCGCGAACATGAAAGTCAGCCTGAGCTCTGCCGCTTACACCGAAAAGAACGGGAACGGGTATGTGCAGGCAGCAAGCGGAAAGGGTAACTACGTTGTAAATATTCCTTATACGATCGCGGCTGATAACGGCGCTCTTGCAAGCAAAGATCCTGTTGCGGTAAAACTGGAAGGCAACGAGATTGGAAGCGGCAAAGATAAAATGACGCTCGTAACTGCAAGCGCAAAGGTTGTGGATAAGTATAACGGAAACGATGTAGTAGGGACGCAGAATGTCATCCAGCTGACCGTGAGCAAGCAGGCAATCGAGTACTATAGCGGCTTGGCTAAAAAAGATAAACCCATCACGGGCTGGGGCAAGAAACTGAAAGTGCCTGTAACGGTACAGCTGACAAACGCGAATAAAGAAAACGCGGCGCTTGAGACCCTGAACTTTGAGATCACCATGCCGAAGCAGCCTAAGACCTTCAAGGATGTGCAGGATATCGTGAAGAATGCGGGAATCGAGAAATATCAGACCGCAAAGGCAGCCAAAGCGAGTGTGATTCTTACAAGCCTTATGGATAAGATCACAGCGAAACTAAACAGCATTATCCCTGCGGACAGTGATGTAAAAGTAGAATCCCTTGGCGTAACGGGTGTGAAGCCCGATAAAGGTAGCGCTTCAACAGCGGCGACAGCAATCGTTGAGGAGGGAACTGCAATTGTCACCGTGAAGCTGAAGGATGTCGCAAACAAAGATGCTGAGGCATTTGAGCATAGCTGGACCTATAATAAGCTGGGTGTGAAGGCAACTACAACGGAGGTTGGAGACGTCAAGACGGCCACCACAGTGAAGAATGCAATCGACACCTTCCTTGACAGCTATGAGGTAAAGAACGAGACAACGGCGGAGATCCTGGATACCGATATCAGAAGCGCTGAGGTGGATGATATCAAGAACAACATCGGAGATCGCAGAGGCAATGTCTCTATCAAGATCACGAAGTTTGTCAAGGTTCCTGCAACTACAAAAGCTGATGGATTGATAACCGTATCCATTCAGGTAAAGGATCTGCTGAATGGAACTGTGGCGCCGATTAATAATAAGGAACTTACAATTAGCAGGCTGCAGAATATTGTCAATGCTTATGGTAAGATTAAAACTGCAGTTACCGGTGCAAACCTGACTACAATCATTCAGGATTGCGGAAGCGATCCAGACCTCATCAATACGGAGATTCTGAAAGCGGCACAGGAAGCAGCTAAGAACCCCGGCATTACCGTAGCTTACAAGACGGATAGCTTCAAGTTTGTAAAGGCAATTGCAGTAGGCGGCGAGGACGAAGAAGGCGTTACCTTGGAAGATGGTCGCAAGGGAAGCTTGGCTTTCACCCTGCTGATCACCGAGAACGGTCGTGAGAAAGAACTCGATGGAAGCGCAGAAATCCAGATCTCGGATGCAAGCAAATATGTAACGCTCGAAGAAGCGAAAGAAAAAGTATTTGCTAAAGTAGCAGAAGATAATGATGGCACGACAGTGGTTCTCGCCAGCCTGGCTACCGCTCTGGCGAGTGCGATCGATGCAGATGAGACAGAAGCAAATAATAAGGAAACAATCAAGAACGCAGTAAAGGCTGAGGCTGAGAAAGCAGTCGATGGTACAACAGCAGGCAGTGTCTATGGTTACGAGGTAGAGGTTACTGATATCGTTTATACCCTTCCTACCGCTGCCGCAAAAGCAACTGTAGCATTCAATGTGGTTGTGAAGTCAAAGAAGGGTACGGACAGCGAGACGATCGAAGTGACAGAAACTAAGATTGGAACGGTAGATGCGACCAGAATGACAAAAGAGGAATTTGAGAATGCCTGGAAGGAAATGGAAGCAGCGATCAGCGGCGGACTTCCTACTAATAAAGCAGCTGCTTTGACGGAGATTGGGAACAAAGCCCAAGCTCTTGTATCGGGAACACAGGCGGGCGAGCTCAAAGGTGCTGCCACTTATGAGGCAAAGAGCGAAGCGACACCTACAACTGATGCAGACAGCAAAGTGACTGCACTAACAGGCGTGACAGTAGTTATTAAAGACAGTGAGGGAACGGTTATTTATACGACAGAAACGGCGAAAGATTTTACCTTCGCAAGTTAATGGCGTTACCGTGAACCTGCGTGTTTTACAACTAAAAATGCTGCGCAGATAAAAAGATCCTTTTTATTGCAAAGCAAGCAAGAATAAGTGAGAGGCGGCGGGAAAAATCCTGCCGCCTTGTCTTTGTGTACAACAGATACTTGGATTTACAGTAAAACTTCCTGTGCTATAAATAACGTTGGTTTATCAATCGAGTTAAAAGCAAAGGCTATGACTATATAATACGATGGGATAGCGAAAATATTTTCATGAGCTTCAATTAGCTGGCAAGAATTCAAATATCATATAAGTGTAAAAAAGGTGAAGATGATAAGTTGTATGATGTTTGCAAACGAATGAAGGGGAATATATATGGATAAGAAAAGCATGGATGAAAAGAGTCTTTTTTGGACGAGGCTGGGCGTCATCATAAGTATTATTGGAAACTATAAGGTGATAGTGGGGATTTTTGTAATATTGCTAGGTCTTGGAGTGTCCTCAATTAATAGAGATAAGGATAGTACTACAGAGACGTTGTCTGGCAGCGATTATCAGCCAATAGATCCGGACAATGACAGACCAATAAATCCGGGCGATGTCGAAACAGCAAATCCAGACGTTAGTAGCGATACAATGACTTTGAAAATTACCATTAACCCGAATATTCAACTCCATGACAATTTTTATTATGAATATCCGGATCCCCTTGATCCGTCCAGAAATTATATTGTAGATTTTGGGCGGGGGATTTCCGGCACATTTTCCTATTCAAGGGCATTGACCCAAGAAGAACGTGCAAACTGGGGGCATGGCGGTAAGCTATATGATGAAAATGGTAACGAGGTTGGCGAGGAAGGAAACTGGCCAACTTTCTGGTCTGATCCCGACGGAAGATTTGCCGTAGAATTTCCCGAAAATTTCCCTGCCGGGCACTATATTTATGAGATTGACCACGTCATTTCAAACTGTCTTATTTCAGATCGAATCGCGTTTGATAATGTATAGGGTAGTTGTAACAGTTATACGGGGAGATAAATATCTCGAAGCAGCAATCGGGAATATCCGCTGGGAGACTCATCCGTTAACTTTCCCCAATTCAGTCTGCAGCTTCCCCCACTGTTCTACAACAAACGAAAATGGTTCGCGATCATCATCGGTAAAAATATAATTTTTCTGCATTTGTTCATATGCGCTGCATAAGCCGTTGTTTTCCGGTAACCCGCGAAAAATTTGAAAGTCGGAAAACGACCTGTCGGCAAGGCTGCTCCCCGTTCGTCTTGTCTCCTCCAGTCGCTTGTAGCTTATCATCCGATTTAAAAGTTTTGCGTCCCGAAGCATATCGCGGATAATCGGCAGATCAAGCACGACACTCACGTCATAAATATGTTTTGCCGTATCAAAGTACATGGCACGCTCAAAGTAAAATTCCGCGGCAAATATCTTATCGACAAAGATACGTTCCAGACAGATGGTCTTGACGGCAAAGGGAGCGACAGAATACTGCTGCCGCAGGATCGTTCTCTGCTCGTCCGTGGCGAAGGTATAGATTATGGGTTCAATCTCCATGGAGGAAAAAGGTTCGCTGACGGTAAACGATGTTCCTTCTACCTTGACATAACCAAATCGCTGGAGTGGATCGGTTATATCGACCGCCGCTGCGGGCGTATAGTCATAGACCGCCGTAATGCTTCCTTTTCGGTCGCATTCCAACTCCTTTGCAAAGGTTCTTGGAAGGGAACGGTATTTCTTGGTCGCAGCCTCAAGGCGTTTCTTTGCCTGGCTGTTATTACATCCCTCAACATCTATGGTCAGGTCGACGTCTTCCGAAAAACGGCGGATGCTCTTTTGCGCCTTATACAAAGCGGTGCCGCCCTTAAAGTAGACCGGAAGCGTATCCTGCTTTTGCGCCAGCTCCTTCAAAAGCAATGTGACATAGTAGTCCTTTTCCAGAATGTCCTCCCGAATGCCGGTAACTTCGTGGACAATTTCAAGCATATTTAAAAAGGATAATCTATCCTCGTGCAGTCTCATAAAGTCCTCCAAACATGATGTCGATCGTTTTTAGAAGTGTCTTCGGGTGGTAGTATCTCCTTGCAATAAGAATGAGGAGTTTCGGATCGAGCTGCATTCTCTCGGCAGCTTCGCGAATGAGCGCTTCCGGATGCTCGGCATCCACCGGCGCATTTTCCGATTCTCTGATTGCATCCAACAGCTGCAGATAACGGTAATTGGAATGGTCAATCTTTACAACGGGTTTTCTGACCTCAATCCGCATACCGTTCGGTACGCGCCTGCCATATCGATTCGTGGCGAAACAGCGCCGCGCAGGCATCTGAGACACCAGACCAAGACGGTTTAGAAGGGATAAGCCCGTCTCGTAACCGATCACTTCGTCTTCATGATAAAGGAGCTGCCTGTAAAACAGGGTTTCTCTATTTGGCGTATAATACCCGAATGCCGTCTTGATCCTGCGACAGTAAACGCCCTTTTCAATCCTTGCAATCCGTCCGCTTTTTTCCAGTCTGGCCATATTGACATTGACTGCCTTTTTAATATTCGTTACGGGCAGTCCGGTTTCTTTGGCAACGTAACGGGCTGCTTCGGAAGTCAGGATCGGCTGATCGGTCTTTTGTCCGTTCAGATACCGGAGCAGGATCTCTTTATATCCGATGTTGTTCATTTTTTCCTCCATTTTTTGATTTTCTCCTTTCAGAGGATAAATCATCAACTGTTATTATTATTACAATCCGCGAAAGATATTATGACTATATAATAACAAGATAGGAACAATTAGTCAATGCAATTAGCGCCTGTAAATTTTTTATAATAATAACTGTTTTTGCTTTATTAGTAACACATTAGTAACACAAAATCTCCCTCCAAATCCCCCTTCACCCCGCTCCACTCGCGGGTTTAAAAATTTAATGAAAATTTTATCAGTTACAAATTAGTAACAAAATTCATTGGTACGCACGCAAATTATCATGATTTAGAATAACGAACGCGTTTGCAAAGGCCATCAAAGGAGCATAAATACAGGACTTTTGGAGACTCAACAAGTTTAGCGGCGATTTTTGATGTGATGTGACGGAGCCAGATTCTGAGGGAAGTTCAGACATTTCTGACTCCACGGACGGCGAGCAGGAAGGAACTGCAGGGGGTGAAATAACAGGTGATACCGAAACGGGTGTTACCGATACGGATCCGGATCTCAAGGAGGATACGACAAAGAAGACTCCCGTGACGGCTGAGACTGAGACCACGGATGAGGATTCCGAGGAAGAGATTTCCGCGATCACACCCGACAAACTCCTGCCCGCTGACTTTACTGTCACGGCGATGGAGCCTGATACTTCCGAGAACGCAGCGGCAGGCGCGCTGAAAGCGCTTGATTCCGCACAGATCGTTTTCACGAATGGCTGCGTTTCCGCGGATAATAAGATTCGTAAGGATGCAGACATCACCTTTAAGCTTGTACCCAAGGCGGGCGTAAAGCTGGGTACGGTTCAGTATAAGACCAAAGGTGCGGCAGCGGATGCAACGGAATCCGCACTCAGTTCCGTAACGGGTCCGGCGGCTGACGGTACCTATACGATCGCTAAGGCGGGCTTGATGCATGGTGACCCGCTTGCAAATGACGTCAACGTTACCATCGTGGTAAATTCTACTGAGGTAGAGTATACCCTGAAGGTTGCGGCTACCGGCTATAAGCTGTATGAGACCAAGACCGAGGAAGGCAAGACGTTAGCTGATACAACGAAGCAAATTACGGATGGCGCTAAAAAGATTAAGTATAGCGACACGACCGGCGTTACCTTTGCATTGGTAGCAGATAACGGCACTAGCACCAAGCTTAGGAGCGTAACGGCTGCGGCAGGGGACAATAAGGCGAAACCCCTTGAGTCTACGGCAAATACCGATGCTGCAGCAGAGGACGGGCCGACTTATCCGATCTACACCGTTAAGGCTTCCGATCTGGAAGGTATCGCGCAGAATGACAATCAGGTTATCACCATCACGGTGAATGCGGATGCGGCTGCTGAGATTACGATTTCTGCACCTCTCAGTGATCCTGTAGGAGCAGTGACATTCGGTGCAGTTACCAATAAGGATGCTTTATATGGAGAAAATGGAGCAGTAGACGGTAATGCGGCAGGATCTGCAGCGGAAGGCCAGAAGGTTGTCTTCACGGCAGCGGCAGGCGCTAAATACGCGGATCTTACGGCGGATGATTTTACTGCGACCTTTACACCGGCCGGCGGGCAGGCAAGAGAAGTCAAGGTTACGGCGGTTGCTGAGACCACGAAGACCGTTGGGGGTACGGAAAAGACCATTCCGTCGCATTACGTGATTGACGTTTCCGGCGAGACGAAGAGCGGTACGCTGGCAGTTACGGCAAAAGCGACGCTGGACGACGCCAAAGAAGGCGTACAAAAAGTTGATTTTACATCTGTTTCCGAAAACTCTGTTGCGGTTACAAAGACCGGAAGCGCCAGCAATCTGGCAGGGAAGACCGAGACAACAGATGCGACTTCCTATGGCTTTGCAGCAACAGCAAAGCCCGGCTATGAGATCTATCAGGTTGAGGCTGTGTATGACAAGGCATATGCTGATGAAGCGGACGCAACTATTACAGGTTACAAAGAGGATCTGTATGTGGCGGCAAATACCGTGAAAGACGGCGACGGGTTTGTAGCACAAAAGGGTGATTTGGATAGTCTTTCCGTAGCATTTTCCGGAACGGATGCCGCTGATGTGGCTGACGGACAGGGCCATGCAGGCAAGGCCTGGACGACCAAGAATGTTACGGTTAACGTTTATGCTAAATTAACTGCTGTAACAAGCGACAAGAGTGTTACTATCAATTCTGAATACGCAGTTGAGGTCGTGACAAACGACAAGATCGTAGCAAAATCAAATACGGAATATACCGTGAAGTCCGGTGCTGAATTCTTCGAGTTTACCGTAGACGCGGAGGCAGAGCCGACTGTTGTGGCAAAAGATGACAGCAACAACGACATTCTCCTTGGTGAGCCGAAGCAGGAAGAAAACGGCGGATGGAGCTACAAGATCGCGGCTGGCGCACTGGCAGAGGATCAGACGATTACGATTACGCGCAAGAGCTTTGATATTGCCGTACAGTATGACAGCTCTACCGTAAGTGCGGAAGTATATTATAACGATGAACTGCTGGAAGACGCTACGACGGCTGACGATACGGATACCTACAGCGCTAAGAAAGCGGACAGAGATTATCAGTTTATCATCGAGCCCAAGGACAATGCAAAGATCTCTTCGGTATCTTACACATTGGGCGACAGTGAAGAGCCTGAGGTAGTACAGCCCAGAGGCAACAGCTATGTATTCTGGGTAAGACTGAGCGATGACCTGACGGTGACCGTTGAGACCAAGGACGAGTATGATCTGGTTGTAGCGGAGGATGGTACCCCTGTAAAGGCTGACAGCAAGAAGATCTACAACGTGAGCCATGCTTCCACCGTTACGGCACAGCTTTTAAACGGTGAAAAACCGCAGAAGTTGTTCAACGCGGAAGTGAAGGACGGCAACGCTGTTGCGGCAACGATCGCAAAGATTACGGGCGGCAACCTCGTAACGTTAGAGTTTGACGCAAGCGAGTATAACAAGGTACTTACCGTAGTATTGACCTTAGATAATAAGGAAAAGACGACGAAGGAATTCAAGGTTAAGACAAGCGCGGCAGCGGCTGAAGTATCTATTGCAGGCGTGAAGGGCGGCAAGGTTGATCTGCCTGTGGATACAGAAGCTTCCTATAAGCTGACGGTTAAGACAGCGAATGCAAGCTTAAACGGCATCGCAGTGAAAGTAGTACCTGCGGATGATGAGAAGAAGACGGATGCAGCTGCCATTACAGCAGCACAGGCAGCAGTGGGCGCAAGAATCGAAGATGGTAATCTTGTGATCACGGCGAAGCCCGCTATGGCAGGCGCGGAAAATGCGGCGAAAGTCATCATCGTGGATACGAACGGACTTGATGCGGCGGCAATTAATGCGCTTACCGTAGACAATGCACTGAAAAACGGCGTTGTAACGGTGAATACCAAAAACGCGACCATCGATGGCAAGAGCCCGACGGTTAGCCTGGTATCTACCACCGATACGACTGTCAAAGTAAAACTTGGTGTACCGAAGGGTGTTGTAACACCTGAGTCAGGTAAGATTTACTACAAGGTGGAACTTACGGTTCCCGCAGAGCCTGCATTCCCCGAGGGGACTTCGACGGAGGCTCAGAACGCAATCAAAGCAGCACTGACAAAGGCGGCAACGGATTGGAATACCAACAACGCAAACCTTTATCAGAAAAAGGAAGCTCTTGATGAAAAGGGCGGTCTCTTAGAGATTCCTGTTATGGTATTTGCGGATAGTGTTCCGGAAGCTTTGCGGAAGGGTGTGCTGATGAGCGGCTTCTCCGTAAAGGCAACCTTACTGCAGACCCTTGCAGCAGACGGCAATCCCGCTGCAGAAGCGACCACCATTACGGGCGGAGCGGCAACAGAGCTGACAAACATTGCGACCAAGAATCCTTATTACGAGGTGAAGCTTGGTCTTAAGAAGGGCACGACCAACCTGATCACAGGGCAGGATAAGGATGTAGTGATCGCTACACCTACCTTTAACAAACTGACTTCCTACAGCTATGTGAAGACGGAGTTTGTGAATACTTCCAGCGGAAAGCTGATAGGCGATGGAGCGAGCGGAAGCTATGCTGATAACTATTGCGGTCTGTATGCAAAATACGATGAACTGCAGAATGCGGTGATCGTAAATGCGGCGGACGCATACTTTGACAACTATGATTATCATAAGAATCTGGGCGTAAAGGTTACCGCTTATGCGGAAGACTCTGCGTACGGCGCAGTGGCAACCCAGAAGATCACGGTTGTAAACGGTATCCAGGAGATCAATCCTTCTGCACCGTATGAGATCTATAAGCAGAAAGGGAAAGCGGCGACGCTGACAGTTACGACAGATTTGAACAATATGTCAGTGGATAAGAAATATGCGCCGAAGAGCAAGAAGCTGAGCTATGAGATCGTGGATAAGGACACCGAAGAAGCGGCAGACCTGTCTGCGGCACTTAAGGCAAATGTAACCGTAAATAAGAGCAACGGTAAAGTCTCCATTAACAAGAATTATGAGGTTAACGGCAGATACGAGAGAAACCAGTTCAGGGTCAAGGTGACTGCGGTTGATTATGCAGGCAGCACCGTATCGGAGTGCACGGAGCCTATCGCGATCACCGCTGATCCGCTCGATATGGGTACGATTGCGGTATTCACTGGCAGCGAAAATAGTGCGAAGCTGGTAGCAGTAAATGATGGCGATCTGACAGCCACAACGCGGGAAGATGAGTATCGTGTTGCGGTACTGCAGCCCGGTGTAAGGACTTCAAAGAATACGTATGACTTGGAGACGGACGCTATCTATTCCGGAATGTTTACCTTTAAGTCAAACAATGCGAAGAGTGTAGCGGTTGATGAAGAGGGTAACCTTACCATCAATAAGGCGGCTAAGAATGTAAAGATTACTGTGATCCCGAAGGATGGCAGCAATAAAAAAGGAAAGGTGCTGAACTTAAAGACCGTTGGTCAGGTGAATGAAGCACCGGTACTCAGGATCTCGAGATATCAGGGTTCTGTAGCAACTGATTCTCAAGTGGAAGAGTTGTATGTAGGTGGTGCAAAAGAGATCCACTACAACGGCAACAGCACCAACAACTACTTCAAACTGGAAGTTGTGAAGCCCGTTAAGGTTGGTGACAGTATCGATTACGCGCCTTTCTATCTGGCAAATTACCAGATCAGCTATAAGGGTGGTAAGCAGATCACCAAGACAGTTGGCGCAGACGGTGACAGTATCAAGATTGTTGCCAATGCGAAAGAAACGACGATCACCCTGAAGAATAAGGCAGTCAGAAATGCAGAGGCTGTTGTTTACAAATTGGTGAACGATGACTGCGTAACGGATAATAAGGCAAAGGCTCCGAAGATCACGACGAGCGCGAAACTGGCGCAGTACACGGGAACACGCCTGGTATCTTACACTGTGAAGGGCCAGAAGACAGACGACTTTACGGGTAACTATGTAGTATTGTCTGCGGATCAGACCAAGAAGAATCCGAGTGATATCGGATCGGTACTTCCCGAACTTGATGTACCCCTTCCGATCATCCTGGGTCAGAGCTTCAACCTGACGGTTCATACTTTTGGTACCGGCAATTACAATCTGGTTGCTACCGTAGGCTCCATGGAGAATGGTGTGTTTAAGCCTCTCTATAAGGATGCAAAGGCAGTGGTCAAGATTACAAAGCAGGGTAAGGCAAACTTGAGCGTGACCGGAAGCTATACGCTGCCGCTCAAGAATTACAGCGGTATCTACCTTAAGTATAAGTCTGGAAACGGATATATTGACTTTACCAATGCAGAGCAGAGTGAGAATAATGTATCTTATAACCTTCAAAAGAACTATGCAAAGAATGCAATCATTAACGGTAAAGAGAATCACTTTAAAGATTACTTTGATGTAAAGTATGCGCGTGAATGGAATGATACGGACAATAATGAAGTATTAGGATACGGTGGGATTGTTATCACCCTGAAGTCAGATCTGCCGCTTACCGCTCCCGCAAACGATCCGGATGCACCTGCACTGGATAAGATCGTGAGCGATGCGTACAAGAATGACCGGATCGGTTATATCAGCGTCAACAATGGCGAGAAGTTTATTGATGTGAAGCTGACCATTACGCTGAAAGATGAAACCAAGGATAAGAGTAAGTACAAGGTATCGGCGACGCCTGTACTGGAAGGTCCGAATGCGGTGACCGCACTTACGATCTTGGATGGCAAGAGTCAGGTGCCTGTATATGGTATTTTGCCCGCGTCAGTTGGCGGAAAATTCGGTGCGGTTTATGACTCTGATGGAAACTGGTATTTAGAGGCGGCGAACTTGGAGGCAGGGAACCATAAGGTAGATCTGTACATCATTTCCGCGCAGGCAGCGGCTGCTTATCGGCAGGCAATTAATAATGCGCCTAATAAAGATGCACAGAATGAACTTATAATGAAGTACGGCATCAAGACCAGCATTACGGTTAAGGCATCTGCGAAGACGACCAAGAACAAAGTAGTTCTGGTAAACAAGGGCAGCAACAAGTGGAACGTGGCTGATACGGATTACGTTTATGACGGATGGACCAAGTCTGCACGGTTCAGCTTCAAGACCGGCCTGAGCATGGCAGCAAATACAAATGTGATCAGCGTTAAGGCGACCGTAAACAATAAGGATGTAGATTACGTTACCGTTACAGCGCCTCAGCAGTGGATGACATCTACAGGCACCGGAAACGGCAGGACAATCGATGTGCCCGAAAGCTATGGAATGACTCTTAAGCTGAATAAGGCGAAACTTGTGGCAGCGATTGCGAAAGATGCAACGGATGATACGATTGCAGCGAAGAACAAGCTGAACTGGGGCAAGACCGTCAAAGTGAAGGCAACCTTCAGCTATGGTGCAGAAGGCGCGGATGTTCCGGCGGCGGATGAGCTGACCTTTGACGTCAAGCTGCCCGCAAATGCAGGTGCAGCAGATGCGGATGTTACGAAGGCACTGACGGATGCACAGGCGAAACTGCAGTCTGACATTGAGACGCACTATGGTGATCTGTTAGATCGGTATGATACGACTGTAGCATGGGGTAAACTTCTTGTTAACGCTGAGATGTCCTATTATGTAGAGACTCAGGTTAAGAAAGCGATCCAGAGTGCGGCTGTTACCGTAGCGATTACGGATAACGGTAGCAATGAGACTGGTTCGGAAGCACTTGCGACTGAGTGGACTGTTCTCGTGAATTCGACGGCAGCGGGTACGAAAGAGCTGTACAACCACGCATTTGTGATTCCTACCAAGAATAGTATCACCAATGTTGAGAGTGCAATTACGGCTCTGAGCTTAGGCGGCGCAAATAACACGGAGATTAAGGATGCTGAGAATAACTTGATCCACAAGGTGACTGCGGATACGACAGCAGCACAGTTTGCAGCGGCAGTAAGAGAAAAACTGGGTGCTGCGGCAACCAGAAATATCTCTATCACGGCAGCAATCACCGGCGAGACGAAGGCTCCTACGACCGAAGATGAAGGTTCCATCAGCTTCGTGCTGACGATCAAGGATCTTTCTCAGAAGCCGAGCAGCAATAATTATTCGAAAACGCTGAGTGCTATTGATTACAGCCTGCCGACACTGGATGATTTGACAGCATGTAAGACTAAGATTACGGACGGTTTGAACAAAGCGGCTTTAACAAAGATTGTCAATGATGCAAAGAAAGCTGCACCGACTGGCCTTGACGCGAAGGTAAAAGACCTGTTGAAAGAAGAAGCAGGCAAGCTGATTACCAATAACCCGAACATTACAGTGACGGGCATTGCAGAAGGTGACAACACTTTTGCTTTGGTTGTTCCCACAACTGCGGCAGTAGATAGTAATGCTAAGATTAGCTTTACCTTACAGCTTGCGGATGCAACAGAAGGTGCAACACATGAAGCTGATGATTTGAAAGTAACAGTTACCAATCAAGAGTTAGGTGCATGTGACGCTTTCCAGAGTCTGACTGAATTAACAGCTGCAGTTACTGCATTCAATGCGGTTACAATTGCGAAGGGCGGTAGCTTACCGACCGAAGCAGAGGTAGTCGGCGTGATTCAGACAGAGTTAGCAAAGCTTAGGACTGGCGCTGATCTTACTACCAACACAATTACTGCAGAAGCGGTAACCGGGGATACCGATCCGACAACTTATACGAAGGATGGTGATGGAAAGGTAACTGCAGTGCAGAAATTGAAGGTAACAATCTCAGGCGTTGATGATCCTATTGTGCTTAGTTCAATTACCATCACGGTAGCTACAGATTAAGTAGAAAGATAAACTGGAGATTGTTGCAAAGCAGCATAAGTGAAAAAAGCCCTGCGGCCATATGGCTGCAGGGTTTTTTCTACTAAATTCTTAAAATACGTGTTTTTCGTTTTAGGTGTTTCCTGATGTGCGGAAAGTTTCAATTCATAAATATTTTTGACTTAAATCAATCTTCGAAAAAGTGCGTATTTGCTTTCCCGTTTTAATCAGCAAAATCCATCTCTGAGAGGTTCAGCCACAGATTCTCAAAAATCCCCACTTTGATTTGATCCGAGAACGGATACTGCGCAGGTGTGGGGGAGGATGCAAAATCATACACCGTGACCGTTTCCGTCTCGGGATCCACGATCCAGTATTCTCGTGCGCCTGCCTCACGGTAGAGTTGCACTTTCCGCTCATAGTCCATCTTTTTACTCGATGGCGACACGATCTCGATCATCCAGTCGGGTGCGCCCTGACAGCCTTTCTCGTCCAGCTTGTCCCTGTCACAGATGACGGAAATGTCAGGTTCCACATAGTTGTTCCTATCCTTTTTGATATAGACAGCGAAAGGAGCAGGCAGCACACGACAAGATCCCTTATTCTCAGCAATATAATTCCATATTCTTGCGCTAAGTGCCATTTGAATCATTTGATGTATTGTCACAGGTGTATCCATCCGAAACAGCTCCCCGTCAATCAGCTCTGCCCGTTCTCCCTCAGGCAGTGCTTCGATATCCGCGATTGTGTAACCCTTTCCGCCTTTTAGCATCGTGAAATCGTCCTTTCGTTTCCAAATCTCTTTCCGTTCCGTTGTTTCTTCCGAGCCTCTTACTTCCCCTATTTCGGGAAAAGTTTCCCATTCCTTCGATTTTCTGACTTCCATTTTTCCTCCGTTCCGCGTGGCCATTTGTGGACTGCTTTTGTGCTGCAGCGGGAGGCGTGTTGGGTAGTTGCCTGTGTTTGGCACGTGTCCTGTGCTTGAGGTTCACGTCCATACTCCAATGAAAGATTCGTGCAGATTTTGGTCAAACTGCCCGTGAAGTCAGTTTTCGGTTGCTCCCACCGCATTTTCTGTTGTCATATTACTGTGAGTAAGCGGCAGAAACTGCCTGTTGTGCGAATGCACAGATGCGTCATTGTGACGCCGAAGCCAGTGAAAAGGCTTCCTGTGTTTACTCTGTATGCTTAGTATACGCTTTAAAAAAATAAATGTCAAGAAAATACATACAAAACGATATTTCGTTTATCTAGGCAAAATCCATTTCAGAGAGATTTAGCCACAGATTCTCAAAAATCCTCACTTTGATTCGATCCGAAAACAAATACTGCGCAGGAGTGGGGGAGGATGCAAAATCGTACACTGTGACCGTTTCCGTCTCAGGATCCACGATCCAGTATTCGCGCGCGCCCGCCTCACGGTAGAGCTGCTCTTTTCGCTCATAGTCCATCTTCTTACTCGATGGCGACACGATCTCGATCATCCAGTCGGGTGCGCCCTGACAGCCTTTTGTGTCCAGCTTGTCCCTGTCACAGATGACCGAAATGTCAGGCTCTACATAGTTACGATCGTCCTTTTTGATACGCACCGCAAAAGGCGCAGCATATACTTCACAGTTTCCCTTATGTTTCCTGATATACAAATCAATTTCAACAGCTAATTTCATCGAGATTTTTTGATGCACTCTCATTGGCGCATCCATCCAAAACAGCTCCCCGTCAATCAACTCTGCACGTTCTCCCTCGGGCAGTGCTTCAATATCTGCGATTGTGTAATCTCTTTTGCCTTTTAGCATTGTGAAACCATCCTTTCGCCTCGTTGTTTCTGTGGCGCTTTTTGTTTCTCGTATCTCTTCCGAGTCTTTCGCTTCTCTTAATGCAGGAAAAGTTTCCCATTCCTTCGGTTTTCTGACTTCCATTTTTCCTCCGTTCCGCGTGGCCATTTGTGGCCTGCTTTTGTGCTGCGGTGGAGCATGTCTGCGTCTCGGACGGACTGTTCGTAGTGTTTTCGGTTGCTCCCGCCGCGTTTTTGTTGTCATATTACTGTGAGTAAGCGGCAGAAACTGCCTGTTGTGCGAATGCACAGATGCGCCATTGTTACGCCGAAGCCCATGAAACGGCTTCTAATGTTTACTCAGTATGTTTAGTATACACGCTGACCAAATGTGTGTCAAGCAAATATTTATAAAACGATATTACGTTTATTCAGGCAAAATCCATTTCCGAGAGGTTTAGCCACAGATTCTCAAAAATCCCAACTTTGATTCGATCCGAAAACGGATATTGCTCAGGATCAGGGCAGGATGCAAAATCATACACCGTGACCGTTTCCGTCTCGGGATCCACAATCCAGTACTCGCGTGCGCCCGCCTCACGGTAGAGCTGCACTTTCCGCTCATAGTCCATCTTTCTACTTGAGGACGACACAATCTCAATCATCCAGTCGGGTGCACCCTGACAGCCCTTTGCGTCCAGCTTGTCCCTGTCACAGATGACGGAGATGTCAGGTTCCACATAGTTACGTTCGTCCCTCTTGATACGAACCCCAAAAGGCGCGGGAAGTATTTTACATTTTCCTTTTCTGTCTCGAATATACAACTTTATTTCAAAGGCAAGTTCCATCAGAAGTTGTTGGTGTACTGTTGTCGGGGCATCCATCCGAAACAGCTCCCCGTCAATCAGCTCTGCGCGCTCTCCCTCAGGCAGCGCTTCGATATCCGCGATCGTGTAACCCTTTCCGCCTTTTAGCATCGTGAAACCATCCTTTCGCCTCATTGTTTCCGCGGTACTTTTTGTTTCTCGTACCTCTTCTGAGCCTTTCACTTCCCTTATTTCGGGAAAAGATTCCCATTCTTTCGGTTTTCCGACTTCCATTTTTCCTCCGTTCCGCATGGCCATTTGTGGCTTGCTTTTGTGCTGCGGCGGGAGGCTTATTTCCTCGTCCCGTTTAGGAGGTACACATCTGCATTTTGGGCGGACTGCCCGTGGAGTCAGTTTTTGGTTGCTCCCGCCGCGTTTTCTGTTGTCATGTTACTGTGAGTAAGCGGCAGAAACTGCCTGTTGTGCGAATGCACAGATGCGTCGTTGTGACGCCAAAGCCCACGAAAAGGCTTCCTGTGTTTACTCTGTATGCTTAGTATACGCTTTGAAAAAATAAATGTCAAGAAAATACTTCCGAAACGATATTTCGTTTATCTAGGCAAAATCCATTTCAGAGAGGTTCAGCCACAGATTTTCGAAAATCCCCACTTTGATTTGATCCGAGAACGGATACTGCGCAGGAGTGGGGGAGGATGCAAAATCATACACCGTGACCGTTTCCGTCTCGGGATCCACGATCCAGTATTCGCGTGCGCCTGCTTCGCGGTATAGCTGTACCTTCCGCTCGTAGTCCATCTTTTTACTCGAGGGTGACACGATCTCGATCATCCAGTCGGGTGCGCCTAGACAGCCTTTTTCGTCCAGCTTGTCCCTGTCACAGATGACGGAGATGTCAGGTTCCACATAATTACAATTGTCCTTTTTGATACGTACAGCAAAGGGCGCGACATAGATTTTACACGTTCCTTTGTTTTTTCGGATATATGTATTGATATCAATGGCTAGATTCAAAAGAATGTCTTGATGCCGTCTTGTTGGTGTATCCATCCGAAACAGCTCCCCGTCAATCAGCTCTGCGCGCTCTCCCTCAGGCAGTGCTTCGATATCCGCGATCGTGTAACCCTTTCCGCCTTTTAGCATCGTGAAATCGTCCTTTCGTTTCCAAATCTCTTTCCGTTCCGTTGTTTCTTCCGAGCCTTTTACTTCCCCTATTTCAGGAAACGTTTCCCATTCCTTCGGTTTTCTG
>DLAF01000032.1:0-22801 GCA_002492725.1 Lachnospiraceae bacterium UBA7054
GTAGCAAGAGAGCTTCGTGATAAACAGTTTATGAAAATTGTTTCACTGGCTCCGGAAGTATTATAGGAGGTGCCGCTATGTCAATGGCTAAGATTAAGAAGGGTGATACGGTCAAAGTGATCGCCGGCAAAGATAAGGACAAAGAAGGCAAGGTTATTTCCGTAGATAAGAAAAACAATAAAGTGCTCGTAGAGGGGATTAACAAGATCACAAAGCATGAGAAGCCCTCGGCGGCGAACCAGAACGGCGGTATCGTTCAGAAGGAAGCGCCCATCGATGCATCGAATGTGATGTACGTGCACAAAGGCAAGGCGACCAGGATCGGTTTCAAGATCGAGAAGGGCAAGAAGGTTCGTTTTGCAAAGTCTACGGGCGATATCATTGATTAATTTTTAGAAAGGAGATCCATAGGTGTGAGTAGCAGACTGAAAGAGATGTATAAAAGCGAGATCGTAGATGCTATGGTCAAAAAGTTTGGATATAAAAATACCATGGAAGTGCCGAAGCTTGAAAAGATCGTGATCAATATGGGTGTCGGCGAAGCGAAGGAAAACGCTAAAGTGCTTGAGTCGGCCGTGAGCGATATGGAGACCATTACCGGTCAGAAGGCGGTCATTACCAAGGCAAAGCACTCAATTGCGAATTTCAAAATCAGAGAGGGACAGTCCATCGGCTGTAAGACCACCCTGCGCGGTGACAAGATGTATGAGTTCTTAGACAGACTCGTAAACCTTGCACTTCCCCGCGTGCGTGACTTTAGAGGCGTGAGCGCAAACTCCTTCGACGGCAGAGGCAACTATGCGCTCGGCATCAAGGAGCAGATCATCTTCCCTGAGATCGAGTACGATAAGGTAGACAAGGTGAGAGGTATGGACGTCATCTTCGTCACCACGGCAAAGACCGATGAGGAAGCCCGTGAATTGTTGAGATTATTCAATATGCCATTCGCCAAATAGAAGGAGGTAAGTTCATGGCTAAGACAGCAATGAAGATCAAACAGCAGCGCAAACCCAAGTTCGCTGTGAGAGCGTACAACCGTTGCAAAATCTGCGGTCGTCCGCATGCTTATTTGAGAAAATACGGAATCTGCAGAATCTGCTTCCGTGAGTTAGCATATAAGGGACAGATACCCGGCGTGAAAAAAGCCAGCTGGTAAGGCGAAACAAGTTCGCCTGCGAGATTTGCTTCGCAAACTCGGATGGCGAATAAGAAATTCTGAGTCGGCAAAGAACGCTGACTAAGAAATACTATGTTTTGCTTACGAGGTTGCAAGCGACCTCGGTGGACGAAAAAGTTAGGATTAGGAGGAAAAGACATGACAATGAGCGATCCTATTGCAGATATGCTTACAAGAATCCGTAACGCAAATACTGCAAAGCATGATACAGTGGATGTGCCCTCATCCAAGATGAAGCTGGCGATTGCCCAGATTCTCTTAGACGAAGGTTATATCAGGAAATTTGATCTGATCGAGAACGGCAATTTCAAGACCATACACATCACTTTAAAGTATGGCGAGGACAAAAACGACAAGATCATCTCCGGGATCAAGAGAATTTCCAAGCCCGGCCTGCGCGTGTATGCCGGCAGGGAGGAGCTGCCCAGAGTGCTGGGAGGCCTCGGCGTGGCGATCATTTCCACGAACCAGGGCGTTGTGACCGATAAGAAGGCAAGAGAGCTGCAGGTAGGCGGCGAAGTTTTAGCATTTGTATGGTAGGACGAAACAATAATCTATTTAGCAGAACAGGAGGTACGGGCATGTCACGAATCGGAAGAATGCCAATCGCGATTCCTGCGGGAGTTACCGTAGAGATCGCAGAAAATAACAAAGTGACTGTAAAAGGTCCCAAGGGAACGCTTGAGAGAGTGCTCCCCGCAGAGATGGAGATCAAGATGGAGGATGGACAGGTCGTTGTGTCCAGACCCAACGATTTAAAGAAGATGAAATCTTTCCATGGCCTGACAAGGACCCTGATCAACAACATGGTGGTCGGCGTCACGGAAGGCTATGAGAAGAAGCTTGAGGTAAACGGCGTAGGTTACAGAGCGGCGAAGTCCGGAAAGAAACTGACACTGAACTTAGGATACTCCCACCCGGTAGAGATGACAGATCCCGAGGGCATCGAGACGGTAGTAGACGGTCAGAATCTGATCATCGTCAAGGGGATAGATAAAGAGAAGGTTGGCCAGTTTGCGGCTGAGATCAGAGACAAGAGACGGCCTGAGCCTTATAAGGGCAAGGGTATCAAGTATGCCGATGAGACAATCAGACGTAAGGTTGGTAAGACCGGTAAGAAATAACAGATAAGGAGAGTATGGGAATGGTTAAGAAAGAATCGAGACAAAAAGTTCGTGTAAAGAAGCACAACAGAATGCGTAACCGTTTCAGCGGTACGGCTGAGAGGCCCCGTCTGGCTGTGTTCAGAAGCAATAATCATATGTATGCTCAAATTATTGACGATACGGTTGGCAACACCTTAGTCTCCGCGTCCACGCTGGAAAAGAGCGCGGCGAGCGAACTGAAGAAGACCAACGACGTGGAAGCGGCGGCATACGTGGGAACAGTGATCGCAAAACGGGCAATCGAAAAGGGCATCAAAACCGTGGTCTTTGACAGAGGCGGCTTCATCTATCAGGGCAAGATTGCGGCGTTAGCTGACGCGGCCAGAGAAGCTGGCCTGGAATTCTAGGAAGGGAGAAAAGATCACATGAGACGTACAATCATTGACGTAAGTCAGTTAGAACTCACGGAAAAAGTTGTGACAATCAAGCGCGTTACCAAGGTTGTCAAGGGTGGTCGTAACATGCGTTTTACCGCGCTTGTGGTAGTCGGCGACGGCAACGGCCATGTCGGTGCAGGTCTGGGTAAGGCGACTGAGATCCCGGAAGCGATCCGCAAGGGTAAGGAAGATGCAATCAAGAATCTGGTTACGGTTGCTCTGGATGAGAAGAGCAGTATCACGCATGACTTTGTCGGAGAATTCGGTTCCGCATCCGTTCTCTTAAAGAGGGCTGCGGAAGGTACCGGTATCATCGCAGGCGGTCCCGCCCGTGTGGTGTGCGAACTTGCAGGTATCAAGAATATCCGTACCAAGTCCCTGGGCTCCAATAACAAGCAGAATGTTGTGCTTGCGACGATCAAGGGCTTAAGCCAGTTGAAGACGCCCGAGGAAGTGGCAAAGAACCGCGGCAAGTCTGTAGAGGAGATCCGCGCATAACACAGCGTGGAATCACTTAGATCAGGAGGAAATAAAATGGCAGCAAAGAAAGAAGCAGCTAAAATGTTAAAGATCACATTGGTCAGATCTATGATCGGTCAGGTGCCCAAGGCGCGTGCGACGGCAAAGGCTATGGGATTTAGAAAGCTTAATCAGACGGTGGAACTGCCTGACAACGCTTCGACCAGAGGACAGATTCAGAAGATCAGACATATGGTCAAGGTAGAAGAGGCTTAAGAAGAACCAGAAGGAGGTGTGATAGATGGAATTATCGAATTTAAGGCCTGCAGAGGGCTCTGTACACAGCGATAATTTTAGAAGAGGCCGTGGACACGGTTCCGGTAACGGCAAGACAGCCGGCAAGGGACATAAGGGTCAGAAAGCGCGTTCCGGTGCAACCAGAGTCGGCTTCGAGGGCGGTCAGATGCCCCTGTACAGACGTCTCCCCAAGAGAGGCTTTACCAACAGGAATACAAAGGAGATCGTAGCGCTTAACTTAAGCATGCTGGAAGTGTTTGACAATGGCGCGACGGTGGATGTTGAAGCTCTGATGGAAAAGGGCATCATTAAAAATCCTCGTGACGGCGTAAAGATTCTTGGCAATGGAGAACTTACTAAGAAACTCGATGTGAAGGTAAATGCCTTCAGCGCATCTGCGAAGGAAAAGATCGAGGCGCTTGGTGGAACAGCAGAGGTGATCTAATGATTACAACCTTAAAAAATGCTTTTAAGATCAAAGAGATCAGAAATAAGATTTTTTTCACGTTTCTCATGTTGGTTGTGATCCGTTTCGGGTCACAGCTTCCGGTGCCGGGCGTGGACAGGACATATTTCGCAAGATGGTTTGCGAGCCAGACCGGGGACGCATTCAATTTCTTTGACGCGTTCACGGGTGGTTCCTTCCTGAATATGTCGATTTTAGCGTTAAACATTACGCCGTATATTACGTCATCCATTATCATGCAGCTGATGACGATCGCGATCCCGAAACTGGAGGAGATGCAGAGAGACGGTGCAGATGGACGTAAAAAAATCGCTTCCATCACAAGATATGTGACGGTGGCACTGGCCCTCCTGGAGGCGGGTGTTATGGCGATTGGTTTTGGCAGACAGGGCCTGCTTGCAAATTACAATGTTATCAATGTAATCACTGTAATTGCAGCACTCACGGCGGGCAGCGCCTTCCTGATGTGGGTCGGCGAGCGGATTACGGAGAATGGTATCGGTAACGGTATTTCCATCGTGCTGACCATCAACATCCTTTCCCGTATGCCGCAGGACATTACGCAGCTCTTTGAGCAGTTTGTGATCGGCAAATCCATCGCAAAGGGTGTAGTGGCAGCAATCATTATTATTGCGATCATCGTCCTGATGGTAGTGCTCGTCATTGTTTTGAATGACGGCGTGCGCAAGATTCCGGTGCAGTACGCGAAGAAGGTACAGGGCAGAAAGATGGTAGGCGGACAGACCACGAATATTCCGCTTAAGGTCAATACTTCGGGTGTAATCCCGGTCATCTTCGCATCTTCCCTGATGCAGCTTCCGGTGGTATTCTGTTCCATATTTAATATCAACGGAACGGGCGTGTGGGGAGAAATCCTGAAGGGATTAAACTCCAATTACTGGTGTAATCCGGATCATTTGGTGTATTCGATCGGCTTGGTATTTTATATCCTCCTGGTCGTGTTCTTCGCTTATTTCTATACTTCCATCACCTTTAATCCGATGGAGATTGCGGATAACATGAAAAGGCAGGGCGGCTTTATTCCGGGCATCAGACCGGGAAAACCTACCAGCGAATATCTGTCAAAGCTCCTAAACTATATTGTGTTCATCGGCGCGATCGGTCTGACCATTGTGTGCGTGGTGCCTTACTTCTTTAACGGCGTGTTCGGCGCACAGGTGTCCTTTGGCGGCACCAGCCTGATTATTATTGTCAGCGTGGTATTAGAGACGATCAAACAGATTGAATCACAAATGCTGGTACGCAATTATAAGGGATTTTTAAATGACTGATGTGTCATAAACAGGTAGGGACGGCGGAAAAATCGGCACGTCCCTAACCTTGTGTATTTAGAAAGAGGGATTTATCATGAAGATTATAATGCTTGGCGCACCCGGCGCGGGAAAAGGAACACAGGCGAAACTGATTGCCGATACATACGGGCTTCCCCATGTTTCCACGGGCGATATCTTTCGCATGAATATCAAGAACGGTACGCAGCTTGGCATGGAAGCTAAGACTTATATGGATCAGGGCCTTCTGGTGCCCGATGAGCTGACCGTGCGGATTCTGCTCGACAGAGTGGGGCAGGACGACTGTAAAAACGGTTATGTGCTGGACGGCTTCCCGAGGACCATTCCGCAGGCGGAGGTACTTGAGGACGCGCTTACGAAGCTGGGTGATCAGATTGACTTTGCCATCAATGTGGAAGTGTCGGATGAAAATATTATCAGGAGAATGGGCGGAAGACGTGCCTGCCTTTCCTGTGGGGCAACTTATCACATCGAGCATGTGCCTCCGAAGAAGGAGGGAATCTGCGACGTCTGCGGACAGGAACTTGTGCTGCGCGATGACGATAAGCCGGAGACGGTCAAAAACCGCCTGCGGGTATATCAGGAGCAGACTCAGCCCCTTATCGACTTCTACACGAAAAAGGGTGTTCTGAGAACGGTAGACGGCACACAGGATATGCAGGATGTGTTTAGCGCCATCAAAGAAATCTTAAAATGAGAACAGTGACGATCAAATCGGCAGAAGAAATAAAACGAATGCGGGAGGCGGGGAAACGGCTTAATCGTGTGCATGAGAAGCTGAAGGAGAGTATCCGTCCCGGTGTCTCTACAAAGGAGATTGACAGGGTATGCGAGGAGCTGATCCGAAGCTGCGGATGTACCCCGAACTTCCTGCATTATGAGGGGTATCCCGCCAGTGTATGCGTCTCGGTCAACGACGAGGTCGTACACGGTATTCCCAGGGAAGACCGGATTTTGCGGGAAGGCGATATCGTAAGTCTTGACACGGGTCTGATCTGGCAGGGGTATCACTCTGATGCGGCCAGGACTTACGGTGTGGGAAAAATCAGTCCCAAGGCGCAGAAGCTGATCGAGGTGACCAGAGAGAGCTTTTTCCAGGGAATCGAAGAGGCTGTTGCGGGAAGACACCTTTATGATATCTCGAATGCCATCGCGGACTATGTGATCTCTTACGGCTATGGCATTGTGTACGAGCTGGTGGGGCACGGTATCGGAAGAAGCCTTCACGAGCCACCCGAGATTCCGAATTTCCCACAGCGAAGGCGGGGAATCAGGCTGAAAGCGGGCATGACGCTGGCCATCGAACCGATGATCAATATCGGCAACGGTGAGGTGGAATGGCAGGATGACGGCTGGACTGTTGTGACGGCGGATCACAGTCTCTCAGCCCATTATGAAAACACCGTTCTGATCACGGACGGGCGGCCGGAGATCCTCACATTATTATAGAAGAAACAGGAAAACTCTCTGACATGGAGGACTGATTGAAAAATATGGAGGGTTAGTATGACAGGGCTGCTTGCGACATCAAAGGCAGGGCATGATAAGGATTCCGTGTATGTCATCATAAAAGAGGAAGGCGAGTATGTCTGCCTTGCCGACGGAGAAGGCAGGACAGTAGAAAAGCCCAAGCGGAAGAATAAAAAGCACATACAGCTGATCAAGAAAAAAAGACTGCCTGAATCGGCGGGCGGTTTTAACAATATAGATATCAAGAGAATTATCAAGGAATATCAGAAGGAAAGAAAGGAAAGCGAGGAAAGAAATGTCAAAGGCTGATGTTATTGAGATCGAGGGAACCGTAATTGAAAAGCTGCCCAATACCATGTTTCAGGTAGAACTGGAGAACGGACATGTAGTGCTTGCGCATATCAGCGGCAAGCTGCGTCAGAATTTTATCCGTATTCTGCCGGGCGATAAGGTTACGTTAGAGCTCTCCCCCTATGATTTGTCCAAGGGAAGAATCATTTGGAGAGATAAATAATAAAAAGTCTTGCCAATGGTAGGATTTGGTGTTATAATGTAAAACGGTCTTTTTTGAAAGGAGGGTTTGAGATGAAGGTCAGATCATCAGTAAAACCGATTTGCGAGAAGTGCAAGATCATCAAGCGAAAGGGAAAGATCAGGGTTATTTGTGAAAATCCGAAACATAAGCAGGTACAGGGTTAATAGATAGAGAGCCCACTTTTTGATACCAACTATGTTTGGAAAGATCGGATTCCTGATCCGGTTGGGCGGTGCGTTTTCCGCCTCAATCAATTAGTGTCACCGCGCTTTTAAGCGCGAAACGCATGAAAATGCAAAAGAAATGGAGGAAATGGTAAATGGCTCGTATTGCAGGTGTTGACTTACCCAGAGAAAAGCGTGTAGAGATCGGCTTGACCTATATCTACGGAATTGGCAGATCCAGCTCGAATAAGATTCTTGCGGCGGCGAATGTAAATCCTGACACCCGTGTCAGAGAATTGACCGACGACGAGGTGAAGAGACTGGCGGAAGTCATCGAGAAGGATTACATGGTGGAAGGTGACCTCAGAAGAGAGGTAGCGCTGAACATCAAGCGTCTTCAGGAGATTGGCTGCTACAGAGGTATCCGTCACAGGAAGGGACTTCCTGTTCGTGGTCAGAAGACAAAGACGAATGCCAGAACGAGAAAAGGTCCCAAGAGAACCGTTGCAAACAAGAAAAAGTAATCTGATAACAGGAAACTTAGAATTGGAGAAAGTAGGTTAGTTTATTATGGCAAAGAAAGTTACCAAGAAAGTGACAAAGAAACGTGTCAAGAAAAACGTTGAACATGGACAGGCGCACATCCAGTCTTCTTTTAACAATACCATCGTAACCCTGACGGACAACGAGGGTAATGCGTTAAGCTGGGCAAGTGCAGGCGGTCTTGGTTTTAGAGGTTCAAGGAAATCTACTCCCTATGCGGCTCAGATGGCTGCTGAGACAGCGACAAAGGCTGCTCTCATCCATGGTTTAAAGACTGTGGACGTTATGGTAAAGGGACCCGGTTCGGGCCGTGAGGCGGCGATCCGCGCTCTGCAGGCGTGCGGTCTCGAGGTTACGAGCATCCGTGACGTGACGCCCGTGCCCCACAATGGCTGCCGTCCGCCTAAGAGACGTAGAGTCTAGCAAATCGAAAAGAAAATCTAATCGCTCACAGCAGAGGCTGTTTCGCGAAGATTTTCTATGTTTCGATTGGGAGAACCGCAAAAAGACGCGATTCTCCGCATGAAGTATTTGGAAGAAGACGCTACAATGTGTGGCGCTGTAAACAAAACAGAAAGGAGCCAATCATGGCAGTAAACAGAGTTCCGGTATTAAAAAGATGCAGATCCTTAGATCTTGATCCCACTTTTTTGGGATATGACAAGAAATCTAACAGAACTTCCGCAAGAGCGGGCAAGAAGATCAGCGAGTACGGTCTTCAGCTTCGCGAAAAGCAGAAAGCGAAGTTTATTTACGGCGTATTGGAGAAGCCGTTCAGAAACTATTATGAAAAGGCCGACAGAATGAAGGGCCAGACGGGTGAGAACCTGATGACGATGCTGGAGAGCAGACTTGACAGCGTAGTGTTCAGAATGGGGCTTGCGCGTACAAGGCGTGAGGCAAGACAGGTTGTAGGTCACAAACATTTCCTGGTAAACGGTAAGCCGGTACAGATTCCTTCTTATCTGGTAAAGGCGGGCGATGTGATCGAAGTGAGGGAGAAAGCGAGATCCCTGCAGCGTTATAAGGATATCCTTGAGGTGACCGGCGGCAGGCTCGTTCCCGAGTGGATCGACATGGATCAGGAGGCAATGAAGGGAACCATAAAGTATCTTCCTACCAGGGAAATGATCGATGTGCCTGTGGATGAGATGCTTATCGTCGAGTTGTACTCCAAGTAAAAATAAGGGGGTGTCCGGGTGTTTGAATTTGAAAGGCCGAATATTGAAGTAGTAGAGATCTCCGAAGATAAAAAGTATGGCAGATTTGTGGTGGAACCGTTAGAGAGAGGTTACGGCATTACCCTCGGCAATTCGCTCAGAAGGATCATGCTGTCTTCTCTGCCCGGCGTCGCAGTAAGCCAGGTCAAAATAGAGGGCGTTCTCCACGAGTTCAGCTCCGTTCCCGGTATCAAGGAGGATGTGACGGAGATTATCATGAACATCAAGAGTCTTGCCATCAAGAATAACAGCGATTCGAATGAGGTAAAGACTGCCTACATCGAGTATGAAGGCGAGGGCGTTGTGCGGGCTTCCGACATCCAGGTGGATCAGGATATTGAGATCTTAAATCCCGATCTGGTGATAGCAACCCTGAGCGGTAAGGATACGAAACTTTACATGGAATTGACCATTACGAGAGGTCGGGGCTATGTGGGCGCTGATAAGAATAAGACGGAGGATCTTCCCATCGGCGTGATTGCGGTGGACTCCATCTACACGCCTGTGGAGAGAGTCAATGTGACCGTTGAGAATACCCGTGTGGGTCAGATTACCGACTTTGATAAGCTGACGCTCGATGTGTATACAAATGGTACGCTGGTGCCTGACGAGGCGGTGAGTCTTGCGGCAAAGGTACTGAGCGAGCACTTAAGCCTTTTCATCGATCTTTCCGAGAATGCGAAGACTGCAGAGGTTATGGTGGAGAAAGAGGATGACGAGAAGGAGAAGGTGCTGGAGATGAGCATCGATGAGCTTGAGTTATCCGTCCGTTCCTACAACTGCTTAAAGAGAGCGGGGATCAATACCGTCGAAGAGTTGACAAACAAGACTTCCGAGGACATGATGAAGGTCAGAAATCTGGGCCGCAAGTCCCTGGAGGAAGTGCTTGCTAAGTTAAAAGAATTAGGGTTACAGCTGAATCCCAGCGACGAGGCGTAACACAGTACAAAGCAAAACGCGAGGTAAGCCCGAAGTGCACTCAGAAAGGAGCCGAACATGGCAAAATACAGAAAGCTGGGCAGACCGTCTGACCAGAGAAAAGCATTGATCAGAAGTCAGGTCACCGCTCTTTTATATCATGGAAAGATTGTGACCACGGAGGCGAGAGCGAAGGAAATCCGCAAGTTTGTGGAGCCTCTGATCACCCTTGCAGTGAAAGAGAAAGATAACTACGAGACCGTCAAGGTGATGGCGAAAGTTCCCCGTAAGGACAAGGACGGCAAGAGAGTGAAGCAGATTGAGAATGGTAAGAGAGTGACTGTCTATGATGAAGTCGAGAAGGAGATCAAGAAGGATCTGCCGTCCAGACTTCATGCGAGAAGCCAGATGATGAAGGTGCTCTATCCTGTCAAGGAAGTGCCCTCCACACCGGCAGGCCGTAAGAGGAATACCAAGGAAGTAAACCTGGTAAACAAACTTTTTGATGAGTACGGCCCCAAGTATGCGAACCGTCACGGCGGCTACACCAGGATCATCAAGATCGGTCCCCGTAAGGGAGACGCAGCGATGGAGGTTGTTCTGGAGCTGGTATAATAAATATGAGCGACGATAGGAAAATCGAGTGCGAAAGCGCTCGATTTTTTTGCGCGCATAAGAGAAGCATTTCGAATCTGCTTATGCGAATGATATTTCAGATTTAGGCTATAATAAAAGACACAACATTTTGTATTAAAATGTTGCATCTCTCTTCGTTTCATAATATATATCGGAAAGTCCGCGGAATCCTTAACCCCCTTTTTAAAAAAATTTAAATTTTTACAGATTGAGCTGCAGATACACCTGATCCCGCTCTTCCTGCTCGATGCCAAGATAGCGTTTGGTGATCTGATAGGATGAGTGATTGTACAGATCCATCAGCATGGCGGGCGGTGTTCCGTTCTTCCAGGCATAATAGCCGAAGGTCTTGCGCAGGGAGTGGCAGCTGATGTGCTCGGATAGTCCGCAGGCGGCTGCCGCACGGCGCACAATGCGGTAAGCTTGGTAACGTGAGAGGGGCTGCGTCCGGTTATGCGGACTGGGAAAGAGCCAATTTGGCAGGACAAGATCGGATAGAGATGCCCGGTAAGTTTCCAGAGCCTGCCGTAAAGAAGCATTGATTGGGACAATGCGTGCCTTTCCGGTCTTTTGTTCTTCCATGCGGATATGGGTGCGCAGGCTTTCGTCTGCCTCAAATACATCCTGCCATTTCAGGCTCAAAATGTCACCGATGCGAAATGCCGTATTCAGTCCCATGATGATTAGCGTAAAGTTGCGGGGATTTGGCTGCATGTTTTTGTAATAATCGCGAAAAACTTCCAGTTTCTTTCTGTCCTTGATCGGATAAGTCGTACTCATAAGATTACCTCCTTTTTCATATCTCGTCACATAATTGGGTTGAGAAAGTGTCTTACATGCAACATTTTAATACAAAAAGTTGCATTTGCAAGACGCAGGGCGGCGTCCTCGAAAGAGGAGAAGGCAGGGAGGTCTAAGATGCTTAGAATGACGGTAAACACGGAAGAGTACATTCAGATCGGCGAAGATATCAGGATCGTCTTTCTGGGAGGCAGTAGAAATCATACCAAAGTGATGCTGGATGTCCCGAAGGAGATCAACATTGTCAGAAGCCGCGCACTGGAAAAGCACGCGGAATCGGAGGAAGATATCGAAAAAATAGCCCGCTATCATGCGGCGCCCGAGCTGGAGGAAAAGTATCGGAAGAAAAGAGTCGTGGTAAACGACAGCGCGAGAAGAACGGCGCACTGACAGGATAATAGCCCGGGGCTAACCTAGGGGTCTCGGGATATTATATATCATGTCGGCAGGAAATCAAGCGGCTGCGAAGCAGACATTTGATTTCACCTGACATGATAGCGATATGGTAGCTATTAACCAACAAACGGCGGTAAACGGATTTATCGTCGGTAACCACAAGGAGGTAACATTATGATCGTAAAACACAATATCACAGCAATGAACTCTAACAGAATGCTCGGTTTGACCACGGCTACGCAGGCGAAGTCCACCGAGAAGCTTTCTTCCGGTTATAAGATCAACCGTGCGGCGGATGATGCGGCAGGGCTGGCGATCTCCGAGAAGATGAGAAGACAGGTGAGAGGTCTGAATCAGGCTTCCGCTAACGCGCAGGACGGTATCAGCGCAGTGCAGACCGCAGAGGGCGCTCTGACAGAAGTGCATGACATGCTGCAGAGAATGAACGAGCTGGCAGTTAAGGGTGAGAACGGCACGCAGACTTCTACAGACCGCGCTTACATCGCAATGGAAGTGCAGCAGCTCATGAGTGAGATCGACCGCGTACAGAGCACCACGACCTTCAACGAGATGAATCTGTTGGATGGGGATAAGGATGGCGGCTTTGGCGGTGGCGTAGGCTTGCAGGTAGGCGCAGAGGCCGAACAGTACATCAACGTTACCATCAAGGATATGAGCATTAAGGGCATCAAAGAACAGATGGATACCCGCTTTGGTGTTGAGGTTGAAGATGCGGTGAAAACAATCAATGCATTCTATAAAGCAGGAGGAGAGAAGGACGGTGCGCTGACATTTGATAAGGATAATTTGAAAGATGTTAAAACAATTCCTGCAAATAAATCTTTTGCCAGCCTGAACCGGTTCGTAAAAGCGGCACTCAAGGTTGTATCCGCGCAGCGTTCCGAGCTCGGTGCAGTGCAGAACCGTCTGGAGCACACGATCAACAACTTGGACAATATCGCAGAGAACACCCAGAGCGCAGAGGCAGCGATCCGTGATACGGATATTGCGAAGGAGATGGTACAGTACTCCAACAACAATATCTTACAGCAGGCTGGTACGTCCATGCTGTCTCAGGCAAACCAGAGCAATCAGCTGGCACTGTCCTTACTCGGCTAAGATCGCCTGACGTAAGAACATTTGCTCAATATGTAATGTTGTGTTGGAAATGGCCGCACTCTCCCCTTATTTTTAGGGGGGCGGCTGTTTCTGTCATAGGAAAATGCAGGCGGCCAGAGTGCAAACGATAAACCGTTTATTGCAAAGCGACGTATGCTCATGTTATACTAACTAGGAGGATGTGTTGTGCATATATCATGTGAAAGGAGAAAAAGCATGAGCATGACAAACGAAGAGTTACTATTGGCAATGTCGGAAATGTTCGATAAGAAAATGGCAGCGAATCTGAATCCAATTGAAAATCGGCTCGACAGAATGGACAGTCGGTTAGAACGGATTGAAGTCCGTCTCGACCGAGTGGAAGAGCGACTTGATCGGGTGGAAACAAGACTCGATGGGGTGGAGGAGCGTCTTGGCGGTGTAGAAGAAGGGCTAAACAATGTGCGAGGCAGAGTCGGCAGGGTAGAGCACAAGATTGTGAGGATTGAGGTCGATCTGCTGGAAAATAATGTACTTCCCAGATTGAGTACGATTGAGGCCTGCTATACAAGTACGTATCAACGGTATCAGGATCATGCAGATCAGATGGAGAGTGTATATGAGAACATAAAGCTCTTGAATCAGACGGTAATCAAACACAGCCAGATATTAAAAAAGATATCCTAAGAAGAAGGGAAAAGATGTGTCTGGAAAAGGGGGCTGTCGCTTCACGAATTTTCATTCGGAAAAGCGACAGCTCTTTTTTAATCAATTTTCTTCTGAAAATGCTGATAATCCTTAGTGGAGTTCCAGTTGCCGCCCCAGGTAAAGCCGTGCTCGGTAAAGAGGCGGTAGCAAAGATCATTTTCATCGATTTTATAAGCAAAGCTTTGACTGCGGTCAGCATAAACTTCGCTGCCGGGCGGGGAAATATAGTCGCTCCCGTCGGCGTTTTTGCCAAAGACCACGTAGGGGTTATAGTAGGGGTTGACGTCAATGGCGAGACCATAAGCATGTTTGGAGAGGTTGGTCGTGCCGTCCACTACCCGATAGTTGAAACAGGAAGTATTGTTGTCTGCCATGGAAGCGGTATCATCCCCGTCGTACTCGTCGATCAGACGGACGCGTTCGAGGCGATAGTCATTTTGGTAAAGCTCGTAGAAAATTTCCACCATATCCTGTGCGACGGCCTTGTTGCAGATCAGCTCACCGCTCTGTGCTTGACCATTAAAGTCAATGTATTGAATGCCCACATAATGCAAGTCCTCATAAGGGACAGTACAGCCGTTTTCGGGGTAAGAGATGCCTGTAATCCTTTCTTTGACTGAATCAGTCAGTGGTTCATAAAAAAAACCTTCCTTATATATAATGCGATCCTGGTGAATGGCCATGTCCTCTGTCTCCGTTTTCTGATCAGTGATAGTATTCTCACTATCAGAGTATGCGAAAGACTTGTCCGAGGTACCGGTATCTGTCAGCGTTTCGGTCGGTTCCGTTTCGTTCTTATTTTCATTAGTTGACACAGATGTCGTTTCTGGCAGGGAGCTGTTTTTTTCTTCGGGCGCTTTTGTGCCGTATGCAAGCTCGGGATTTTCTCTGGCATAGTCTGACAGCGTTTCCGAGCCGGTCAGGTAACGGGCCAGAAAAGCACAGATCATGATGAAAGTAAGGAGAAAGAGAGTGGGGCGGGCAGCCTGCCGCAGCAGGGATTTGATATCACGCTTCATAACGGGATCCTCGTTTCCTTAATATTTATCCAGTATATCATATCACAGAAAGGCATAGCAGAAAATCTTGTATTTTATGAAGAAATCTAGTAAAATAGGTGGCGGCAGGCCAGAGAGAAAAACAGGATAAAAGTGAAACAATCATGGGAATCATAAAGACAGACAAGCTTACATTTGAATACATCCGTCGGGACGAGGAAGGAAACGTGGAAGGAATCACCCGCGCTGTGGACGAGGTGGACCTTGACGTGAAGCAGGGAGATTTTATTGCGATCCTGGGACATAACGGTTCCGGGAAATCGACGCTCGCCAAGCACATCAACGCCATTCTCTATCCTACCGAGGGAACGGTCTGGGTGGACGGCATGGATACGCAGGACGAGAACCATCTCTGGGATATCCGCAGTGAGGCGGGGATGGTCTTTCAGAACCCGGACAACCAGATCATCGGCCAGGTAGTGGAAGAGGATGTGGGGTTCGGCCCTGAAAACATGGGTGTGCCCACGAAGGAGATCTGGGAGCGTGTGGAGGAGAGCCTGAAGGCAGTAGGGATGTACGAGTACCGCAAGCATTCGCCCAACAAGCTTTCGGGAGGGCAGAAACAGCGCGTTTCCATTGCGGGCGTCATTGCCATGCATCCGAAGTGTATCATTCTGGATGAACCTACGGCAATGCTTGATCCTAACGGCCGCAAGGAAGTAATTCGGGCGGTGCGGGCTTTAAACGATGTTGAAGGCATTACGGTGGTGCTGATCACACATTATATGGAAGAGATCATTCACGCGGATATGGTTTATGTGATGGACAAAGGGCGGATTGCCATGGAGGGGACGCCGCGGGAGATTTTTTCCCGGGTGGAGGAGTTGCAGGACTTGCGGCTTGATGTGCCCCAGGTAACGCTGCTTGCCTACGAATTGAAGCAAAGAGGCGTGAATCTGCCGGACGGCATTTTGACGATAGAGGAGCTGGTGGCGGCGCTTTCGGGACTTAAAGGCGCATAGGAGCGTGGTTGGCAAAATGTCAGGTATGGAGGATAGACTGTAAAATGTCTCTTATTTTAGATCATGTGAATTACAGCTACGGTGACGATACAGCGCTTGCGGTGCATGCCTTAAAAGATGTGAATCTGGTGATTCCCGATGGACAGTTCATCGGTCTGATCGGGCATACGGGCTCCGGAAAATCGACGCTGGTACAGCATTTGAACGGACTGCTCAAACCGACGAGCGGCGCCATTTACTATAACGGCGAAGACATCCACGATAAAGATTATGATAAGAAAAATCTGCGCAGCAAGGTTGGTCTGGTCTTTCAGTATCCGGAGCACCAGCTTTTTGAGATCGATGTGTTTAAGGATGTGTGCTTTGGCCCGAAGAATCTGGGACTGTTCCAGAAGGAGACGGAGCTTCGCGCCTACGCAGCATTAAAGCAGGTGGGAATCGAGGACGAGTATTTTTATCAGTCGCCCTTCGACCTTTCCGGCGGACAGAAACGCCGGGTGGCGATTGCCGGGGTGCTGGCCATGAAACCGGAGATTTTGGTGCTTGACGAGCCTACGGCGGGACTCGATCCCAGAGGGCGGGATGAGATCCTTGATCAGATTGCAAAGCTGAAAGAGGAGACGGGGATCACGGTAATCCTGGTTTCCCACAGTATGGAGGATGTGGCCAGATATGTGGAGCGGATCATCGTGATGAATCAGGGGAGCGTTCTCTATGATGATACACCGCGGGAGGTCTTTCAGCATTACAGAGAGCTGGAGCAGGTGGGACTTGCGGCGCCCCAGGTAACTTACATTATGCAGGCGCTTGCGAAGAAGGGCATGAAGGTGGATCCTGCGGCGACCACGATCGCGGAAGCCGTGGAGGAGATTTTGAAGGCGCTGTAGCAGAGGAAATATAAGGGCAGACGCAAATTCGGAATTTACGCTGCTTTTTTGAGATAAGCACTCAGACGAGAGGTAAACATGATACGAGATATTACATTGGGCCAGTATTATCAGACGGAATCCGTCATTCATAAATTGGACCCGCGCGTGAAACTGGTGGCGACCATAGGCTTTATCATTTCACTTTTTGTAGTGGACAGCTGGGTGGGCTACGTTGTGGCAGCCGCCTTTTTGGCAATCATGATTCAATTATCAAAGGTTCCTTTCCGCTTTATGGTAAAGGGAATGAAGGCAATCGTGATGATTCTGATGATCACGGTGGTATTTAACCTTTTCCTGACGCCGGGAGAGCCGCTTGTCACGTTCTGGAAGCTGACGATTACGAAAGAAGGACTGCGGATTGCCGTGATGATGGCGGTCAGGCTGGCATTTCTCATCGTAGGCTCCTCTCTGATGACACTGACTACCACGCCAAACAGTCTGACAGACGGCATGGAGAAACTGATGGGGCCCCTAAAGTATGTGAAGGTGCCCGTGCATGAGGTAGCTATGATGATGTCCATAGCCCTGCGCTTTATTCCAATCCTGCTGGAAGAGACGGACAAGATTATGAAAGCGCAGATTGCCCGCGGTGCAGATTTCGAGAGCGGAAACCTGATCAAAAAGGCAAAGGCGATGGTGCCGCTTTTGGTACCGTTGTTCATCTCCGCGTTCCGCCGTGCCAATGATCTGGCTATGGCAATGGAGGCCAGATGCTACCGGGGCGGGGAGCATCGGACAAAGATGAAGCCGTTACAGTATCATGCGGCGGACAGGATCGCCTACCTGATCCTGCTTTTGTACTTCGCAAGCTGTGTGGCGGTAAGGATATGGCTGTGAAAAGAGTTATGTTAACTGTAGCATATGACGGGACTGCCTACAGCGGCTGGCAGCTGCAGCCGCATGCGGAAACGATAGAGAGCGTGCTGAACCGCTGCCTGTCGGAGCTGACGGGGGAGACGATGGAAGTCATTGGCGCAAGCCGCACCGATTCGGGGGTGCACGCTTTGGGCAATGTGGCGGTCTTTGACACAAAAAGCCCAATTCCGGCGGAAAAGTTTTCCTACGCTTTAAATCAGAGACTGCCGGAAGATATCAGGATCCGCGGTTCGCGCGAGGTGGCGGCGGATTTTCATCCCAGACATGCAGACAGTATCAAAACTTATGAATATCGGATCTGCAACGCGGAATTTCCCCTTCCGACCAGGCGGCTTTACGCGCACTTCACCTATGTGCCGTTAGATGTCAGCCTGATGCAAAAGGCGGCAGCTTATCTGGTGGGAGAGCATGATTTTAAAAGCTTTTGCAGCGTGGATACCCAGGCGAAGACGACCGTGCGCAAAATCGAGGAGATTGCAGTGTGGGAGGAACCTGGTGCAGACAGCGGCACGGCGGATGTTGCGGACGCGTTAACCCGCACAGCGCGGGATGATGCGGGAATGCTTGCATCTCGTGCGAAAGAAATCGTGATCCGCGTGCGTGGGAGAGGCTTCCTATATAATATGGTAAGAATCATAGCGGGTACGCTGATGGAAGTCGGCAGGGGACAGCTGCCGCCAGAGCAGATACAGGAGATCCTCCTTGCCTGCGACAGACAGAAGGCAGGGCCGACCGCGCCGGCTTGCGGGTTGACGCTCCTTGGTTACGAATTTTTGGAAAAACCTGTTGACACACGCGGAGCCGTATAATATAATATCTAAATGTGACGAATTGTTTATAAATGCCTTGCCATAGCCCCGGCGAGACATTTGAAAGGCACAGAGACGGCAGATTTGCAGTCGGCTGTGCGGCAGACAAAACTTTTGCCTGCATAGAGAAATACAAACTGCCGTGGAGGGACGCTGCGTGTGGCCGGACATCTGCACAAGGATTCTTGGAAACGGCACAGAAAGATTAACGGAGGAATATCATGAAAACTTTTATGGCAAGCCCGGCTACAATCGAGAGAAAGTGGTATGTAGTTGATGCGACAGATATGACGCTTGGACGTCTGTCCTCTGAAGTTGCCAAGGTGCTCAGAGGCAAAAACAAGCCGATCTTTACCCCTCACATGGATACGGGAGATTATGTGATCGTGGTCAATGCAGAGAAGGTGAAGGTGACAGGTAAGAAGTTAGACCAGAAGATTTATTATCATCACTCCGATTATGTGGGCGGTATGAAAGAAACCACCCTGAAAGAGATGCTGCAGACACACCCTGAGAGAGTTGTGGAGCATGCGGTCAAGGGAATGCTTCCCAAAGGCCCTCTTGGCAGAGAAATGTACAAGAAGCTTTTCGTGTACGTGGGACCGGAGCACAAGCAGGCGGCGCAGAAACCGGAAGTGTTAACATTTTAAGAAAGGGATAAGGAATCATGGCTAAAGCAGATAAATCAGCAAAGTATTACGGAACCGGCAGAAGAAAGAAATCCATTGCCAGAGTATTTTTAGTACCAGGCAAGGGTCAGATCACTATCAACAAGAGAAACATTGACGATTACTTCGGTCTTGAGACCCTGAAGGTGATCGTGCGTCAGCCTCTTGCAGCGACCGATACAGCGGATAAATTTGATGCGGTCATCACTGTGAAGGGCGGCGGTTATACAGGACAGGCAGGCGCGGTACGGCACGGTATCGCAAGAGCGCTGCTCCAGGCGGATCCCGATTACAGACCGACCTTAAAGAAGGCCGGCTACCTGACCAGAGATCCCCGTATGAAGGAGAGAAAGAAATACGGTCTCAAAGCGGCAAGACGCGCACCGCAGTTCTCGAAGAGATAAGTGTTATCTGCGGAAGGCAGATATGGAAAGGGACACAGAGCAAGTTTACTTGCGTCTGTGTCTTTTTTTTGTGCGCAGGCCCGCATGGAGAAGTTTACTGCTGACGCAGTATGCGGGCCGCGCGGCGAGTAGGGGAAAAAGCCGCCCCTACTCGATTTCCCTATTGACAACTGCTATATAGCGTATTATACTGTACTTGTATATATAATACAGTTAAAGTCGGAAGGCGGTGAAAGCTTGGAGATTTTTGTAAGCAATAAGTCAAGTCGCCCTTTGTATGAGCAGATTTCGACACAAATGAAAGCGCAGATTATGAGTGGCGAACTGAAAGCGGGGGATGCGGTCCCCTCTATTCGCTCTCTTGCAAAGTCGCTGCAGATCAGCGTTTTAACAGTGCAGAAGGCGTATGACCTCTTACAGGCGGACGGTTTTATTGAAACAACAGCCGGGAAAGGCTGTTATGTTTCGGCACAAAACCAGGATTTCTATTTGGAGGAACAGCAGAAAAAGATTGAGGAACATTTTAATGAAGCCATCGAGATAGCCCGCACAAGTGGAATATCGCTTGAAAAGCTAATTGATTTATTGACACTACTATATGAGGAGGATTGATGATGAAGAATGCTTTGACGATTTCAGGGCTTACTAAGAGCTATAAAGATTTTGTTTTGGATCATGTTTCGTTTACCGTTCCAAGCGGATCGATTGTTGGATTGATCGGGGAAAATGGCGCAGGCAAAAGCACGACGATCAATGCGGTTTTTGGACTTATCCAAAAAGAATCCGGTCATGTTTCGATTTTGGGGCATGAAGAAATAGACAGTGATACGAGAGAACAGATTGGTGTGGTTTTTGACGGGAGCAACTATCCCGAAATTCTATCCCCTAAAAAAATCAACAGAGTGATGAAACATATTTATCATTCGTGGGACGAACAGACCTATTTTCGGCTCCTTAAGAATTTTTTGCTGCCTGTTGATAAGCAGATCAAGCAATTCTCAAAGGGAATGAAAATGAAGCTGGCAATTTCTGTTGCCTTTTCTCATCACTCCAAGCTATTGATTTTAGACGAAGCTACCAGTGGTCTTGATCCTGTTATTCGAGATGATATTTTAGATATGCTTTTGGAGTTCGTTCAGAATGATGAATGCTCCATACTGGTATCTTCACACATTACCAGTGATTTAGAAAAAATTGCAGATTATATTGTATTCATTCATGAGGGAAAAGTGATATTTTCCAAGCCCAAAGATGAACTGATCGAGCAATACGGTATTATTAAGTGTGGGGCGGCGCAGTTTGACGCATTGGAACGAGAGGATATTATTGTGTACCGTAAAATGGACTATGAATGGCAGGTTTTGATTTCTGACCGTGAAAAAATGCTGAAAAAATATCCGAAAGCAATGATCGTTCCGGCAACAATTGATGAAATGATGCTACTCTATGTAAAGGGGGAAAAGGGATGAAAGGCATTTTCGTAAAAGACCTCTATATTGCAAAAAGCAATATTCTTGTTACGGTTGTTAGTTTAGTTGTTTTGGGTTTTGGTTTGTCGTTTCTGCTTGAAACAAGCGCGCTTTTGGTATTAGCTCCGGTTGCTTCCACAACAGCGGTGTTTATCAGTATTACCAGTGACGCTGCTTCAAAATGGAATAAAAATGTGATTGTCATGCCGGTATCACGAAACCAGATCATCGGAGAGAAATATATCTTTTATATGTTGCTTGCGGTGTTGGGAATCGTTGCTGCGCTTATTCCGTGTATCATTTTTGCGTTTTTTGGTGTCGATATAACCGCTTACTCTTTATGCCTGTATGGGTCTATTGGGATAAGCGCAACTTTATTGGCGGGAGGTATCAGCTTATCGTGCGCATACCTGTTTGATCCGGAAAAATCACAAATTGTTTTTATGATGTCGTTCATGGCATCAACAGGAATGATAGCGGGGATCGTCCTGCTTACGAATGTGTTTATCCCGGTAAAAGATAATGCTCTTTTGGCTTTTGGTATTGTTCTTGCCATTTCAGCGGTATGGTTCTTCATATCATATCAAGTGGCGATAAGAGTATATCAGAAACGGGATATCACATAGAAACAGCAATGTCAAAGAGCGATAGCCTAAAAATATTGGGCTGTCGCTCTAAACATCTTTAAATGCTGATTCAATGTAATATCCCAAGGCTGTCGATGCGGTGCCAACATGTCAACTACCTTCTCTTTTCCGATTCCCCAAATAAAAGCAATGATTCCAATCGCCATGGTTCCGTTCGGTTCGGTATAATAGCGGCTAATCAACTGTTCTTTTGCGATATCGCATTCTAAAAGCAGCCGTTTTTTATCTCCGTTCTCTCATAGGATTGTCTGACAGTTGTCAGATTGTTTCTAATTATGATTCCCTGCACGGTGAAAAAGCATCCGCTCGAAAAGAGCACGATTCCCTTCTCATACGATTTATTATAGAAGTTTTTCGTTTGCTTGACAACTTGATCTTCGGCTGATAAAGTTTTTATGTAGAATGACTTTTAGCAGGCGGCATTGGGAGCGGAGCGAAAATCAAACATGAAATTACTGTATGGTACGGGTAATCCGGCAAAATTGGAGTCGATGAGGATCCGCCTTGCACAATTGGATATCGAGCTGCTTGGGCTGCAGGATCTTGTTGCAGAAGGGAAAAACATACCCCGGGTACCGGAGGACGGGAATACGCCGCTTGAAAATGCAAGACAGAAAGCAGCAGCTTACTATAAAGCGTTTGGGGTGCCTGTATTTTCCTGTGACTCCGGATTATATTTTGAAAACGTTCCTGACGAAGTGCAGCCGGGGGTGCATGTGCGTAACATAAACGGGAGATGTCTGTCTGACGATGAGATGGTAGATTACTATGCGGGATTGGCGCGAAAGTATGGGAATCTTAAGGCAAGATACAAAAACGCGATTTGTTTTGTAAAGGATGAAGATCACATTTATGAAGCGATGGAGTCTTCCATGGCAAGCGAGCCGTTTCTGATAACGGACCGGCCGCACAGCACGATTCGAAAAGAGGGCTTTCCGCTGGACAGTTTGTCTGTTGATAGTAAGACGGGGCAATACTATTACGATCTGCCGCCGGGCAGGCTGAATCAGGTAGCGGTTGAGGATGGATTTTTAGAGTTTTTCCGAAGAATCCTAACTCTTAAAAAATAGGATTTTTTTCTTGCTTTTTCTCTTTCTTATGCTATAATTTTGGTTATGGGGATATAGCTCAGCTGGGAGAGCGATACGTTCGCAACGTATAGGTCAGGGGTTCGAGTCCCCCTATCTCCACATTGGAAGCATAGCTCAGCTGGGATGAGCGTTCGCCTCACACGC
>DLAF01000032.1:23123-53080 GCA_002492725.1 Lachnospiraceae bacterium UBA7054
GGGTTCGAGCCCCATTGCTTCCATCTGATCTACATAAAAGAAGTCGGGTATTCCGGCTTCTTTTTTCATCAGCGGGAAGTGGAAGCGCGCATCGCAAGGGAGGATTGTTGAAGATGTCAGTGTATGTGAAGAATATGACGACGGGAAAGCCGTCAAAGCTTCTGCTTACGTTTGCGTTTTCCCTGATGGCGGGAAATGTTTTTCAGCAATTGTATACCGTGGTAGACACTATGGTGGTCGGAAAGGGATTGGGCGTTACCGCATTGGCGGCGCTGGGGGCCTCAGATTGGCTCAACTGGCTGATGCTGGGGGTGATCCAGGGATTGACGCAGGGGTTTGGCATTCGTATGGCGCAGGAGTTTGGAGCGGGCAGAATGGAAGAGCTGAAAAAATGTATAGGAAGCGCGACGGTGCTTTCTATGCTTTCGGCGCTGCTTTTGACGGCGGCAGGGCAGCTGGCGGCCGGACCTGTGCTCCTGCTCCTGCAGACGCCTTCGGAGATTATGGAGTTTACGCTCCTCTATCTGCGGATCATGTTTGCCGGCGTGCCCATTGTCATGCTCTACAATCTGCTGGCCTGCATCCTGCGATCCATGGGGGATGGCAGGACACCCTTGAATGCGATGATCGTAGCGTCTTTGACCAATATCGGTCTGGACTGCCTCTTTGTTTTGGTCTTTCATTGGGGCATCGCGGGCGCTGCCGCGGCCACGCTGATCTCGCAGGCAGTCTCAAGCGGATTCTGTTTCTACTATATTAAAAGGCTGACGATTCTGAAATTGGAAAAGGAGGACTTTCGCCTGCGGGAAGAACTCACAAGAAAGCTCTTTTTTCTGGGGCTGCCTATGGCTTTCCAGAACGGGATCATTGCGGTGGGCGGCATGATCGTGCAGTTTGTGGTAAATACTTACGGCGTCCTCTTTATCGCAGGATTTACGGCGACCAACAAACTGTACGGCCTTTTGGAGATCGCGGGAACTTCCTACGGCTATGCCATGGTGACGTATGTGGGACAGAATCTGGGTGCGGGCAGATTGGATCGCATTCGCGGCGGTATGCGGGCGGCAATGGGGATCGCCATGATCACTTCTGTCGTGATCGCGGTCTGTATGCTTGTTTTTGGGAGAGGGATCTTAGGGCTGTTTATTTCAGGAAGCCCGGAGGTGGTGGAACAGACCATGCAGATCGCATACTTTTATCTGGCGGTCATGAGTATCTGTCTGCCCATTCTCTATGTGCTCCATGTGACCCGTTCCGCCCTGCAGGGTATGGGCAATACGGTGCTCCCCATGTTGTCCGGCGTGGCGGAATTTGTGATGCGCACCCTCTCGGTGATTTGTTTGCCGATGCTGTTTGGAGAGACGGGGATCTTTTTTGCCGAGATCGCGGCCTGGCTGGGAGCGGACGTGGTGTTGGTCATCAGTTACTTTGTGGTGACGGGGAAGCTGGAAACAAGGATGACTAGTATAGTCAATGAAAAATAGAGGATGCCCAAAAGAAGAAATGGCTGCCGGCGCATAGCAAAAGAAAAGCGGCCGGATATTACGTCCAGCCGCCGTCCATCGTGATGATCTGTCCGGTCAGATAGTCGGGGCCATGCAGAAGAGAGAGGACAAGGCGGGCAACTTCTTTTGGTTGACCGATTCGGTCGGCCGGGATTTCCGCCCTTAATGCTTCCAGATCCTCCGCGGAAAAGCCGCGGTTCATGTCCGTGTCGATCAGGCCGCAGGCGATGGCATTGACCTGGATACCGCTGGGAGCGAGTTCCTTGGCAAGGGCTTTGGTAAAGGCGTTGACCCCGCCTTTTGAGGCGGAGTAGGCCACTTCCATGGAAGCCCCCACGTTTCCCCAGACGGAGGAGATATTCAGGATTTTCCCGGCATGGCGCTGTAACATCAGGGGGATGGCCAGGCGGCAGGTGTAGAACAGGGCGTTTAGATTGACATCCATCAGGGACTGCCATTCTTCTGTGCTCATTTCGTGCAGCAGCCCTACGTGGGAAACGCCCGCATTGTTGACTAATACAGTCAACTCACTGATTTCCGAAAAGACCCGTTCCACGTCCTGTGGATTGCCCATATCCGCTAAAATAGGCGTACAGCGGATGGAAAAAGTCTCTGACAGGCGATGTGACAGGTGTGTCAGTTCCGTTTCGGAGTGTCGGCAGGTAAGACACAGGTCATAGCCTTTGGCGGCAAGCGCTTCTGCGATGGCGCGGCCAATGCCCCGGGAGGCTCCGGTCACAAGAGCGGTTTTCGGTGCGGCTGCATAGGGATGTGCTGTCATGGCGTTTGATTCCTTTTTCTTTCTATCTAATATTTTTATCAATAATTTTTTATGATCTGCAAAGATTATACTACAGACGGCAGAGAAAGTCATCTGCGCAAAGAATGAGACAGGGTGTCGGAAAGAAGCTTTGGCATGGAGGTGTATTATGTATGATTTGATTATTATCGGCGCGGGTCCGGCGGGACTCTCGGCGGCAGTTTACGGCAAAAGGGCCGGACTTGATCTTTTGGTGATCGAGCAGACGCCCATGGGAGGCGGACAGGTCATAAACACCTACGAGGTGGATAATTATCTGGGACTGCCGGGCATAGGCGGCTTTGAGCTGGGACAGAAGTTTAGGCAGCACGCGGACGGGCAGGGCGCGGCTTTTCATATCGGAACGGTTGAAAAGGTCAGTGCCGAAGGTGAAAAAAAGAGTGTGACGCTTGCGGATGGTACGGTTTTTGAGGCGCGGGCGTTGATTCTTGCGGGCGGCGCGGAGCATGCGAAGCTGGGTGTCCCGGGGGAGGATACTTTTCGGGGACAGGGCGTATCTTACTGCGCCACCTGCGACGGTGCCTTTTTTAAGAAGCGGGATGTGGCGGTGATTGGCGGCGGCGATGTGGCGGTCGAGGATGCAATCTATCTGTCCAGATTCTGCCGTAAAGTCTGGCTGATCCACAGGCGGGACAGCCTGCGGGCGGCGAAGAGCCTGCAGGAGAAACTTTTTGCCTGTGAAAATGTGGAGGTGGTTTGGGACAGTGTGCTCCTTGCAATCGAAGGGAGTGATCTGGTAGAGAAGATCAGGATCCATAATCAAAAGGACGAGACGGAGCGGGAGATTTCCGTTGAGGGAGTCTTTATTGCAGTGGGGATGCATCCTGATACGGAAGCTTACAGAGAGTTGGTCGCCTGTGACGAGAGCGGCTGGCTGATTGCCGGGGAGGACTGTAAAACAAATGTGCCCGGGATTTTTGCAGCGGGGGATATCCGCACAAAAAGTCTGCGGCAGATCGTGACGGCCGTCGCTGACGGCGCCTGTGCGGTGGCATCCGTGGAACGTTATCTTTCTTAAACCAGGGAAGAAATAACGGGTAAAGGCTTATAAAGATGCGGGGCTGTAACGGAGATGAAACAGAAAGATTACAGAAATGTTACAACTGATTTCATCCGAAGATCGACAAGACTTGACATAACTTTTTGGGAGGTTGATGGCGAAGAATCCGACTTTTTGTGGAAAAGACACAATAACTTGCGCTTGCATGTGCGTAATGATGGTAGATGATGTGGTTGACAAAACGTAATTGCAATGCTATATTATAGCCAGATGTAACAATTCTGTAACAAATGAGGTATTTTTTAATGAGAAAAAACAGAATGAAAATGACAGCATGTGCACTGGCAGCCATCATTGGATTTACGGGTACGGGACTGGAAGCGCAGGCTACGGGAAACGCGGGAAGCGTTCTTTCTTCGGCCGGTATAGAGTATTCCCTGCAGGATGAGGAAAAGACGACCTCCTTATCGAATCTGAAAGAAGAATCCGACAAGGAAGCGGCACAAAAGGCGGGAGAACAGACGGAGATGCCCGATGCGGAGGGAGTCAGCGTCGGCAGTCTTCAGGTCGGCGGGTTTTCCGATTTGGTCAGCACCGCCGATGGGATCAGCAGAGCGCCGGAGAAAAAGATCCTGGACACCGTGGTGGTCAGTGAGGGATATACGAAAGATCTGCGGGAGGCGGCTGGAAACGGTCTGTCCGAGGAAGAAGAAAGTTTTAAGAATCTGGTGATCGCCAGAGTGAACGACTATGTGAATGTACGCAGCATTCCCAGTGAGGAAGGCGAGATCGTCGGTAAGCTTTACAATAAATCAGTGGGAAGCTTTATCGAGGAGCAGGATGGCTGGTATAAGATCAGCTCAGGTTCGGTGGAAGGCTATGTCAAAGGAGAATTTTGCGTGACCGGCGACGAAGCTGTGGATTATGCGAAGGAAGTGGGAACGCGAATTGCTACCGTCACGACGACGACTTTGAAGGTGCGTGAGCAGCCCGGACTGGATGAGACGGTCTTAGGTTTGGTACCGATCGAGGATGAATTGATCGTTACGGAAGAGCTGGACGGCTGGGTAAAGGTCAATATCGAGGAAGGTGACGGCTATGTTTCTTTGGATTACGTCACACTTTCTACGGAGTTTGTAAAGGCTGAGTCCATCGCGGAGGAGAACGCGAGACTGGCAAAGGAAGAAGAGGCCAGAAAGGCAGCGAAGGAAGCGGCAAAGAAAAAGACGGCGGAAAATGCAGCTTCCGGCGGCACAACCGAGGATGGCGGCAAGACCTATGCCAGTCCTACAGGCAGCACGGGCGCAGATGTGGTACAGTTTGCGAAACAGTTTGTGGGCAACCCTTATGTGTACGGCGGCACCAGCCTGACAAACGGTGCGGACTGCTCCGGTTTCGTTATGAGCGTATACAAAAACTTTGGTGTCAGCCTGCCTCATTCGTCAGCAGCTGATCGAAATGTGGGCGCGGCGGTGAACGGCATCGAGAACGCGCAGCCCGGCGATATCATCTGCTATTCGGGTCATGTGGGGATTTATGCAGGAAACGGTCAGATTGTGCACGCTTCGACATCCAGAACCGGTATCATCGTATCCAGTGCGACTTATCGTTCCATTCTTTCCATCAGGAGAATTTTCTAGAAAATTAAAAAAGGGAATCAGGAGGCGGTCTGAAACAGGCTGCCTCTTTTTCTGCGCCCGGAGTAAAACTTCCCCTCTCGATTTTGTTGCAATGGAGAAGGCTGATATGCTATAATACAGACAAGTCATATCCAATGAAAGGGATGAGTGCGATGAAATTTATCATTGTAGGCAAAAATATCGAAGTGACGCCGGGACTGCGGACTGCGGTGGAGGATAAGATCGGTAAGCTGGAAAAGTTTTTTACCGAGGATACGGAGGTACATGTTACGCTCAGTGTGGAGAAGGATCGCCAAAAGATTGAGGTGACGATTCCTGTAAAGGGAAACATCATCCGTTCCGAGCAGGTCAGCAGCGATATGTATGTGTCCATCGACCTGGTGGAGGAGATTATTGAAAGGCAGCTTAAAAAGTACAAGCATAAGCTGGTGGACAAGAAACAGGGAACGGATTACTTCCGGCAGGAATTTATTGAAAAGGACTTTATGGATGAGGAGGAGGTAAAGATCATTCGCTCGAAGAAGTTTGACATCAAGCCCATGTATCCGGAGGATGCCTGTGTACAGATGGAACTTCTGGGCCATAACTTTTTCGTATTCTGCAATGCGGAGACTGACCAGGTAAATGTGGTCTACAAGAGAAAGGGAAATACCTACGGCCTGATTGAACCGGAGGTGTAAGAGTAAAGAAATGACGGCGGGGCGATGCTCCCGCCGTTTTGACGGTAATCAGAACATTCGATACAGCATCAGCTTTACCCGGTCTGCGGCAAGCTCAATTTCGGCGCGGTCTATCATCATACCGACTAAGAGAAGCTCACTGCTCTCGCCGGGATCACCGCTGCCTGCCAGCTCCCAGTAAATATCGCCCATACCGTCGTTTTTTTGACCGTTCAGATAGTGTTCCAGTCGGGAGAGCCTGTCGGTATATGCCGGGTTAAAATCTGCTTCCATACGGATTGTGACATCATTCTCGGTTCGCTCGATCCGAGTGTCGATGCAGGCAGCCTCTACCGAAAAGAAAAACATGGTCAGTTCCTCTACGATCTTTGCGGTCTTTTTTTCTTCATGTGTCATGGGTATCTCCGTTCCGCGCTTGATTCGCGTCCTTTCTTTTCCTGTTTATTTTTTTGTTCTTTCCTAATCTCATATCTTTTGAGGAAGCTCTCAAGGGCCGGAACGAGCACGATGGCAACCAGGCCTGTAGAGAAGCCATTGTTGTACAGATTCAGTCCGCCGTAGAGGGAGGAGGAACATACCGCAACTGCGGCGTGCAGCATGCCGGCGATGATTCCGGCAGGAATGCCGAACTGCCCGGCGATCGGGGCCAACCCGACGGCAAATATGGCGGCCATCTGGATGCCCGGTGTGGTTGGCAGCATATGGGTAAAAAAGGTAGAAAGAAGGACGCCTGCCAGCACCGGCAAATAATTTTTGGCATGAACGCCGAATGCCGCAAAACCGAATGCAGTCAGAATAGCGCCAACAACAGGACCGGAAAGATCGCCGCCGATCAGCAGGATGTAAGTGGTGCATATCAGACCGACGAGCCCCATATTGACCAATGTGGTCGGCGCTCCGTCCATCAGGACAAAGTCTGTCACCGCACGTCCGGGGCGGCGCATCAGCTTCAGAAGGGAGCGCAGGCTGTCTCGTTTTAGAAACAGGCCGAAGAGCAGGGCTGCCGCAAAGTAGAGATACAGGCCTGTCAGCAGCCAGCAAGGGCGGCCGTAGCGCCAGATAAATACGTTGTTGCTCTTAAGGCCGAAGGATTGCAGAACACATACCATGACAAAGGCGAAAAGTCCTCCGGCAAACCCCATGTTAAAAAGGTTGTAGCCCATGTGCATGGAGGCGGTATGTACGGAAAGCGGCGGCAGCACGAAGCCGGAAAAAATACCGACGATCACGGCAATTGTCAGATTGACCGGAAAGGAAAATGGCAGCAGATACACAAGCTCCGTCACCATCGGTGCAAGACAGGAGCCGAAGAGCGCCGTGTAGATATAGCGGCTCATGGATGCATGGTGAAATCTTGCGTAGAGCCAGGTCCCAAACAGCATGGGCAGGACATTGACCGGATTTTTACCGAACAGGGCAAAGCCTGCGTTGATCAAAAGGACGGCCATGGTAAGTCCGGTAAAGGGGATTTTCTGTAAACGGATCAGAAGAATGGCCAGACTGAGGATCAGTCCCGCATTCAGGAAGGCGGCGCCAGAGCCGGCAAGCTCGAAGTAATCCGTGACCAGGGCATCCCTTGTTAGCACAATGGTGAGCATACCGTGTAAAAGTTCTTCCGGCGGAGCGAGAAGAATTGCGGTGAGGAACAAAAGCAGGGCAGTTGCGATGCTGAAGACGAACAGTTCCCGGCCCTCCAGTTTTTTGCGAATATTGTCTGTCATAGGCAGATCCTTTCGTGAACGATTTGTATCTGTTCTTATCATATCAGGATATGCAGCGAAGCACAATCTGATATGATCCGTTGTTTATTCTATTTCCCTTCGAGCTGTTTTGTGCGCTGACATAACGGAATTTTGCCGCACATATATTAAAACAAGTGCGGCACGGCATTCTTTGCGGGGATGTACTTGTGCAGAAAAATGGCAGAGGTAGGAATGAACCAAAAAAGGGGATATCAGGAGGATCATAGCGGGAATGAGCGTGGCAGACGGGAGAGAGGAGAGATTGCCGTCAGGATCGGGCTCATCGCTCTTCTTGCCATGGTATGTGTCTGTACGGTCAGAGAATTGACAAAGGAATGGCAGGGAAGCGCGTGGCAGGGCTTTTATGACGCCGTAAGGACAGGGCGGGAGCAGGCTGTCGAGGTGACGGCTGACGGCGGCTATATCAAGTGGGTGGAGTTTCACGCACCCTGCGAAGCAATGAATGCTGCCTACGAGCTGGACGTGGAGACTTATCGGGACAAGATACAACTGCACTGGATTGAACTTTTGGCCTATGAGGGTACGAGGACGGGCGGCAGCTTTGACACAAACAGTGCCAGAAAGATCCGGGAGACGGGAGAAAAGATAAAAAGCGGCGAGACGACTATGGAAAAACTGACAAAGGATATGAAGTACTATCATTATTATCTGGAGGCTTACACGGCGGTGCTCGGCGGCATGGTGGGAGAATTTACTTTGGACGGAAAGCATTATTACGGCCTGAAAGCCTTCTCTCCCATTGCAAAAGGCTTTGATTACAGCCATTACGACGATTTTGGTTCTTCCAGAAGTTACGGGTATTCGAGACCCCATTTGGGGCATGACATGATGGGACAGATCGGCACGCCCATCATTGCAGTGGAATCGGGTTATGTGGAGGCCCTTGGCTGGAATCAGTATGGCGGCTGGCGCATCGGCATCCGCAGTTTTGACGGGAAACGCTACTATTACTACGCGCATCTGCGGCAGAATTACCCCTATGCGGAAGGGCTTGCAGAAGGGGATGTGGTGACTGCGGGGGATGTGATCGGTTACATGGGGCACACGGGCTACAGTGCGAAGGAAAACGTCAATAACATTAAGACGGTGCATTTGCATTGGGGGCTGCAGCTGATTTTCGACGAGTCACAGAAGGAGGGAAACAATGAGATCTGGGTGGACTGTTATGAAATCACCAAGTTCCTTTACAAGAACCGCAGTGAAGTGGAAAAGGCGGGGGAGAGCAGGGAGTGGCACCGCACCACGCAGATGACGGACCCGGCGGCGGAAGCATGGAAAGAACAAAAACGGAAGCCGGAAGCAAATCCTCAGCCAAACAGAAAGGAAGGCGCTGCCGGGCAGGAAGATCAATAACGGAAAAGTATGCTGGCATTTCGAAAATATTATGATAAAATAGAATGGATCTATCGGTAAAGATCAATTAATACAAAAGGAGAACGACCGTGTTCGGAAGATACAGTAGAGCAACACTTGCGGAATACCTCAAGAGGGCGGCGTGGATTTTCTTCGTGATCATAATAGGTTATCTGTTGATCGCCAGCATTTTCAGCACCTGTTACCTGGGAGCATACAGTTACGGCACAGCGTCCGGTGCGACGGAAGTCAATGTAGAGCACACCTTTTATATCAGAGATCATTTCTTATGGCATATGATTGTGTTTGCAGGGTTTTCGCTCTTTCTTGTTTTTGGCAGGACGGAGAAAGCAAAGCAAGTGGTTTCCGGCAGATATTTCGGCGCTGCAGTGTGTCTGGCAGCGGGTATTTTGTCGGTACTGCTTGTACTTGCGGGGCAGTATTACCCCAAATATGACCAGAGAAATGTCATAGAGGCGGCAGCAAGACTGAATCAACATATTTACAGTGACTTTGAGGAGGGAGGGTATCTTTTTGTTTTTCCTTTCCAGACGGGGGTCGTTCTCTATTTTCGGATTCTGTGCTTCCTGTTTGGAAATGAAAATCAGGTAGCCTTTCAGATTGTCAACTGTCTGTGGATTGCGCTGGCATATTACTTTTTTGTACGGATCGCGGAGCTTCTGTGGGGAGAACGGGCATCTTGCAGATCCTGGACGGCTGTGGCATGTATCCTCTTTTTCCCGTACCTGTTGTACGCATCGTTCCTGTATGGAACGGTGGCGGGGATGGCGTTTGCGCTGTTTTCCTTTTATATGCTGCTGCTTTATGAAAAAACGCCGAAAGTATGGTATCTTTTGTGCAGTGCCCTGAGTATGGGAATTGCCATGGTGATCAAGTCAAACTATATGATCTTTATGATCGCCGCATTGATTTATCTGTTTCTGAAACTGCTGCAGGAGAAAGAAGCCGGCTTTCGAAGAGCGCTGCCCCGGCTGCTCCTTGCGGGAATGTTTTTGGGCGTTTTTCTGCTGGGACGGCTGGGTGTGGATGAGTATATCACGAAAGCGGCCGGAGAGGAGATAGAGGGCATTCCGATGACTGCCTGGATCGCTATGGGGCTGCAGGACGGCAAGGCGGCGCCGGGATGGTATAACGGCTATAACAATCGCATCTATGTGGAAAATGATTATGACTATGGCGAAACGTCGGCGGCAGTCACGGAAGAGATAAAACGGATCGTCCGAGGGTGGACCAAAGACCCTGCAGCTTCAATCAGTTTCTTTGTCAAAAAGGTGTCTTCTCAGTGGAACAATCCCACGTTTCAGTCGCTTTGGATCCTGGAGGAAAGACCCGGAAGTGGCGGGTTGGACTGGCTTTTAAGTGGCGCCGGGCGTTATGGGTATATCTTTTTTGTTAATCTTTTGCAAACCTGGATCCTCGCGGGCGTGTTTGCGTATGCGGTTTTGCGTTTTAAAAAGAGCAGTATGGAAGAAATCATTTTGCCGGTCACGTTTCTGGGAGGCTTTCTATTCCACCTTTTCTGGGAGGCGGAAGGACTCTATGCCATATTATATTTTCCGCTGCTTCTGCCGCTTGCGGTGCGAGGCTACGGTGAGTGGAGAGCGTATCTGCTTGCAAAAAAGGAACGGATCGCGGCGGATAGCTGGAACAGCGGGGAGGGTAAGCGGTTCAAAAGGAATCTGATCCGGTGCGCCCTGGCGGTGGTTTTCGTCTGCGCAGTGTCCTACACGGATCCTTTTGCCAAGCTGTTTGCAAGAAACGAGAATACGGGGGCGTTTGACACCTATACACAGGAGGTAGTCAACGAGATGGAGGCGCTGCCGTAACCCGTGAAAGTGGATTGCAAAACCGCAGTTGCTATGATACAATAGGAACGGCGGACAGCAACAATAACAATCGTCGGCAAGCCCTGCTCGATCACAGGGCTTTTAGAAAAATAATATCAAGATGGAGGAGAAGAAGATGGCAAAAAAAGTAGTTTTGGCAGGCGCCTGCCGTACGGCGATCGGCACGATGGGCGGGGGCTTGAGCACCACACCGGCAGCGGAACTCGGAGCAATCGTAATCAAGGAGGCGCTAAGCAGAGCAGGCGTGGCTCCTGACAAGGTGGATCAGGTGTACATGGGTTGTGTAATCCAGGCAGGACAGGGTCAGAACGTGGCGCGCCAGTCCTCCATTAAGGCAGGCATTCCCAATGAGGTTCCCGCAGTTACCATCAACGTAGTCTGTGGTTCCGGCTTAAACTGTGTGAACATGGCAGCACAGATGATTCAGGCAGGCGACGCTGACATCGTGGTTGCAGGCGGTATGGAAAACATGTCCATGGCTCCCTACGCTGTGATGCAGGGCCGTTACGGTTACAGAATGAACAACGGCACCCTCGTTGATACCATGATCAAGGATGCCCTTTGGGATGCGTTCAATGATTACCACATGATCATGACGGCGGATAATATCTGCAGAGAGTGGGGCCTTACCCGCGAAGAGCTGGATCAGTTCGCATTAAAGAGCCAGCTGAAGGCTGAGGCGGCTCAGAAGAGCGGCGCGTTTGATAAGGAAATCGTGCCCGTTATGGTGAAGAAGAAAAAAGAGACGGTTGAGTTTAAGGTTGACGAAGGTCCGAGACCGGGTTCCACCATCGAAGGACTGCAGAAGCTTCGTCCGATCAATCCCGACGGCTTTGTGACGGCAGGTAATGCTTCCGGTATCAACGACGGTGCGGCTGCAATCGTTGTGATGAGCGAGGAGAAGGCGAAAGAGCTGGGCGTGAAGCCGATGGCTACCTTCGTGGCAGGCGCGCTTGCAGGCTGCAGACCTGAAATCATGGGTATCGGTCCTGTTCCCGCGACCAGGAAGGTTATGGCGAAAGCGGGCTATAAGATTGAGGACTTCGATATCATCGAGGCGAACGAGGCATTTGCGGCACAGTCCGTGGCAGTCGGAAAAGAGCTTGGCATCGACGTAGACAAGCAGCTGAACCCCAACGGCGGCGCAATCGCGCTCGGCCATCCGGTAGGCGCTTCGGGTGCGCGTATCCTTGTGACCCTGCTTCATGAGATGCAGGCAAAGGGTGCGAAGAAGGGCCTGGCTACGCTGTGTATCGGCGGCGGCATGGGATGTGCAACCATTGTTGAGATGTAAAAGTTTGTAAATGCGAAACGCAGAGCGGATTCTGTGGACGTTGTGCACATTGTATATTCCAACGCAGACCCGCTTCCGCTTCGCAAAAAACGCAGCAGTACTAGACTCGAAAAAACCTCGTCAAGTGCTGGCGTTTTTTGAGAGTCTTCTTATGGATTATACAATATGCACAACGAATCAAAAGCAATGATGCGTTTCACATTGCCGAAAATAAAGCATAAAAGGAGATAAACAATGGAATTTGTATTGTATGAGGTGAAGGGGCAGGTCGGTATTATCACGATTAACCGTGAGAAAGCACTGAACGCTCTGAATTCCACCGTATTGGATGAGTTGAACGCGACGCTGGACGGCGTGAATCTGGATGAAGTGAGATGCCTGATCCTGACGGGCGCGGGCGAGAAGTCCTTTGTGGCGGGCGCAGATATCGGCGAGATGAGCACACTCACCAAGGCGGAGGGCGAGGCTTTTGGCAAGAAAGGCAACGATGTGTTCCGCAAGTTAGAGACCTTCCCGATTCCCGTAATTGCGGCGGTGAACGGTTTCGCGCTTGGCGGCGGCTGTGAGATTTCCATGAGCTGCGATATCAGAATCTGCTCCGACAATGCGGTATTCGGGCAGCCCGAAGTAGGGCTTGGCATCACGCCCGGATTCGGCGGTACGCAGAGACTGGCGAGAATCGTCGGCCCCGGCATGGCAAAGCAGATGATTTACACGGCGAGAAACATCAAGGCGGACGAGGCGCTTCGCATCGGTCTGGTAAATGCGGTCTATCCGCAGGCGGAGCTGATGGCGGCGGCTGAGAAGATGGCAGCGGGCATTGCCAAGAACGCGCCTATCGCTGTGCGCAACTGCAAGAAAGCCATCAACGACGGTTTGGAAGTCGGTATGGACGAGGCAATCGTGATCGAAGAGAAGCTTTTCGGTGACTGCTTCGAGACCGAGGATCAGAAGTACGGCATGGCATTCTTCCTTGATAAGAATAAGGAGAAGGTGAAGGAACCGTTTAAGAATTGTTAGGATGTCTAAAGTGTTCGAATGCGGCCGCTCAGGTGGAAGTAAATCCTGCGTCGCCGCGTTCTCACTCCGTAAAATGCGCAGCGGACACTAAACTCGTGTAAAACCTCGTTAAGTGCCGGCGCATTTTAAGGGGCTCCTTCGGATATACTTCCGCCTGAGCTTGTGCTTTGGAGGATAAAATTAAGAAAATTTTAAAGGAGGATTTAAGAATGAAAGTAGGTATTATCGGCGCAGGAACCATGGGCTCCGGCATTGCGCAGGCTTTTGCTATGACAGACGGCTACGAGGTGTGCCTCTGCGATATCAAAGAAGAGTTCGCTGAGGGCGGCAAGGCGAAGATCCAGAAAAATATGAATTTCCTTGTGGGCAAGGAGAAGATCACCCAGGAGAAGGCTGACGAGGTCATGGGCAAGATTACCACAGGTTTGAACAACATCTGCACGGACTGCGATCTGATCGTAGAGGTTGCTCTTGAGAAGATGGAGATCAAGCAGGCAATCTTCAAAGAGTTGATGGGCATTGTGAAGAAGGACTGCATGTTTGCAAGCAACACCTCTTCCCTTTCCATCACCAAGATCGGCGAGGGCCTTGACAGACCGATGATTGGCATGCACTTCTTCAATCCGGCTGACAGAATGAAGCTGGTTGAGGTGATCAGAGGAGAGAACACCCCGCAGGATATGGTGGACAAGATCACCAAGATTGCCGAGGAGATCGGCAAGACACCCGTTCAGGTAAAAGAGGCTCCCGGCTTCGTGGTAAACAGGATCCTGATCCCGATGATCAATGAGGCAATCGGTGTTCTCGACGCAGGCACCGCTTCCGCAGAGGATATCGACGTGGCGATGCAGCTTGGTGCTTCTCATCCCATGGGCCCGCTGCACCTCGGTGATCTGATCGGTTTGGATATCTGCCTGGCGATCATGGAAGTGCTCTACAACGAGACCAAGGACGAGAAGTATGCGCCCCAGCCGCTTTTAAAGAAGATGGTGGAGGAGAAGAAACTCGGCAGAAAGACAGGCGTTGGATTTTTTGACTACTCAAAGTAAAAATTTAAACATGGAGGAATAAAAAATCATGGATTTTATGTTAAGCAAAGAACATGAAATGGCGAGAGCTCTGTTCAAAGAGTTCGCGGAAAAAGAAGTAAAGCCTCTTGCACAGGAAGTGGACGAGACAGAAGTTTTCCCGAGAGGGACTGTCGAGAAGATGGCGAAGTTAGGGTTCCTCGGCATTCCGGTTCCGAAGGAGTACGGCGGACAGGGCTGCGATCCTCTTACATATGCGATGTGTGTGGAGGAGCTCTCTAAAGTATGCGGAACAACAGGTGTTATTGTTTCCGCACATACCTCACTGTGCTGTGATCCGATCATGACCTTTGGTACGGAAGAGCAGAAGCAGAAATATCTGGTTCCCCTGGCAAAGGGTGAGAAGTTGGGTGCATTCGGCCTGACAGAGCCCGGCGCAGGTACAGACGCGCAGGGGCAGCAGACCAAGGCTGTACTGGATGGTGACGAGTGGGTATTAAACGGCTCCAAGTGCTTTATCACCAACGGTAAGGAAGCTGACGTTTATGTCATTTTTGCAATCACGGGCACGGTTGAGAAGCGCGGCCGTATGCAGAAGGAGATTTCCGCGTTTATCGTGGAGAAGGGAACCCCCGGCTTTACCTTTGGTACGAAGGAGAAGAAGATGGGTATCCGCGGTTCTTCCACTTATGAGCTGATCTTTACGGACTGCCGCATCCCGAAGGACAACATGCTGGGGCAGCAGGGCAAGGGCTTCAACATTGCAATGCACACGCTGGATGGCGGTCGTATCGGTATCGCTTCCCAGGCACTTGGTCTGGCTGAGGGCGCATTGGAGAACACCATCGCATACGTGAAGGAGAGAAAGCAGTTTGGCAGAGCCATCGGCGCATTCCAGAACACGCAGTTCCAGCTTGCGGATATGGCGACCAAGGTTGAGGCGGCACAGCTCCTCGTTTACAAGGCTGCTATGGCAAAGGCGACCCAGAAAGTATACTCTGTGGAAGCGGCAAAGGCAAAGCTGTATGCGGCAGAGGTAGCGATGGAAGTGACCACAAAGGCAGTTCAGCTGCACGGCGGTTACGGTTATATCAGAGAGTACGACGTTGAGCGCATGATGCGTGACGCGAAGATTACGGAGATTTACGAGGGTACCAGCGAGGTGCAGCGTATGGTCATTTCCGGCGCATTGCTTAAGTAAGGCGGCAGGAAGTATTTTCGAGTGCCGGCTAACAACAAAGATGGCATAATAAAAAAATAGAAGGAGAAAAATACAATGAAAATTGTGGTTTGTGTGAAACAGGTTCCTGATACCGCAGGCGGCGTTAAGTTTAATCCGGACGGAACACTTGACAGAGGCGCCATGCTCACGATCATGAACCCTGATGATAAAGCAGGTCTGGAAGCGGCGCTTCGGTTAAAGGATCAGTACGGTGCAGAGGTGACGGTTGTAACGATGGGCCTTCCCAAGGCGGAAGAGGTTCTGCGTGAAGCCATGGCCATGGGCGCGGACAAGGGCGTGCTTGTGACAGACAGAGTGCTCGGCGGCGCTGATACATGGGCAACTTCCACCACGCTTGCAGGCGCAATCAGAAATCTGGAGTATGATCTCATCATTACCGGCCGTCAGGCAATCGACGGTGATACCGCACAGGTTGGCCCGCAGATTTCCGAGCATCTTAACATTCCCGTTATTTCTTATGCGCAGGATATCAAGATCGAGGGCGACAGCGTAGTTGTGGAGCGCCAGTATGAAGACAGATATCATGTGGTCAAGGCGAAAATGCCTTGCCTGATCACCGCTCTTTCCGAGTTGAATGAGCCTCGTTATATGACACCCGGCGGCATCTTCGACGCTTACAAGCAGGAGATCACCGTTTGGGGCAGAGCGGATCTTAAGGATGTTGATGATTCCAATCTCGGCCTGAAGGGTTCTCCGACCAAGATTGCGAAGGCTTCCGACAAGGTGAGAAAGGGTGCCGGCGAGAAGGTTTCCCTCGATCCCGATGAGTCCGTAAGCTACATCGTTGACAAGTTAAAAGTGAAGCATGTCATCTAACAACTGCAAAAAATACGCGTAAAACAAGTGCGCAGAAAGAGGTATGAAATGAATTTAGAAGAATACAAGGGTGTATATGTCTTTGCGCAGCAGGTGGATAACGAGATCAGCAGCATCGCTTTTGAGCTGCTTGGCAAGGCAAAAGACCTCGCAAAAGACTTAAATACAGATGTAACGGCTGTACTGATCGGTTCCGGCGTCAAGGGACTGGCGGATCAGCTCGCCGAGTACGGCGCAGACAAGGTGATCGTGGTGGACGATCCTGAACTGAAGGATTACAGAACAGAGCCTTACGCACATGCGCTTGCTTCCGTGATCAACAAGTATAAGCCCGAGATCATGCTGGTGGGCGCAACGGCGATCGGCAGAGACTTGGGCCCGAGAGTGTCCGCGAGAGTGGCTACGGGTTTAACGGCTGACTGTACCGTCCTTGAGATCGGCGATTTCCCGCTGCAGGCAGTTCCCGGTCAGGAGCAGCTTCATAACCAGCTGCTGATGACCCGTCCGGCATTCGGCGGTAATACCATCGCTACCATTGCCTGCCCTTACAACCGTCCGCAGATGGCTACGGTGCGTGCGGGCGTTATGCAAAAGATCACTCCCATCAAGGGCGCAAAGGCAAACGTCGAGGAGTTCAATCCCGGCTTTACGCCTGACAATAAGTATGTAGAGATTCTGGACATCGTTAAGGCAGTGACAAACACCGTGGATATCATGGATGCAAAGATTCTGGTATCCGGCGGCCGCGGCGTAGGCAGCCCGGAGAACTTCAAGATTCTCGAGGATCTGGCGGAGGTGCTTGGTGGTACCGTAAGCTGCTCCCGTGCGGTTGTGGATTCCGGCTGGAAACCGAAGGATCTGCAGGTGGGCCAGACCGGTAAGACCGTTCGTCCGAACGTGTACTTTGCAATCGGTATTTCCGGTGCGATCCAGCACGTGGCAGGTATGGAAGAGTCCGACATCATCATTGCCATCAACAAGGATGCGGATGCACCGATCTTCGATGTGGCTGATTACGGCGTAGTCGGCGACTTAAACAAGATCGTTCCCAAGCTGACGGAGGCTTTGAAAGCGGAGATCGCGGCGGCGAAGTAAACTGCCCTGCGAATATTGCAATAAATGATATAAAGCGCGGAAATATCCGTTTTAACAGATACTTCCGCGCTCTTGCGTTGTTTGAAAGCTGTCGCCTTACGAATATTCATTCGCTGAAGCGGCAGTCCGTAAAGCTAATCCTCTAGAACCTCATAATACTCCAGATCCGGCCATATCTCGTACCAGTCGATGCCTTCGTTTTCTGCGGCTTGGGCTATCTTTTTGCTGACTACTAAGCTTTTGATGTCCGGCAGGTCGATGTATGTTTATATCTTGTCGTAAGGGCTGTGACCACTCATATGGGAACGTTTTGTTCCAAAGATATAAAGGGTTTGAAAAGAACCATATTCTTCGTATCCATCCTCACCCTTATAGTAGGTACGTAGGCGTGCTACTTCCTCATATCCTCCCGGCATTTTTTCCCAAAGAACCAAAATGCTTTTTTCTACCATCTCTCTTTCTTCCATGACTGCATTGGCGGCATCCACCATATCCTTCAGCACTTTTTCATCTTCATAGTCATTTACCAAGTACTCATATATTACTGGCTCATCCAGATCAAAAGATTTTTTACTCTGATAATATACTTTTTTCCTGCCTACCGCTTCATAGATCGCTTCTGAAATATCGTCATCAGGTTTTGCATTTATGTCAATTCGAAATCCCTCCCCGCATCCTGCCACGATCATTATTAACAGTAGTGTTAGAATAAATGTACACATTCTGGATATCTGTTTTTTCATTGCTTATCTCCCATCAATATACTGACAGAATATTGGAAAAATAGCTTAATTTGTTTGCATACATATCATAATTAATATAATATACTTTCCCCCAGCTTACCACTTCGAGGATATTAGTCAATAGGAAGCTGCCGCTCCGCGAACACTTCATTCGCAAGAGCGGCAGTCCGTAAAATCAATCCTCCAGAACCTCATAATACTCCAAGTCTGGCCATATCTCGTACCAGTCGATGCCTTCGTCTTCTGCGGCTTGGGCTATCTTTTTACTGACTACTAAGCTTTTGATGTCCGGCAGGTTGGTGTAAGTTGACGGCTTATTGTATGGACTGCAGTCATTTTTTTCGGAGCGTCGGGTTCCAAGGATATACAGGTTTTGAAGAAATTCATATTTTTCACTTCCATCCTCGTTTTCATTATAATTGCTTAACGAGGCCACCCCCTCATCGCCTCCTCCCACAATATTAACTTTTTCCCGAATCCCCAAGTGTACTTTTTCAGATATCCCTTTTTCTTCGATAACTGCATTGACAGCTCCTACCATATCTGTCAGCACATCTTCATCTTCATAGTCACGTACCATATACTCATACCAAGCAACTTCACCCTTTTGACTATAATGTTTACCATGATAATACATTTTTTTCCTGCCTATCGTTTCATAAATCGCTTGTGAAATATCATCATCAGGGTTTTTACTCCTTCCAAATTGAAGACTGGACCCGCCGCAGGCTGTTACAATCATTACTAACAGGAGTGCAAAAATTAGAGTATAACTTTTAGGTGTCTGGTTTTTCATTGCCATTCCTCCATTAATATACTGACAGAATATTGGAACAATAACCTAATTTGTTCGCATACATATCATAATTAATATAATATACACGCCCCCAACTTACCACTTCAAGGATATATTTGCATTGCAAGGGTTCATCCCCAGCGTACTTGTACAATCCGATAACTGTCATATAGTGAGAAGATGGATTTTTATCCCCACTAGTTTCTATATCATTCTTGGCATTCTCCAAACTAGTGTATAGTCTAATCCCATCATCTCCAAAAGTATGGTATGCAAATACCACCGGTATATCCTTATTCAGCATACTTTCAATCTCATTTACTACATCCTGTTTCCTGCTGGACCTTGCCCATGTGACATTTGTATTGGGGTTCCCGTTAACAGTCAAGAAATCACGGAACCCGCCTTCCATCTGCCATGGATATAATCCGACCTTTCTACTTATGATGTCACCGGAAATCTTATACTTTTTGTCATACAACCCTTCTATATAGTCCATATAAGCATCCTTATTACATGATCCGGTCTGTTGGAAATCCGCGTCAAACGTAGAGGGAACGCTTAAACTGTAACCGCTGTTTTGAATCGTCATGTATAACTCCGCATCACTCATCGCGACCGTTCCACATCCTATTTTCCATAAACGGTAATACTCATCATTTTTAAGTCGATCCTGATGATCCATAGTATCATTGGTGGTCACTTTATCCGACCACCAGTCCTGATCCCCGCCGTAGTAAGAATTACCGTCTCCCACAACATTAAAATAATGATTCGAAAACCTGCTGTTCAGTTTTGCAACCTTAGCCAATTCTGCCATCAGCGGCTTGTCATCCACATCGTCTGTCAGGCCGTCGCCGTCCGAGTCTTTTTGATCCGGATAGCTCCTCATTATAAAGTACGGCGAGCTAAAATAACTACTATCTCCGCCATATCTCTCGTCCACATTGCAGACAATGCCTGTTTCCTGATAATCTGTCAGGCCGTCGCCATCCGTGTCCGGATTCGTAGGGTCTGTATAGATGACCTGACCATTCGGCAGCCTCATGCCGGCAGTTTCAAAAATATCATAAAGGCCGTCTCCGTCCGCGTCCGTAGGATCGATCTGTCCTGTCGTGTCTCCGATGACGTTGGCAAAAACCACCTCTACCTGTTCCGCGCTGAACGCATAATAATATTCTCCCCCTGTCTGCTCTGTCATTTTCTGCAAGGTTGTGTGCGTAGATGCATTCGCTACATTTATAGCATAAATTTGAATATCGCCCGCGACACATCTGTCTATTGTCGGTTGATAATAATTGACATCTCCGTCACAGATCAGCACGATGATCTTCTGCTTATCGCATGTATGCTTGTCAAATGCCGATAGTGCAGTAAGCAGTCCGATATTAACATCCGTTCCACCGGATGCGTACATCTGAAAGACCGCTTTCCTTACCACCTCCTTATCAGACGTAAAGCCCTGCCTCAATGAAGCGATATGGCTGAAGGTGACCAGCGCGGCTTCATCTTCCGGCTGCATGGAATCGATGAAATTTCCCATCGCCGTTTTCGCCATATTGATCCTGCTCCCGCCCATGCTGCCGGATACATCTACCACAAAAGCAATATCGAAATTCTTCTTAGCATCACCGGAAGAACTGCTGCGATAATCTATATTCTGCCGCCATGCCTCATACCACAATATGCCGTCAACCAGCATGTACGTTGAAAAATGGGTCGTGGTATAGGTAACTGTATGATTCGTGGTATCGATTACGCTGTCCTCGTCCAGTATTTGATACCAATTATTCGCTTCATCATACCACATGACGGACAGATTTTCCTCTTTGGTATCTCCCAGCGCATTCACATCATAATGGAAAGTGATGTCGGCCTGCTGAAAGTCAGTATCGCAGCCAATCTCAACAGGAACGCCAACCAGCCCCACAACACCGGCGGAAAGCTTGTCAAACTCATACACATCTACGATGCCGACACGCTTCTCCGCATTCCCTTTGATGCTAAGGGAGACGCTTACGGCTGTCACGCCCTCTTTCTTAGGATTTTTCAACTGTTCGGTCACCGTCTGGTATACGCGTTCTTCGGAGTCTATGATGCCGTTGCCGTCCGTATCCTTGAGCAGCGGGCTGAACCCAAGCTTGATATCATCATAGTCCGTCAGGCCGTCGCCGTCCGTATCCTCTGATAACGGATCCGTGTGATACTGATACAGTTCCTCATAATCCGTCAGGTTATCACGGTCAGTATCACTGCTTAGCGGATCGGTGCCAAGGTCGATCTCATCCCGGTTGTTAATACCGTCTCCATCCGGATCCTCTTCACTGTCAATGATTCCGTTCTCATCCGTGTCCGCTTTCTCCGGATCAGTCAGCGTGATATTGAGCTCTTCATAATCCGTCAGGCCATCGCCGTCCGTATCCGTATACTTCGGATTAGGCTTGGCATCCTTTGCATGGGAGCTCAATTCATAATTCATCGGTTCGTCAGCTCTGCTTCCCTTGTCTCCGGAAAAGCCGAAGGAGATCGTCTGTCCGGCATTGATATTTGCATTATATCCGGCATTTTTGATCACATAATGCTTCCCTCTATGGCTTTCCTTAACGCCATTCCATAGATTAGTGATATTTCGTACAAAATCAAATTCCAGATACCAATCCTCGATCACAGAATCCGTGTTATTCGTTATCGAGACAGTTCCTGTAAAACCGTCACCCCAGTCGCTGTCCAGATGATATGTAATGGAATAGTCTTCTTCCGCTACGTCAGCAATGTTTCCTAACAACGCATATTTCTTCGGGAATCCCTGAAAATTTTCCTGTCCGCTGATCCCAAACTCAGCGCTTCCGCCGACTGCAATATCCTGATTCCATCCGGCATTCTTTATAATATATTTTCCGTCTTTGCTGCTTTCGATCACCGCATTCCAGATGTTGGAGATCGCTCCGGCATAGTCAACTTCCATCGTCCAGTTTTCGATCACGGTTTTTCCCGTGTTTTCAACCTTCACGTTGGCGTTATATCCGCCGTCCCAGTACCCCGAAAGCGCGAATGTCACCTTAAAATTCGCATCTTCATAAACCGCTTCTGTCGTAACGCCGTCCCATCCGGCAGCCTCTTCTGTTACCGCATTATCATCCGGGCCGGATTCGCCTGCACTTGGCTACGATTCGTTCTCGCCTTCTTCCGGCTGCGTACCGCTTTCCCCTTCACTTGGCTGCGACTCGTTCTCGCCTTCTTCCGGCTGCGGGCCGCTTTCCCCTTCACTTGGCTGCGACTCGCCCTCGCCTTCTTCCAGCTGCGTACCGCTTTCCCCTTCACTTGGCTGCGATTCGTTCTCGCCTTCTCCCAGCTGCGTACCGCTCTCGCCTTCACTTGGCTGCGTTTCGCTTTCACCAGTTTCCGTTTGTGTTACCGGCAGTTCTTCTTCTGCCCTTGCTTTCATATTCATTGTACTGAAACAAATACTCAAAATCAACAATACCGCCAAAGTTTTATTCATTGCCCGTTTCGTTCGTTTTCCTGTTTTCTTCATTCGTTTCCCCCTTTTTGTGTGTTTTGTTTACCGGTTCCTTTGCGCTGCTTTTCCCATCGGTCCCATATATTGATTTGTCTGCTGTACCGTATGTAACAGGAAGCGAGTGGAAAAACTAAATGACTATAAATGGCAGTCAATTTATATAATAGATGATTTTTTTACAAGTGTCAAATCAACTTTTCTGCCGTGCGACGATTTTTGTTTTGTTTTCTGTAAAGATATGATAGTATGAAAGAAAGAAAATACAAAAAGAAAAGGATCAAACCATGAACGACTTTCAGATACAACCGCAATTGCCGCCGATAAAAAGTTTCGGGCCTCCGGTGCAGCCATATCTGCCAAAACCCGATCACAAAAAGAGAAATAGGATCATTTTATGTAGTGTGCTGGCGACAATCGCGACCATTGCAGGAATCTGCCTGTTTTCTTATACCCATTCGGCCGGCTATCGGATCGGAAGAGGGTTTATGAGGCTGGCAAAAGAAGCCGAAGCGCTGAAGAATCCCATGTATGAAAAGCTGGGTACGGAGGAACTTTACCGTATGTTCTATACCCGGGGCGCGCAGACGAATGCGAAATTGGATGTCACCTTCGATACGTTTTTGGGTGAATTTACGCTTGGCGTGGACACGGACTATGCGAAGGATATGGAACGAAAAGAACTGTCTTCCTCGACCGCTCTCAGTATCATGAATTATGAGTTTGGGCATCTGGATGTGTACGCGGACAGGGAGAACTTCTGTTTTTCGGTGCCGGAGCTTTTTTTGGAGGATCTGTATCTGGAAAATGAAAATGTCCTTGCCCAGTATAATCGTTCCATGTGGGCGGATGACTGGCTTTTTGGCGAAGCCAGGGATGATGATTTTTCCATCGATCTGTTTTCTGCTCCCTGGTATTTTAGGGATGAGGAAGGTGCGGGGAAGGCGTTTTTGAAGCGCTATGCCGGAGAAATAGAATCCTGCCGCCGGAATATGAAAATGGAAAAGGCGGGTGACGGTCTCTACCGCATCCGTATGGAAGGCAGCACGTTCAATGATCTTGTCTGGCGGATTCTGAGTGATTATTTAAACGATAATATAAACATTCCAGGGTCATACCGCGAGGATATGCTGGGATTTATGAGTTATTTTGACAAAGCTTCCGGCCCCGAAGAAATCTGCCTTCTGGTAGAGATGGGAAAAGCCGACCGAATCGAGAGCATCCGTCTGGAACATCCGCTTACTCTGGGCAGGGGCGCTGTGCGTATAGACGGCGATGTTTATTTTTTGGGCAGCAAAAACAGTCTGGAAAGAATGCAGGGGAGGATTGCCTTTGACAATAAGAACGATGAGACGTACAGAGAGCAGGAAATTGTCTGGCAGATCGTCCGCAGTCTGGAAGAGGGCGAGTACCAAATGGAGTCAGAGGCAAAATACAGCGTTTTAAAAGACGATAATAAGCAAACCGCAAAACTGGAAGGAGATTTTTCATACGACGGGCCAAAGAACAGCTTCCGGGCGAAGGCCTCTCTGGATATGCAGGATACGGACTTTCGTTTAGAAGCGTCGGGGGATTTTTCCCATATCAGGAAGGGGGAGAGTTTCAAACTGGAATTTGACGAGATCCGGAGTCTGACAGACGGGGAACAGACCATGCTGGTCAGGGGTGAGATTGATCTGGCGCCCTTGTCAAGACAGGTGAAACAGATCGTGGAGCCAAAGACGGCCTTCTTTTCTATGGGAGAGGACGATTGGAGCAGGATACTGGAGAGAATAGATCGCGAATACGGCTATCTCTTAGAGATGGCGGCGGATTATCTATATTGATTCAGGTTAGGGAGAGGCAAAGTTATGGATGAAAAAAAGGAAAGGGAACAGGGGCCGCAGGAACAGGATGCGGCGATGATCGAGGAGATCATGAGGCACCTGGATACGGAATCCGAGCAGGGAGTATACCGTATGAGCGTCAACTTTGACGAGGAGAGTAAGGAGCGAAAGAGCGTCTCTCACGAATGCTGCAATATGTACGGGAGACCGGCTTCGGAGACAGTAGGCCTGCTTGATATGTATACGGATATGAACGCGGGGGAACCCGACCGAAACTAGTGCGGAGGAGAAAAGGGTAAGATGAGGCTGGAAGAACTTTTGGAATATGATCCGATCATGGTGCAGTGTCATGACAATCCGGATGCGGATGCAATTGCGGCGGGGTTTGGACTCTGCCGCTATTTTGAATCTATGGGCAGACGGGCCCATTTGATTTACGGCGGCAGGAATAAAATACAAAAGCCCAATTTGTTATTGATGCTGGAGCATTTGGAAATTCCCATCACGCATATAGAAGATTCCGCGGCGTATGCACAGACACAGCCCGGCGGGAAGCTTCCGGGCCTCCTGATCACGGTGGATTGCCAGTATGGTGCGGGCAATGTGGTGAAGCTGCCCGCCGAGCACGTGGCAGTCATTGACCATCACCAGATCGAAACGGCGCAGACACGGCTGAGCGAGATCAATCCCCATGTAGGGAGCTGTTCTACGCTGGTGTGGCAGATGTTAAGCAAGGCCGGTTATGCAATAACAGACAGTAAACTGGGTACGGCTTTGTACTATGGTCTGTTTACGGATACGAATCAGTTTTCAGAAATTTTTAATCCGCTGGATATGGATATGCGGGAAGCGGTTCCCGTAGACAAGACATTGATCACCTTATTCCGCAATTCCAATCTCTCTTTGCAGGAAATGGAAGTGGCAGGGGTGGCGATGATCCGGCATATCTATAATGATGACTATAACTATGCGATCATCAAGTCAAAGCCCTGTGATCCGAATATTTTGGGATTGATCAGCGATTTCCTGATTCAGGTGGCGGAGGTCTATTGCTGTGTGGTCTACAATGAAACAAAGGACGGTTATAAATTCTCTGTCCGCAGCTGTGTGAAAGAGGTACAGGCCAATGATCTGGCGGCTTTTCTGGCGGAGGGAGTAGGCTCCGGCGGCGGACATCGGGAGAAGGCGGGCGGTTTTATCAATATGACGCTCTACGAGGACGCTTATCCGACGCTCCACTCGGAAGCCTTTTTCAGTGAAAGACTCAATGATTATTTCGATCACTGCCAGGTGATCGTGGCAAAAGAATACGAGATTGACCTTACGGATATGCACCCTTTTGTAAAAAAGCCGATTCCGCTCGGCTATGTGGTGGCAAAAGATGTGCTGCCGCTTGGTACGCCGATCACGATCCGAACGCTGGAAGGGGACGTGGATATGGTGGTGGAAGAGGATCTGATCATTATGGTCGGTATCAAGGGAGAAGTATATCCAAACCGCCGCGAACGCTTTGTCAAGACTTATGAGGTGACGCAAAGACCTTATCAGGAATGTGCGGATCACAGACAGGGGGAGCTGTTGTATGAACCGACGGTACATGATCGTTCCACGGGAGAGGTCATGAAACTGATCGATCATGCGAAAATCTGTATTGCAAATGGCGGCGGACAGATTTATGCCAAAGAATTGACTGAAAGGGTCAAAGTCTTTACTGCCTGGGATGCGGAGAAGTATATGCTGGGCAGACCGGGCGACTATCTGGCGGTACGCAGCGATGATAAACATGATATTTATGTGGTAGAGCGGGATATCTTCTTTAAGACATATGAGGAAAAGAAAGATGAATAGTTGGAAAAAGGGAAAAGATACTACCGCAGAAAAGTGGCAGTATGATGCCTTTATCAGTTATCGGCATACGCAGCCGGACAGTTTTGTGGCACAGACGCTGCACAGATGTCTGGAAAGTTTTAAGCTGCCGCGCAACGTGGTGCGCCGTAAAGGGAAAGAGAACGATGAGGGGCAGATCAAAACACGGATCCGCAGGGTATTTCGTGACAAAGAAGAATTGCCTCTTGTGAGCAATCTTGCCGATCCGATCACGGAGGCGCTGGCGCATTCGGAATATCTGATCGTGATCTGTTCTCCCAGACTGAATGAGTCAATTTGGTGCCGCAAGGAGATAGAGACCTTTATCGGGATGCATGACAGGGAACATGTGCTGGCGGTTTTGGCGGAGGGAGAGCCGGAGGTCTCTTTTCCGGAGGAACTTCTCTTTCGGGAGGAGGAAGAACATAAATCTGACGGTAGTGTCGTTTATCATAAGATTCCCGTAGAACCGCTGGCGGCGGATGTGCGTGGAAATACGCGCAGAGAAGTACGCAGAAAAATCAGGAGCGAACTGCTTCGCTTGGCGGCGCCGATGTTTGACTGCAGCTATGATGATTTAAGGCAGCGGCATCGGGAACAGCGGATGCGAAAGATGATTTTGACATCCGTGTCAGTGAGTGTGCTATGCCTGTTGATCGGTCTGGTCAGTACCGCGGCGGCCTTAAAGATACAGCGTCAGAGCAGGCAGATCAAGGCAGACGCCAAGCTCATCTATGAACAGTCCGGCGTGATTGAGGAGCAGTACGGGGAGATAGAAAAACAGTATGAGGAATCTCAGCGCAGGGTCACGGAAGCCTATGCCAGAGACGCGCTTGGTTATCTGGAAGAAGGAAACCGGATGCTGGGCTTAACGGTAGACGTCATCGCTTATCAGAAATATATGGCGGGAACCGATACCGGACGGCAGGCGGCGGACTGCCCGTCTCAGCTGATGTATTCCCTGACAGAGCTGCTTCATTTGTATGAGAACGGCGCGCAGATCAAGCCGGACCGGGTTCTGGAGGCGAGAGGCACCATTCGCTTTATGAAAGTTTCCCCTAAAGGCAGCAGAGTGATGGCTGTGGGGGATTCCGGCAGACTGACTGTCTGGGAGAGCCTGCACGAGTCCGGGGAGGAATCTTTTCGGCCGGAGGGCGTGAATTTGTCCTGGGAGTGTCAGGCAGGGTTTTTGTCGGAGGATAAGATTCTGTACCCGCAGAAAACGAAAGGTGCGCAGGAAGAGGAGCTGTGTGTGCAGGATCTGGAGACGGAGGCAATCATCACCTATTCCTGCACCGACTATAAGGGTGTGGTTCCCATACCGGACAAAGAGGCGTTCCTGGTGGTGGAGGAGGGAGGTTGTTATCTGGTAGGCGCAGACGGGAAAGCGACGGACAGACTGCAATGGGAACAGATGGAAGAAGGGCTGTATACCAAGGCCGGTTTTGAAGCGGAACAGACGGTCACGGCGGATGGCAGGATTCTGATCGCGCTGGAGCTGACGACAAGAAGTGAGGAAAAGCGTATTGCGGTGCTTACCTATTCTGCCGACGCGGGAGAAAAGCCGGGAGTTTCCCTGTATCCTATTGATTATGAATATATCAAAAATTTGTGTCTGGAGGAAGGAAGCTATCAGCATGGCGCCGATCTGCTCTATGTGACCAGTAACCACGCGGAAAAAACGGATTCAGCGGTAACCACAGCCGGAATGTCCGGCAGACTGCAGGCCTTTGACTTATCTGGTCAAAAGCAGTTGTGGCGCTTTGAGGAATCGGGCACCTGGCTCTATGATGTTGGGTTTGCGCGCAGAGAGGGAAGTAATTATCTTCTGTGTCAGAAATATAGTGATGTCATGCTGTTTGACAGACAAGACGGGACGTTGATCGATACGTTTTCCTTTGGGTCGGAGGTCGTTAAAACCGGTTCCTATACGAACACGGATGATTTTATGGTGTTTACAAGGGACGGAATATGGTATTATCTGAACACGGAACATAGGGAAGCAATGAGCGGCGTAACCTTTTCCGACTGTACTTCCTCCAATGTGAAGGATTTTGCCATGGGAGACGGCTACTGCGTGACACTGCCCTATGGCAGCAATCAGATTACGGTGTATCGAAGGGCGCTCGGCGAGGGAATGGAGATATTTTACGAGGGAGAGAATATTTACGGGCAGGCACGGCTTAGTGGAGACGGAAAGCTTCTGGCGGCGGCAAGGCTTGACGATGAATTTTTTACCTGTGTGGAAATGTTCGATACGACGGAGAAAAAACGGATATGGACGTATGAGGATACCGCTTTCCCGGAAGCAGTGGCCTTTGGCGACTTCGAAGGAGACGGGACAGAGGTGCTTTTAGTCGTTACCGATGATGCTTACCATATCATAGAGCCGTCGGACGGGAGAATTCGCCGAACCGTGACCTACGAGAACGGGGGTTTGGAGTATCTGGGCATAGACCGGGAAAACGGCGTGCTTTCGCTGGAGGGGCATCATACGCTGTACGGATATCGGCTTGCGGATGGGGAACTGCTTTATGAGGAGGCGCTTGCAGACGGCGTTACGGCTGTGTGTAACGGACGGCCCTTCTATGCAGTGGCTTCCAGGGAGGAGGAGAGCCTGCTCTTTTATCAGATGGGGGAGGAAGGTGTCTATATAGATCCGGGAAACCGTGTGGATGTGGAATATTTGGAGACTATGTTCTTTGATGGGGAGGATGACGATCTTTATCTGGTCTATAAAGACGGGACGGTAGAGGTTCGTTTTGTGGACTGGTCCACCAATGATGATGTCTATTTCTGCGACATTCATGAAACCTATCAGAGGCTGCCCGAAAAGATGACACGGTATGAGTCGGTAGAGGGAGCGGATTTCGGCTTTTTATGCGGAGATGGCGATGCTTACCAGATAGACATGCGAAAGGGAGATATGTACAGCAAACGCACCCGGATCCGCGGTTATCTGACATATGATGCCGCGGCAAAGACCTTATATCTGCACGACGGAAGGCGGATCTATACATCCCCCTTATATTCTCCGGAGGAGACCGTGAATCTGGCAACGACGGTGCTTAGCGAAAGCAGCTATTGGAATTATTTTGAACGTTGGCCCTATCACTGACTTTGGGATTTGTGTCGGGTCTTGCAGTTTTTTTAAATAATGTGTATAATTATTTTTGTACAGCCTTACGGCATATCGGAGAAGAAAAGTGTCAGCAGGGCGGAATGGGGGCATTTGATCATGGGATTTACATTATTGTTGGGCGGTTTTTTGGTAGTAGTCATTATTCCTGTCGTGATTTCCGTGGTATCTTCGGTGGTTTCCGGGATCGCAGCGGCTGTGGATGACGAGGAAGATTAGCACGCAGCAAAACACTAAGACAGCAACGGGGCAAGATTCCACAGGGTGGGATTTTGCCCTTATTAGAGACGCAAACTCGGAGCGGGTGAAGGAGAAAAGGAACATGGAAGGCAAAGAATCTAAGAATTTTATCGAGCAGATCATAGAGAAGGATCTGGCGGAGGGGGTTTACGATACGGTGCACACCAGATTTCCGCCTGAGCCCAACGGCTATCTGCATATCGGCCATGCCAAGAGCATCCTGTTAAATTATGGGCTGGCGTCCGAATATGGCGGCAAATTTAACATGCGCTTCGACGACACGAATCCGACCAAAGAAAAGAGTGAGTTTGTGGAGTCTATCAAGGCCGACGTGAGGTGGCTGGGAGCGGATTTTGAGGACAGACTCTTTTTTGCTTCCGATTATTTTGACGAGATGTATGAGGGAGCGGTCAAGCTCATCAAAAAGGGAAAGGCCTACGTTTCCGACCTGACTGCTGAACAGATGCGGGAATACCGTGGAACCTTGACGGAGCCGGGACGTGACGATCCGAACCGCGAGCGCAGCGTGGAGGAAAATCTGCGGCTCTTTACCGAGATGAAGGAAGGAAAATATGCGGACGGGGAAAAGACCCTGCGGGCAAAGATTGACATGGCTTCACCCAACATTAATATGCGCGATCCCATTTTGTATCGGGTGGCGCATCTTTCCCATCAGAATACGGGGGACAAGTGGTGCATCTATCC
>DLAF01000032.1:53387-80980 GCA_002492725.1 Lachnospiraceae bacterium UBA7054
TGGTGCATCTATCCCATGTACGATTACGCGCATCCCATCGAGGACGCGATCGAAGGTATCACCCACTCCATCTGCACGCTGGAGTTTGAGGATCACAGGCCGCTTTACAACTGGGTGGTGACGGAGCTGGAATATCCGCACCCGCCAAAGCAGATCGAATTTGCCAAAATGTATTTGACCAATGTGGTCACTGGAAAGCGCTATATCAAGAAACTGGTGGAGGACGGCATCGTGGACGGATGGGACGATCCGAGGCTGGTATCCATTGCGGCCCTGCGCAGACGCGGATTCACTCCGGAATCCATTCAGCGTTTTGTGGATCTGTGCGGCGTCTCCAAGGCAAATTCTTCGGCGGAGTACTCGATGCTCGAGTATTGCATCAGGGAGGATTTAAAGCTGAAACGTCCGCGGATCATGGCGGTGACTGATCCGGTCAAGCTGATCATTGACAATTATCCCGAAGGGGAGACGGAGCTGCTTCCCGTGGTGAATAACCCGGAAAATGAGAGCCTTGGTTCCCGCGAGGTACCTTTTAGCAGGGAGCTTTATATTGAACGGGAGGACTTTATGGAGGAGCCGCCGAAAAAGTATTTTCGGCTTTTCCCGGGCAATGAGGTGCGGCTTATGGGCGCTTACTTTGTGAAGTGTACCGATTATGAAAAAGATGAAACGGGAAAGGTGACGGTGGTGCACTGTACCTACGATCCGGCTTCCAGGGGCGGCAACAGTCCGGACGGCCGCAAGGTGAAGGGAACCATTCACTGGGTGTCAGCCGCAGAGTCCGTGCAGGCGAAAGTCCGGCTTTACGAGAACATCATCGACGAGGAGAAGGGGGTCTACAACGAGGACGGAAGCCTCAATTTAAACCCCGATTCGCTCAAGGTCCTGGAAAACTGCAGGATTGAGCCGTCGGTGAAGGATGCGAAGGCTTACGAGAGCTTCCAGTTTGTCAGACAGGGATTTTTCTGTGTGGACTGTAAGGATTCGAAACCGGGAAGCCTTGTTTTTAACAGAATTGTATCACTTAAGAGTTCCTATGTATTGCCGAAATCAGAATAATAGGGTATAATTGAAGGGCTATAGTTGAACGAATATAAGGTGGAGGATAAACAAATGGCAGGACTGTTGTCGGGGTTAGAGCAGTTTGGACTGAGCAATTTGGAAGGGATGGATCTCTATGATGCCCCCAAAAAGGCGGAAGAGGGAGAAGGTGGAGAAGCGGCAGCACATGTCGTGCAGGAGCAGGATTTCCTCTTTGATAAATCTTTTACCTGTCCGCTTTGTGACAGAGAATTTAAGGCGAGGACCGTCAAGATCGGTAAGGCAAAGCTGGCGGGGAGCGATTTGGATCTGCGTCCCAAATATGAGCAGATCGATCTTTTGAAATATGATGTGATCATGTGTCCGTCCTGCGGGTATGCGGCTCTGAGCCGATTTTTCAAATATTTGACGTCGCCGCAGGCAAAGAATATCCAGAAGGCGATTTCCGCAAACTTTAAACCGCAGAAGGATACAGCGGAAACCTACACCTACGAGGAGGCTTTGGAGCGTTATAAGATGGCGCTTGCTAATGCGATCGTCAAGCAGACGAAGGCCAGCGAGAAGGCGTATATCTGTTTAAAAACGGCTTGGCTTTTGAGAGGACAGGCGGAACATCTGGACCCTGCAGAAGAGGGCTATGAGGAGAAAAAGAAACAGTGTCAGGATGAGGAAGATGAGTTCCTCCGCAATGCGCTGGAAGGCTTCCTTGCGGCGAGGCAGACGGAAAGTTTCCCTATGTGTGGTATGGATGAGCCTACAGTGGATTTCCTGATTTCGGTGACGGCCATGCGTTTCGAGCAGTACGATGTGGCGAGCCGCCTGATCACGGGTCTCATCACGTCAAAGACAGCCAATCCCCGCATGAAGGAAAAGGCCAGGGATGTGAAGGAAATGCTGATGAAGAAGATCAAGGAAAAGAACGCTGCCGCCAGAAAGTAACGGAGGCGCAGATTTACCATGAAAGAATTGCCAATCCGGATTCGATTGGAGAAAAAGAGCGGTAAAACTTTATATGAGCAGCTTTACGAATACATCCGGGAGGAAATCAGGACAGGGGGGCTTTTGCCGGGAGAGCGGCTTCCCTCAGCCAGATTCCTCTCGGATTCTCTGCAAGTGTCCAGAACCACGGTGGATATGGCCTACGGACAGCTCGTGGCGGAAGGGTATTTGACGGCTAAGCCGAAGAGCGGATATTTTGTGAATGCCACGGAGGGGCTTTACAACACCGGGATGACGGCGATGGAGGAAAAGCCGAAGGCGTCTGCGAAAGAGACGGAGGATGCCTTCCGTTATGATTTTTCTCCGACAGCCATTGATATGACGTATTTTCCCTATGCCACATGGAAAAAGATCACCAGAAATATCCTGGTGGATGCAAAGAGCCGGATGTTTGCGTTGGGGGAGCCGCAGGGAGATAGGGAGCTTCGGCACACGATCTGCCGTTATCTGCACAGCTCCCGCGGAGTCAACTGTGATCCGGAGCAGCTCATTATCGGAGCAGGAAACGATTTCCTGCTTCTTTTGCTGGAAAAGCTGCTTGGCCGTCATGTTCCTGTTGCCATGGAGAATCCGACTTATCAGAAAGCCTATCGGATTTTTAACTCTTTTGCCTATCCGATTTTTCTGGTGCCCATGGATGAGAAGGGAATCCGCGTGGACAGGCTTAGAGAGAGCGGCGCACAGGTTGCCTATGTAATGCCTTCCCGTCAGTATCCCACGGGAATATCCATGCCGATCGGAAGACGCATGGAGCTTCTTAGCTGGGCGGCAGAGGGAAAGGAGCGCTATCTGATCGAGGACGACTATGACAGTGAGTTTCGCTATAAGGGAAGACCGCTGCCGTCCCTGCAGGCTTCGGATTCCCAGGGACACGTGATCTATCTGGGAACTTTTTCGAAGGCGATCGCACCCGCAATCCGTGTCAGTTATATGGTGCTGCCATATCCGCTTCTGGAAAAATACCGCAGGGAGTGCGGTTTTATCTCCTCCACGGTTTCCAGGATCGACCAGACGATCCTAAACGAGTTTATCCGCGACGGTTATTTTGAGCGTTACCTGAATAAAATGCGTAAAGTCTACCGCGCAAAACACGATCTGCTCCTGGGAGAGATCAGGGAATGGGAGGCGGATTTTGCGGTAAGCGGTGAAAATGCAGGGCTTCATATTCTGTTGAAAGACAGGAGAGGAAGGGACGAGGAAAGCCTTGTGAAAGCAGCGGAGGAGGCAGATGTGAAGGTTTACGGCATGAGCGCCTTTCGCATGACGGCAGACGCGCAGACGGCGATAGAACCGGCAACTCTGATTCTCGGCTATGGTAGTCTGTCGGAAGCGGAGATTCGGGAGGGACTTAAGAGACTAAAAAAAGCCTGGCATTGAGCCAGGCTTTTCGCTTGCCTAGAGTTTGCCGCAGGCACACTCTAGCGGTACGAGAGCGCCTTTACCATATTCAAATAGGCGCAGCTCTCATCGTAGAGCATGTCCGGGTGAAAGGAAGCGTCCTCAAAGTGGGCGTTCATCAGGCCGTTTAGGGTATAGGTGAGCATTCGGTCAAGTTTCTCGTAATCGACCTCGGCCTTGAAACGAGAGCGGTCAGCCTGGTTTTTTAACACGGCCTGCACGTCACTCAATACATTTCTCTGCCGCTCGATGGCAACCAGAGTCTCGCTCACATCCTCGCGGCGGCAGCGGTTTAAGAACTGCTGCATATAAGGATAATTCTTTAGTACCTGCAGTCTGGCATATTCCATCAGTCGGCGGATCTCAAAATAGTCCTGCTCCGTGGAAGAGACGGCACCGGTCAATTCAAGTTTCATAAAACGTACACTGTAGTCAAAGAGAAAGCTGTAAAGGCCGAGCTTACTCCCAAAATAGTGAAACAATAATCCTTTGCTGATGCCGGCCTCAACCACGATGTCATCGGTACTGGCATGTTTATAGCCGCCCTGTGCGAATACTTTTAAGGCAGCATTAATCATGCGGTCCTGCTTTTCTTTTTTCAAATCAAAAAATTTCTCGTTCATGTCTTCCTCAATTCTACATAAATTGACCTTTTCGGTCAGATTTTACTATATCACAATAGCGGGCGGGATTCAATGTCAAGGAGAAAACTAGTTTTAAAAAAATTTATTTCCACAAGATGTAGTGGTCTAAGTGCTGATTTGGTAAATTTTTCTGTTTTTTTATACATATTCTCTTTTCATTTTTACAAAATAGTATTAGTATATATAATAATAGATACTTGGGCGACAATCCGTGAAAGGAGAACACTGATGGCAAAAAAATTTGGTAAGGTCTTATTACTGACAGCGGCTCTTGGCGCCGTAGCGGGAGGGGCGTACTATTATCTCAAGGGCAGAGATGCACTTCTGGATGATGATTTTGATGATGACGATGATTTCGATAATTTTGACGAAGATCTCGACGAGGGCGATTCCGACCGCAACTACGTAAATCTGGATCTGAACAGGGCGGAGGAGAGCCTGAAGGAAGAAGTGAAGGATGTCTTTAAGGAGGGCATTCAGGCGGCGAAGGCCGAGGCAACGGACAAAGTCGTAGGCAGCGCAAAGAAGGTGGAAGAGTTCTTTGACGACGAGGATGAAGACGTCGACGACGAAGATGACTGTATGAACGAATAAACACAGCGTATCCATAAAAAATGCGGATCAAGATAATAGGAGGCAGCCTTCATAAGAAGAATGCCTCCTCATTTTTATCTTATGCAATTACTTATTTGCCTGGTACGGCGGATCGGCGGGATACCCGCCCTTTAATTTCTGCATGCCTCGCTGGATGGCATCGCGCGAATTTTTCCAGTCGGCATCTTTGTTGCGGTAATCGAACTTTTCTACCAGCCAGGAAACGTCTTCTGACAGGCGTGCCATATTTTCTTCCATCAGCGGGAAGACCAGGTCATAAAAGTCCTTTTTTTCTTTGTCACTTAAGCGGCTCTCACCCGCTTCGCACAGATCGCCGAAGTGGTGGAGGCAGAAGCCTTTGCTCTCCTTCACCTTTGTGCGGAAGTCGGAATCTTTTTGGAACATCACGAAAAAGGTGTCCAGATAGCGCTCGTAGGTGTCAGCGTAGCGTTTGCAGATATAGCAGGACGTATCTTTTTCGGCGGCCCAGATACCAATCGGGTTTAAGCGGCCGGTCTGTTTTTTGAGCTTATCTTTTAAGGAGGTTTTGCCGGGAGCGAAAGCCTTTATTTTTTCGTGGAGTTCCCGATTCATCCGCTGGTAATGCGTTTTCAGGATCCAGGCGTTTCCCAGCGTGTTGCCGTAGTCAAACATTTTCTTGAAATGATTGCGGCAAAAGCCTTCTTTGTCGGTCTGTTCTCTGACATCGCTCTCCATGTAGGAGGAGCCTGAGCCGAGGACGAAATCCAAAAGGTCCTGTTCCACATTGCGCTCGATAAAGCAGAAAGGGCATTCATCCTGCGCGTTCATGGCATCGTTTAAGGGGATGGTGTAGAGTTTTTCTTTCATGGCGGCCTCCGTTCCTGATTTGTATTTTGATCTGTGCGTTTTTACTGATAGGATGTTCGTACTTGTATTTGGTTCTATTGTCTCATTTTTGTCTCCATGGGTCAAGCGAACATGCCTTGTTTCTTTGGCATTGCATTGCCATCCTGTAAACAGTATGGTAAACTACAAATATAAGGTATTAGGAAAAAAGTACTTGCGGAAGGCGGTTGCTTGAGAATGGCCATGCAGGAGCTTCCTGGGATCAATGAGGACAAAGAAGATATTCTTTCGCAGATCGACTGTTTTGCGCTGGATATGGATGGCACGATTTATCTGGGAGAGCGGTGGATCGACGGTGCGCGGGATTTTCTTGAGCGGATCGAGGCCACAGGCAGGAGCTATGTTTTCGTGACCAACAACTCCTCCAAAAACGCGGCGGTTTATGTGGAGAAGCTTGCGCGGATGGGGCTTTTTGTGGGGGAGGAGAAGATTGTCACTTCAGGGCAGGCCACGATTCATTATCTGCAGCAGCATTTTGCAGGGAAAAAGGTTTTTCTTTTGGGAAATGAGCTGCTGCGGGAGGAGTTTTTGCGGGCAGGCATCTGCCTGGAGGAGGAAGCGCCCGATGTGGTAGTGACGGCGTTTGACACTTCGCTCGATTACGAAAAAATGTGCAGGGTCTGCGATCTGGTGCGTGCGGGATTGCCCTATCTGGCGACCCATCCGGACTATAACTGTCCGACGGAGGATGGCTTCATTCCGGATGCCGGAGCAATCCACGCCTTTATCCACGCATCGGCATTTCGGTGGCCCGACCGGGTGATTGGCAAACCGAACGAGGACATCATAGACTATTTGACTACTAGAGTCAATACAGAGCGGGGACGCATTGCGATGGTGGGAGACAGACTTTACACCGATATTGCGGCAGGCGTAAACCATGGATTAAAGAGTGTGCTCGTCTTAAGCGGCGAGGCTTCCCTGGAGGATGCGCGTGACTCTGAGGTGAAACCACATCTGATTTTTTCATCCGTGCGGGAAATGATACCGTTTTTATGATCATGCGGGTTTAGGAAGCAGCAGATTTATGCGTTAATAAATGCAATCAAGTGAGGGAACGGGAAAAGGAGAAGTGAGTCGATGAACATTCAGGCACAGATGTGCGGCATTATACTGCTTGTGATCATGATCATGTTTTATGTAAGATACAAGTCTCTTCGTCTGGGCACGCAGATTGCGTTTCAGATATTGATGGCGGGGATGCTGTTGTGCATTTTTTTTGATATGTTCTCCATTTATGGAATCGTCAGGTTGATGAAGGATCACAGGCTTCTCGTCTATGCAATCTGTAAAACGTATCTGATGACGATCGTGCTGGTGGCGCTTTTGGGTTTTTTGTATGAATGTGCGGATGTGTATGGCGGAAAGAAAAATTTTTGGATGATCACGTTCATCGGATGCGGTGCGTTTCTGGTGGAGAGTATTGTGATCGCAAATCTGTCAATCGGTGTTTATAAGATGGGGCGGGTGGTGTACACGGCGGGGCCGTCCGTACTCTCGACTTATGCTTTTGCGGGAAGTTTTGTGATCTCCAATATCATTTTTACGATTAGGAACCGTAAGCAGGGCAATCCCAGAAGGACGAACGTGATTCTGATCTGGATGGGTCTGTGGTTTGCGGCGGCGTTGACACAGTTTTTGAACAATGAACTGCTGCTCGTGGGCTATGCGGGCGCACTGGGCATTTTGATCATTTTTTTCCGGCTGGAGAATCCGGAATATCTGACGGACCGGGTCACGGGATTGTACAATCATGAAGCGTTGCTGCTCTATGCCAGGAAGCTTTATAACAGCGAAAAGAAATTTTCCGTGATGTCCGTCTGGTGGAATCTGGGCTTAAGTCAGGCTGACGATGGGGCGAGGGAGCAGGCGGTGATGCTGGCGTTTGCCAAAAGGCTGCCGAAGTTTGCGCATACCAAAGTCTTTAAGATGGCGGATGATGAAGTGTGGCTGATCTTAGAGGCACCGGAAGAAGCCGAGAATATCGTGGAAAAAGTGCGGAGTTTTGTAGAGTATGGGAGGAGAGAACTCGGCGGCATGGCGCAGGTGGAGTTTACCTATATGCCGGATACCACACTGGTAAACGATTATCAGGAGATGGTTTTTCTGATGCAGTATGCAAGGTGGAAGAGCCGCGACCACGGTACCACGAACTTTAGGCGGGTGAATCAGGCGTTTGTGGAGCAGATGCGCCAGGAGAAGCGCATGGAGCAGATGCTTGAAGACGCTATGCGGGATGACCGGATCGAGGTGTTTTATCAGCCGATCTTTTCTACACGGGAGAAGAAGTTTGTGAGCGCGGAAGCCCTGGTTCGTATGCGTGACAAAGAGGGGAATCTGGTGCCGCCGGGCGCGTTTATTTCCGTGGCGGAGTCAAACGGCAAGATTTTGCCGCTTGGCGAAATCGTGTTTGATAAAGTTTGCCGTTTCTTTACCAAGGAGAGTTTGGAGCAGTATGGGCTGCATTATATAGAAGTAAATCTGTCGGTCATTCAGTGCGGTTATCCGGAGCTGGCGGACGATTACATAGCCATTATGGAAAAACACCAGATCAATCCCAAATACATCAATCTGGAAATCACGGAATCTGCTTCCATGGCGGCGAAAAAGACCCTGCTCGAGAATATGAGCAAGTTGATGGAGTACGGTGTGTATTTTTCACTGGATGATTTCGGCACAGGTCAGTCAAATCTTAATTATATCGTAGACATGCCGGTCAATATCGTGAAGTTTGACCGGGATATGAGCCAGGCCTTTTTCCGGGACGAAAAGGCAAAATATGTCTTGAATGCGGCTATGCAGATGATCCACGGCATGAAGTTGAAAATCGTGTCGGAGGGCATCGAGACCAAGGAGCAGTATCTTGCCATGGAGGAGCTGGCCATTGACTATATTCAGGGATATTATTTCTCAAAACCGCTTCCCGAAAAGGAATTTCTGTCCTTTTTGCAGGAAAACGAGTGGCAAAGTGCCAAGGCGAAAGGGGAGGCCATTTCCTGACAACAGGTACAAGGACAGCCTGCTTGTGAAAAGTGCATAAATAGTCTGCACCGATTCTGGTTAAAACAGCAAAAATGATTAGAAAACGAAATACCCTATTGCAAAAAGTTTGGTAAGGTTATGTACTTAACCCAACAAATGGAAACGTTACCGATAACGATGCCGATATCGTTACCGAAAAGGTTGTAAAAGACTGGAAAGATTACGCGCTGGATTTGAAGGGCACGGCGATCGCCAATGAGCTGAATACGGATGCGTATAACCTGTATGACGAGACAGGAAAGTTAGTTTCCATCGGTTACTGCTATGAGTGCTACGGCATCATCGTAAATCCGGATCTGATTGAAAAAGCGGGTCATACCATGGATGAGATTAAGAATTTCGACGGTTTGAAGGCAGTAGCGGAAGATATTCACTCCCGCGCGGGAGAGCTTGGGTTTGACGCTTTCTCCTCCTCCGATATGGATGGTTCTTCTTCCTGGCGTTTCACGGGACATATGGCAAACCTCGAGTATTACTACGAGCAGGAAGGGAATACCTGGACGGAGTGCCCTGCGACCATCACCGGCAAGTACATGGATAACTTCAAGAATCTGTATGACCTTTGCATCAACAACAGCCTGACGGATCCGAAGGAGCTGGCTAACGGCGGACATGATGCGGAGAATGAATTTAAGACAGGGCAGGCGGCATTTTTTGTAAACGGTTCCTGGGAGTATGAGGCAGTGAAGAACGATGTACCGAACGCTACGATGATCCCTTACTACTGCGGCGTGGCAGGCGAGGAAAAGGCAGGCTTAAACTGTGGTACAGAGAATTGCTGGGCAATCAACAGCAAGGCTTCTGAGGCGGATCAGAAAGCGACCATGGACTTCATGGTCTGGTGTGTAACGGATCCCGATGCTTCCCGCAAGTTAGTGGATACCTTCGGTGTTATGCCTTATAAGCAGGCGGCACAGTCCACCAACGGTTTCCTGGCAGCAGCTGATAAGTATACGTCTGACGGCTGCTATGTCATGAACTGGGCGACCAACTTCCAGCCTAACGTAGATTCCTATCGTGCTACTCTGGTAAGTGCGTTGAATCAGTACAATGCAGATCAGTCAGATGCGAATTGGGAGACCGTACGCACGGCGTTTGTGGACGGCTGGGCAACCGAGTACAATGCGGTGAACAACTAAGAAGGATAGAATCGGCAAAAACTGTATATAGTGTATATAACAGGCGGCGGGGCGGGCTTGATCCGCGCCGCCGTTTTCCGGATATCATAAACAATACATAAATTAAAAACGGGGGTGATACCATGAAAAGTAAGAAAATCAGCAGTACAAATTCCTTGCAAAAGGCTACCAGGCGCTGGGGATTTTTGTTTATGGGCCCTGTGCTGATTGCGTTTTTCATCGGATTTATCTGGCCTTTTATCCAGGGTATCTGGTTATCCATGTGCCAGTTTCGCTTAATCTCAGATGCAAAGTTCATTGGCTTTGACAACTATGTTAAGACATTTCAGGATGCTTCGTTCCGTCATGCGTTCTGGTATACGGCAATGTTTGCCATCGTATCGCTTATCTTTATCAACGTGCTGGCATTTATTGTGGCTTATATCCTGACGCTGGGAATCAAGGGCAGCAATTTATTCCGTACCGTATTCTTTATGCCAAACCTTATCGGCGGTATCGTACTTGGCTACATTTGGTCGATGATCTTTGACGGCATCCTTAGCCGCTACCAGACATCTATTTTATTAGAGAGTAAATACGGTTTCTGGGGATTGATCATCCTGATGTGCTGGCAGCAGATCGGTTATATGATGATCATCTATGTTGCAGGGCTGCAGAATGTGCCCGGGGATATTCTGGAGGCAGCGCGCATTGACGGTGCAACTTCCATGCAGACACTGTTTAGGGTGACGATTCCCAATGTAATGAGTTCCTTTACAATCTGTATGTTCCTTTCCCTGACAAACGGTTTCAAGCTGTTTGATCAGAACCTGGCGCTTACCGGCGGTCAGCCGTTTATCATTCAGGAAGGTGGGGAGACCATCAAGACGACAGAAATGCTGGCCCTCAATATCTACAATACCTTCTATAGTTCCAACACGACTTCCCAAGGTGTGGCGCAGGCAAAGGCAGTGGTCTTCTTTATCCTGGTGGCGGGATTAGGATTGATTCAGTTGGGGTATACCCGTAAGAGGGAGGTGCAGCAGTAATGAAAAAGAAAACAAATACAATTCTTTCCATCATATTGGCTGTGGTCAGCATTGTTTATGTGCTTCCTGTGGTGGCAGTGGTACTTAACTCATTTAAGCAGAATACCTATGTGAAAACAGATACCTTTGCGCTTCCCACCGGGGAGATGAGCGCCGGCTTCAGCAATTTTGTCAAGGGTATGACGTTTGGCAATTATCCGTTTATAAACAGTGTGCTCTACAGCGTGATGATCACGATCCTTTCCACGCTTTTGATCTTACTGTGCACTTCCATGGCGGCGTGGTATATCGGGAGAGTGGATTCGGCTTTCTGTAAGGCAGTTTATTTCCTGTGTGTGTTCTCCATGGTGGTGCCGTTCCAGATGGTGATGTTCCCGCTGTCTAAAACGGCGGATAAACTGCATTTGAATACGCCATGGACGATTCCAATCGTCTATCTGGGGTTTGGTGCAGGACTTGCAATCTTCATGTTCGTTGGCTTTGTGAAGGCAATCCCGCTGGAGGTGGAAGAGGCGGCGTCTATTGACGGCTGCGGACCGGTGCGCATCTTCTTTCAGGTGGTTGTGCCGATGTTGAAACCGACGATGATCTCCGTGGGCATTCTGGAGATCATGTGGGTGTGGAATGACTATCTGCTGCCCGTATTGGTGCTGGATATCAATAAGTACCGTACGATCCCCATTCACATCCAGTACCTGAAGGGCAGCTATGGCACGGTGGATCTGGGCGCGACGATGGCATTGATCCTGATGAGCATTATCCCGGTCATCATTTTCTATCTGTCCTGCCAGAAATATATCATCAAGGGCGTGGCAGCCGGTGCGGTGAAAGGCTAGAGGTTGCTATTTTTGACAAAAAGGAGTAAAATTCGTATAGAAATCGGTTTCCGAACGAAGTCGGAACAATTGACAGGAAAGGACATGTGGATGTTATGAGAAAGAGCGGTGTTTTACTGCCGGTTTCCGCGATCCCTTCAAAGTACGGGATTGGCGCGTTTTCCAAAGAGGCATATACCTTTATTGATCTGTTAGAAAAAGCGGGCCAGTCCTATTGGCAGATACTGCCGCTTGGTCCCACGGGGTATGGGGATTCACCCTATCAGTCTTTTTCAACCTTTGCAGGAAACCCCTATTATATTGATCTGGAATCATTGGTCGAAGCGGGGTATCTGACAAAGAAAGACTGTGAGCAGTATGATTTCGGGGACGACGATGCTTATGTCGATTATGAAAAGATCTACCTGTCCCGGTTCAAAGTGCTGAAGAAGGCGTTTCAAAACAGCCATATTGAGAAGGACGAGGCATATCAGCAATTTGTGGAGGAGAATGCCTATTGGCTGAAAGATTACGCGCTCTATATGGCTGTGAAGAACGCTTACGGCGGCAAGAGCTGGGCTGAATGGGATGAGGATATCAAGCTCCGTAAGCCTGCGGCCATGAAGAAGTATGCAGAAGAATACGCGGAAGAAGTAGCTTTTTACCAGTTCCAGCAGTATCTTTTTGCCAAACAGTGGTTTGCGCTGAAAGCGTATGCAAACGGGAAGAAAATCGATATTATCGGGGATATTCCGATTTACGTGGCATTCGACAGCTCGGATACCTGGGCGAGTCCTGAACTGTTCCAGCTGGATCAGACGCTGACGCCTGTGGCGGTGGCGGGCTGTCCGCCGGATGCGTTTTCCGCGACGGGACAGCTTTGGGGAAATCCACTCTATCGCTGGGACTATCATAAAAAGACGGATTACGAGTGGTGGATGAAGCGGATCGGTTATTGCTATCAGCTTTATGACGTAGTGCGGATCGACCATTTCAGAGGTTTCGATGAGTATTATTCCATTCCTTACGGGGACCCCACGGCGGAGTTCGGGCATTGGGAAAAAGGACCCGGTTACGATATCTTTCGGACTATGAAAGCGAAACTTGGGAAGAAGGCAGTTATTGCGGAGGATCTCGGGTTTTTGACCAAATCAGTCATTAACCTGGTGAAAAAGACGGGCTATCCCGGCATGAAGATTTTGCAGTTTGCCTTTGATTCCCGAGAGGACAGTGATTATCTGCCGCATAACTATACGGCGAACAGTATTGTTTACACGGGGACGCATGACAACGATACGACGCTTGGCTGGTACGAGAAGCTCAACCGCAAAGATAAGGCTTTTGCCAAGAAGTATTTGAACATCAAAACAACGAAGGATATCCAGTGGGCGTTTATCAGAGCGGCCATGGCCAGTGTGTCGGATACCTGTGTGATCCCGATGCAGGATTATCTGGGTCTGGGGACAGAGGCCAGAACCAATATGCCTTCCACGCTGGGAACGAACTGGAAGTGGCGAATGCTGCCCGGACAGTTTACCGAGGAGCTGGCGGAACGGATCCTGGAGATGTCAAAACTTTACGGCAGGACGAGATAACATAGCAAGAGAAAAGAAATGCGGCGGGAGATACAGATGGCGGAGATTACGATCAAGGATATAGCGAAACAATGCGGCGTGGGGATCAGTACGGTCTCCCGCGCCCTTAATAATCATCCGGATATCAATCCGGAGACCCGCAAGAGGATTCTTGAGGTGATCGAGGAGACGGGCTTTATCCCCAACAACAGTGCCAGGAACTTAAAGCGCACGGACGCCAGATGTATTGCGGTGCTGGTAAAGGGAATCACCAATCCCTTTTTCAGCAATATGATTCGAATCATTGAGGAGGAGACCCAGCGCAATAAGTATGCGCTGGTACTAAGACATGTGGAGGCACAGGAGGATGAGATCGATGTGGCGCTCGAGCTGGAAAAAGAAAAGCGCCTGCGCGGGATCGTATTTCTGGGCGGCACCTTCGACCACTCCGAGGAGAAGATCAACAAACTGAAGGTGCCCTTCATTTTCAGTACCGTAGGGATTCCATCGACGGAATGTATTGACGTATCAAAAATTATTTTTTCCAACATTGCGGTAGACGACAGGCTGGAGAGTAAGCGGATGACCGATTATCTGTTAGATCTGGGGCACAGGAAGATTGCCCTGATCACGGAGCGTTCTGAGCTTCCCATCGGCCGTCTGCGCACGGAAGGGTATCGCAAAGCATACGACGAGCGCGGCCTGTCCGTGCCGGAGGAGCTGATCTGCTATGTGCAGGAGGATATCGACCACTATTCCATGGAGAACGGTTATCTGACGGCAAAAAAGCTGCTTGCGTCGGGCAGAGAAGTGACAGCAATCTATGCGGTGTCGGATTCGCTGGCGATTGGTGCCTGCCGAGCGGTCTTGGAAGCAGGGAAGCGAATCCCTGAGGATATCTCGGTGGCCGGGTACGACGGCATCGAGATGGGAGAGTATTATAATCCCAAGCTGACGACAATCAAGCAGCCGGTGGAGGAGATTGCGAAGAAGACTATCCGCCTGCTTTTGGATGTGATCGCGGAGCGCAGGGAACATCAGCAGATCGTTTTCCCGGCGCAGCTTATTGAGAGAGAGTCTACAGGGCCTTGCTGAGGACACGGCTTTCTGACTCTGCTGATACGCGCAAAATATGGTGCAGAGGCAGAGAGGGAGGAATCTGTTTCATGGAAATAGAACGTAAATTTACCGTAACAAAGTTACCGGAACATCTCGAATCCTATCCTTGTCATATCATAGAACAGGCATATCTCAATACTGACCCGGTTGTCAGGATCCGAAAAGAAGACGATTCCTATTACCTTACTTATAAGGGGAAGGGGCTGCTTGCCAGAGAGGAGTATAACCTCCCCTTAAATGAGGCGTCTTACTATCATCTGCGCGAAAAGGCGGACGGAAATGTGATTCGTAAAAGGCGCTATGTGATACCGATTCAGGCACCAAAGTTCAATATGACATATCTGACATCTTTGAAAGAATCTATTGACCAGGTTAGTCTGTCTGTAGAGCTGGATGTTTTTGCACCGCCGTTTGCACCGTTAGTCATAGCAGAGGTAGAGTTTCCGAATCAGGAGATGGCGGAGGCGTTTCAACCACTTGACTGGTTCAGTCAAGATGTGACGAACGATCCTGCCTATCATAATTCCAATCTGAGCAGACGGGAGTTTGGCTGATCAGGGTTCAGACAAGAGAGCAAGCATTTCGGAATGGCATTTTGAGTTACTTATATTTAAGTATGTTAAATGCACAACTGGGGTCAATTCATTATTTTTTGCAATAATGCTTCCTGTAGTACCTGTGAAAAATTAAGTCCAAGAGAGAGCGCTTCTTCGTTAAGCCATTCCGGAATGGTAAGCGTTTTTTTCACAGCTTTGGAGTTTGTACGCTTTTGATAGGCAAGCATATCAAATTCAATGATAACACAGCATTCTTTGGCAGAGAGTGCAATATCATATGGCTGTGAGGGGACAGGGATTTCCTGCTTTTCTTTTTTTCTTTCGGTGAGGGCAAGGCCGAGTGCTTCAACGGCCATTTCGTAAGCGCTCTGCATATCTTCTCCCTGCGTCATACATTCCGGCAGATCGGGGAAGGTGATCCAAAAACCACCTTCTTCTGCGGTATGAAAGACAGCGGGATAAAATAATTTTTGCATAGGTGAAGCTCCTTTTTCTATGATATTATTTTAAGCCTGCTTGTTTTAGAATAGCCTGTTCAATGCCTTTTTTTAAGTCTTTGGCATGGCAGGGAACAATAACGCTCTTTTGTGTATACCGGTTTCTCATTTTAACATGAGAGCCATTTTGACTTATGATATGAAATCCATGTTTCTTCAGGTACTTAAGCATTTCTGAGGATGTCATTGGCATTTTATAGGATTCCTTTTCTTAGGCAATATTTTAGCACGTATAAATACGTGTGTCAACTACTGCATCTACATGGAAATTCTCGGCGAAGTGCCGCGACAAGTATGGCGCAGAACGGCTATACAGACCATATGTAAATGATAGAAATACAATAACATGACGGCAGAAGGAGTGTCAAGCATTTAAGAAAAATATGCTTGACAAAGCGACATGCGTGACGCATAATAGAAAGCGACACAGGTGTTGCAAAATAGAAATGAGGATTCACATGAGCTTGAAAGGGGATAAGACAAGACAAAGTATTCGGGAAAAGGCATATTGTCTGTTTGCAGGGAAGGGATTTAAAGAGGTTACCATGAAAGATATCTGCGAGGTGACAGGCTTAAGCCGCGGCGGACTGTACCGCCATTATGAGAGTACGGAGCAGATTTTTTTGGAAATCGTAAATGACTTTTCTGACCGGCAGAAAAAGGAAGTAGTTACGAAAATAGAGCAGCATATTCCAGCGGCTGACATATTAGAGGAGCTTCTTGCAAAATATGCGGCTGAAATGCTTGACTGCGAAAAATCCATCAGCCTTGCCATTTACGAATATTACAGCAATCCGGCAATCTCCAAAGAGAACAATTCTGTTAAAAGGCAGTATGAGATTTCCAAAGAAACATGGGTAGAATTGATCAACTATGGAATCAGTACCGGGGAATTTAGGCGCGTAGACTCGGAAGCGGTTTTTCATGTGCTCGTATTTGCTTATCAGGGGGTGCGAATGTATAGCAGGCTGATGGAATTGGAGCGGGGGATACCGAGTCAGATCACAGGGGAAATAAAAAGACTTTTGCGAAAGGAGACTTAAGCGCCGTCTCGTAAACTTTTTGGAGTGGAGAATCTTATGAGAAATGATATTATTTTGGTAAGACCAACTTTAGAATTGAAAGAAAAGGCGCTTGCTTATCGTAAGGAGCATTTTCAGCAGGGAGAAATGATTATCTGCGGGAGCGAGCTGTTTGATAAGACGGAAAGTTATGAGGAATGGCTGACTTTAGTCACACGAAATGCCGATCCGAAAACGGTAAGTGAAAACTGGGTCGTCACCGATACCTTTTTTGCGGTCAGAGAAAGTGACGACAGGATCATCGGGATGATTGATCTGAGGCATACCTTGAATGAATTTCTGAAAGATTTAGGAAATTGCGGATATAGTGTGCGTCCTTCTGAGAGAAGGAAAGGATATGCGACAGAAATGTTATGTAAACTTGCTTCAAAAGCAAGGGAAGCGGGGATGAAAGAACTCCGGATATCCGTTGAAAAGACAAATACGGCGTCAAGAAAGGTGATTCAAAAGAATGGCGGCGTGTACGAGCGGAGTTTTACGTTTGAGGGGGAAACGGCAGATCTTTATAAGATTGTTTTGTGATAGTTTGATTTGAAAGCGGCAGAAGAAAGCAGCCTGCGAGGAAGAACGGGGTTATCTTGTGTTTAGCTTTCGATACCTTCAATGACGCGTGATAAATCACGCTCTAATTTCTTTTCAAGTTTTTCATATTCCTTGTCGCGAAGCAGTTCCAGTTCATCTTCGATGCGGATGCGCTCTTTTCTCAGTTCATCCTTATATTGCAGATCAGTTGGCATTTCGTACATCCTTTCACCCTCCTCATCAAAATAGAAGCGATATAGTAGAATTGTGCATCTGCTTCTATTATAAAGGGATTTGATGGCGGTGTAAAGCCTTATTTGTTTGTCAAGATGCGGATAAACATACGGTAAATCGTCTATTTGGAAATTCTCGGCGAATTGCCGTGACGAGTACAGCTCAGAATAGCCATACAGACCAAATGTAAATGATAGAGATAGAATAGCATGAAGGGGATGGGGGCAAGCATCTGTACTGCTTTGGAGATCGGAGTGAATTTCCAGTGAATTTCATGGCTGAATTAGATTGTCAATATCCATATGGTTTATGATATAATAAGCGCAGGCTCAGCAGTCTGCGTGGGGCTGCGATACATTATTTATAGTATAAGGGGAAAAGACAATGTGGATGTATTTATTTTTACTTTTTTTTATGCTGGCAATGATCGTGTTCATAATTTTGATTCTTGCAGTACAAAACAAGCAGTATAAGAAGACGGGGTATTATGAGCAGACCAATTATTCCTATCTGAGCGTTTTGTTGAACAAAGGACGGTTGGGGGAGTTTTATACCTATAAATACCTTGAACCACTTACCGGGTACGGTCGTTATTTGTTCAATTTATATATTCCCAAAGAGAATGGGGAAACCACAGAAATAGACGTTGTTCTTTTGCATGAATCCGGCATCTATGTGCTTGAATCCAAAAATTACAGCGGGTGGATTTTCGGAAATGAATCTCAAAAAAACTGGACGCAGACATTGGCTGTAGGAAGAGGACGGTCACAGAAAAATAAATTTTTTAATCCGATCTTACAGAACAAGGGGCATATTAAGTGGCTTCAAACATTTCTTGCGGATCAGTCACTGCCCTTTTATTCATACATTGTATTCAGTGACCGCTGTACATTGAAAAAGATTACCATGACCAGCGATGACCATAAGGTTGTGAAACGCTGTGACCTTCTTTCGGCAGTTCGACAAAATGTTGCAAAGACAGGGATACGATTATCGCAGGGGAAAATTGACAATCTATTTGAGAAACTGTACCCGCTTACGCAGTTGGACGAAGCTGGGAAAGTAGCGCATATTCAAACGATTCAACAAAAAACGCAGAAGAGTTTTTCGCAGTCCGTTCCCATTGCTGCGAAGATTCCAAAAGTTGAGGAACCGTTATGTCCCCGCTGCGGCAGAAAACTTGTTTTGCGTACGGCAAGGAAAGGAGAACGACAGGGGAAACAGTTTTTAGGGTGTTCCGGTTATCCAAAATGCAGATACATAAAGGATCTGGAGGATGGATCATAAAAGGAGATAAGATGAAAAAATAGAAATCACGACAGAACGCTTACTCTTAAAACCCTTGGGCAGCGTATACCTCGAAACGGTGAACGCCTACGCCACGGATTATGAAAATACGAAATATATGCTCCATCTGCCGAATGAGAATAGGGAGGAAACGGCAGCGTTTTTGGCGGGAGTAGATGCGGAGTGGGCGAAGGAAAAGCCGGAATTTTATGAGTTTGCGATGCTCTATCAGGGTGAGCAAATTGGGGCGGTCGGTATTTACTTTGAAAACGGAGCCGAAGAGCTTGGCTGGATCGTTAATAAGAAATACTGGCGAAACGGGTTTGCTTACGAGGCTGCAAAAGCCCTTGTTGCATATTTTACAAAACATTTGGGAACGACGCACTTTATTGCCCACTGCGACACAGAAAATACAGCTTCCTATCAAGTCATGGAAAAACTCGGTATGGTCAGAACCGGGGAGTATGGCGGCAGGAGAAACCGGGCGGCATCGGAGGACAGCTTTGAGTATCAATACGAACTGATTCTATAAATTATTAAGGTGACGAAAGGCATCCTCTATAAGGAAAATGAAAGAATAGACAAGATTTAAGTTATGTAAACCAATGGCGTGAGCAGGAAAAAATTAACATGAATCATGATCTGACAAAAGGCAATGTGACAGGCTCGCTGCTTACCTTCGCGGCGCCGATGATATTGGGAAATCTATTGCAGCAGTGCTACAATATAGCGGACACCTGGGTAGTTGGAAAATTTGTGGGTGCGGACGCGCTGGCGGCGGTGGGGTCTTCCTATGCGCTGATGACGTTTTTAAACTCCCTGCTGATCGGTCTTTGCATGGGCGGCGGTGCCGTCTTTTCCTATTATATTGGAAAGGGAGATCGGGAGAGGGTGCGCATCTGTGCGCAGACGGCCTTTGTGCTGATCGGTGTGCTGGCGACGGCGCTTACTTTATTTTCTCAGGGTATGATGCACCCGATCCTTTTGCTGCTTCGGACGCCGGCCAAGCTTTACGAAATGACAAAGGATTATCTGGCGGTTGTTTTTTGGGGGATATTTTTTGTCTTCCTGTATAATTATTTTGCCTTTCTGCTGCGTGCGCTGGGCAATTCAGTGGCGCCGCTTTACTTTTTGGGCGCGGCGTCAGCGCTCAATATTGTGTTGGACTTATTTTTCGTGTGCAGTCTGGGACGGGGACTTTCCGGCGCGGCGGAGGCGACGGTGATTGCGCAGGCGGTTTCGGGTCTGGGGCTAGGCATCTATTTATGGTATAAGGAGCCGTATTACCGCTTTTCTCTGAAACGCTTCCTGCGGGAGGAGAAGCCTGTGGGAGAAATCTGTGGTTATTCCCTGATGACAGGGGTACAGCAGTCGGTGATGAATTTTGGGATTTTGATGGTGCAGAGTCTGGTCAACAGTTTCGGCCCTGAGGTGATGGCGGCTTTTGCAGCCACTGTCAAGATAGATACCTTTGCCTATATGCCCGCGCAGGAGTTCGGCAATGCCTACTCGATCTTCATTTCGCAGAATTTTGGTGCAGGGAAAGCGGAGCGGGTCAGACAGGGAACAAAGAAGGCAATGACGGTATCCGCCGGCTTCTGCGGAGTGATTTCGGTGCTGGTGTTTGTGATGGCAAGGTTTTTGATGCTGATTTTTGTGGAGGCAGGGGAAACGCAGATCATAGAGATCGGGATGCAGTATCTGCGGATCGAGGGCGCTTTCTATATCGGCATCGGTATTTTGTTTTTGCTCTACGGGTATTTTCGGGGCGTGAACAGACCGGGCGTGTCCCTGGTGCTCACGGTGATTTCCTTGGGGACAAGGGTGGTGCTTGCCTATGTTTTGGCGGCAGTTCCTTCGATTGGCGTGCTCGGCATCTGGTGGGCGATTCCGATTGGCTGGGCGCTGGCGGATGTGACGGGATTTGTGTTGATGCGGCGGGGCAGGAAAAGAAGATCGCTTTAAAAATTTGTGGGCAAGGAAATTCAATGAAGAAATTTAATTATCTCTATTTTGGATGTATGACATTGCTGTGGCCGGGGGTGGATTGGCTGCTTTCCGTATTGACACCCGATCATCCCGCATGGCTGCTTTTACTGCCTGTCTATGTTTGCTGGTATCTTTTGTCGGCACCGCTTTTTTATGATATTAAATTGCGGCAGTGTAGGTCTGGAAAGGGTTTCAAGGAAGGATTTCACGTTTCATACTGTATGCGGGCACAGTGGACGACAATTTGGGCAGACACATTTCATAACGAACTGGCGTATTTGTGCATGTTCAATCCGTTTCGGATTTATTATCTGCCGTTAGATGTGGTCAGCAATGCCAAAGTGGAGGTACATGATTCCCAAGACAAAGAGTATATATATTATGTAAACCTCAAATTTAGCTTGTACGGGAAACAGAATAAGATCCGCGTGGACACGGGTGGGCGCGGTCGCAGACTACGGGCGTCAGCAAATGGAAGAGAGCTTGTGGAAAGAACAAGTCAGTTTGCGGAGATCTTAAACGGAAGCGGAAATCGAAATGCCAAATAAAGGCAGGGATGGTCGGAATAAAAAATTGATAGCTTCCGGAAAGTATGATATCATGGAAATAATTGTGAAACTATGCAAATACTTAACGATAATAGACAAAAAGGGGGCTTGTATATGAGAAGATATGTTATCTCTGCATAGCACTGGCTATTGCAGAAATCAATTCATTGCTATAGCCAATGCTTTTCCTAATAAAAATAAAAATTTAGGGAGGCAGACATGGGCTATATCAGAGCAGAAGAAATTCTGCCCATTGAAGTAATTGAACTGATACAGCAGTATGTGGACGGAGAAAATATTTATATCCCACGCAAGTCGTCAAACAGGCAGGCATGGGGAGCGGGCACGCAGATCAGGCAGGAGCTTTCGCTGCGTGACAGGCAAATTTACGAGGAGTATCTTGCAGGGCGCAGGACGGAGGAATTGGCCTGCAAATATTATCTTTCGGAAAAGAGCATACAGCGTATCCTGCGAGTACAAAAGTGTTCTTGAAATAATGGGAGAAGAAAGCATGAGGCTGACGCTTTGGCGGGGACCTCATGTTTTTCTGTTTTGGAAAAGCTAACCTTTGTACGGAGATTGCTTTTCGCAATTGGGCATGGTATAATTTCCTCCAATTCAAACAGATAAACTTGAATTTGATTGACAGATAACATAGCAGAAAATGAAGGAGCATACATCATGAAAAATTCTTTTCTATCACAATTTGATAAAGTGTCGGAAATTTCAAAAGGAATGTCTGGCGATAAAAAGTATCGTGTAGAAAAGGGGGGTCAGGCATACCTTCTACGAAGTGCCGATATTACTGAATATAAACGAAAAAAGGATGAATACGATTATCTGAACCATTTGAACCAAGCATCGGTGGATGCTTTTTTTGAAAAATGTTTTACTGCCGTAGGCATACCATATTCGCTGATGGATAGACATGATGATATTGCTGATGTAGAACAATATTATATACGAAATGGTTGCTTTTGGTGTCTATTTGATAATGGGGTTCTTATAGGAACAGTAGCAATACGCATAATTGATATTGAAAGTAAAGTAATTGAAATTAAGCGTATGTTTGTGCTGCCTGAATATCAGGGCAGAAGCTATGGAAGATTACATTTAGTACATGCTATAAATTATGCAAGAGAACAGAAGTATAAGAAAATGTATTTAGATAATAGAAAACAGTTTTCAGTAGCACAACACCTGTATCGAAGTAATGGATTTAAGAGAACTGAAAAGTATAACGACAATGAACATGCTGAATTGTATTTTGAACTGGTTTTATGATATAAATTCCGATTGTATCGATCTAATAAAGTCCGGTAAAAACGTAGGCCGGTGGAGGAAAGAAATGCCAAACTGCCGAAAAAAATTCAGCCAAATCACCGAAAGAAATTCAGCCAAACTGCCGAAAATAATTGTAAAAATTTTAATAAACGGGTATACTAGCAGTAAAAGCACCGTACAGGAGGTATTATTGTATTGAAAAAATATAAAGCGAGAATTGCGGATGAGATACTGGAAAAGCGTTTACAGGGAAAGGGCGCCGTGTTGGTAGAAGGTCCTAAGTGGTGTGGAAAAACAACAACGGCTGAACAGGTAGCTGGAAGTATTCTTTATATGGCTGATCCGGAAAAAGAGGAACAAAATCTGTCTATGGCGGGGATCAATCCCAAAAGACTTTTGAAAGGTGAAATTCCGCGACTGATTGATGAGTGGCAGATTGCGCCGAAATTATGGGATGCAGTAAGATTTGAGGTGGATCATCGGGACGCGTTTGGACAATTTATCCTAACGGGGTCGGCAGTTCCGGCTTCTTATGAGCACATTCATCATACCGGAACAGGCCGCTTTTCGTGGCTGCTGATGCGGCCTATGAGTTTATACGAGTCGTTGGAGTCAACAGGAGAAGTGAGCCTGAAAAAGCTCTTTGAGACACCGGAACAAATTGACGGTGAAAACGCGCTCGACTTGGACCGATTGGCTTTTCTTGTCTGTCGTGGGGGGTGGCCGAGGGCCACAGATTTAGAGGGTGAAATTGCTCTGGAACAGGCATTTGATTATTATGAAGCCGTTGTAAGATCAGATATATCCCGTGCGGACGGTGTCTCCAGAAATCCTGAACGTGTGAAGCGACTGATGCGTTCTTATGCGCGAAATCAGGGGGCACAGGTATCAAATGCGTTGCTTTGCGAGGATATTGCTGCAAACGAAGCAGAGACCTTCGATTCTGATACGGTTTATTCCTATATCAATGCGCTAAAAAAGATATTTGTAATTGAAGAAATGGAAGCATGGAATCCGAATCTTCGTTCTAAAACTGCTATTCGAACCTCCAACACCCGTTATTTTGTCGATCCGTCTATTGCAGCTGCGGCATTAGGACTTGGACCGCAGGATTTAATAGAAGACTTAAACACATTTGGACTGTTGTTTGAAACTATGTGCATTCGTGACTTAAGGATATTTGCCGATGTATTAAATGGAAATGTGTATCATTTTCGGGATAAAACGGGGTTGGAATGTGATGCAGTGATTCATTTACGGGATGGTACTTATGGTTTGGTTGAAATAAAGCTTGGCGGTGACAAGCTGATTGCGGAAGGCGCAGAAAATCTCAAAAAATTAGCAGATAAAATTGATACGACTAAAATGAAGAATCCGGCTTTTTTGATGGTATTGATCGGAGTAGGCGATTATGCTTATCGGCGGCAGGATGGCGTGTATGTTGTTCCAATCGGTTGCTTGAAGGACTAACCTTCCCTCCCCATCTGAGTCTTTGTTGATCGCGTTTCCCGATTTTTTTTAAAGCCCAGGCGACAGCTTTTTTAACATGCTCATGTTCCGTGCCCTGTGTCAAAATTATAAAGATTGCGCGAAAGCCTCATCTTTTTTTAGAAAAATGCGTGAGGTGGAAGGAGGAAGGCGGGTATGATATGTTTTTACATGGAGGACAGATTGAAAAATCACACGGATGCTCCGGCATGGAGGAAAAATTATGAAATCAACAGAAGAATACTTACAGGAATTAAAGAAGTGGCTTGCGGATACGGCGGACTCTCCGTTAGAAGAAATGGCAGATTTTTTTACCAAACGTCTGTATGATTACGAGGAGCATATGTCCATTTGGGAAAACTCTTATCAGATCTTTGCCGAAAGTTTACCCGCAAACTGTCGCAAAATCTTAGATTTAGGGTGCGGAACAGGCCTGGAGCTGGACCGGATCTGGCGCAGAGATCCGGGGATAGAGGTAACGGGCGTCGATCTGTGCCAAAATATGCTTCATAAACTGCAGGAAAAGCATGGGGATAAAAACCTTGTCACGATATGTCAGGATTACTTTCAATATGATTTTGGTCATGAAGCGTGGGATGCGGTCGTATCCTTTGAAAGCCTGCATCATTTTCTGCCGGAGAAAAAACAGAAGCTTTATCAAAAAGTCTATAACAGTCTGAAGGATGGCGGCGTTTTTCTTTTGGGGGATTATATCGCCTGCTGCGATGAGGAAGAAGCGCTTTTGAGAGGTGTGTATCTAGAAAAGAGACAAGAGCAGGGGATAGCGGCTGAGCGTTATGTGCATTTTGATATTCCGCTCACCTTGGATCATGAAACGGAATTGATGAAAAACGCGGGCTTTGCCATCGAAAAGGTGTTGGAGGAACCGGATGGGGCAACAATTATTGTTGCAAAAAGGTAAAGGGCGTTTCGGAAAGGAGATAGATTCAAAATGGAAAACTGCTTTGGGAATAAGAATATTTTGGATTATAGCAGAAAAATAGCAGAACGTTTGTGGAATCAGCCGGATAAAGGCGAATTGGAGAGTCACCGTGAGGAAACATTTATCGATGATATTGTTCAAAAAAGTCATTTAGAAAAGGAGCTGCTGTCCCATTTGGAAGGAATAAAGACGGTGTTTGACGGTGGTGCGGGATGCGGCAGATTTTCCATTCTTCTGGCAAAACATGGCTGTGAGGTGACGCATTTTGATCTATCGCAGCCTATGATCGACAAGGCAAAGGAATTGGCGGCAAAGGAAGGTGTCCTTGAAAAAATAACATTTGTGAAAGGGGCGTTGGAAGATCTGGAGGCTTTTGCAGACAAGTCCTTTGACATGGTGATTTCTTTTGATGCGCCGATTTCCTATACTTATCCCAATCAGGAGAAGGTGATTGGAGAGCTTGTGCGCATCGGGCGTAAACGCATTATGATCAGCGTATCAAGTCGTTTGGGTTCACTTCCCTATGTTGCAAATCCAATCCAAAAATGCCAATTCCTATTGGATGAAACTGTTGATGACCCTTTTGTAAAATGGTGCATTGAAAATAAGGAAAAGGCTGTCGAAGCATATTATTTCAGCAAGGATGCTTCAATTAAACTGTACAAGGACGGGCTTATGGGAGGTGAGGAGGAGATTGCCGAATATGAAAAGGGAGGTGCACCGTGGTGCATCACCTACGCTTTTATGCCGGATGAATTGGAAGATATTCTCAAACGACACGGGGTAAAAAAGATTCAAATGGCAGGTCCCGGCGCCTATGCGCGAACGCTTCCGAGAGAATTGCTGGTGAAGATTATGAATGATGAAAAACAGCGAGCCGATTTTTTGGAGTTTTGCCATCAGTATGATTCTAATCCGTATGTGTGCGGGATGGGGAAAGACAACCTGTTTGCGCGCGGTGAACTTTAATAAAGCAGGCAATTACCTATATTAATAAAGATACGAAAGGAGATCGCATTCAATGACCACACCCGTTTATTTTGCATAGCATGGCTATTGCAAATCTAACATAACATCATGTAATAGCCCATGCATCGCAAACCCAAAAACGGGAGATGCAGATGAGCTATTTTAGAAAAATTGAATATGAAATGATTCCGAAAGATTCTTTTTCCGTGATCCGCGGTTGTGCAAAATGCGGCAGAAAGTTTCTTCCATACCGAAAGGGGAATATCAGCGTTTTCTGGACAATGACGAAGAATTGGCGCGGAGGTACGGCACTGATCTGTCGTTGTTTCAGAAAAATAAGGCGGAGATTGATTTTGAGAAGGTAAGCGTTGACTTTGTAAAAAAGTATAACGCAGAAGAAAACGGCGGATGCGGCAGTTTGGAGAAGGACATTATAATCACGATACATAATCCGTATAAGTTGAAACTTCGCTCGGAAAAACAGATTGCCATGGTGTTAGAAATGTCCCGCAGTCAGGTGAAAAGTATGATGGAGCAGGGTGAGCTGGAGCTGGAAACACAGCTGCCACAGCAGATTTCCTTCCGTATCAAAGGCGTCAATGTTATACGAAAAGAGATTGCGGGAAGCAGGAGCTGATGTTACAATAAATGAGACGGGAGGAACCGTACACGGATATGACTCCGCGTTGGATACACAGATCGCAATCCGAAATAGTAAGAAGCGTATCCGCTTTTTGAAAAGAATGTTTTATGGCTGCTAAGGAGGTAAGATTGAAAAATAAGTCTGATGACCTTATTTTTCAATCGCGAGTTTGTGTCGGAGCCACAAACTCGGAAGCGCAGTCGAGAATTTGAAATTCTCGACGCGTGTCGTCGCGAAAAGATGCTCCGACAGGGAGGAAAACATGAGCAAGATCGCAGTTTTTTTTGCAACAGGCTATGAGGAGATTGAGGCGCTTACGGTGGTGGATATCCTGCGCAGGGCGGGAGAGACGGTGGAGATGGTCTCCATCACGGGAGAAAGGACTGTGACCAGTTCCCACGACGTGACGGTGGAGATGGATCTTCTTTTTTCAGAAGTAGATTTTAATTCGGTGGATGTGCTGGTGCTTCCCGGCGGGCTGCCGGGTACGACGAATCTGGAAGCATTCGCGCCGCTGATGGAACAGGTGGACGCTTTTGTGAAAGCGGGAAAACTTGTGACGGCAATCTGCGCTGCGCCCAGCATTCTGGGTCACCGCGGGCACTTAAAAGGGAAGACGGCATGTTCCGCCCTCAGTTTTGAGGATCATTTGGAGGGCGCAAAGGTGGTGAAAGAGCCTGCTGTCATTGACGGCGATATCATCACGGGACGCGGTATGGGCGCGGCGGTACCCTTCGGGCTGGCGATTCTGGAAAAGCTGCAGGGCAAAGAAGCGGCACAGGCAATGGCGGAGAAGATCGTTTTCAAAATGTAAAAAGTTACCATTATAATTTCATTTCACCCGAACATACTAACATCAAGATAAGCGGCAGACAGATTGCGCAGTCAAAAGACACAAAGTCAGGAGGCAGGCGCATGAAGGACGCGCTTGTCTCAAATATAGATGAAGCATCAAAGGATGTAAATGTATTTCGGAGGTGAAAAGAAATGGCAAGCAACAAATCCAATAGAACTGAGGTTCCTGAGGCTAAGGCAGCTATGGACCGCTTCAAGACTGAGGTTGCGTCTGAGTTGGGCGTAAACCTGAAAGAGGGTTACAACGGTGACCTGACTTCTAAGGAAGCAGGTTCCATCGGCGGCGAGATGGTTCGTAGGATGATCAAGAAGCAGGAAGAGCAGATGAAGTAACAATCAGCAGGAAAAAGGATGCCTCGCTTGTGAAAACACAGGCGGGGCATCTTTTGCGGTGTGCCCGGCGGCGCACGTTTC
>DLAF01000072.1 GCA_002492725.1 Lachnospiraceae bacterium UBA7054
TCAGCCATCTTGGGTACATCTCCATACATAGCTAATTCTGAATTTACTTATATTAGATTAAGAGTAGGTCTATGTCGTAGCAGATTTACTTCACCGAGAATACGAAGTATTCTCGTGGAGATAATTTGCTACGCAAATTTTCTCCAGCGGAGAGGGTGGGATTCGAACCCACGCGCCCTTGCGGACAAACGGTTTTCAAGACCGCCTCGTTATGACCACTTCGATACCTCTCCGTGTTCACAGTATGCCCCATTTATGCGGAGCGCAAAAATTATTCTAACAAAAACAAATTTCCATGTCAACTGGTTTTCCTTTTTTTCTCAATCTTTTTTTCTCAATCTTTTTTTCTAATCTTTAGATAATGCTGTGCCAATCTCTTTTACCAACTCTTTTTCAGCTCCATATTCCAGTCAAGCGTGTAGGGACCATCCTCTAACTCCTGCAGCATCTCATAGTAATGTCTGCGCTCCTGCGTGGGAGAATCATACTCAATATCATAACCGCTGAAATCAACGACCGGTTCTCCCTTCCAAAATCGGAAGCCCAATAAATAGGCTTCCACCATTTCCTCCCAGGAGCCGTAAAGTTCCTGCAGATTTAAGGAATTTGCCAGAGAAGCATCCATCGCCTCCTCATAAGTCATGTAACCGCAAAAATAATAATCCGCATAGAGCTGGTTCACCCGGCAGAGATCCCAAGCCGCTATGAATTCCGGTTCCATTCCTGCCTGATGGATCTGATAAGCCACAACGTAGCGTCCGATATCCCCCTCAAGTTCCTTCGTTGCAATCTGCTGAACAAAGGCTTCTTCCCCCAGTTCGAGAATCCCCCACTCATCCATCTGTTTCGTATAATCAAGGCACTTCTTCCGATGGCCGTCCTGCAAAAGGCTTTTTGTCGTATCAAGTGCAGATTCCCTGTCGCTCACGCTCCAACTGTACTCCAAAAGCTGTTTGGAAAGCGCCCTGTTTTCTTCGGTCGGCTCCAAACCGCCAAGCAGACGCCAATTCCAGCCGTTACTGTAAGTCAAAGGCGCATAAGTGGCGTTGAACCACAGAATTGTCTCCGGAAGTTCCTCCGCTCCCTGCTGCCCCTTTCTGGTCTCACCTACCAGATCAGCCATGGTGACAGGTTTCTTTTCCTCTGTCTCCGCTGAATCTCCGTTTGACGGTATGTCGCCTTCGTCTTCGATCAGCGACATACTTTCCCTATCTCCTGCCGGCTCCTCTTTGGGCGACACCTCGTCGTCGTCATTTCCGCTCTCCTCTGCCGCTGACGTCCCGCTCCCAGCCTCCGTGCTTTCCTCTGCCATACCAGGCGCCGCTTTTTCTTCCTTACTTCCCGCCATGCCGCAGCCTGCAAGCACCAGCGACGCCACCAATGCAGCTGCGGTAATCTTTAAAATATTTTTCATATGACTCCCCATTTCTTCTACTGCTCTTCCTCATCGGCATACCACTGCGACAGATCGAGCCCATAAGCCGTTTCCAGTTCTCTGATCAGGCTGTTTGTTGTTTTGTCATAGTCCACGCTCTTCAAACTGATCCTGCATGTCACATAATACTTCTCTTCCACCAATATCATACAGGTAATGTCCGCTCTCTTATAATAATCCTCTGACTTATAATCCTGCTCCTCGTACGTAAGAATATAATAAACGCCTGCCTCCTGTCCCTTCATGGGCATGACTTCGGTGCTCCTGACATTGCGGTTTCCTTCCTCCGGATCACTGTAATACTCCAGATCCCAATCTGCCTCTCTCTGCACCATTGCCTGAAAATTCATCGTTCCGGCGGTATAATTGCCGCTTGCCCGCACGGAAACGCCGTGAGTCGTCGTTGATACCCTGTTTTCGTCAGCAGTCGTATTCCATCCCATCGGCACAAGAACCGGACAGGTAACATTCCCCTCTTCGTCAAGGGTAAGCGTCAACATACCAAGATATTGATATCCCTCCACCTTTTCCAGAACAGGTTCTCCCTCTCTCGGCTCATAGACATCCTGCTGATCCGCCTCGCGCTGTGCATTCTGATCTTCCCACGCGCCGTCCTCCATCGCAAGCTCTCTCAGATTCAGACCGTAACAACGGGCCACCTCTTGAAGCAACGGCGCCGTCTCCTCGTCCTGCTCCCGTTCGCTGACCTCCATGTCCCAGAAAACACCAACGCCGCCATCCCTGACACTCATATAGATGAGCTTCGTCTTCTGATAGGGCGTGCCGTAAAGATCCTTCGCCTTTGCCGTCACAAACAGATAACGGTCATCCCCCTTTTCCAGGATCTCTCCCACGCCAACCTCCGAATAATCGGGATTTTCCTTCCAGTCCTTTGCCAGCAGATCGATCGATTCCTGCAGATACATCTGCAAAGCTTCAGCAGCCACATCAGGAAAACCGCAGTTGTAAACCGAAGCGGTAAACGTAACGCCATGATCCCAGAAATAGAAGAATCCGTCCGTATTCTCGCCGCCCTTAGGGGCATAAAGTGAGTATTCTTTACCATCTCCATAAAAATCCACGATCTGATATTCTTCCAGATAAGAGAGATTTGTCGGATCCGGTGTCAATGTTTGTGCTGCTGCCTCTTCCGAGGTCTTCTCTGCCGTCTCGCCGACACTCCCGCTTTCTTCCGCCTCTCCGGCCGCATCGTTCTCCCCCGCGGCCTCTGTTTCCGCTGCTGATTCCTCAGCGGCCTTATCCGCCGTTTCCACAGGCGTTTTCTCCCCGCCATTTTCCGCCTTGCCGCAGCCTGCAAATACCAGTGCCGACAACAGCATCATAGTGATAACCTTTCCGAAGTTTTTCATCTGTTCTCTCTCCCTGTTTCTTCCTCTTTTAACACAACATCCTTTTTCTTTCAATGATTCAATATCCTTAACGTTTTATAGAAAAACCATGCTGCCAATGCAATCACCAGGATCAGTATCTGGAGCGCTTTTTCTCCCTTGCCCGCAACCACTTCTGCGGGTACATGATATTTTCTAACCCATACACAGAACAGCTCAATATTTTTTGTGGATGAATTCAACCAGACGCTGCCGCACAATTTTCTGCCGTCACGATCGTATACCGCCAGTGTCCCTTCCGTGTTGATCGTTACTTTTTGCAGTTCAGAAGAAACATACTCCCTGTTTCTGATCGTGATTTTATTGCCGTTCACCTTTATCTTCATCCCGACAGAAAACGCCTCTTGCAGCGCATCTTCCATAAAACCGTCAAGCTTACTCTGTTCCCGATGACATAGCAGGTTCACGAGCTGCTGTATTTTTGCATATCTTGCATCTTCCGCCTGCGCTATCTTTTCTATCCGCATCTCTACCCTCCATCTTAGCGTTTCCTAACACCGACCTACGATATGGCAAGAAACGCCTCCGCCACCGCGATATCCTCCGGCGTGGTGACCTTGATATTGCGGTAAGACCCCTCCACCAGCTTGACGGGCCTGTTCATCAACAGTTCCACCGCACCCGCATCATCCGTAATTTTTACCCCTGCTGCCGCAAGGTGCTCCTTCTCCTGCATCAGTTTCTCATAAGCCTGTGTGATGAGCACCCTCTCAAAAACCTGCGGCGTCTGAATCTGCCACAGGGTATTTCGATCAGGTGTCTGCCTGGCATAACAATCCTCATCTGCAATTTTAATGGTATCCTTAACAGGCATCCCGGCCACGCACGCACCCGTTTTCTCCACTTCCGCAAGACAGCGCTCCAGTATTTCTTCCGTCAAAAAGGGTCTCGCGCCGTCATGAATGAAGACATAGCCAGCCGTTCCTGTTTCCTTAATCGCCTGCAGCGCATTGTAAACAGAATCATACCGCTCCGCCCCGCCCGGAACAATAGATGCAACTTTATGGAAACCAAATCGTTCTACAATCTCTTCCCGGACATAACCGTTTAAAATATCCTCCTGACAGGCAACAAGAATGCAGTCGTCTATCACAGAGGACTCTTCTATCGCATGCAGGGCATACCAAATCAGGGGCCTGCCTCCCAGCGGCAGATACTGCTTCGCCACATCGCTTTTCATGCGTCTGCCGCTGCCCGCCGCCAGAACGATGGCGGTACATCTCTTTTTATTCATATTCTCCACTCTCTTATCAGCAGGACTTCATGTTCACGGAGAATGTGCTCTTTACATTCTCCCAGACATGACTTAGTTCTGCTTAGGCTGCGTACTTTGCAGTCTTAGCAGGACTTCATGTCTGTCCTAGTTTCAACCCCGGCACCGCATTCAAATCAAGCCCGTGCCGCACGCCCCGCACATACTCGTAATAGGCCGCAGCGCCAATCATGGCCGCATTGTCCGTACACAGAAGCGGGGATGGACGGTAAAAAGCAATCTCTCTCTCCGCACAGGCTTTTTCAAGCGCCTGCCGCAGCGCGGAGTTAGAGGCAACGCCTCCGGCAATTGCAAACTTGCGCAGACCGCAGCGCTCCACTGCCGCCATGGAATGCTCTGTCAAAACATCCACTACCGCCTTTTGAAAGGAGGCCGCCACATCGGCCTGGCAAATCGTCTCACCCTTCATCTGACAGGAATTAAGGTAATTGAGCACAGCGGACTTTAAGCCGCTGAAACTGAAATCATAATCGGAATCCCCAACCTTTGCCCGTGGAAAAGCAATGGCGTCCGGATCCCCCTCCCTGGCCACCTTATCAATCTTCGGCCCGCCCGGGTACCCAAGGCCGATGGCTCTGGCCACTTTATCAAATGCTTCCCCGGCCGCGTCGTCTCTGGTACGCCCGAGTACCTCATATTCGCCGTAGTCCTTCACCACCACCAAATGAGAATGGCCGCCGGATGCAACCAGACAGACAAACGGCGGTTCCAGATCGTGATGTTCTATATAATTCGCGCTGATATGCCCTTCGATATGATGAACACCAATCAAGGGCAGCCCCGAAGCAAAACTCACGGCCTTTGCCTCCGAGACGCCCACCAGAAGAGGCCCCACAAGACCCGGTCCGTAAGTCACCGCAACTGCATCCAGGTCGGAAAGTTCCATGCCGGCCTCCTTTAAGGCCTGCGCCATCACCTGATTGATTTTTTCGATATGTTTACGCGAAGCGATCTCCGGCACCACGCCCCCGTAAAGGGTGTGCAGATCGATCTGAGAATAGATCACATTGGACAAAATCTCCCTGCCGTTTCTGACCACTGCCGCCGCCGTCTCGTCGCAGGAAGTCTCGATGGCCAAAATCGTCGCTGATTCCATTATTGTCTCCTTTTTCGCACAGTATTTGTGACAAGCAGTCCTCGCGATTAAAAATCTTAATTTTTAATCATCTACCAGTTCCCAGCCCATGATCTTCCAGTGCTCGTCCTCGTCCTGCCTGAGCAAAAACCGCTCCAGGGACGGCGCCCGTCCCGTCGTTCCGCCCTTGCGCAGATAAAAGGTGCAGTACAGTCTCGCACAGGAATAACCATCCTGCGTAAAGTACTCCACGTCCGTGCTCGCGGAGACTTCATAACTGGCAATGGTATAGCCATCCTGCTTCATCTCCGTAATATCCTGCTTCAAATCCTCTATGTACTGCTCCTGGGTCTTGTTCGCTATCAGCTCCGCATCGTAGAGCTCCTGGATCTTTGCCGCCAGCTGAAGCAGCTCCTCATCACTGTACGTTTCATTATAAAAACATTCCGTGATCTCGGCATAATATTTTACCACTTCCTTTGGTGTGGGCGGATAGTTGTATTTCAGATCCCGCATCAGGATGCTCTGCACGACTGTCGCTACGCTTTCTGACTGTGTCTGCTGTCCGGATCTGTGTCCCTGATAAAGGAAAACCGCCAAAATGATCGCTGCCAGCACCACCACGATCACGACAGTTGTCACGATATTTGATTTTTTCATCTCTACCTCCGTTCCCATTCCAAATGTCTATTCTTCTTCAAACATAAGCTCCACGCTCCTGCCATCTCTGGCAGCAACGGCGTTTGGAAATAGTTTCCAGACCTCCGGCATATAATCATCAGGGCGGATCAGGGAAGGACTGTAGTGGGTCAGCCAAAGTTCCCGCACCCCCGCGCTCTTCGCTAACTGCGCCGCCTCGTAAAAAGTCATGTGCTTATACTCTTTCGCCTTCTGTGCCTTCTCCGGTTCACCGTACATCCCTTCGCAGAGGAAGAGATCCGCCTGAGCCGCATTCTTTACAATGCTGTCCGTGGGGCGCGTGTCCGTACAATAAGTCACCTTAAGGCCCTTTCTGGGACTTCCGAGCACCATATCCGGCGTATAGGTGTGCCCGTCTAGCTCTATTATCTCACCTTTTTGCAGAGGATTCCAGTAATTTCTGGGAATATTCAGGCTCATGGCCCTTTCCACATCAAATTTGCCGATCCGGTCAATGACAATATTGTAGCCATAACAGATCACATTGTGGTTGACGCGAAACGCTTCGATCCGAAAACCGGAAAAAGAAAACGTCTGCTCCGGCTCCGTAATTTCCATGCAGTTTATCTCAAACGGCAGTTCCGGCGCAATGACGCGCAGGGCGCTGACTACTCTGGTCAATCCTTTGGGGCCAATCAGCAGAAGCGGCTCCGTGCGTTCTGCATTGCCCATAGTGAGCAACATCCCCGGAAGGCCGCTGATATGATCCGCATGATAGTGAGTAAAGCAGATGATGTCGATAGGTTTGGGACTCCACCCCTTCTCCTTCATGGCAATCTGGGTGCCTTCGCCGCAGTCAATCAGGATACTTATCCCATTATATCTTGCCATCATGGATGTGAGCCACCTGTGCGGCAGGGGCATCATCCCTCCCGTACCCAGCAGACAGATATCTAACATAATTACCTCCATGCCGGAGTTCTTTGTGCAAAGACAGTCTACAGCAATTCCTTTCTCTCCCGCCTGTCAACGGGGATTACAAAACCGGAAATCAGCTTTTCATAGCAGGCTTCGCAGAGATCGAAGCTGTCGCTTATCCCGTCTTTTTCGCCAAAGAACCCGAAATCGTGCGCCACATGGATGCACTCTTCTTTCAAAATGCCATTTTCTACCAGCATTTTTTTGCCGCAGGCATTGCAAACTGTCTCAGTCAATTCCTTTTTTTCTTCATAAACACGCATGACAATCCTCCTGTACGCAGCCATTATCTTTTTGGCCGGAGTAAATTCCCCGGAAATCAGCTCCAAGGATCACAGATCCCCGATGTTTCCATTTTAGCAGACAAAAACGATAACGACCGTGGTAATTGTTCCATGCACTGCCTATCTCTTCCACATAATCATGGCGTCTTCCGTCGGTTTCTCATAGAAATTCGGGCGAATGCCCTCGGATACAAAGCCAAGCTTCCGATAAAGACCGATGGCTGCCTCATTACTGACCCGCACCTCCAAGGTATAGGCGCTCAGACCTTCCTTATCGCCCTCGGAGATGAGATGCCGTAAAAGCCCCGTGCCGACACCGCGTCTTCTTGCCGTTTCCGCAACAGCTACATTGCCGATACATCCCTCTCCCGCAATCAGCCAAAGACCACAGCCGCCAAGAAGCTGCCCGTCCTCCTCCGCCACATAATACCTGGCATCCTCCTCCTCAATCATCTTCAAAAAAGAAGCGGGTGACCAGGGCATGGAAAAAGTTTCCTCCTCCAGACGGCTGATAAACGGTACATCTTCCGGGGTCATATCACGATACACAATCATACCGACCCCTCCCCTGCATTTCCAAGAGATAAATCACAAAGTGAATTTTCTCCCGAGGCTGCGGAGCATCCTCGCAGAGATAATTCGCGGAGCGAATTTTCTCTTTCTGCCTGGGAGAGCCGCAGATAAATCGGCGCATGGGCATCGCCGCTCTCCATGATACCCTTTCGATAATAAACGCTCCCCAGCGCGGCAACAGCCGCCGCCGACTGTCTGGAACGGTGAACAGGTGCAATGGTATAAGGAACCCGCAGCGTTTCTTCCATCCGCTCCCGAAAGACCGGTACGCCGTCTCCTAAAAATATGACACTTCTGTCAAGTTCGTTCAAAGCCCCTGAAATCTCCTCAAAAGAGACCGCGCACTGTTGCCTTATTACACGCATGTCATATTCAAAATGACCACTTGAGTCAGCCACAAATTCATAAATCCCGGTATACACCTGATCCCGTCTGGCATCCATGATGGGACAGACCAAATCCGCTGACCCGTACAGCTGATAGGCCAGACCGTCCACCGTTGGCACGGGTATGATGGGCTTCTTTAAGGCAAAGGCAAGTCCCTTTGCCGTGGCGGAACCGATCCGCAGACCCGTAAACGATCCGGGCCCCGCCGCCACCGCAATGGCATCCACCGTGGCAAGGTCAAGCTCCACCATCCTGCAGATTTCCTCCACCATGGGAAGCAGTGTCTGGGAGTGGGTCTTTTTATACTGCACGGTGTACTCCGCGATGAAATTATCATCCTCCATCAGGGCCGCCGACGCGACGAGCCCGGAGCTGTCAATTGCCAAAATCTTCACGCTGCATCCTCACTATATCTGTCAACGCTTCCTGTTCAGATCATCCCTGCGCCTGCTCACTTTGCGCTTACGTTCAGATCATCCCTGCACTCGGTTTCTCTCTCAATTCCCTATCGTTTCTTTCGAAATTCTTCTGTAATCAAATCCTTTTGTCAAATCCTTCTCGATTGAAATGCGGATACAGTCTTTTGGTAAAATCTCCGCAATCAGATCCGCCCACTCGATCAGGCAGACACCGTCTCCGTAAAAGCAGTCCTCACAGCCAATCTCCTCCATCTCCGATACGTCGCCGATGCGGTAGACGTCAAAATGATGAAGGGGCAGTCTGCCCTCCTCATAGCTTTGCAGAATCGTAAAGGTTGGGCTGTTTACCGGTTCCGTGATGCCAAGTCCTACCGCAAAGCCCTGCGTAAACACGGTCTTGCCCACGCCCAGGTCTCCGACCAGGGTATACACTTCCCCCGGAGCGGCCTTCTTCCCCAGAGCCTTCCCGTATGCAAATGTGTCAGCAGCACTGTGACTCTCTATTATCTCAGCCATATTACCCCCTGATTTTCACCTTCTTCGGCGGCATGTGGGTAGAGATGATCTCAATCGCTTTCATCTTTCCCTCACCCAGATCGCTTTTCGGGAAAATGCAGGCGTTCACCGCCGTCGTGTAGACGATGATGCTCTTCGGTGTGGAAATGGCCTTTACCATATTTTCCCAGCCCATTTTCTCCGCCGTGCCGTCCTGGGAAACTTCGATGCCTTCCTCCGTCAGCTTATAATGGAGGGGCTTACGAAATGCCGGATTCCCTTTCGCTTGCTGCGCAGCCTTCAAAAAAAGCGTCCATGGCAGATAAAGCAGGACCACCAGGGCGATGATCAGGATGAGCGGCTGCTTGTTGTTCACAAAAAGAAACAGCAACAACACACCCACAAGCGTCCCCATAAGACCGGGCAGACGCGAGTAGGTGTGCTGCAGCATATAGTCATATAAAATATTAGGTGTTATTTTTACGTCAAATTCGATTTCCATACTGGAATCTATTATACTAGAAATTGGGCAAAGTGCAAGCGAAATATGCCTACATCTCTACATTGCGGAGAATGCCCGCCTTTTGGCATTCTCCTGAGTGAAACATAGAACTTCTCCACGAAACAGCCTCTGCTGTGAGTGGTTAGAAGTTCTTTTCACTCACTCATGCCGCAGCGCCTCGATCGGGCTTAACTTCGCCGCCTTTCTCGCGGGGTAAATCCCAAAGAAGATACCCACGCCCGAGGAGAAGGCTGCCGCAATGATCACCGTGGCCGCATCGATCTTCGCCACATAACCCAGTGCGCCGCAGACTGCCGTTCCTCCCAGCACACCCAGCACAATTCCGATCAGGCCGCCGATGAGGGTAATAATGCCTGCTTCCGCCAGAAACTGTAAGAGAATCGACTTCGTTCTTGCGCCAAGCGACTTGCGGATACCGATTTCTCTCGTCCGCTCCGTCACCGATACCAGCATGATGTTCATCACGCCGATACCGCCCACCAGCAGAGAAATCGCAGCAACGAAAGAAATAAACAGGGTCAACATACTGAGAATCTGGTCAAACTGCGCCGAAACATCCTGAAAGCTCTCCATCAGGATCTTATTTTCCCCCCGCACGTTATAGCGGTTTTCCATTAGCCGAATCGTATCCGCCGCCACCTGCGACACATATTCGGAACTTTCCGCCACCACATAAAGATAATCCGAGTCTTCGATCCAAAAGCCAAAGCCGGCTGCCATGGCATTGAGCGGCATTTCTACCTGCAGATAACCGCTGCCATTCAACGCAGAAATAATTCCCGCCGGTGAGTCCTGCCTGATGCCTACGATCCGGATATCCTGGCTTACACCCCAGAGATTCAATTCAAAGGTCATCCCCACCACATCCGTGGTTCCAAACAACAATCTCGCATCGCTCTCATTCAGGACGCAAACCATACTCCCAGACTCATTCTCACTTTGTGAAAAGTATCTGCCCCTGATGATCGGTTCGTTGCCGATCACATACTGCAACGCTGTGTTTCCGCCTGCCAGCATCGCGTCAAAATCACCCTTGCGCCCCTTGGCGATGGCACCGTAATAACCATACTGTGTCGTAGCGCCCTTCACATGTTCTACCTTCTCCGTGACCAGTGCAAAATCATCTTCTGTAAATTTTACCTCATTCCCTTCCACATTACCGTTGGTATAAATGGCAATCAGACCGCCGCCCATATTTTCCAGCTCGTCGTTGACGGAGCTTCTCACCCCGTTACCGATGGAAATGATCATGATGACGGAGGAGATACCGATAATGATGCCCAACATGGTAAGGATGGAGCGCCCCTTATTACTCTTGATATTCATCAAGGCGATTTTTATGTATTCCCAAATTTGTGCCATAATTACCTCCATACCGGAGCTTTTACTGCGGCTGCGGCATCGCAGTTACCGCCGTTCCGTCCTCAAACTCCATGCCATTCGCCATGATCACGTTTTCGCCTTCCGAAAGGCCCTCTTTCACCTCGCTGACACTGTCGGATGCGATCCCCGTGGTAATGCGCCGCTTCTCCACCACGCCGTTTTTCTCCACATACACGAAATCGCCTTCTCTGTCACTGTTGATCACTTCCAGCGGGATGGTGACCACCCCCTCTGCCTTTTCCATATGGATGTAAACCCTTGCATCTACGCCCAGAAAGATATTTTCATCCGGATTGTCGATATTGACATTCACGCCCACCACCATGGCGCCGCTGTTATTCTGGGTCGCCATGCCGTCGATCTTTGCCACCGTGCCCTCATAGGTCTTGCCCGCGATATCGACGTCCGCCTTCTGATCCAGAGCGATCTTTTCCAGATCATACTTGGAGACGTTAAGCCGCACATACACCTTTTCCAGGCTCTCGATGGTCACCAGTTTTCCGCTCTCCACGGGCGGCTGTCCCGCCACTGCCTCCAGTTCCGTGACCACGCCCGCGAAATCGGCTTTCAGACCGTTTTCCACTTCGGTAATGGCATCCAGCTTTTCCTGGTTTGTCAGCTTTTCCAGCGCGGTGTCTGCCTCCAGTTTCGCCTTGCCGCCCTCATCCAGAACGCCTGCCTCGGAAGCCGATTTCTGCGACTTCATCTCCGCCTTGTATTCTTTATAGGAAGCGATCAGCTCCTCCACTTCCTTTGCCTGTCTTTGCAGGTCCCTGATCTCCTTATTGTTCGATTCCTCGTAACCGTTATACTGGGTCTGGATCTGCAGATTCAAAAGTGTATCCCTGTCGTTTGCCAGCTTGATCTCCGCGCTGTTAAACATCTCCTTGTATTCTTCCTCACTGAGATCATTGAATTCGCCTCTTGCCTTCTTCTCCTTGATATCCGCAAGCGCCTCTTCATCCTGCGCGATGATCTGCTGCCACTCCATCACGGAGACATTCAGGTTGGTGCCGTTATAATTCCAGCCGGCCCGCTTTTCCTCGATCTTCTTATTCAGCTCATCCAGCAACTTTTCGTTGTCCGCGATCTGCTGCTCCAGCACGGGAAGGTTTCTGTTTGCCTCAGACAGATCGGCTATGTATTCGTTGTTTTTATGAACGGAACTTTCATACCCGCCCTCATTGGAGGCAAGCCTGTACTCCGCCTCCTGCTTCTTTTCTAAAAGCGCCTTCTCGTCAAAAGTCAGGAGCACATCTCCCTTCTTCACCGTATCACCGCTGCTCACCTTCACCTCGCCCACTTCCACGGACAGGGGCGCAAAATAGGTTCGCTTTTCATCGCTCTTTACCGTCCCGCCGGTGCTCAGTACCTGTTCCACATCTCCCACCGAAGCGGCAACGGTAGTCACCATCGGCGCCGCATTCTTTGCCATCATGGAATTGCTCACAAAAAACCCAACGATCAAAACCGCTGCCACGCCCGCGACCACCCTGCGCCGCACTTTTTTCTTCTTTGCCTTATCCCAGGGCTTTTTCTCCTTTTTTGCCTTTGGCATCATTTCCGCGATCTCTGTCGTTCCCGTATTTTCCGTCTTATTCTCCGCTTTCCGAAACATTTTCATAATCCTCCTCTATTTTTCCGTCCATGATCTTGATCACCCGTTTCGCCCGGGCTGCAATATCATTATCGTGCGTGATCAGGATCACCGTCCTGCCCTCCTCGTGGAGTCCCCGCAGGATATCCATGATCTCTTTGGTGGAGCCGGAATCCAGGTTACCCGTGGGCTCATCCGCCAGGATGATGGGCGGCGCCTGGGCGATGGCTCTGGCAATGGCCACTCTCTGCTGCTGTCCGCCGGACATTTCGGATGGCTTGTGGGTCATCCGTTTTGCAAGCCCTACCTTTTCCAGCGCTTTTTCCGAAAGCTCCTGCCGCTCTCTTTTTCCCACGCCCCGATAGATGAGGGGCAGTTCCACGTTTTCCACCGCCGTCAGGCTGGGGATCAGGTTAAAGCCCTGAAAGACGAAACCGATCTCCTGATTGCGGATATCGGAAAGCTCGTCATCCGACATGCTGCCCACATCGTGCCCGTGCAGGAAATAGCTGCCGCTCGTGGGTACATCCAGACAGCCCAGCATGTTCATCAGCGTGGACTTCCCCGAACCGGAGTGCCCGATGATCGCCACGAACTCGCCTTCTCCGATCGTCAGACTGACATGATCCAGCGCCTTCACTTCATTTTCCCCGGGATTGTAGACCTTGCAGATATCCCGGATTTCCACCAATGTTTCCATATAAGCTCTCTTCCTTTCCACTATTCTCTATATTAAAACGGGACATCGCCCGTCTTGTCTTCATTTTTACCAAAATCATCCTATCAGCCTTTTCTTAAAAGAAGCGCAGAAAAGTCTTAAGACAATCTTAAAACGAAATCCCAATCCAGCTTCCTGACACAGGATACCACAAAAATCTTACAGAAATCTTACGGCAAAAAAAATACTACTTTTTCCGTTTTCTGCCGGAAAAAGTAGTATTTTGATGTAAACGGCTGTTGTTATTCCGCGTTCCCCGCAGAGACGCTCCGCCTTTCGAGCGCGGGGTTTGCGTATTTTAAAATCGGACTCAAAGGCTTGTAGATCAGCATGGTAACCCCGCAGGCTGCCACGCTCTTAACGATATTCATCGGCGCCACCGCAAAGATCACGAAGGTGGTCACATTGCTGATACTGCCGTTGATGGCCGCCCCCGCCGCGATGATCGCGTCCATGGGCATCCCGAAAAGTTTTGCGAAAGCGGGAAGCAGATAGATGCCGTTAAAGGCCGAGCCGAACACCGTCATGATAACGGAACCCGCCACACAGGACACGATGGCCTGCTTCTTCGTCTTTTTGAACAGGTACAGGATTGAAGCCGGCAATATCAGAGAGCACCCGATCACAAAATTTGCCAGATCACCCACAAAGGCCGTGCTGGTACCTTTGATCACGAGTTTGAGAAAAATCTTACAAAACTCGATCATCACACCCGCCACAGGGCCGAAGGCAAAGGCTCCCACCAATGCAGGAATCTCGGAAAAATCCAACTGATAAAAACCGGGCGCCAGAAACGGGATCGGGAAATCCAGCATATGCAGGATCACCGCCAGCGCGGAAAACAGACCGATCATCGTGATTTTTCTGGTGGTAAGGATGCGCTCCTTCACTCCGTTTCTTTTCTGCACCGCTTTTTCCGTCCCATAGGCAATCAGGAAAAGCGCCGCCGCCACACTCACGCAGACGATCACAAAAACCACATTGTCCGCAATGCTCTGTAATAAACCGTTACCCATTTTCTTTTCCTCACTTTCCGAAGCGTTTTGCTTCTTAAAAAATTTTGGGAAAAGTTCTCCTGACTCTGCTGCGTACAAACCTCGCATATAAGCGCAGAAAGCCCCCGAAACTTTCGCTTCGGGGGCTGATACACTGAGCAGACGCTGTACCACTGACGCGGTACAGACTGTTTCCCGGCAAGATGACATATATGTCACATTGTCGTTTTCTTCTCTCATCCAGACTATACTGTCGGTATTGGAATTTCACCAACTCAGCCATTTTCTCCTCCCGCGGATAAACGGTTGGATTATAATGGGTCGCGGACTGTAACCGCCGGTCGGGAATTGCACCCTGCCCCGAAGAACTTTTCTGTTATGTTGTTCAAAAATTATATTAGCACGACTTTTCTGCTTCTGTCAAAACTTTTTTCTTACTGCATGGGCTTTATTTTCATGGTCAATCCGATCCGCTTCTTCGCCACATCCACGGTGAGCACCTGCACGTCCACCACATCGCCCACACTGACCGCCTCCAGCGGATGTTTGATATAACGGTCCGTGATCTGAGAAATGTGGACCAGACCGTCCTGATGTACGCCGATATCCACGAAGGCTCCGAAGTCGATCACGTTTCTGACCGTCCCCTTTAAGATCATGCCGGGTTTTAAATCCTTCATATCCAGCACATCACTTCGAAGGATCGGCGCCGGCATATCGTCTCTGGGATCCCTGGCCGGCTTCTCCAGCTCTGTGAGGATATCCACAAGTGTAATCTCGCCAATGCCAAGCTCTTCGGCCAGTTTTTTCTTATCCTTTACGCGCTTTGCCAGACTCCCCGCCGTGACTGCCGGCTGCGAACTGCCGTGCGCGTTTTGACTGCCTGAATGTTCACCGCCAAATTGCAGGACATCCTCCGTGCCGCCTTCTCCTCCGTCCGCCGTCATCTGACCCATGGCCGCCGCCAGCGCCTTTCCCATGGCGGTATCCGTGTTGCGGATCACCAGCTTCTTTTTGGGCGGCCGCTTCTCTTTGGCCTGCGCCGCAGCAGGCTTCTTTGCCGCCGCCTTCTTCTGCGCTTCGCGCACATCCTCCATGGTGAGTCCCAGCTTCTCCATCAGCTTCTTTGCCGCCTCGTAGGATTCCGGATGGACGCTGGTGGCATCCAGCGGATTGTCACCGTCCGTAATGCGCAGAAAGCCCGCGCACTGCTCATAGGCCTTCGGTCCCAGCTTTGCCACCTTAAGGAGTTGTTTTCTGTTCACAAAGCGCCCGTTTTTCTCCCTGTAGTCCACGATATTGCGTGCAATCACCTTCGTCACGCCGGAAACATATTCCAAAAGAGACGCAGAGGCGGTGTTTAAATCCACACCCACGCGGTTCACGCTGTCCTCCACCACGCCGCCAAGCGCTTCGCTTAGCTTCTTTTGGTTCATATCGTGCTGGTACTGTCCCACGCCGATGGACTTGGGGTCGATCTTCACAAGCTCCGCCAGCGGATCCTGCAAACGTCTGGCAATGGAGGCGGCGCTTCGCTGTCCCACGTCAAACTCCGGGAACTCCTCCGTTGCCAGCTTGCTCGCCGAGTAGACCGAGGCCCCCGCCTCATTTACAATGACATACTGTACCGGCGTATCCAGCTCCTTGATGAGCTCCACGATCACCTGCTCAGACTCGCGGGAAGCCGTCCCGTTGCCCACGGAAATCAGGTTGACGTTATATTTTTTGATCAGCTTTTTTAAGTCCGCTTTGGCCTGCTCGACCTTATTCTGGGGCGCGGTGGGGTAAATTACCTTCGTGTCAAGGACCTTGCCCGTCTCATCCACCACCGCCAGCTTGCAGCCCGTGCGGAAGGCCGGATCCCAGCCAAGCACCACCTTGCCGCGGATGGGCGGCTGTAAGAGCAGCTGCTCCAGATTCTTTCCGAATACGGAGATTGCCCCGTCCTCCGCCTTCTCGGTAAGATCGTTTCTGATTTCCCGCTCGATGGCGGGTGCAATCAATCTGTTATAACTGTCGGCAATCACGTCCTCCAAAATCGGAGATGTGACAGGGTTGTCATTTATGATTGTCTTTGTCCGCAGAAATTGCAGAATGCGTTCCTCGGGCGCCTCCACCTTCACCGTCAGGAATTTCTCGTTCTCACCCCTGTTGATCGCGAGCACGCGGTGTCCGGCCACCTTACTGATCGGCTCCTCGTAGTCGTAGTACATTTCATAGACGCTCTCCGCCTTTTCATCCTTCGCCGTACTCACAAGCTTTCCTTCCTTTGCGGTGACGTCGCGGATATAGCTGCGATAGTCCGCCTCATCGGATATCTGTTCGGCAATAATGTCCTTTGCTCCCTGAACGGCCTCCGCCGCCGTAGCCACGGCCTTTTCCGGATCTTCGTCCTCGTGTATGTACTTCGCGGCCTCCTCCTCGATGGGCGCGGTCGTCTCCTGCGCCAGGATAAAGGCCGAAAGTGGCTCCAGGCCCTTCTCCTTTGCCACGCTCGCCCGGGTCTTTCGTTTCGGTTTGTAAGGGCGGTAAAGATCCTCTACCACCACCAGGGTCTGCGCGGCTTCGATGCGTTCTTTCAGCTCGTCTGTCAGTTTTCCCTGCTCTTCGATACTGCTTATGACCTGCTGCTTTCTCTCCTCTAAGCCGCGCAGATAAGTCAGGCGCTCATGCAGATCACGCAGCGTCTCATCATTTAAGGAACCCGTCTTCTCCTTGCGGTAGCGGGCAATAAAGGGGATGGTATTGCCCTCGTCGATGAGAGCGACCGCCGCCTCCACTTGCCATTTCTCTACCTTCAATTCTTCTTTCAGTTGTAAAATGATATCCATGTTTACCTCATTTCTGCGCTGCTTATTTTCACATCCTGTTCCCTATGGATTTTTTGGGGTGAATGTGTTACACTGATTGTAATTATAGAGAATGATGGATTTTTTTTCAAGAAAAAGAGGCAGTATTTATGGACTATCAACCCCAAAACCCACAGGGCGGCCCAAATAACGGTTACAATCCCTACCCTTACGGCGTGCCGGTGCGTCCGATGCCGCTTAAGCCAAAGGGGCAAAGTATGGCCACCGCCTCGATGGTGCTTGGCATCATCACACTGGCCAGCCTTTTGCTTCTGCGCATAACCGTTCCCTTTCTGCTGGGCGGCATCGGCATTATTCTGGCGATCCTCTCACGGGGCGGCGCAAAAAAGATGATCGGCAGGGCAAAGGCCGGCATGATCTGCTGTATTACAGGGCTGTGTCTGGACGTTGCACTCTGCACGTTTGCCGTGTGGCTGGTGTTTGCTCTTCCTTCCATCTCACCGGAACTGACCGACGAGGTCAACAAGATGTGTGAGCAGCAATACGGTGTCTCTTACGATGAGATGATGGAAGAAATCTATGACATGTGGAATATGGATGATTTCAATATGGATGACTTCCAATAGAAACTTCAAGTAGAAAGAAGAAAGGATGGGTACGCTTATGACAACCTCTCCAATCACGGGAACTTCTTATCCTAATACACCCACCGTGATCCGCAATCCCGGTGAATCCACGAAAAAGCAGGCAGGCAGAAAATCTTCTCCCGCCGAGTGCGAGACCTGTAAAAACCGCAAGTATCAGGACGGTTCCGACGAGGGAAACGTCTCCTTCAAGGCGGCAGCCCACATTGATCCCAAAGCCTCTGCAGCTCGCGTAATGGGCCACGAGCGGGAGCATGTGAGCAACGCATACAAGAAGGCGGCGCAGAATAACGGCAAGGTCATGTCCTGCAACGTCACCTTAAAAACGGCGATCTGTCCGGAGTGCGGGCGCACCTATGTGGCAGGCGGCACCACGGCCACGCAGATCAAGTATTTTAACGAGGATAATCCTTACCAGAAAGAAAAGAAATCGTCGGATGCGGCGAATAAATATTTGGGGATGAATTATGATGCAGCAGTTTAAGTCTTCCGCAGAATTGAAAGCCAGTGCCAGAGAACATCTGCTCGGTCATTACGGCACAGTTATCGGCGCCGAAATGATCCTGGTCGTGCTCTCCGGTTCTGTCTCTTTGGCCGCCAGTCTCCTTGTAGACGTCTCGACCGCCGCCGGCACAATCATCTACTACGCGATCCTGTTTTTTATTTCTATCCTGATGGGGCTGTTTTCTTCCGGCACCTGCTATCTCTATCTGAAGTTGATCTGCGGCCGCCCGATCAGCGTAGGTGATTTGTTCTACGGCTTTCAGCTTGCGCCTGATAAGGCCATCGCCATACAGGCATGGATCACGCTGATTACCTACCTGGCCAGCCTGCCGCAATACATCATGACCTACAAGATTTCCGCTGTCGGTTATCATGTTGATAAAATGATGCCTCTTCTTTTACCCTACGCCCTCTCACTGATCCTGTCAGGCGTGGTTTCCGTCGCATTGGGACTTTACTATGCACAGGCATTTTATCTGCTCCATGATTTTCCACAGTACACGGCAAAAGAGCTGTTACAAAAAAGCCGACGCCTCATGGTTCACCACAAGGGCCGGCTCTTCTACCTCTACGTGAGTTTTCTTCCGCTGATGCTGCTGGCGTTATTCTCTTTCGGACTCGCCCTCCTATGGGTCGGCCCTTACATGACCGCCACGCAGACGGTATTCTTCTTAGATTTGATACAACATAATACAGAGGCTGCTGTTTAGGCAGCCTCTATTGCTGTTTCTTAACGATTGATCCACTTCAGATACGCATTGATAAACGGATCAATGGCCCCGTCCATCACCGCATCCACATTCCCGGACTCCTCGTTGGTCCGATGATCTTTCACCATCGTATAGGGCTGCATCACATAGGAACGGATCTGGTTCCCCCAGCCGATTTCCTTCACGTCACCACGGATATCCGACAGCTTCTCCGCGTTCTCCTCCTGTCTTAACAGATAAAGTTTTGCCTTCAACATCTGCATCGCCTTGTCCTTATTTTGGAACTGGCTGCGCTCGTTCTGGCAGGTCACCACAATTCCCGTCGGGAAATGCGTGATACGGATAGCGGAGGAAGTCTTGTTGATATGCTGGCCGCCCGCGCCGCTGCTTCGATAGGTGTCAATGCGGATATCCTCGTCCTTGATCTCCACATCCACGTCCTCCTCGATGTCCGGCATCACGTCCAGAGACACAAAGGAAGTCTGCCGCTTTCCCTGCGCATTAAAAGGCGAGATACGCACCAGTCTGTGCACGCCCTTCTCCGATTTCAGATAGCCGTAGGCATTCTCGCCGTTGATCTGGAAGGTCACGGATTTGATCCCCGCTTCGTCACCGTCCAGATAGTCGATCACTTCCAGCGAAAAGCCCTTGCGCTCCGCCCAGCGCGTGTACATGCGGTAGAGCATACTGCACCAGTCGCAGCTCTCCGTGCCGCCCGCGCCCGCGTTCAATTTCAAAATGGCATTGTTCCTGTCATATTCCCCCGAGAGCAAAGTACTGATCCTGATATTCTCAAACGTTTCCTTGAAGGAAGCAAGCTCCTCCTCGATATCAGGAATGATCGCCGGGTCGTTATCCTCATACCCCAGCTCAATCAGTTCCAGAATGTCATTGTACTGCCCTGCGAGACCATCCATCGTCTCCACGATATCCTTTAAGCCCTTAGACTCCCGCATTTTCCGGTTAGAGCTCTCCGGGTCATCCCAGAAATCCGGAGCCTGCATTTCCATATCAAGCTCCTCGATCCGCTTTACCTTATCTGCTAAGTTAAAGTGAATCCCTCACTTCCGCTAAGGGGCTTTCGTATGCTAAAAGCTCCGATTTCATATTATCGAGTTCTACCACTTAACGTCACCTTCTTTCTTAATACCTTTTGTAAATATCACCGCGATTGTCAATATTTTCGATATTAATAACTTTAATTTCTTCCATTATGGAATAAATAATTCTTATATTACCCACGCGCATTCTATAAAGGTCATATCCCTTTAAACGTTTTATATCCGTGCCATCCGGCAACTTATAATTGCCCTCATCAGGCTCTGTTGTGTCTTAGGTGATTGTTTTTTCAAAAATTTTTCAGCGGCTTTTTCGAATCTGATTGCATACTGACTGCTCATAATACCACGCCCAACTCATGCGCCAAATCTTCAAAAGTAACTGTCTCACCGTCATTTTCTTTTTCCGCCCGCGCAATCATTTGCAAATCCCATTCATCCGGCTCAATTTCTTCCCCGGCATAAGCCTTTAACGATTCCAGCATTTCCACTACGAAATGTAATTTGATGTCTGGTATACCATCAATAAGCTGTAATACTCTTTCCCTATTGCTCATATCATAACCACCTTTCCTGTCTTCTGATACATATACTATACCAAAATCCCAGAAATTACCCAACTTTTCTTAGTACAACTTTATCTCCTGCCACAGCATTGTTTGTATTTCTTCCCACTCCCACAAGGACAGGGGTCGTTCGGATACACCTTTTCCTCCGTGCGCTTCACGGGACCCTTCTGAATCGTATCATCCTTGTTGGTGCCGGTGACCTTCGCCACCTGTTCTCTCTCTACCTTCTGCTCGATGCGCACACGGAAAAGATTCCGCACGGTCTCTTCCTTGATATTCTGCGTCATCTCGTCGAACATTTCGTAGCCGCTTAACTTGTACTCCACCAGCGGATCCTTCTGTCCGTAAGCCTGTAAGCCCGCGCCCTGACGAAGCTGATCCATATCGTCGATGTGATCCATCCACTTTCTGTCGATTACCTTAAGGAGGATCACGCGCTCAATCTCACGGATTGCTTCCGGCTCAGGAAATTCCGCTTCCTTGCTCTCGTAAAGCTTCACAGCCTCTTCCTTAAGCTGCTGTTTCAGGCTGTTTTTCTTTGGCTTCAACACCCGCCCCGCATCCACGGGCTTTAACGGCACCGTCGGTAAAAGGAGGGTATTTAGTTCATTATAATCCCACTCCTCGAAATCCGTATCGTCACCGATACAGATATCCACGCAGTTCTCCGTAATATCCGTGATCATCTTGTAGATTGCGTCGCGCATGCTCTCGCCGTCTAAGACGCGGCGTCTCTCCTCATATATGATCTCTCTTTGCTCATTCATCACCTGATCATATTCCAGCAGGCTCTTTCTGATACCGAAGTTATTGTTCTCAATCTTCTTCTGGGCCGTCTCTATCGCCTTGGTGAGGGCGCTGTGCTGAATCTCCTGTCCCTCCGGGATGCCCAGGGCATTAAACATACTGATCATGCGGTCGGAACCAAACAGCCGCATCAGGTCGTCTTCCAGAGAAATGAAAAACTTTGATTCACCGGGATCGCCCTGACGTCCGCTTCGACCGCGCAGCTGATTGTCGATACGTCTGGACTCATGGCGCTCGGTGCCGATGATCATCAGGCCGCCCGCCGCTCTCGCCTCTTCGTCCAACTTGATATCCGTACCACGGCCCGCCATATTGGTGGCGATGGTAACCGCGCCGTGGATACCGGCATCCGCCACGATCTCCGCCTCCAGCTCATGAAACTTGGCATTCAGCACCTTATGTTCCAAACCGTTTTTCCGAAAGAGGGCAGAAAGCTCCTCCGAAGCGTCGATATTGATCGTACCTACCAACACAGGCTGACCCTTGGCATGCGCCTCCTGCACCGCTCCCAAAATTGCTTTCAGTTTTTCCTTTTTTGTCTTGTATACTGCATCCTGATGATCGATACGGGCGATTGGTTTATTCGTGGGGATCGACACCACATCCATGCCGTAAATCTCCCGAAACTCCTTTTCCTCGGTGAGGGCCGTACCCGTCATGCCTGCCTTCTTTTCAAATTTATTAAAGAAATTCTGGAAGGTAATGGTCGCGAGAGTTTTGCTCTCCCGCTTCACCTTCACGTGCTCCTTCGCCTCGATCGCCTGGTGCAGGCCGTCTGAATAGCGGCGTCCCGGCATAATACGTCCGGTGAACTCGTCCACGATCATAACCTGATCGTCTTTCACCACGTAATCCTGATCGCGGAACATCAGATTGTGCGCCCGCAGCGCCAGAATGATATTATGCTGAATCTCCAGATTCTCCGGATCCGCCAGATTCTCGATCTGGAAGAAACGCTCCACCTTGGAGACGCCCTGCGCCGTGAGGTTCACCACCTTATCCTTCTCATTGACGATAAAGTCCCCGGTCTCCTCCTGCTCGATGCCCATGATGGCATCCATTTTGGACAGCTCTTCCATGTCTTCGCCTCTGGTAAGCTGTTTTGCCAGGATATCACAGGCCTCGTAAAGCTTCGTAGACTTGCCGCTCTGTCCGGAAATAATTAACGGGGTTCTCGCCTCATCGATCAGCACCGAGTCCACCTCGTCGATGATCGCATAGTGAAGGGTTCTTAACACAAGCTGCTCTTTGTAAATGACCATGTTATCGCGCAGATAATCAAAGCCAAGCTCATTGTTGGTCACATAAGTGATATCGCAGTTATAAGCATCTCTGCGCTCCTCAGGCTTCATATCGTTTAGGACACAGCCGACCTTGAGGCCCAAAAACTCATGCACCTGTCCCATCCACTCGGCATCACGCTTCGCCAGATAATCGTTGACCGTAACTACGTGCACGCCCTTGCCCTCCAGGGCATTCAGATAAGCGGGCAGAAGACAAGTCTGGGTTTTACCTTCACCGGTACGCATCTCGGCAATACGGCCCTGATGCAGGATAATGCCGCCGATCAGCTGCACCCGGTAATGCTCTGTATGCAGGATTCTTCTCGCCGCCTCCCTGACAAGCGCATAAGCCTCCGGAAGAATGTCATCCAAAGTCTCCCCTTCGGAGAGTCTTTTTTTGAATTCCTTCGTCTTATCGCGCATCTGCTCATCTGTCAGTTCCATCATCTCAGGGCGCATCCCTTCGATCTTGTCAACCAGGCCGTTGATACGCTTGATTTCCCGTTCACTGTGGGTTCCGAATAGTTTCTGTACTACACTCATAGTTTTCTCATTCTCATGCGTCCCTTTTGCGAACGCATGCCTTTCTTAATATACCTTCAGCTCTTCCTCGCCGTTTAAAACACGCAGGCCGCCCTGCACCAGAGCCATCAGTTCATCCTCTCCGGCATAAACAGTCATGGGTGCGATCCACTCCGCTTTCTCTTTCAAGCCTGCAATCACCACTTTGTCATAAGCGATGCCGCCGGTCACAAGGATCTGATCCACTTTTCCCTTTAACACACAGGCCATGGAGCCGATGTCCTTTGCCACCTGTGTGATAAAGGCCTCTCTGACTTCCTCTGCCTTCTTGTCGCCGTTTTGTACCATCTTCTCCACATCGCGCATATCGTTGGTTCCGCAGTAAGCATTAAAGCCGCCCTTGCCGATGAGTTTGGAGTAAATTTCTTTTTCCGTATATTTCCCGGAGAAACAGAGTTTCACGAGCGCACCGCAGGGAACGCCGCCCGCGCGCTCCGGTGAAAACGCGCCGTCACCGTCAAAAGCGCTGAAAACATCAACGACTTTGCCGTCCTCATGCGCACCCACGGATACGCCGCCGCCCATATGAACGACAATCAGACGCAGCGACTCGTAAGATTTCCCGATTTCAGCCGCATATCTCTTCGCTACCGCTTTCTGGTTCAAAGCATGGAAGATACTGCCGCGGGGAATCTCCGCCATGCCGGAATATCTTGCTGCCGGCGAAAGTTCGTCCACCACTACCGGATCTACAATATAGGAAGGAACACCGATGGAATCACCGATTTCTCTGGCAAGGATGCCGCCCAGGTTTGAAGCATGCTGCCCCTGTACGCCAACCTTTAAATCCTCTAACAGATCGTCGGTCACGGCATAAGTGCCTCCCGGGATCGGTTTTAACATACCGCCCCTGCCCACAACCATATTCAGGCTGTTGATGTCAAAATTTTTCTCTTTTAATAAATCCGTGATAATTTTTTTGCGGAAATCTTTCTGGTCAAAGATTGTCGCATACTGTGATATCTCTTCCGTAGAATGTCTTAAAGTCTCCTCAAACAGGAGAGTTTCATCCTCAAACACACCAATCTTTGTGGACGTGGAACCGGGGTTGATGATTAAACTTTTTACTGACATAATCTGAATCCTCCATATTTTATAATTCTTCTCGTGTTGCTAATTCAGTTTCGCCATCGCGCCGGCCATGACCGCACCCAGCGCAAGAGAATTAACCTTCGTCTCAAAATCATCGGAACGGGACGTCAGAATCACCGGCGCCTTCGTACCTGTCAAAATATTGCCGTTCTTTACCTTAGCCGTGTGCACCAGACACTTATATACCAGATTTCCTGCATGAATATCAGGGAAGAGCAGCACATCCGCATCACCTACGATCTTTCTGCCCTCTGCGCCCTTATGCTTCGCCGCCTCGGGATCGATTGCCAGATCCAGAGAAAGAGGCCCGTCTACGACACAACCCGTGATCTTTCCTTCCTCGCACATCTTTGTCAACTCGTCAGCCTCCACCGTGACAGGCATCTTGGGATTTACCACCTCAACTGCCGCCAAAGGCGCAACCTTCGGATTCGGAATGCCGCAGGCATGGCATACATCCACCGTATTTTCGATGATATGTACCTTATCCTCCAGCGTCGGATAGGTCATAAATGCAACGTCCGTCAGGAACAGAAGATGATCAACGCCCTCCACCTCAAACACGCACACATGGGAAAGCGCTTTGCCTGTTCTCAAGCCAACCTCTTTGTCCAGCACGCTCTTTAAGAAAGATTTTGTGTCGATCAGGCCCTTCATATACATATCAGCCTTACCTTCGTGCACCAGTTTGACTGCCTTCAAGGCTGCCTCATAGTTATCCTTCTCGTCAATGATCTCGAAGCCACTGATATCCACCTTGTCGGCCTTTGCCACTTCTTTGATCTTGTCAGCGTCGCCTACAAGGATCGCCTCCGCGATGCCCCGCTCTTTCGCCGCGGCCACGGCCTCCAAAACCGCGCTGTCCTGCGCCACCGCAACGGCAACCTTTTTCATCTCACACTCGGATACCTTCGATAACAGATCCTCAAAACTCTTACTCATCGTTCCCTCTCACTCCTTATCTTAAAATAATATTATGTAAACCTCTTATACTCTTATACAACGAATACATGATACCACTATTATATGGAAATTGCAATTTCTTCCTAATGATGGAACAACCGTATCCCCGTAAAGCACATCGTCATCCCATACTTATCGCAGACCTCGATCACGTTATCATCCCGCACGGAACCGCCGGGCTGCGCCACATACTGCACGCCGCTTTTGTGCGCCCGCTCGATATTGTCCCCAAACGGGAAAAACGCATCAGACCCCAACGCCACGCCGCTCATCCGATCCAGCCACGCGCGCTTCTTTTCCGCCGTAAACACCTCCGGCTTCACTTTAAAAATCTTCTGCCAAGCGCCGTCCGCCAGCACATCCATATAATCGTCACCAATATAAAGGTCGATGGAATTGTCACGATCCGCCCGGCCTATGCCGTCAACAAACTGTAAGTCTAACACTGTGGGAGACTGTCTGAGGAACCAGTTGTCCGCCTTAGAGCCTGCAAGCCTCGTACAGTGGATTCGCGACTGCTGCCCCGCACCGATACCGATGGCCTGGCCGTCCTTCACATAACACACGGAATTGGACTGTGTATATTTTAAGGTAATCATGGAAATTGCCAGATCAATCTTTGCCTGTTTCGGCAGCTCTTTGGACTTCGTGACAATATTGTCAAAGAATGCATCGTCTATCTTTAACTCATTCCTTCCCTGCTCAAAGCTGATACCGTACACCTGCTTGACTTCGATCGGCGCGGGCACATAGGAAGCGTCGATCTGAATCACATTGTAGGCCCCCTTCTTCTTTGCTTTCAACAGTGCAAGTGCCTCCGGTTCATACCCCGGTGCAATCACGCCGTCCGAGACTTCTCTCTTGATCAGACGCGCCGTATCGACATCGCATACGTCGGAGAGCGCAATAAAATCGCCAAAGGAGCTCATCCTGTCCGCCCCTCTCGCCCTCGCATAAGCACAGGCCAACGGAGACAGTTCTCCAAGGTCGTCCACCCAATAAATCTTCGCTAAAGTCTCCTCTAAGGGAAGACCTACAGCCGCCCCGGCAGGAGATACGTGCTTAAAAGAAGTCGCCGCCGGAAGCCCTGTCGCCTTCTTCAATTCACTGACCAGCTGCCAGCCGTTAAAAGCATCCAAAAAATTGATATAGCCCGGCCTGCCGTTTAAAACCTGAATCGGCAGGTCGCTTCCGTCCGCCATAAAGATACGGGACGGTTTCTGGTTCGGATTACAGCCGTATTTCAATTCCAGTTCATTCATTGTCTCTTTTTCTCCTATTGATTCTTATTGACGATCCTCGTCTCATATTTCCCTGTGGCAATCTCAATGTAGCGTACAAACAGCGACACTTTATTCTCCTCGTTCAAATTTTCCCAGATCATTTCCGTGAACGCATCAATGCTGCCCTCGATTCCCACAAGCGTCGGCTCCCCCTCAAAGCTGGGAAGCGGATTGCCGTCGCCCATATAGGTATGGATAAACCGCCCTTCGCCTGCCTTTGGATTCTCATAGGCAAAGGTATAACGGTTACAGGAAGACGGGTCTCCGTTATTGCTCTTTAAGATAGACATGGCATAGTTGTAGCCGCCGCCTTCCAGGTGCATGATCCCCGAAATACGGGGCGTATAATTGGGCGCATCCGGCTCAAACTCCCTTGTGCGCAGCGCCTGTTCAAACGTCTGCTGCCTGTCCATCAACTCATAGATGGTATCCGTCTGATCGCCGTTTGTAACGATCGTCTTATTGCCCAGCACTCTGACTGGCGCATAGATGATCAGGCTGGGATCCTCCAGTTTGGAAGGATCAAAAGCCTGCGTGCGGATGCCCTCGCCGTCCGCCACAAACACCCTGTTTCTGCTGTTGCTGCTGCGGCCCATAATGAAATATGCCGTCACCGCATACGCACCGTCCGCTGACTTCCCGATTACGATGCCCCGTCCCGGATACGTATTCCCCGCAAGCTCTACCGCCAAATTTTTCTTTTCCATTGTTTTCTCCTCTTATTCATCAACAGAATAGTTAGGCGCTTCCTTCGTGATATGAATATCGTGCGGATGGCTCTCCTTCAAAGACGCCGCCGATATCTTCACAAACTGCCCGTTCTGTTTCAGCTCTGCAATCGTTCTGGTTCCGCAATACCCCATACCGGAACGCAGACCGCCCATGAGCTGGAACACCGTATCCTCCACACTGCCCTTATATGCCACACGGCCTTCCACGCCCTCCGGTACCAGCTTCTTGGCGTCGGTCTGGAAGTAGCGGTCCTTGCTGCCGTTCTCCATAGCGGCAATGGAACCCATGCCGCGGTACACCTTATACTTTCTGCCCTGGTAAAGCTCATAAGTGCCGGGGCTCTCCTCACAGCCCGCAAACATGCTTCCCATCATGCAGACGTCACCGCCTGCCGCGATGGCCTTGGTCATATCGCCCGAATACTTGATGCCGCCGTCTGCGATGATCGGCACGCCATACTCTTTAGCCGCCTCATAAGCGTGCATAATTGCCGTGATCTGCGGCACGCCAATCCCGGCTACCACACGGGTGGTACAGATGGAACCGGGGCCAATGCCCACCTTCACTGCGTCCGCACCCGCTTCGATCAGCGCCTTTGTGCCTTTGCCCGTGGCAACATTACCCGCGATCACCTGCAGATCCGGATATTTCTCCTTGATCATGCGCAGACATTTGAGCACGTTCTCTGAATGTCCATGCGCGGAATCAAGCACCACAACATCTACTTTTGCTAAAATCAGCTCCTTCACCCGGTCAAGGACATTTGCCGTAATGCCCACGCCTGCGCCGCATAAAAGCCTGCCCTGGCTGTCCTTTGCCGCGAGCGGATACTTGATGGTCTTTTCAATATCTTTGATGGTAATCAGTCCCACCAGATTGTAATCGTCGTCCACGATCGGCAGTTTTTCCTTCCTGGCTCTTGCCAGGATCTCCTTGGCCTGATCCAGCGTAATGCCCGCCTTGGCAGTGATCAGGTTCTCGGATGTCATGGACTCCTTTATTTTTTTCTTGAAATCAGTTTCGAATTTTAAGTCACGATTTGTGATGATACCGACAAGCTTTCTGCCTTCGGTAACAGGTACCCCGGAAATACGGAATTTCGCCATCAGCGCGTCGGCATCTGCCAGCGTGTGCTCCGGCGTCAGGGAGAAAGGATCTGTGATGACACCGTTCTCAGAGCGTTTGACCTTATCGACTTCTTCAGCCTGCGCCTCGATCGACATGTTTTTGTGAATGATACCGATGCCTCCCTGTCTGGCCATGGCAATCGCCATCCTGTGTTCGGTCACAGTATCCATTCCCGCACTCATCATGGGAATGTTCAGCCTGATCTTTTTCGTAAGATTCGTTGTCAAGTCCACCTGATTCGGAATCACCTGAGAATAACTCGGCACTAAGAGCACATCATCAAACGTAATTCCTTCGCCAATAATCTGACCCATCTTCTCTCCTCCTGTGTTGTGTGTTTACTTTTCGCATTTCTTTTGCTACTTTCCAGACTCGCAAACCCGCGCTTGCGCGCTTTATGTCCGATTGCATCGGACGTTTGCTCGTTATTGCTGCAAGAAAAACAAATGCCGCTTCGCGTCGCTTGTTTTTCTTTTGCAGCTAATATATGAAGAATACTGCCAGCCCTTCAACTGACAGTATTTCATCAACCACTTTATTCTGCTAATCCGTAAAAACCTTACGGGGCGAAACGCCCTGAATCGCCTTGATCATCTCTGCGTTCGGCTCCAGGATGATTTTTGTGCTGCCATTCCAAATCATCATGTAACGCTTCTCAGGCTGCGCAGCTACGCCTGAGCTGTAGTCAAGCGTCTTTAACTGACGGTTCCTGTAAGAATCCAGTCTGTGAGAGTTCAGGGGCGCAAAAATTTCCATCTGTTCCAAGTTGTAACTGCCCATCTTCTTCCTGCGGCTCTTCGCCATCACCTTATCCACACTGATCTCCCGATCCAGATACAGGTATTCGTATTCAATATCCGCATTCATATAGGTAAAGTATGCGGCCACGCCCGTCACGATGGCCACCAAAAGTCCCGGTACAAAGACCATGCCGATGATCACAAATACTACAGTCAGCATGATAAAAAGCGTTTTCAAAAAACGCATCAGCCAAGAACCGCTTTTCGCCACCAGACATTCCACATATGTTTCACTCATACGATGTACCTCCATGAAAATATAGGACTATCATATAACAAACTGCGAAAAGTTGCAAGGGTAATATGTGCTGATATCAAAACGGAGACGGCTATGATAAAAGCTGTAATGCAAACTTTGAATTCTGCATCACCTGCGTCATCATCGATACACCCGACTGTTCCAATATGTTGTGAATGGAAAGATTCACCGCCTCCTTCGAAAAATCCGCATCCCTGATACGTGACTCCGCCGCCGTGGTATTTTCCAATTTATTCAGGTTATTGCGAACAGTGCTCTCCAGACGATTCTGCATCGCCCCAAAGTAGGAACGTACTCTGGAAACCTCCGTCAACGCCGATTTCAGACGCTTAATTGCTTTCTGGGCATTCTTATATTTCTCGACCGTCAGCGTATTAATCCCCAAAGCGGAAGTATCCATCCAATGCTTTTCCACCTCGATATAGTCGCCCTCGGCACCACTCACCTTCACACGCATCGGCTGATCGTCCTCCATTACGCCCTTTTCTCCGAAAATCAGCTGGTTCTTGACGCCACCGCCCAGATGCTTGATCGTATGCTGCCCGTATTTTGCGTGCATGATTTTTAACCGGCCCTCATCTATGTAAGCCTTTAGCGGCACCGCCTCATCCTTTAACTTGTCATTGATATGATCGATCAGGTCTGTGGCGGTATACTGCCCCACATCCAGCGCGATCTCGTAAGGCTTGTCATCCACCTCCACGGACAGGGTGTTTTGTCCTGCTTTGATCTCCACACCGCCCGTGATGTCTTTTCCGCCCCGCACATAGGCTCTGGCAATATCGCCGTCAGTCGCATAAAACACACTGAATGCCGCCGTACCGCCAATCGTATCGATCACATATTTTCCGTCTTTCGGCACTGCCACATTGTCCGCAAGCTTAAATGCCAGCGCTCTATCGTTGATCGCGCCGACGACTTTCTCCGAATCCGGATCCTCATAGCCGATCACCGCCTCGATCAGGCCCTTTTTTAACCCTGCCTTTTCCAGCGCCTGATCCAGTTTTGACTGAATCTGCGCCGTCAGTTCATCGCCGCTGTAATAACCGGGATCCAGAACCATCTCCAGCGTGATCCCGTTCGGTGCATCGGGCGTGGTAAACCGCAGACTCAACGTATCGTTTCCGTCTCTTTGAATCTTTGTGGTTCCATTTTTCACATCCTGTCTGCCCATGGCATAGACTCTGCCGCCCGTCTGTTTCCCTTCCTCGTCAATGGGCGGCCTTGTATAAGCTTTGCTTAGTCTGTTGCCACTGAGAATCTTTTCATAGAAAGAACCGCTCGGCCTGAGATTTGCCGGCTCAGATGTCCAATTCGTATGGATCCTGTATTTACTGCCGGAGTTTTGGGCCGCCGTCTCGATCCGTATCCCTCCCTTTTCGATCAATACTTTCAGCTTACCCGCTCCGATGATATCATCTATTTTTTCCTGTAATGCGTTCACAAGCTGATCCGGCGTATACTTCTGCTCCTCCAGGTCAAACTCGATATGCTGCGGCACATTCCCCGCATTGCCGTAGTTTTCGGAGTAGTAGAAGGACAAATGCTTATTGAACTCATCAATCTCCACCTTGCCGTTTGTCGGCATCAGCTGCACGCCCTGCATATAAGAATTGTCCTTTGAGTGATATCCTGCCGCCGCTTTCGGGGAAGAATAAATCGTATTAGGCCGAATGAAGGAACCGCCCTTATACGTACTGTATCTGTCGCCATATCTGTCAGGGGCAGACAGCGTATTGGAGGTGACCGAAATACTTCCCGCATCGTTCGGATCCGCCGCATCATAGGGAATCCTCGTCAACCGAAGCTGCACTTTATTCGGATCCGGATTGCCGCTTCCATCCTTGACATGTTCAAAAGAAGCGTCCACGCCTCCGATCTCTCTGGCGCCGAATATCGTCCGCAGAGCGCTGGGATTCGCACCATTTTTCTCCTGATAAGGCAGTACAATCGTTGAATTCTTTCCGTTTTGGGACACCGTACTAAAGGTAAGAACGCCCGGATATTGACTGTTACCGCTCCTCTTGACCGTCACCTTGTTTTTGCCAAACGCCTCATCAAGCGCCCTCTGCAGCTCCGTCACCATGCCATCCCAGCTGTAACCTGCAGTATTCTTTCTAATCTTAACCGGCTGTTTTGTGTTATCCACGGTCATCTCAAAACTCTGGTCCGCATCAAACTTTATCAGTTTTTCTGACGTCATCGCGATGTCTGTAGAAGCGGTGGCGCCTGTCTTTTTCTCCATCTTGTAGTTATCATCCGCATAGCCGAATAACTTGTTTTGCAGATCGCTGTTTGCGGTGTCGATCTCCAGCTTATAGCCATCCGCCTTCCAGTCGCCTGTGGTGCTGAAAGTCACGCCATAGGAAGTTACGCTCGCCGTGATATTCTTGTTATTGGTCGTAAACCACTGATTTAAATTGGTTTGCAAATTCGAACCATTAACGGTAACAACGATCGTCTCCGTTCCCCCGCCCGGCTTGGTCAGTTTCAGCTGTACCTTTCCGGTTCCGGTGAAGGATGAATTCGCATATACCGCAGAGGCACCGCCCGACCCGGGCGCATCCGAAGTCTGCGTCGCACTAAGCGTAGCCGTGGCAGGCGTGCTCGTATCATGCAAATTGTAGACAAACCCACGCTTTTGATTGACTTCCATCTCCAAAGTGGTCTTTTCTCCGACATACTGCCCGCCGCCGTCAAGATTGAGTCCGGCCGTCAATGACAGAACCCCGTTGCCTGACAGCTCCACCTTCAAGCCACCGTACTGATCCGGCCCTTTATTTCCCAGCTTCTTCGTGATCGCGGCCTGCAGTTTATTCTTAAAATCGTCTCTGGTGTAGGTATGATCGCTGTTCCCCAGCGTTGTCAGGTCAATCGTATGCGTATCACCGTTTAGTATAAAGGTAAAGTTCTTATTTGCATCCGTAATCTTGACACTGGAAGGAAGCGCCCTAGCAAAGGTGATCGTCGCGCCGGTATTTGATGTCGGTCTGGAAGGATCCCCCTCATTGGGTACCGTATTCCCCTTCGTTTTCGAATAGTTCGAATAATTGCCGGCATTTGACTGCGTTTTTCCGCCGCTATTCGAATCTACGGACGCTTTCCTGGTCGTGGTAGATCCGGCGGCATTGATATCCTTAAACTTATAGGGTTCATCCGTTTTAGGAAACGCGTCTTCTATTTTCTTTTCCAGTTCGGCTAAGGTCCAGGTCCCCGCCAGATTGACCGAGCGCTCTTTTCCGTTTACCGTAACCGCAAAATTCCCCTCGGCCGGACTGATCGTAATCTTGCCGTCGGCATCCAGCGTCTTAATCTCCGGAAGCAGGATCGTGGCCTTATTTGCCGCCGGTTTGCTCTCCGTCACCGGATCGTCCAGCTTTCCCTGAAAAATCTCCTGAAACCCGATATTGGTCGTCCCGTCGGCCTCCTGATGGGCTCCAACCTCGATGCCCTTGACATCCGAGGAAGCCGCCTCGATTCTGATCCGATTGGAAGGCACATTTCCCGCTGCCGTCGTTGCCGTTATCTTAAGCACACCCGCGCCGTATACCGCATCCGCCTGTTTCTGGATCTCCGTCGCCAAAGCGCTCGCATTTGCATAGGTGCCCACATCCAGCTTGATTGTCTTCCAATCGCCCGAAGAAAGCCGAATCTCAAAAGCATCATTCTTTCCGTCTTCTATCGTCATGCCGCCCAGCGTGCGCAGTCCCAGCAGAAAGTCATTCGTATCCGCCGTCGTGTCATTCTCACCGAAGGTTGCCTTCCACTGATAACCCGTCACCCTCTTAGAAGTGAAAAGCGGTGCATACGCGGTACTTTTTGTCTTATCGATTCCGAGCGTACTATCTGGTCCGCTAACCTGAGACACAATGTTCAAACCCGCAGGCCGTGTGGCTTCCCTGTCATAATAAGACGCGTTCGGTTTCGTATATACATATTCGATTGTGCCGGTACGCTTCGAAACGGTAAGGCCCGCCCCCTTCTGCTTATTTCCCTCCTCATCCGTATACTCAAAATCATCAAATTTCTGTTGTAAATAAGTAATTACTTCGTCAATCGTCTTGTGGTTCATGGGCTCCATATCAATGACCAGTTCTCCTCTGCCATTGGGATTCAAGACCAGACGGTCGCCTGCCGAAAAATGGAACACCGACCCTTCCGGATCCGCTGCCTGATTATAAACGGCATCCCGCACAACATAACCGCCCTGCAGCTGTGCCGGAAAACGGTCGATCCGATCCGCATACTTGATATTGTCATAGAAAACCGAGCTGTAGATACCGCCGTCAATCGTAAACATATTGCCCTGAAATTCCGAAACAATATAATCCGGACTGGAAATCTTGATGATATTCCCGTCCGATGTGGCCTCAACCTTGCCACTCTTACCACTATTGGTAAGCGCCTGCTCCATCGTTGTATTAAGCTGATCGATCAATTCCTTTTTTGAATACATACCGTCAGCCAGATCAATCGTAATCGGTGTTTTTTTTGTGGGATCTTCGGGATCCAGCAGCTGGAAGGTCATGTGCCCGTTTTGCCCGGACTCGACCAGCAGCACTTTCGTGTTGTCATCCGGAAATACCGTCGTCCCAATCAGTGCTCCCAACGTGCCGCCGTTGAAATTATCATATAAAAGATAGGACAGACCACCCGATACTTCATCGATGACCTGGCCATCCTCCAAATTCAGGTTGCAGAAACCCGTATCAGTATATTGAATGTAAATCCCCTTGTCTAAAAGGCCCGCCTCTTCCAGCGCCGTATCGATCTCATCAACCAGCTCCTTTGTCGTGTAGGTGCCCGCCGCCACCTGAACGGAGACTGTCTCGAGCGGCTCCCCCTCTTTCATGGCATAGGTCACGACCAGATCATTTTCCCCCTCGCGCACGGTATGCTCCTGGAACGTCGGCCAGTAGGCGGAACCTTCGATCTGATGATAAGGCCAGTCATGGCTCTGAAAGATATGCTGTTCATTAAACGTAGTGTTGTAAGTAAGGCGGTCGATTTCCCTGCGCAGATTCTCAAACTCCGCCTGCATCATCTCCCGATCATCATCCGTACTCGTTCCGTTCGAAGCCTTGATGGCAAGCTCCGACATCCTGTGAATCATGTCGTGCGCCTCCACCAGCGCACCGTCGCCGATCTGTACCCAGGAGATACCGTCCATGGCATTTTCCGTACCCTGATTCAAACCGCGGATCATAAAACGCATCTTTTCAGACATCGATAAGCCGGCCGCGTCATCCGCTGCCCGATTGATCCTGTAACCCGACGTCAGCTTTTCCGTAGCATTCTTCTTAATTTTTGCATTCTCGCGCATACGCCGGTCAGCGTTCACCATGAGCATATTGTGTTGAATGGATGAGATTCCCATACGATTACCCGCTATTCCTTTCCACAACTTCCCTGTTATTCGGAAACAATTGATTTTCCTACATTCCCTCTCCTATCTCCGCCAGCGCTTTGAGCAGGAGTTCATTCTCCTCCCTGCCCTTAATGGCGATGCGGATGTACTGTCTGCCTTCAAATCCAAGCTTGGTCGATAAATCTTTAATCAAGATGTTGTTTTTGTCTATCAGAAGGTTCGCAAGCTTTCTGGATGACATCCCCTCCACCCTGCACATCACATAGTTTGCCTGAGAAGGGTATACCTTCAGGAAACCAAGCTCTTCCAGCCGCTTTATGAAATATTCCCGTTCCTTGGACAGACGGTCACAGCCTTTGACGTAATCCTTGATATATAAGGGAAAAATTTCCAGGAAGTATTCAGCAAAGGAATTGATGTTCCAAATGGCCAGGTTGGCGCTTATCTTTTCCAGAAGTTTCCTGTTTCCCGTCGCCAGGATGCCAAGCCTCAGTCCCGGCACTCCATAGGACTTACTGATGCTCTTTATCACTACCAGGTTCTCGTACTGATCCAGTATCCTCTGATTCAACAGCGTATAGCGCAGTTCCGCGTCCGCAAAATCCACAAAGGACTCGTCCACCACGCACAACTTCCCCCTCCGCTGGCACTCCGTGACGATATCCAACATATCCTCCCTGGAGAGGAACCCTCCGCTCGGGTTATCGGGATTCACCAGGATGAGCATGTCAACCTTGTCCAGGGTATCCATGATATCCTGTTTATTCAACGAAAAATTCTCCCTCCCGCTGATGATGTACATTTTATCATTCTTTTCAAAGCAGCGCAAGTACTCATTAAAAGCAGGCAACGGCACGCCTATGGTTCCATCATACACACGTCCCAGCACGTTAATCAGTTCTGCCGCACCGTTTCCCACAAGGAGCATACCCTCGTCGATGCCGAATATCCTGGCCGCGTTGACCCGCTGCACCCTCATTCCTGATGGGTACTGGGTCAAAAGGGTTTCGAACATATACTGCAGCTGTGCCTGTAAGCGCCCTGTGGGAAAGTAGGGGTTCACCAGATAGCAGAAGTCATATACCTTGGGGAAACGCCAGTATCCCCCAAACTGCAGCTCATAACTGATGAGTTTCTGTTCCTCGCTCTGGAACATGGTTCCCGCTATTTCATAGTCCTGGGCGTTGTCTATCTCATACCACTTGCTCTCCCCTATGTCAAAGGCAACCAGATCCGACTTATTGATATGGGCTATGATTCTCAGAACAGACTCATAATACTGATTGGAGCCATATACGTGGATGTATGTCTCCAAAAAGGGAATATATTTTTCCGTGGCAAACTTCTTACTGAACTTATAAATATTTACCGTCTTGTAATACTGCTCCGCGTTGGCATAGTCGAAGTCCTTCTTCTCCACGAACTCCACAATGTTGCCGCTCTCGTCCAGCGTACACACAGTTCCATCCATCCAGTACTCATATTGGGACACCACCGCAAGGTTTGGCCTCTCATCCTCTACCAGACGCTGTACGATGGACGGCTCATATATCAAATCAGACTCCAGGAGCACCGTGTCATCCCTGCGCAGGTAATCCCTGGCCAGGTACAGGGAATAAATATTGTTGCTGGTATCGTAAATGGTATTGTGCACAAATTCAAAATCGATCCCCTCGACGTGGTGCAGGGCATACTCCATCAGCTCTGCTCCGTGATATCCCACCACCAGTATCACCTTGTGAATCCCGGCGGCTTTCAAGGCGTCGCAGGCATGTTCCAACAGCGTCTTCCCCGCAATCCTGATCATGCACTTCGTCTGATCCTGTGTGTATTTCTGTAACCTCTTTCCCATACCTGCTGCTAAAATCATTGCCTGCACGTGTTGTATCCTCCTATCATTTTTGTAGTATACAGTATTTCCTTTACCGCTTCATATGCATCCGCTATGGCATCCATGATATTTCCTGGGGATTTACAATCGCCTATCCTATAAACGTTTTTCTCAGTTCTGGCTAATCCTTCTTTATCCGTGCTGCTTTTCAAACCTATAATAACGTTGTTACATTTTATTTGCACTTTTTCCTCGTTATTTATGATTACATGTGCCATTCCCCCATCAGCCTTTTCCAACTTTGCTGAGGCCAGAACCATTATCTCTCCCTTATCCAGCATATCCCGAAGCATCATTTTATTGGGTGACCGCACTTTTCCCAAAAAAATCGGTTGCGGCCCCTCCTCACACAAAATGACTTTCTTCCCTATTTGAGCCAGGTGACATGCGAGTTCCGCCTCCACCATACTGCTTCCCAGAATTAAAACATTATCCCCTAATGATTTTTCAGAACTTAAAAAATCTATAATATCTATATATACGCCATCACTTTTTTTGTCCTTGTTACCGCATCTCGCCCCTGTAGCACAAATCACGATGTCTTCTTCCAACACGGATATATCTTCCACATATGTATTAGTGCGAATTATAATATGACATTGATCTATAGTGTGCTTAAACCAATCCAACAATTTTTCGCTTGCCCCGTATGCTTTTATCATCTTATCATATACATAAATTCCACCCAGATAATCATTTTGCTCATATATTGTCACGGAAAAACCTTCTCGGGAGAGTAATATAGCCGCCTGCATTCCCGCAATACCTCCACCAATAACGGCAACTTTTCTCCCCTCTCCTTTATTTTTCCTGAACATATTTTCATAGAAACCTTCATTTAGCACTTCCGGGTTGACTGCGCAGGAAGCCTTCTGCCCGGTCAAAATTTTTTCCAGACATCCCTTATGACATGCGATGCAAGGTTTTATATCTCTTAATTTATTTTCTTTTACCTTATTCACGTAATCCGGATCCGCAAGTAACGCCCTGCCTATCCCAATCCCATCCACTGTTCCCCCATCAAGCGCTTTCACCATGATTTCCACATTATCCATTCTGCCTGCGCAGATCACCGGTATATGGATGTGTTTCCTGATATCCCCACTTTCCTCCAGATTGCATCCATACGGCATATATACAGGCGGATGAGCCCAATACCAAGAGCAGGTTGTACCGTTATCCGTGCTTAACATATCACATCCTGCTGCCTCCAATAGTTTTGCCCCCGCTATACCTTCCTCAATATTTCTTCCAAACTCTCTGAACTCTTCATCTGGCAATGCCGGAGAATGTATTGTTTTCATTTTGCTGGTGACGCCGTATCGCATGGATATGATAAATTCTTCGCCGCATTTTTCTCTTATAGACTTTATCACTTCACAGGGAAAACGAAACCTGTTTTCCAGTTTTTCTCCCCCGTATTCGTCTGTTCTTTTATTGCAGTATTTCAATGTGAACTGATCCATGAGGAATTCCTCATGAACTGCGTGAACCTCCACCCCATCGAAACCCATGTCTTTCGCAATCTGCGCCATTTCTACAAACGCATGGATATATTCAAATATTTCCTCCTTGGACATACCTCTATGTTTTATGGTTTCATCCCATATATTAGGCACGCCATCTGATGGAGCCTTAAACGCTTCCTCAAAACGCAGGCCCCGTTTCCTGATATCTTCTTCAGACGCATGGATAATCCGACCCCCACCAGCGGATAATTGCATAATTATTTTACAATGATATTGATGAACTTCCTGTGTAAGTTTCTTCAATGGTTCAAAAACATGTCTCTTTTCATAAAGGGTTCCTTCTAATCCCAACGGACATATCGTGATGGCCCTTGTGACGATCATTCCCACACCGCCCTTTGCGCGCCTGACGTAATATTCCGCAATGTCCCTCATATAGGAGCCGTCCAGACTATACAATGGAGCAACTGCCATTGGACACATGATAAATCTGTTTTTTATTGTATGTGTACCCACCTTCAGTGGGGTAAAAAGTATATCGTTATCCATATCTGTGCCTATACTCCTTTCCCGCCTTGACTGACTAAAGCGGCATATTCCCATGCCGCTTTTTGCCCCGGTTCCCCAGATTCTCTGCGAAAACCTCCAATGCCTTCAATATCCTGTCACGCGTCTCACCTGGTTCTATCACTTCATCAATGTATCCTAGCCGCATAGCTTCTTTCGGATTGAGAAACAGGTTTTCATATTCATCTATCTTCTGCTCCCTCTCTTGTGAGGATATGTCCCTATATAACACATCTGCTGCCGCTTGGGCACTCATCACAGCCATTTCTGCGCTGGGCCATGCGTAAACTATATCTGCCCCTAGCTCTTTGCTGCACATCGCCAAATATGCCCCTCCATACGCTTTTCTTAAAACTACAGTAATTTTACATACTTTTGATTCCGCATATGCGTAGATAAGCTTTGCGCCGTGGCGGATCAGCCCGCCCCGCTCCTGTTCTCTGCCCGGATAAAAGCCGGACACATCCACCAGCGTCAGTAAAGGGATATTATAACTGTCACACATCCGCACAAAACGCGCTGCTTTATCCGATGCGCTAATATCGATGCATCCAGCCTTATCCAAAGGCTGGTTAGCCACAATACCGATAAGATGCCCACCAATACGCGCATAGGCAGTGATAATATTTGGCGCGTAATGTTGTTTCAATTCCATAAGTGATCCGTCATCAATAATACAATCCACCACCTTATGAATGTCGTATGGATGTCGGTTGGACCGTGGAAGTATCGTCCCAATAGCAGCTATCTTGGAACATCCATAGCTGTATTCTTCGGAAACAGACGGCTGCTCATCACAATTTCTCGGCAATAGACATACCAGTCGGCGTATGTATTCCAGGCAGTCCTTATCGTCTTGAGCGACAAAATCTATCTGTCCGCTCTCCTCAGCATGAACTCTTATCCCTCCCAGTTCCTCCAACGAAACTTCCTGCCCTATGGCTTCCTTCACCACCCTGGGACCGGCAACAAATAAGTTGGCTGACTTGACCATGACCATATAATCCATAAGTGCCGGGGAATACGCACCCCCACCAGCACAGTTCCCCATGATTGCCGCAATTTGCGGAATAATACCTGAAGCCTGCACATTATAGTAGAAAATGCGACCTAATCCCGACAATGCGCTAATCCCCTCCTGGACTCTCGCCCCACCGGAATCAAACAGCCCAACAACAGGTGCTTTCATGGCCAATGCTTTTTCATAAAGTTTTGCTATCTTTTTTCCATTCACCTCACTAATGGAACCGCCCATCACTGTAAAATCCTGGGCAAATATACATACGGGACGCCCACCGATTTCTCCTATGCCGGTAATCACGCCGTCACCCGCATATTCCCTGCGTTCCATCCCGAAATATGCGCATCGATGCTGCACATATGTATTTGTCTCAACAAAACTTCCCTCATCCAAAAGATATTCTATCCTTTCCCATGCGGAAAGTTTTCCCTTGGCATGTTGTGCGGCCTTTCTGCTTTCGCCGTGAGCATCGTCCCTTTGTCCCTGCATCCTATCTTCCATACCAAAATCCGCCTTATCCCTCATCACGCTCCACATTATCGGCCCTAATCAGTTCCCATTTTTTCAGGATCTTCTCCGCCCGCTTCCGCATTGGCGGCCCTATCATTTTACCGTCCAACATAGATACGCCAGTCCCGTCCTTTGCGGCGTTTTCCCATGCCTCAATAATCTTGCGGGACTTTTGCACTTCCTCCTCAGAAGGTGTAAAGCATATATTGGCCAACTCAATCTGGCGGGGCGACAATAGCTGTACCCCATCAAATCCCAGGCGACTCACCCGCATTTCTTCCTCCAGGAACCCTTTTTCATCATGTACTGCCATATACGGGGTATCAATAGCTAAAATTCCTGCCGCCTTTGCCGCTATCACCACCGCGGCACGTGGAAACTGCAACACTTCTGAGTCCTCGTCCTTTGTCCCCAGCAGGTCATTGACAAAATCCTCCGCGCCAAAGCACAATGCAATCACACGCCCGCTGCTTTTTGCAATTTGATTTACGTTCATCACTGCAGCAGTGGTCTCGATTAAAGGTATGACCTTAAAATACCCTGCGGGAAGGTTTCTATTTTCTTCCATCAAGGTCAATTCCTCATCAAAAGCTGCCAAATCTTCTGCCCGATCAACTTTAGGCAGCAGGAATCCCCTCACGCCGGGATAAGCCACTGCCTCCATATCTTCCCGAAGCATATTTTGCTCCAACGAATTAATTCTAACAAAAATGTTTCCCTTCAGCCTGCCGCCGTTAATATAGTTTTTCAATATGCTCCTGGCCTTTTCCTTAAACGGCAGAGGAACCGAATCCTCCAAATCATATATGTAAGCATCCGGCTTTACTGCCAGAGATTTCTCAATAAACTTCTCCTGATAAGCCGGGACATATAACAGGTTCCGAAATAAAAAATCGCGCATTATTTTTCCTCCTTTTTTACCAGGGCATGACGCCTGAAGCTGATGACAGGAATATGATCCTGATTATATCCCACGGTCTCCACATAGACCACTCCCCTGTCCTGCTTGCTTTTTGACTCCTTCTTATCAAGGATTTTTGTCTTTGCATAAAGCGTGTCTCCAATGAATACCGGAGAAAGATGCTGAATAGATTCATAATCCAAATTAGCGATAGCCTTTCCGGAAATATCCGGAACAGACATACCTACCACAATACTAAACACCAATGTCCCCACCACAAGGATTTTTCCATGCTGCTGCTTTTCCGCATAGTCCGCATTGGTGTGAACCGGATGATGATTCATTGTCAAAAGACAAAAAAGGTTGTTATCACTTTCGAAAATAGTTTTGGAAAGGGAATGTTCTATCACCTCCCCCACAACAAAATCATCAAAATAATTTCCCATATTAGATGTCTGCATAATTTTCTTCCTCCTCTATTTCTTCCCCTTTGGGAGTAACTTGTCCTCAATTTCTGTTTCACCAAATTGAGTGTATTCCATAGTGCTGCTGACAACCCGGCACCTGGAAAAGTCCGGCATACTCTTTTTGACGACAGCACTCCCCCCGATCAGACATTTACTGCCCACATGGACATTGTTGAATATAGTGGCATTAATCCCCACAAAACACTGGTCATCCATAACGGTATTGCCGCCAATCATACTCTTAGCTCCTAAAAAATTATGGCTGCCAATCCTGGCATAATGCCCTACATAGGCATAATTTCTGAGCACACAGTTAGAACCTATCCGAGTCTGAAAATCCAAATACGCAAAATCACATATCCAGTTTCCATCCCCTATTTCATCTGTGAGAACAGTTGCCTTCGGAGACACAAGATTGGGAAAGAAAAATCCTCTTTCCTTAAGTTCTGTGTACACCCTCCGTTTCTCCCTGTTTAAATGCTGAAATTCTGAGATGGCTACATACAACCCTACCTTATTTTTATCAATATGCTGTTCCAATTCCTCCAAAGCATAGACAGGAAGCCCATTCCACTGTGTACCGGAAATATATTCCCTATTAACGGCATACCCCGCTACCTCAAACAATTGGTAACGCTCTATAAAAAACCGAATATCCTGTGATGTCTCGCCAGTCCCTACAATCACTAACTTTTCTGCCACCCTACAATCCTCCCTGCTTTTTGATCATATGATCAACTTAAAAAAATCCACAACTAAATTAAGATGTTTTTAAATCCTCTATCCTCTAACAACCTGATTAATTCCCTTCTTTTCAGAACACAAGGCCATATTATCATATCCTCTTCTACATCTATTTCATCTACATCATATATAGGATAATCCAGTAGTCTTACCTTACTATTCTTCTTATCCGCAACAATAATCCCGCATATATTAATATGAGATTTTATCAAAGCCGTCGCAACTGTTATCACCTCCATATCCTCTGAGCCATATAGAAAAAGGCTACCCTTGCATAGTTCGGCTCGCTTTTCCTTGATTGTGACCTGATAGTAATCTGTGCAGCATGTTGCTTCAGCGGTGCAGATTTCGTCCAATACATTATCCACTTTATGTCCTGTAACCACTTTCAATTTATCTATATAGAAACGAAACTTTTCCAATGTACAGCATTCGCTACCGTGCATCCCGATATACCACAATACACTATCCGCCAATCGATTATAAAAATACTTCTCATATTTTTGGCAGGTATAGGCATTAAATTCCTCCAAAAACCTAATACAGTCACAAATATATTTGTCAGCTACCTCCTCCTGCCGATCAAATTTAGCATTCCATGACCCCTTAGACCGGTTCCTGTACACACTCCACGCCTGGTTGATAAAATAGAGTCTGCCGCGACACGCCATATAACATCTCCTGCCCTCGTCTCCAGTAGGCGCATGTAGATCATGATAATTTAACATATATTCTGTACGGCATAAAACGGATGCTGTTGGATACCATCCCTTTCTGGGATAAACGACGTTCTCATCGTCCACATACCCCGTCTTATGATCTATCACGTTCAGGTTAAGTTCATCCTTGCTCTCATCATAGACCACAGCATTATGGTAGCACAGGGAAACCTCCGGATGGGCTTCCATCAGATCGTACTGTGCCTGTAGCTTACCATAATAAATCCAATAATCGTCCCCTTCGCAGCACGCCATATATTTTCCTCTTACATGGGGAAGAAGAAAGTCTCTGGTAATGTCTGCCCCTTTAGAATACTGGTTTTCCTCTTCCAGAAACAGGCGTATTTTGTCTGGATACTTCTCCTGATATTCCTTTAGGATTTCGTCCGTCCCATCTGTTGATGCGTCATCATGAACCAAGATTTCATATGTGAATGATGTCCTCTGCATCAGTATCCCCTCCAGGGCATCCCGTATATATTCTGCTTGGTTATACGTTATGCACATGACAGAAACCGCAATTCCATCCATCCTAGACTTCCCTTGCCTTCCTCTCAAAACTGATCCCAATAATGATTAGTTTGTATTAGTTTATAATATTCCGACGCCAGTATCCCGCTTATTAATAAATCTCTATATTTCCCACCTTTATAAATACATTCACGTCTGGTGCCTTCCTCCACCCAACCGCATTTTTTATACAACCCTCTCGATGCCACATTATCCGCAAACCATGAACTCTCAAGACGGTTTAAGCCGAGTTCGTCAAAGGCATACCGCATAATTGCCATCACTGTATCTGTGCCAATCCCCTTTGACCTATGTTTCCGGTTAGCCAGTTTCATTCCATGGTCAGCTTTCCTGTTTTTCCAGTCGATATCCATAAGCGTCGCGATACCCACCGGGCCATCCTCCTTTGTTTCGATAATGAAACGGAAACTTGTCTGGTCACTATAATGATTTTCCAGCCATTTTTCCTGCGCGTACTCAGAAATCGGGAACGCCCAACCTACGACAAGGTTCTCCATCTCCGGATCATTAAACATTTGGCAAACCATACTACAGTCAGAAAATTCCATTGCACGCAATGTAACCCTATGTCCTTTGATATTCATTTGATAAATATCCCTCCTTCTATTGTTTCCTCAATTGATACACCTCTCAAGCTCTTCTGCCATGTATGTCATATCTTCCAAAGTATATCTCTGATCCACCGGGAGAGGCAGTATGTTGCCTGCATACCTATACTCCAACTCCCCCCTCCCACATTCACTCAGCACATTGGGCCACAGCGTGGGGATGTATATTTTCTTTTTTTGTAACCCTTTCCGAATTTCCATGCCACCCTCTGTGTAAAACGGATACATAAACGCCCCGTAGGGTATCTCCAGCCTTATACCGTTCATTTTTCCTAATTTATCATGTAGATACGAAAAATTTTCTGTCCTCCGTACCGCTATGTTTTTGTAGTCAACCGCGCGCAGTAAATTATGGGTCAGCTTTGACATAGCTTTCAACTCTCCGTCCACAAATAACTGATTTTCATTAGCTACATACTCCCCATAGAATTCATTGGCATTTTTCTCAAAACGTCCCATAAGAAAACGCATACGCTCATAAGAATAATCCTGTTCCATAGCCATAGGTTTTGCCTGTGTATACAAATATGCCCCGTCTGCAACACCGAAAAACTTACGACAGGTATAGATTGTATCGATACCTTCAATTACAGGATGAAAAAATGCCTGGGTTTGGTCAACTATAATCCTTTGAAAATGCTGCCTGTATTGTCTCAGTTCCTCATCTTTTATCTGACCATAATAATTCACTATGTACAGCCACTCCCCGCTGCCAAGGGAACCATCAAACAAGGGGCGAAAATTTTCATCTATCGGGTAGCACTCGCATGGAATGCCTTCACTGTGACATGTCTCTGCCACAGATGAACAAAGAAAACGGGGCAGATATATCTTTTGGATTTTCCTCTGCCTAATGAGATAGGCAAGACAAGCTCGCCCACAATTAAGCGCCAGCGCCCGGGGATGATATTCCTCTCCTTGATATCTGTCAAGTTCTATGTAGCCGCCTATTTCTTTCATATCACACTCCAGACTTGCCTAAGGCTTTTTAAATAATAATATGCTTAAACCCTCTATCCTGTAATGAATTGATAATGCTTTCCCTTTCTAGGAACATGCAGGGCCATATCGCCATATCCCCATTGGGATCTAATTCATCTATCCCGTAAATCGGATAATCAAAAATCCTTTTTGTATTTTTCTCTTTATTGGAGACAACAAGACCGCTTATATTTATATTGGACAACGCCAATGCTGCTACTGCTTTTGTGGCCTCTATGCCTGCACCATAAAGATATAGCTGGCCATCAAATCCATTGGGAAAATTTTTCTTGATAGTTTCCTGATAATAGTTTGTACAGCGTATCGCTTCAATGGCGCAGATCCTGTCCATTAACCCGTCCGCTTTATGCTCCGTAGTGTTTTTCATTTTTTCCATATACGAGCGAAATTGTTCCAGTGTATGCCACTCGCTGCGGTTATTATCATGCGCAAAGATATACCACAATACACTTTTTTTAATTCTCTCATAAAAGTATTTTTCATATTTTCCATGTGAATACTCGTTAAATTCTCTCTGGAAAATAATCGCGTCACGTATGTATTTTGTTGCTACCGCTTCATCCTGCTCAAATTTTGAATTCCATGATCCCTTGGAACGATCCCTGTAGAAACACCACGCCTGATTGATATAATACAGTCGGCCACAACATGCCATATAACACCTAATGCCCTCATCACCTGTAGGTTCATGCCAGTCAGGATACTTCAGCATATCCTCCTTCCTGCAGAATATGGACGCTGTGGGATACCAACCTTTTCCAGGGCAAATTATATCCTGATCCGTGATATATCCCGACTTATGTTTGCCTATGCTAAGGGATAATTTATCCTTGTCCTCGTTGTATTGTACTGCGTTATGATAGCACAATGAAATTTCATCATTAGCTTCCATTAAATCATACTGTGCCTGCAATTTACCGTAATATATCCAGTAATCATCCCCCTCGCAGCACGCTATGTATTTACCTCTCGCCTGATGAATACAGATATCATTGAGAATATCCACACCCTTGGAATATTGGTTCTCTTCTTCCAGCAACAGCCGTATTTTGTCCGGGTACTTCTCCTGATATTCCTTAAGAATTTCCCTTGTCCCATCTGTCGATACGTCATCGTGAATCAAAATCTCATACGCAAATGATGTCTTCTGTATTAGGAACCCTTCCAAGGCATCCCGTATATATTCTGCCTGATTATATGTTATACATATAACAGAAACTGCGATTCCATCCATTCCAAACTACCTCCTTCAAAACACTAAATTTGGTATGTCATTTTACTTCAACCTTCACCCACTCCGTCAGATGCGGTATCTTTTCAAACATTTCATCCATACTGCCATATCGAAATACCATCGTCCCCAAAGCATGACCCGCATTCTCAAACGCCTGCACCGGATCTCCTTCCTTAAAGTCCGTCTGATATTCCACCAGATTGTCTTTTATTTCATCTGACAGAGAGACCCGCACAAGTTTTCCGCTCTTTGTGCTGTGAACCATATAGTTTGACCAAAAGCCCGTCGGTTCTTTCATCGTTAAGTCGGAACAGTCTTCCCCCAGCGCTGCTTTTATGGTGTACTCTACCATGTCCACCCCTGTAGCGTATTGGGTGATCTGCGGGATCAGACTCCCGCCATTCCTTGCCCCCAGCTCCATAATATAGATATCATCGTTCTCGTCGATCACTACCTCAATGTTATAGGCTCCCGTCCGCATCCCCAGCGATGTGATCAGCCGCTGCAGTTCCGCATGCACCCTGTCCTGCACATCCTTATCCAGTACGCTGGGCCAGCATTCCCCTAAGGGGACATACTCCTTGATTCCATGATCCGAATAAAATTCATTGGCAAAACATCTGAATTTTAATACGCCGTCCACGGCAAAGCCATCACTGGATATCTGGTAGCCCTTTTTGTTGATGAACTTCTCTACGATGACCCTTCTGCACCTGGAATACTTCATGGCGTCCTCAAAGGCATATTTAAGCTGTTCCCTGCCATATACCTTATTGATCCCCTTGCTGCCGGAACTGTCCACCGGCTTGACCATAACGGGATACTCAAACTTCCCGCTGCCATCCAGCATGTCCTCCAGCGTATCGAAGTAATAGGCCGCGGGAGTACAAAAGCCATGTTCGGAAAGATATTGCCGAAACGAATCCTTGTTGGTCAGAATCTCCACCGACTTGTACGGATTGGTGGGAAAGCCCAGCTTTTCGCATACATAGGCCGCCGTGGGCGCTGCGGGATCCGACGCGTAACAAACCACGGCATCCAAATCCAGTTTCCTCGCCAACTCCAGGACGGCTTCCTTATCCGTAGTGCTCACCTGATAAAATTCGTCCGCCACATATTGTCCGGGATTGTCCGGCAGATAATCACATATGATTACATAATGCCCCATGGACTGTGCCTTTTTGATGGCACAGACCTGCGAAGTTGAACCCCCTAACATGAGTATCCTTTTCATTCTTATCGGCCTTTCTCCAATTCGTCAAAAAATGTTTGCAGTCTTTCAACCGCCTGCTCAAGCGTTTCTACCTTTCTTGTGAATGCCACCCTTATGTAACCGTCATAGGCCTTGCCATATACCACCCCGGGAACCACCGCCACATGGACAGCTTCCAAAAGCTTATAGGCAAACTCCTCCGAACGATATCCCGTCTGGGAAATGTCCACAAACAAATAGAATGTCCCTTTCGGTTTCTGCACACGCAACAGGTTTATTTCTTTCAATGCGCTATACAAATAATCTCGTCTCTCTTGAAATTCCTCTACAATATAATGATTTGGCACCTTATTCTGATAGGCTTCCAGAAGAGCATACTGAGAAGCGACATTGGCGCAGGCTGCCACATTTTCCTGCATCTTCACCATATTGGCGATGAGCTCCTGCGGTCCAAAAGCAAAACCGATCCTCCATCCAGTCATACTGTATTCCTTTGACATGCTGTCTACCACGATCGTCCTGCCTTCTGCCTCCGGGAATTGCAGTACGCTCTCATGTGCCCTCCCATCATAGAGAAGCGTCCGATAAACCTCATCCGAGATTATGGTCAGATCATACTTCTGTGCCACGGCAGCAATATCATATAATGTCTCTTTGCTGAAAACATCACCTGTCGGATTGTTGGGAGAATTGATTATGACGGCAATTGTCCTGTCCGTTACTGCTGCCTCCAACGTGTCTCTGCTGACATCCAAACCCTTCTGCACGTCATAGGCATCTAAGATTACAGGAGTACCTCCGCACAGCTCAATCATCTGCAGATAGTTGATGTAGTAGGGGGCAAATACGATAACCTCATCCCCCTCGTCAATCATACAGTAGAGCGACAGAAAGAGCGCCTCCATCCCTCCCACCGTGATGGCTATATTTTCCGTAGGGCACTCCTTTCCCCACACTTTTGCTATTTTTTGAGAAACTGCCCGTCTCGCCTCCGGCAATCCCGCATTGGCGGAATAGTGAAGCCGATTCTCCTCCATGGCCCGGTATGCCGCCTTCCGCAGCTCCTCCGGAGGGGCCAAATCCGGATCTCCCAGTGTCAAATCGATCACATCATTGAAATTTTGAGCCATATTAAACATTTTTCTTGTCAGTGACGGTTCTATCCTTGTTATGCGTTTTGATACTTTCATGTTCTCCCATCCCCTATCTGTTTGAATTGATGATCCCGCATATCCTTTCAATGCTTTCCATTTTTAGTTCTTCGTACAGCGGAAGCACCATGACCTCATCCGCCAGCTTCCTCGCAACCTTAAGATCCACATTTTTAAATTTGTTCTTAAAACAAGCCTGGTCTGATGTGAGCGGGTAAAAATATTTTCTTGCGTATATACCGTTTTCCCGCAATAAGTCAAATAACTCATCCCTGGACTTACCGTATCCCTCCCCAATCAAAACAGGAAAATACGCATAGTTATTTGTTGCATCCCCTTTTTGGCGCAGAAATCTGAGACCCTCTACATCCTTAAGGCACTGGATATAGAAATCATACCGTTTTTTTCTCTCCCGGATAGCGTAATCTGTCCGTTTCAAATTGAGCAGACCCATGATGGCACAGAATTCGTTCATCTTCGCGTTCGCGCCAACCTCACTGACGATCTCCTCCCCGCGTATCCCAAAATTTTTCAGATTATACAACTTATCATATATCCTGGGCTCCCGGAAGGCGACCGCTCCTCCTTCTATCGTATTGAAAACCTTCGTGGCATGGAAACTGAAAATGGAAGCGTCTCCATAGTTACCGATACCCTTTCCCTTATAAGCGACGCTGAACGCGTGAGCCGCGTCGTATATGACCCTTAGATTATATTTGTTGGCAATGTGTTCAATGGCCTCCACGTTGCATATGTTTCCATACACGTGTACGGGAAGTATGGCCACCGTGCGCTCGCTGATCAGATCCTCAATCTTGGCCTCATCTATTGTCCCGTCTTCCTCTTTCACATCGCAGAACACCGGTTTCAGACCGTTCCTTACGATTGCATGCGTGGTGGAAATAAAGGTGAAAGGTGTCGTAATCACCTCGCTTCCCTCTGGGAACCCAAACGCTTGAATCGTCATTTCCAATGCCATGTGGCCATTCACCATGAGCGACAACTCCGGAACGTCCAGGTAAACCTTCAATTTTTCTTCCAATTCATGGTGGTACACCCCCATGTTGGTCAGCCAATGTGTATCCCACAATGGCTTGATAGCCTCTATGTATTCCTCATAGGACGGCATGGAAGATCTTGTCACAAGAATTTTTTCATCCATCTGTGTCTTCTCCCTTTATTATCTTTAATCATGCCTTAAACTCATCACTTGTTGATTTGGAATCCTACATCCAACAGTTTTCTCACATAATCCCCCATACCTTTTGTGTTGTTAATAAACCTCTGCCGCATCAATTCCCCTTTCTGTCTCCGCAATTCCATATCGGAAAACAGTCGTTCCACATATTCCTTACACTCCGGGTATCCACCTTTAACTGCATTTTCCACACCTAATACCGGAAGGCAGTCTGAGGGAAATGTTGTTGTGACAATGGGAAGCCCGCATCGCATCGCATAACCTATGCATCCGCCTGCTCCGCTTCTTTCAGGATTCCAAAAGATATCACACATGCCATATAACGCGCATAGATCCGACTCATATCCCCATTTAATGATTCTTCTTTCTATAAAATAAGATATATATACCGTCTCTAAATAATCACATATCTCACGGCCTACCAGCAGCCATTTCGCCTGGCTGTGCTCTTTTAAAAAAGAACAGACACAATCCACAAATTCTATCGTAAGTTCATTTTTCAACCTGTCCCCACTTGTAACGATGAGAAAATCCTTTTTGCCAAAACCATAGTCTAATCTGTTATATGGATGGCTCGGGGTACCTTTATAAACATACTTTGTATCATCTGCCGGCACCATCGCCTCCATCTTATCCAAAGGAACGGAGCGAAATACCCTGTTCTCCTCCATGCACATCTGCCTGTCCCTGGCAACGTATTTATCAAACCATGCGCTGGAGGCATACCCGCGCATGGGCAGCGCCACCGTGGGGAACGCATCGTAGTAAATGGAGGAACAAAAGGCATATTCCCCGCAAAAGTCAAAGACAACGTCCGGGTTATACCGGTATATTTCCCTGGTAAAGTGGTTAATCCTCTCCCTCATAGTGCTTCCTTTTGGATACACCACATCTATCTTCGAATCAAGCAACTTCCCGTGTTTCTGCTCCATCAGCGCGGAATCCTTAACTACGGGGAAGATTGGCTCAATAAAACATTCCCCATAGCTGTACCGAAGCAGATCGATGGGAAAAACTGTCACCTTGTACCCCTTGCTGCTCAGTTCATTCGCGATTGGCTGCATGAATTTGAAGTGGGACGTTGCCACGTTGTCAAAGTGGAAACCAATGACCGCAATCCTTTTTTTCTCCGAATCCTTCTCCCCTTTCACAAGTCCTGTCCTGTCCAAAAAATGATCCATGTTCTCCCGCATCACCTGACGCTTGTCAAGGAAATAATCATCGTACCTGACATGGGAATTCTCCAGTTCCATAATGGAAATGTCCCAGGTGAGCCATATTCTGGATTCATAGTCATCCGTAATCTCACGGATACAACGCATCATTTCCGCAACGCATTCTTTGTCCAAACATCCCGCTTCATAAAAAATCCTGACCAGAATGATCTTTTTTCTTGCGGATGTCTCCCACTCCAGATACCCCTTCAGATATTCCCTTTCCTTCCTGCCTTTCTCTGCGTCTAAATACAAATCTGATTTTAGTTCTTCTATCAATTCATCAAAATAATGAATATCCCCACCGGCTTCATACAAAAACTTTTCCAGACAGGCGGACATCTTCTCATAGTTTTCGAGCATATATTTCAGCCCATACAGCGAAAAATTACTTCTTATTTTCTCCGCCTTTACACATATCAACTTCTCCGGCGGCACATCCATCTTCCGCTGCAGATCCTGCAGGATGGACTTTGCCGTATCTTCATAGATGGCCGCCACCACGATGTAGTCAAAATCATACCGGGACAGTTCATCCGGCGTCACTACGTGGTATTCTGTCCCTGCGAACTTCGATGCGTCCCTGTCTGCCAGCGCTACCACGTTGCAATACTCCAGTGTCCTGACCTGTTCCAGATACTGCCTCCCCGCAAGTCCCATGCCATAGATTATAATGTTTGAACCTTTTTTCACCTTGTCGAACGGGAAAAGGTACTCCGCCATATCACTTATCCTCTCTGCGCTCCAGCACGGAATACAAAATCTTTCCCGCCTCATTTCTGGGCAGCGCCTCAATATCATGTACTAGGAAAGCCGATGAGTTGATTCCCGTCTTATCCGCAAGATATCTCCTGATCGCATCCTTATCCTGTCCGGAAGTTACATAGATTTCCATGCAGCGGTCATCCCCCACACAGGCACATTCCACGTCAAAGGCCGCTTTGATAAGATTCTCGCACTCGTCCAGTCCCACACGGTACCCCCACAGTTTCAGGAACCGCTTTTTACGCCCAACAATATAGAAGAATCCATCGCTGTCTTTCTTCACCATATCGCCCGTGTACAACACGCCGTGGCGTTCATCTCCCAGAACCAAGTCCTCCCTTTTTTCCGCGTAACCCAGCGTAACATTTGGACCTTCATAGACCATCTCTCCTATGGTATCCGGTCTGTCTATCTCCCTGCCGTCCTCATCCACTATGTACAGCTTCCCTCCCGGAATGGCTTTTCCTATGCTGCCGCACTTCTCCAGCGCATACTCCGGCGGCAGCCACGCCATGCGGGCCGATCCTTCCGTCTGTCCGTAGGTGACAATAAACTTGCGTCCGGTATCTCTGGCATACTCGGCAAACTCCCTGTGGAGTCCTTCTTCCAGTTTTCCGCCCCCCTGCGAAAAGGTCTTTAAATAGGGCAGATCCATCCGAAATACACGGAGTTTTTTTAAGATTTCATAACTGTAGGGGACGTTGGTAAAACTACTGGCCTTCTCCCCCTTCAGGAAGTCCCAATACTCCGAGTTTAAAACGTTCATACCGGTAAGTAACACCGTAGCCCCGGAATACAGATGACTGTTCAAAACGGATAAGCCATAGGTGTAATGAATGGGCAGATCCACCATGGGACGTTCAGCGCTGTCCAGTTCAAAAAAGGCCGAAATGTTCCTTGCCTGTGCCTCCAGGTTCCCATAAGAGTGCCGCACCAGCTTGGGACTGCCGGTAGAACCTGAGGTCGTCAGGAGCAATGACAAGTCTTCAAACATGAGATAAGTCGGCAGGCCTGTGGAGACAAGCGCGTACCGATACTCCCGCAGCAGAACATTTTCCTCATCCTCCACCATCTCAACCGGTTTCCACAAATAAGAGGGCCTGTAAAGATCAATCAGTGTTTCCAGCAGTTCCCGATCCATGCCCGCCCCCAGCATCAGGGGAACCACATGGTTTGCCATCGCTCCCAGATATCCAACGGCAGCGCCGACACAATTCCTGCTGAGCACAAACATCAGCGCGCGCTGTCCGACGCTTTCCCTGAATTTATTTACAAAGCTTAAAACTTCACCATAGGTTATCTTACTGCCTTCGCTGTCAATGATTGCCATATTCTGCTTATTTTTTTGATCAAGCTCCAAATACATTATCTAGCCTCCAGCCCACGAAAGTCTGTAAATAATCGCCTCACTGAAATTCTATATGATATAGCGCCCTGCTCTGTGTGTCATATCCACCTCCAACCACCATCACCTGACCCGTGGTGTAGGAGGCCATATCAGAGGCAAAATAAAGACAGGCATCCGCTATATCCTTGGGGGTTCCAAGGCGCCCCATTCCGATGGGCGGCACATAATTCCGATATTCTTCCCTAATCTCTACATGTAATCTCCCGGTATCTACCATCCCCGGTGCTACAGCATTTACACGAATCTTATATGATGCCAGTTCCTGCGCCATGGATTTCGTCATGGCAATAACCGCACCCTTGCTGGCGGAGTAGGCTGTCTGCCCCCTGCTCCCTTCCACGCCCACAATAGAGGCGATATTTACAATGCTCCCACTTTTTTGCTTCATCATGAACCTGGTAGCAACCAGCTGGCTCAGTTCCAACAAGCCAAAGACGTTGACCTCAAACATCTCCCTCACTTTATCCATGGGTACCATGCCCAATGCGCCGTTGTGGACTACCCCCGCGTTGTTGACCAGCGCGTCCAGCCTTCCCTGTTCCTTTTTGATCTGCACGACCGCCTGTTTCACAGCCGCCGTATCCGTCATATCAAAATATATCGGACTGATTTCCCCCGCTGCGCCGGCATTTACCGAAGCCGCCCAGTCCTCCAAACTGCCTTCCTGCCTTGCGCCGGCATAAACGAAACCGCCTGCCACGGCAAATCTCTCCGCTATTTTCTGACCGATCCCCCGTCCGGTTCCGGTGACCAAACAGATTTTTCCCTCCATCAGCTGCCCGATATTCATGGTCATCCCCCTAAATCACAACGCCATATTTTTTTAAGATTTCCATTCCTTCCGCATAGGAGGTAAATTTCAAAATGTCCTCCGTCTCAAACATGATGTCAAACGCATCTTCAATCGCCGTGATCAGCTCCATATGTCCCACGGAATCCCAATCCGGCGTACTGCCTAATTTCGCCGCTTCTGCTTCAGAATCCGCTTCCAAAGAAAAGATGTCACAAAAACACTTTCTGTACTTCTCCAAATTCTCCATTTTCCCTCCTACCGTACCCAATCTTCTGCCACCTTCCCCGTCAGCCTGTATCCAATAGACTGATGATAACGCAGCGATTTTTCATTGTCCTTTTCCAGCCAGCCAAAGTAATTCCCTATATTACGCTCTATGGCATAGGCAAATGAATGGTAGGCCATAGCGGCCCCAATCCCATACTTTCCCTTATAATCCTTTTCCACGGCAAGCCAATTTCCCTGTATCCCATTTCTCTCCACGCGAAACTGCTGCGCCGCGCACAAATCATTTTGGGCATTGACGACGCACCGAAAATATCCCTTTTCTACGGCCTGCTGCTTCTCTTCCAGTGTCTCATAGGAAAAGTGGTAAGGTTTCAGGTCTGCCTCGCTGTCCCTCAGGCGGAACACTGCCTCTATTTGGGAGCTGTCCGCATATGTGACCTTCAGGCCAAACCTCCCCAGGAACCTTTCCGCCTTTCTCAGCTTCTCCAACACGTTTTCCCTGTCTTCCATGGGCGTGGCCAAAATCTGCGCGGACCGGCTATATAGGGAAAACCCCCGTCCCTGCAGCTGTTCCTCCACCTCCTGCTGACCCGTGCTTTTATTGCCTTCCCGATAGACATTCCGCACCAGAACCGGTTTTTCTCTCTCCGCCAGCCCGATTGCCCTTTCCCCGCACTGCAGGTATAACCGATAATAGGGACCCTCATCCGTATAGATGTATAAGCCGCTCCCATCCAGCTCATATTCCATCCTGTCTAACCTGACGTACCGCCTTACCGCATCGGCATCCAAAAAATTATTGATGAATCGGTTGAATCCCCGCCTTTTGGCTTCTCTCAGCAGATTTTTGTACTTTTCCCAGCTCTCCACCCTTTCCAACGGGATTCTCCTCCTTTTGCGACCTTCCGTATCGTCCCTTATAACACCCTCACGGCATCCACACCCTATTCTCGGGCGTCCAGGACCCACTCGTCCGCATACCTGTCCCGAAATTCATATCCCAGCGATTCATGGAGTCGGATGGACGGCATGTTGTCCGTCTCAATCCATCCCTGAGAATAAGTCACATGGTGATCCCTCAGCCACCGGGATCTGTAATAGGTGAACATGGGGACAAGTCCCCTCATCTTGTATTCCTCCTTCACTGCCACCGATCCTCCTGTGGTAATCCCGTTTACGATGGCACAGAAAGAGGCGGCGCACATGTTGCCATTCCTATCCAAAATGCACATGTAGGATCCTTTTTCCAACGCTTTCTTTTCCTCCCGGGTCCGATAGGCCATCTGGTAGTCCTTGATGACCCCTGAGGCACAGAACATCTGCTCTATCTCCCGGAACTGCGGTTCTTCGGCGCAGACACAGGAAAAGCCCTGGCTTTCCATCTTTTGTACCCATTTTTCTACCTTGGCTCCCTTCTGCACACACTCTTCTACAGACAGCCGCACCTCCACGGACGTATCCTCCTTATGAAATCCATTGACAGACAAAGTTCCGGAGAACTTCCTCCCTGTGGCCTCGGCGTCCTTTCCCCTGTATACGTATCGAAACACGCACCTCTTCTCCCGAGCAGGAATGGGTGCTATGGCATCGTCCGCCACGTAAATGAACGTGTTGTAATGGGTCTGCTCATCCACGTAGAACACGCACCCCGCATCAAATTCCCGGATGTACAGCCTGTCCTGGGCAACGTACCGCTCAACCTCATCTGCCATAAAATAAACGTTGCTGACACCCCTCCCATACCTCTGTTTCATTTCCTGCATGATATTTTTATATTGCTCCAACGTGCCTATTTTCTGCATTATCCGTTCTATCCTTCCAATTCTGCACGATCCCCGCAGTTCCACTCCCACGTCCCATGAGAATCCCTGACTAAAGACAATTTCCCGCCCTGCAGGAAAAAAACCTTGGGCAAATCCCTGCTCAAAAACAAATAAATTCCCTCCGTCACCGAATAGGCTCCTATCTTCCTGAAAAGAAAGCAGTCCCCCACTTCCGGCTCAGCAATCTCCAGGTTGCGGGCCAGTACATCGGCCACCGTACACAGGGAGCCGCAAAGGTTCCACTTCTCTGCACCGGCTCCCGGCCTTACTTCCAGGAAACTTCCGCCTTGCTCCCTCAGGTGACTTACCGGGGGCTTGCGCGCACCCATCACCTGTCCGTAATAATTTACGTGATGTATTCCGCCATCCACCAGGCAATAGTTCTGCCCATCATTCTTTTTTCGATCGACCGCTTTCGTCAGGTACCAGCCACACTCCGCCACGAGGAACCTGCCTGCCTCCAGCACCAACCGGACATCCTCCGGAAATTGATCCAGTGCGTCACTTACTCCCTTCAGCAACGCTTCCAGGTCTTCCTCTTCTCCGGCGCCAAAGTAATCCACCCCGAACCCGGGGCCATACTCAAGGACGTCCATCTTGTATCCTGCCTCCCTGAGCTGCCTTACATACCCGCACAGAGTTTCCGTCTCCCCCAGGATCTTATCCTGTTTCTTCTGCGTCCCGGAATAATACTGTATTCCCCGGATGCTTAATTCCGGCATTTCATCCCTGTGCAGGATGGCCCGCCTCACCACGTCCCAGTCCATTCCGAACTGGTTGCCTGACGTGACGCGCAGAAGAACCGGTATCGTCCTGCCCTTCTCTTCTGCGCACTGCCGCAATAATGCAAGCTGTCGCTCCGATTCCACGGTAAACGTTCCCACACCGTAGTCCAGAGCGGCCATGACCTCCGCCTTCCCCTTATTTACTCCCGAGAACACGATTTTCCTGCCGTCCACCTTCTGAGCCATGCAGATGGAAAGTTCCCCGGGAGAACAGACTTCAAATTGATCCACCGCCTCCTCAAAGGGGGCAATCAGGAATGGATTTGCCTTCATGGCATAACACAGGCTGCAGTTCTGCGTCCCCTGCGCGGTCAGTATCTTTTTTATTGTCTTTGTCCTTTGGAGCAGCTTATCAATATCAAAAATAAATGCGGGTGTGTAATCCTTCTCCGCAAAATACTGTAACCACGCCTCCATACATCCTCCTGTCGCATCCTGCGTCACAAACACCCCGCTGCAATCTATGGGGCGTCATGTGTCCTTATGATCTATGTATTGACTCCGCAATGCCTTGCGGTCTATCTTTCCGTTCGCGTTCAGGGGCATCTGTTCCACTTGCACATAGCGTCCGGGAATCATGTATTTAATCAGCTTCTTTTTCAGCCCTTCCCTGATTCCCTTACTGTCCGTATCCCCCTGATAGAAAGCCACAATCTGCTGATTCTCCTCATCATACAGGCAACAGACCCTTTTGACATCGGGATTTTGGAGGATGCAGCTCTCAATCTCCCCCATCTCGATCCGATGTCCCATGTGCTTGATCTGGGAATCCCTGCGTCCAACATAAATCAACTCACCGTCTTCTCTGTAATAGGCAAGATCTCCTGTCCTGTACAGCACGTCGCGGTATTTTGTATTTAAAGGGTTCTGCACAAATACGGCATCTGTCTTTTCCCTGTCGCCATAATATCCCAGCGCCGGCCCGTTGCCGCCCACACAGATTTCTCCTGTTTCGCCTTTCTCCGTGATCAGCTGATCGCCCTCACCCAAAAGCAAAATCCGTACATTGGGAAAATGCCTGCCAATGGGAAGCGCATCTTTCTCCTCTATCTCCTGAGGTACCACATAATAACTACAGTTGCAGGTAATTTCCGTAGGCCCGTACAAATTCACAAACATGGCTTCCGGCAAAGCCTTCTTCCAGGCCAGAAGATGCTTCATGGGCATCACCTCGCCGCTGAACAACACCTTCTTTACGCTGCGGGGCACCTTATAGCTGAATCCATCCAAGGATGTGATCAGGCACAGTGCCGAGACAGCCCATATCATTACCGTAATATGCTCTCTTTCCAGCTCATCCAACAGTTTCTTTGCAAAAGCAAAACATTCTCTGGGAATCAGATACAGTGCCGCACCTGTCAATAGCATGGAATAAATATCCTTTACCGACACGTCAAAATCAAAAGGAGCCTGATTGCCGATGATATCATCTGAGGCGATATGGAATCGTTCCACAAAATGACGGATAAAACTTAACACCGAACCATGTCCCACCACTACGCCCTTGGGAGTTCCCGTGGAACCCGATGTAAAATTGATATAAAGAGGATCCCTGTCCGTGCAGTCCTCCCGAATGCGGGCAAGTTTATCCTCTGCCATCGCGCTCTCCAACAGCTCCTCGATCAGAAGGATCCTCCCCTGAAACACAAACGTTTCAGCCCGCTCCAAATGCTCCCTGTCCGTGATCAACACAGGAGCATCCAGTCTCTGCAAAATGCTGTTGCACCTTTCCTCCGGCTGTATGGGCGCCAGCAGACTGTAACACCCCCCTGCGTATACAATCCCGAAAAAGGCTTCCAGCGTCTTTACCCCTTTCTCCATGTATACCGGAATCGCATCTCCGCGACTGATCATCTCAACAAGCCCGCTTCCCGCAAGTCTGCTGTGATACTCCAATTCCCTGAAGGTAACGGACTCCCTGCTGTCTTTGACTGCTGTCTTCTCGGGATACATTGCAGCCGTTTTCTCCAAAAACTGTAAAACGTTCCTCTCCATCTCACATAATACCCTCAATCATCCTGATAATGGATTCCGCGTTCTGAAAGTTCTCCGGGGATACCATTTCCACATCAATACTGATGCCCAGCGCCTCCTCAAGCGACACAACCAGATTCACGATGTCAAAGGAGTCCAGTATGCCGGATGCCAGCAGATCCCTGTTCAAATCCTCCACAATCTCCTCATTTTCCACTTTCAATACTTCTAAGATTTTTTCCCTCATCCTGCTATTCCTTTCCGACTGTATAGCGACTGTTGCTCAGCCTGTCATATTTTCAATTCCCTTCGATCTTTACAAGCTTGCCGTATTCCCCACACTCTGTGTACACTGCCCTGTGATAGCGAACCGTCTTATTCGATATAGCAAAGGCATAGGGGGTCTTGCCTTCCTTCACCAATTGCCCTCCAAGGTAGCTGACCAGCGCCTCATAGCACCCCAGACCGCGATACTCCGGCCTAATCACCAGACCGCTCACTACGGCAACGCCTTCCGCCTCGGCAAACGTTGCATTGTGGGCAACGATCCTGCCATCCATCCGTATGATGACGCTTCGCCCTGTACGTGTACGGATCCTCTCCGCAAACTGCCTTCTCAGGTCATCCTCTCTATAGTTGACACGAAAAGCCTCATCGGAACACAGTAGTTTGGCGATTTCCGCCGCGTCCTCCTCCACCGCCTCCGTTACTTCCGGCACGCACGATGCCTTTTCCCGTATCGCTCCAAATACCTTGCGTGCACGGCTTACGTCAAACACCGCACCGTAGGCGGCCTCATAACCGGTGCAGGCTCCTTCCAATTGTTCAATGATGTCCCGCCTGGCCGATATCATCGTCACCGGGTGCTCCTGTAGAAGCGTCAGCACCTGCCCTATGTCAACGTTTCTTCTGTGGCTGTATATCTGGAAGCTGTCATAGTATTTCATCACCACAAGCTCAATCTGCCCATCCCGCTCCTGCAGCCACACGGTCATATTCTCCGAAGTCACTCCGTAGTTCAGGATATCAATATATATGTAGATACATTCGGCAATTGCCTTTTTTAAATATTCCAGGATTGCCTCCTGATCCTGTCTTACTGCTCTCCTCATAGGTTTCTCCCACATCATGGCATCTTTTGTGGCACGTAATCCGCCTCCCGGTCAACTCCCGCAGACAGCTTCAATATACTTCTCCAGCGGCAGCTGCGCCTCCCCAAGTACAAACTGACAGCCGTTCCTTACATAATACTGGCATTCCTCCATACGACCGGGTATGGACGGCTTGATCCACTTTTCCTCGCCGCTGTCTTTGTCTATGCACAAAATATGGTTGGCAGAATGCATGTCATGATAATATGTACCCTTATACTCATGGGAAATAATGTATTTTCCCCATGCCTCTGTCATCAGATAGTCAAAACCCTCCGGGTAGCCGTCATATTTCTCCAGCTTCTTACTTTCCCGGCAGTAAACATAGATGTCCTCTCCAAGGTCGGGAAGAAGCCATATGTTCTTTTCTGTCACCGTACACGTTGAAAAATAATATGAATTTTCTTCCTTTACAATAGGAGGCAATAAGGTTTCCAATACATTGCTTTCCATATCCCAAGCCGACAGTCCTCCTTCTCTGCTCAACAGAAAAAAGAGGCCGTCAAAATACTGCGGGCGAACGATATCTCCCGTTTCCTTCGGCAGGCTGAATTCCCTGCACCGGTCGTCACACAGGTCATATTCCGTTACTTTATCGCTGTTGCGCTGGAAAAAGTACACCCTATCACCCTTCACCCCGGCGGACACATTCTTGTCCATTTTCGCAAACGCAGGATTTTTAATCCTGCTTACCTGGTCTGTCTTGGTATCTATCTTAAGGATAAACTGCTTATATTTCGGAAATACATATATGTCATCCCCATACAAGGTAATGGTCAGAGCGTTCCCCCAATCGTTATGGTGGAAGTCCAGTTCCTGACATTGACAGCACTTTTTATCCGGGTCATAGATGACCATGTACTTACTTCTTGACTCAAAGCAGTAAACCTTGCCATTAGCCCATAGCATTTTCTCTATGATACCCAACTGCAAAACTTCGGAATATCCTTCCACACCGCCAACGATCTCCGCACTCCCTTCCCGTATGTCTATGCTCACCGGCAAGTTGCGGCAGTTAATGAAAAAAATTTCCCCGTCAGATATCCAAAAGTCACAGTGGGCGGAATACTGCCACTCTGCATATGAGTATACATCGTTTGCCATATCTTTTTCTCCTCACTGCCCCGAAACGCCGACCTCTACGTTCTGGATCATGATGGGTCTTTCCGTCTTCTGGTATAGCGGCACCAGACTGCTCGGATCCCCATAATACGCATCGCTGATTCCGATTGCCCTATTCATGTCTGCAGTATCGTCGTAAATTCCCCAGCCTTCTTCCCGATATTCCTCCACAAGCTTGTCGTATTCTGCCTTAAATTCCGGACGCATGCTTTCTACTGTCGCTCTGATCAGCGGATGCGGCCTCCACAGGAGCGCAACTTCATTTTTCTTTTCTTTAAAAGTGCGAAACACACTCTTCATTTTCACAAGCATCTTTTCATTGTGTCGTAACAGACTGCTTATGCTCGTATTGTAAAGGATTACCTTCTTCCAGCTCCCGTCCGGCTTCTCAATAATTTTTAGCCACTCCGCCGGAATTTCTAAGTCTTCCTTCCTGGTATTTCGCACCTTATCAAACTTGGGAGAACCCAATCCCAGGAATTTACTTTCCAGAAACCGCCTGTCAATATGCTCCCCGCCGAGCCCCATTTCCTTCGCAGCCTTTATATATTCGTTGATATAAATCTGCCGCATGTTTTCCGACTGCACGATCACCTGATCGGCATAAATTGTCCCCGGCAGAAAACAGAAACCTTTCATATCATCGATTGCCGCCTGATTATCTGGCTGAATCTCATCCAATACAAAATATGGTATATATACTAACTTATCAGTATATTTTCTTAACTCCTTGGCATAAAAAGCAGGATGCACACTTGTCACATGATTGCACTCATCATAAGGATTATGAATATAAATAACGTCCGGGCGGCGTGCATCCAAGCTGTATTCATCATAACGGGTAATCGGCACATATTTAGGAAATTCGTTTCCCTCATAGTGCATTTGCCCCAGACTCCCGTTCGGTTTCTTATCATAATATGGTATCGGCACAACATAGGCATCGCAGTCAGGATCGGCATCCATCGCTTTCCATACGCTCTCCAGGCTGTCCCACATGGAGGCCTTATACGGCAAAAAAACGACTGTCGTCCGCACATGAATATCATTTTTTACGCTATTTTCTATCCGAATCAGCTCTTTTTGTAAACTTTTGCACGTTTTGTTGATATTCAATACCTGCTGCTGCCGTATCATTTCATAGGTCTGATAAATTTGTTCGCAATATGATTCCAATATCCCGACCGTGGCAAAATCCTCTCCTAAAGCTTCCTCGATCATACCTCCCATCTGAATTGCCAAATCCTGAGTTTGCTCCAGCAGCGTCAGCGCAATCTCCGTATTTTTCGTCTCCAACGCCTTTTTGATTGCACCATGTGCCCTGTCAAGCAGATTAAGATTATTTTCTATTTGTTTTTTCTGTGATTTTCGCATAGACTTGTTATTGACTGTTCCCGCACTATCCTCCATGATACCTGACCTGACCCTCCGTGGCATTGATAAATATAAAATATGATATATATACTTACTGTATTATTATCGGCAGATTACGCATATATCTTTACTCTTACCTAAACACTCTGATTTTCCATATCAAAATCAAAAACTTAGACTACGTTATCTCTCCAAACACAATCCCTATCTTGAATGTTTCAATCAGCAGTTCTATCATCTGCGCACTGTATTCCCTATACTTCAAAAAATACAATAGCAAGTCAACATATTTATCATATTCCATTGCCGATTGTGCATCTAATTTTATAGAGCCCGAATTTTTCTGCTTTTGCAGCAGACATTCATAAGTAATCATATAACAGACAAATCTTTCATTGATAAAAATATCCTTATCCTTTTCTACCGAATTGTCAATTTGTATTGGTTTGCGCCTTAATATCCAGTAAGATAAATAAGCGATGTTCTTATCCGTCTTTGGATACTCGATTCCGTGAAAAGATTTCAAACGTTGAATATCAGAATAGTAATCAAGTAACAAGTGATAAAGTATCCGATCATTGCATTCCGCACATCCTGATTCTGCCGTTGAGGAAACGTAACCCGCAGTTACCAGGAACTCATCTATTTGTTTTTGCAGTTCGGCAAATCGAGAACAGAACTCGCCTTGCCCTATCGTCTCGATCAATTCAATATAATTCTCAGTCATCTTTTTCCCTCAAAAAATTCTGCTATATCCTGATGTCCACATAGAATATTATGTGCCAAAGACGTTTTCAGGAAATCGCGCGCTCCTTTGAAATACATTGCTTCTGCCTCCCCCGTCCACGGAAATGAAGTATTGGGCAAAGTATCTCTCACCGTTATTCCGGACAATCCCTCCTGCAACAAAGCTTCCCTCCGCCCTTTCTGTCCTATCCAACGATTTTTTCTTTCCTGCATTTTCATAGCTGATCCTTTCCTGATACCAATCGCCCGCCATTATTTCAAAGTAATTTATTTTCCAGTATTTCTTCTGCGCTGCTTCCAGTATCGGCTTTTGCCTGCGTTTCTATAATAGGAAGTCTGTCATCATGCTGTCTCTTATTCCAATCAACATATCTATCTCTCTCAAATTGTTCGCCTAACTGCTCCAACAATTTTTTATCAATCTGCATACAAGTGGAAATCATGTCGTCCAGTTCTGCAACGCTCTTTGATATCATATTGGTATACCGAATCAAGAATTTGTTGTCTTGATGATAGGGATATCTCACCCTGTGATCAAATTCTCCATATACCTCTTCCGCCATAGTTCTCACCTGTATTTCCGCATAACACCCTTCATACCGGACAACATAGTGCTGTGATCGATAGCCTTTCACAGTATAATCGACGTTAATATCAGCTCCTTCAATTACCTCTCTGTCTCCATAACATACATAAGCTATTGGAGTGCCTTCATATAAATCTGGAAACAGAGCACAAATTAAGTTATGCGCTTCCTGCCATCCTTCCTTTTTTACAACGATTATCCGGATACCAATCAGATCCGTTATTGTATCCTTATAATTACCCACATTGATATCTCGATATTTTTGGCTATCCTCAACTCCAACCTTTCTGATAATTTTTTCAATCACATGTTCTGGCTCTTTCGCACGTCCATATATGACATGTATATCACTTTTCTCCTCCAGCGTCCCTTCGATTCTCTTTTCTTCCCTTCTTTTTCTTTTACCTGTTTCCAACGCTATAACCAATTGGTCTGCCAGACTTTGCATTCGAGGATACGCATTCTTGCTATAATCATCATAAATCTCTGTCAACGTTTCCCACGACATTTCTGATTTTTCAAAAGCATCTTTTAAATTATTTACTTTTAAAAAGCGTTCCTGATCCAGCATAAATCATTCGTACCTTCTCTAATCACGTTCAACCACATTTCCAGTTATACGTCCATATCATACCACTTCTTACCTATTTCCGCAAGTTTCCCACCACAATAGCCCCTACCCAATCACCACTTCCTTTCCCGCAAACGCAAACCCATACTTCCGAATCCGCTCCCCGGAAATCCCTTTTGCAGTCAACGCCTCTGCATACCTCTTCTCCTCGATCTGCAAAAGCGCCGCTTCCACGGTATCCACAAGACTGCTGTCCCTTCCGGGACGAAACACCTTAAACTCGATCACGATCGCATCCAGATCCTCCCGCTTCGGCTCCAGCATGATATCATATCTGCCGAATCCGCTCTCTCTGTTGGAAGTGATCTCATACCGATCCTCCAGATCCACCATCAGTCCGAGAACAAATCCATGATAAAATCGCTCCGGTTCCGCCATTCCTCCCCCTTGTTTCCCGGTGTCGAAATAACTGAACGTCGCAAATGCCACCCGGTTCATATATTCATTCATGGCCTCCCGATCGTCTGCCAGCAATGCCTTGATAAAATCGTTATAATTCGATGCCGCACCGGCAAACCAACCCCTGATCATGTTTTTAAACATGATCTCCACCTCATGGTTGGTCAGCGCCAATTCATATTTGGGCTCTCCAATGAACTCGTCTTCCTCATACTTTTGATAATCCAAAACCTTCAGATAACCGCTCGCCACAAGCAGGCTCCAGATGGCATACTCGTTATCGTCCAGTTGATTATAAACAATCTGTTCGTCGATGGATACCCACAGATGTTCCCCCTTCATCAGACCTTCAAAAGATTCCTTCACATTCCGACTGCCCTCTCGGATCAGTTTCCCCACAAGACTGTTGGAGCTGGTATTCGCCCAGTATGTGGTGATCTTCCCTGTATCCAGAAAATTCAGGATCGACCACGGGTTATAGATATCCATCCACTTGCCAAAGATAAAGCCGTCATACCATCTTTTCACATCCCGTTTTCTCTCACCCATGCCGGATTCATCCAGCGCTGCGTACACCTCTTCTTCCGTAAATCCAAATACTGTTCCATATTCATCAGAGGTCGTTGTTACCACTTTAAGATTATTCAGATCCGAAAAGATAGATTCCTTGCTGACTCTGGTGATTCCTGTCATGATGGCCCGTTCCAGCCACGGGTTTGTTTTAAAGGCGGAATTGAACATACTCCTGGTAAATGCCACAAGTTCCTCCCAGTAACCATGGACATAGGCCTCCTGCATAGGGGTATCATATTCATCCAGCAGGATGATGACTTTTTTTCCATAATAAGCACATAAATATTTCGAAAGATAATGAATCGCCAGCGTTGCCGTTACATCGTCCATATCATCCGAGACACGGCGGAAAAACTCCTTATCCCCTTCCGCCAGAACGTCCTTTTCCAGCAAAAACTCGCAGTCTGCATATAAATCCGTTAATATTTGACAAATTTTTCTGCGGGTATTCTGATAATTCGTCTCTTTAATATTCGCAAACGAGAGGCTGATCACTGGATAGATTCCCTGTAAGGCGCGGTATTTCTCCTCCTGCCAGATAGACAATCCTTCGAACAAGCCACCCTTTCCCGCATATTTGACCGAGAAAAACCGCTCCGTCATGCTCATGGTAAGGGTCTTCCCGAAGCGGCGCGGTCTGGTGATCAGCGTCACATCATCTCCACCCTCCCACCATTCCTTGATAAAGTGGGTCTTGTCTACATAAAAATAGTCATTCTCAATGAGCTTAACGAAATCCTGAATCCCGATTCCTACGGTTCTCGCCATAACTGCCTCCACACTGCTCTTTCTTGCCGGTTTTTGAAAATGTACTTAGGCTTATTCTATCATTGAAAGCAATCCATGTAAATCATTTTATCGCAATATCGCACTCCCAATTTCTGTTCTTTATAAAAATTTAACGTTTTCGTTATTCTTCCGTCATTGACATTTTTCCCGATGCGTTTATGATAGATATATACATCTTTCGCAGGGAAATACCCGTGTGACGGCAAAAGCAGCATTGTCACGATTGAACAACCGATACAATTTTAAAACAGGAGAATCAGCATGGCAGCCGGAAACTCAGTGCATGACGAGATCAAAGAACAACAAAAAAAAGCCTTTGCGACAATGAGTACCAAGGAAAAATTTGCATATTTCTGGGACTACTATAAGATTCACACCATTGTTGTCATCTGCGTGATTGCTTTTGTCATCAGCTTTGTCCGTCAGATACAGGAAAATAAGCCCTATGCCTTTTACGCCGTTCTTATGAACGCTTTTAGCGGTCTGGATAGTAATGACACTAATGTCATGTGGGAAAACGAATTCCTGGAGTATGCAGGAATCGATCCGGAAACCTACCGTGTCTGTATCGACACTTCCCTTACCCAATCAGCCGACGGCGGCTCCCAGTACGAGATGGCAAACCGTCAAAAAATGGCCGCCATGATGCACACGGGAGATATTCACGCTATCATTGCCGACACCGAGACTTTTGAAAGCTATGCCCATATGGAAACCTTCTACGACCTCTCTGAAGTGTTAACCGAAGACGAGTTTGCTCTCTATCAGGATCTTTTTTACTATACAGATGCCTCAGCCTTCGACGAAGAAGATGGCGATACGCTGACGGAAATGGAAGCCATACAGAAGGCTTATTATGCAAAAGTCATAGACCACAGTGACCCTTCCACAATGGAAAAGCCGATCCCTGTGGGCATCCGCATCCCCACATCCGGAAACAAACTGGCGGATGCCGGCTATTACCGCTATCTGCAGGAGGGAGATTACAGTTTCCAGGGATATCCCATGGAAACCGTGGCTGGCATCCCATTATCAGCAGAAGATCCAAGTCTGGCGCTGCAGTTTCTTTCTTTCCTAAATATACGCTAAATACAGCAGCGGAAATAGCGGCTTACCGTCCACTATTCCCGCTCTTTTCATGCTCATCTGCACATTAATCCGCTTTATAACAGTTCCCGCAGCATCTGATTCACCGTGCCGGGATCGGCCTTGCCTTTCATGGCTTTCATTGTCTGTCCCACGAGAAAGCCGATGGCCTTCTCCTTGCCGTTACGATAATCCTCTACGGACTGCGGATTTGCCGCGATCACTTCCTCCAGCACCTTTTTGAGGGCGCCCTCGTCATTTTCGGTCTTTAAGCCTTTTTCCTCCACATACTGTTCGGGATCCACATTCTCCGCAAACATGACCTCAAAAACTTCCTTCGCCACGGAGCTGTTGATCACCTTCTTCTCGGTCAAAGCAATCAGTTTTGCCAGATTCTGCGGGGAAAAGCGAAGATCTCCGGCATCCAGTTCCTGCTCCTTCATCAGACGCAGGGTCTCCCCCATCAGCCAGTTGGAAACCTTTTTCGGCGAAGCCCCGCAAGCCACCGCCGCCTCAAACAGATCCGCCAAAGGCTTCTCGCCCGTGATGATCTCAATGTCATAGTCGGGGATATCAAATTCCGCCTTGTAGCGAGCCATTTTTTCGGTGCGAAACTCCGGCTGTTTCTCTCTGATCTTTGCAAGCATCTGATCGCTCACCGTAATGGGAACAAGGTCAGGATCCGGGAAATAGCGGTAATCCTGGGCATCTTCCTTGCTGCGCATGGCATAAGACTCGGCCTTGGCATCATCCCATCTTCTGGTCTCCTGCACCACACTCTCCCCAGCTTCCAGCAGATCGATCTGCCGCTCCCGCTCTCCCTCGATGGCGCGGGTGATGGCGCGAAAACTGTTTAAATTCTTCATTTCCGTTCTGGTACCAAAGGCCTCGGTTCCTGCTTCCCTGACGGAGAGGTTAACGTCCGCGCGCATGGAGCCTTCCTGCAGCTTACAGTCGGAGGCCCCCAGATACTGGATCACCTGACGCAGTTTCTCCAGATAGGCGATGACCTCCTCGGCGCTTCGCATATCGGGTTCCGATACGATCTCGATGAGAGGCACCCCGGAACGGTTATAATCTACCAGAGAACAGTCCTCCCACTCATCATGAATCAGCTTGCCGGCATCCTCTTCCATGTGGATTTCGTGAATCCCCACAGTCTTTTTACCGCCCGCCTCCGTCTCGATCTCCACGCCGCCGTTTCGGCAGATGGGAAGATAGAGCTGGGAAATCTGGTAATTTTGCGGATTGTCGGGATAAAAATAATTTTTTCTGTCAAACTTCGCATATCTGGTAATGTCGCAGCCTGTGGCCAGTCCAACCGCGATGGCATACTCCAAAACCTGCTTATTTAACACCGGCAAAGAACCGGGCATCCCCGTGCAGACAGGGCAGGTCTGGGTGTTTGGCGCCGCACCGAAAGCGGTGGAACAGCCACAGAATATCTTTGTCCTAGTGGCCAGCTCAACATGCACTTCCAGGCCGATGACGGTTTCATATTGTTTACTCATGCGGGTTCACCCCCTTGTCCGTTCTCAACATTTGACACGCATGTCATTTCTTCTGCTTTCCGCCCCTGCTGATACGAATAAGCCGCCCGAATCAGCTTCTTTTCCTGAAAACAGTCCCCGATCAGCTGCAGACCGATCGGCAATCCCCTGCTGTCCTTCCCGCAGGGCAGACAAATCCCGGGAAGCCCCGCCAGATTGACGGCGATCGTGTAGATATCGCCCAGATACATCTGAATCGGATCCGCCAGGCTTTCCCCCAATTTCGGTGCGGTCGTAGGCGCCGCAGGCCCCAGGATCACGTCGTACTTTGAGAAAGCGTCATCGAAAGCCTTTTTGATCAGCGCCTTTACCTTTAACGCTTTCAAATAGTAAGCATCATAGTAGCCGGAACTCAAAACAAAGGAACCCAGCATGATGCGGCGCTTTACCTCCTCGCCAAATCCCTCGGAGCGGGATTTTTTATACATATTATGAAGGCCCGCATAGTCCTTTGTGCGGTAGCCGTACTTAACGCCGTCGAAGCGCTCCAGATTGGAGCTGGCCTCCGCCGCCGCAATGGTATAGTAGGCGGGAATGGCATACTCCACCAGACTTAAGTCAAAGCGCTCCACCACCGCGCCTTTTTCCCGCAAGACATCGGCTGCGCAAAGGATGGCCTCCCGCACTTCCCCGTCAAGCCCTTCTCCCAGATAGTCATTGGGAATGCCGATGCGAAGTCCTTTTATGTCATCCGTAAGAGCCTCCGTAAAGTTTGTATCTTTCCTTGCGATGGAAGTAGAGTCTTTCTCATCATGCGAAGTCAAGACTTCGAGCACCGCCGCACAGTCCGCCACATCCTTTGTCAGGGGGCCGATCTGATCCAGAGAAGAGCCATAAGCAATCAGGCCGTAACGTGACACCGTGCCGTAGGTGGGTTTCATCCCCACCACCCCGCAGTAAGAGGCGGGCTGCCTGATCGAGCCGCCCGTATCGGAACCGATGGCGTAAAAGCATTCCTTTGCCGCTACCGCTGCCGCAGAGCCGCCGGAAGAGCCGCCCGGCACATGCTCCGTATTATGGGGATTTCTGGTCACCCCGTAAGCCGAAGTCTCCGTGGTGGAACCCATGGCAAACTCGTCCATATTGGTTTTGCCCAGAATCACCGCCCCCGCCTTTTGCAGATTCTTCACCGCCTCCGCCGTGTAGGTGGGCACAAAGTTATGCAGTATCCTGGAAGAACAGGTGGTTCGCAGCCCCTCCGTACAAAGATTATCCTTCAAGGCAACGGGTACCCCCGCAAGCGGCCCCGTAAGCTCTCCGGCCTCAATCCGCTTCTGCACTGCCTTCGCCTGCGCCAGCGCGCCTTCCGCATCCACCGTGACATAGCAGTTATAAGTCTTATCCTGCGCTTCGATCCGCGCAAGCATCTGCTGCGCCGCTTCCACCGCGGTCGTGTCCCCCTGTTTGATTGCCGCGGCCAATTGTAACGCTGTCATATCTAAAATATCCATTTTATGATTTCCTTTCTTTAAAACGTCGGCGGCACCACAAACATCCCATCCTTCTCCTGCGGCGCATTCGACAGCAGTCTCTCCCTGTCATCCCCGTTCGTCACCACATCCTCCCGAAAGACATTTTCCGCGGAAAACACGTGAGACATCGGCTCCACGCCGTCCGTGTCAAGCTCTCCCAGCTTATCAATGTAGTCGAGCATCCTGCCCATATCCGCCTTCGCCTGTTCTTTCTCGGCGTCAGACAACTCAAGTTTTGCAAGAATCCCTACATATTCTATCGTTTCATCACTTATGATATTTGCCATGATCGTTCCTTTCTTTTTACCGGCGGCTAAGCCCTCACCTTGATATGCACTTCCCGAAGCTGCTGCTCGGTCACATCCCCCGGCGCGCCGCACATCAGATCCTGCGCGGAACCACTCATGGGGAAGGCAATAACTTCCCTGATATTCTCCTCGCCCCGAAGCAGCATGATCATGCGGTCAACGCCCGGCGCCATGCCCGCGTGCGGCGGCGCTCCAAACTGGAATGCGTTATATAATGCGCCGAATTTCGTTTTTAAAGTCTCCGCGTCATAGCCCGCAATGGCAAAGGCCTTTTCCATGATCTCCATATCATGGTTACGCACCGCCCCTGAAGACAGCTCCACGCCGTTGCAGACGATATCGTACTGATAGGCCAGTACATCCAGCGGATCCTTGGTAGTAAGCGCCTCCAGACCGCCCTGCGGCATGGAAAACGGATTATGCGTAAATCCGATCTGCTTGGTGTCCGGATCAAGCTCATACATGGGAAAATCGTTGATGTAGCAGAAACGGTATGCATTCTTCTCCAAAAGATCCAGTTTCTCCCCCAATTCCGAGCGCAGCTGTCCTGCATAGTAAGCCGCCCGCTCCTCCTTATCCGCGATAAAGAAAATGGTATCTCCCACGGAGAGCGATGCCAGCGCAAGCAGTTCTTTCTTCTTCTCCTCAGGAATAAACTTATCAATCGGCCCCTTGTAGCTTAAGTCCTCTGCCACTTCCAAATAACCGAGTCCGCCCATGCCCATATCCGTCGCAAATTTTAACAGCTTCTCGTGAAAGCCCTTGGACATCTCCGCGTGCACTTTGATGGCGCGCACCGTCCTTCCCACAAAGGGCTTAAAAGTACATTCCTGGAAAAAGTCCGTCAGGTCAATAATGCGCAAAGGATTGCGCAGATCCGGCTTGTCAGTACCAAACTGAAGCATCGCCTGCTTGTAACTGATGACAGGGTAAGGCGCCTCCGTCACCGCGTAGCCTTCCGGCGCAAATTTCTCAAACGTCGCGGAAAGCACTTCCTCTCCCACACGGAACACATCCTCCTGCGTGGCGAAGCTCATTTCGAAATCAAGCTGGTAAAACTCGCCGGGAGAGCGGTCCGCTCTGGCATCCTCATCGCGGAAGCAGGGCGCGATCTGGAAGTATTTGTCAAATCCCGACACCATCAAAAGTTGCTTGAACTGCTGTGGTGCCTGCGGCAGGGCATAGAACTTACCCTTATATCTTCTTGAAGGCACAATATAATCTCTGGCACCTTCCGGGGAAGAAGCGCACAAAATTGGGGTCTGAATCTCCAAAAATCCCATCTCTGTCATCTTTTCCCGCAGATAAGCAATCACCTGCGAACGAAAGATGATATTGTCCTTCACTTTCTGGTTGCGCAGATCCAGGTAGCGGTATTTGAGGCGTACCTCCTCTCTCGTTTCTTTAGAGGTCATCACCTCGAAAGGCAGCTGCTTATAGACTTTACCCAGAACATCCACCTGATGTGCCTCCAGCTCAATGGTGCCCGTGGGGATCCTGGGATTGTAAGTCTCCTCGTCCCGCTTTTCAATCAGCCCTTCAATGGAGACGCTCATCTCTCTGGAAAGGCCGTCTAACAGGGAAGTATCCCTCATCACGACCTGCAGCACGCCGTACATATCCCGCAGATCCACAAAGGAGACGCCGCCGTGGTCTCTGATATTCTCGACCCAGCCCGCCACGCGAAGCTCCTTCCCGATATCATTTTCACTGATTTCCTGTAAGGTTACATCCCTGTAAATGTTTTTTGTCGTCATAAGATTCGCTCTCCTTTTCCTGCAAAATTTTTGCTATGCCCGCACATAAGCAGATTCGAAATGCTACGCATTTCTCATTCGCGTTGCTCGTCATAAGCTGCCTCAGTCAGTCTTGCATGCAAGCATGCAGCCTGCCTGTGTCATCTTCTGACTCTGCTTATGCACGCAAAAAATCCCGGAACACATTTCTGTATTCCGGGACGGATCAGTTCAATCATCCGCGGTACCACCCGCATTGACAAGTCGAAGGCGCCCGCAGACTGCCTCTCGTCTCATCCTCTCAAACACTTAACGCGTGTAAACGTATCGCCCTACTTTGTTCGAACGATCTGCTCCGGAGTGTTCCCGTCCCTGTCTTTCACAAACAGCGCTCTCAGTCGGTGACGCCGTATTCCTGTCGCTTCCCTCAGGGTGAGTCTCCTTCATTGCATTTACTCCGCAGAGCTGTTTCATCTCATAATAAAATCATCTCCGCACTTTTGTATACATGTATAACATAATTTTTTCCGATACGCAAGTAATTTATTTCAAAAACAGGTTGTGTACGGGAAAAAATACAATTCGTGTTTGCAACCTTATAAGTATATCTTTGCCGTTCTCCCGATTCCTGCAGCATCCAGCTCCACAAACGCCCCTGTCTCTTCCTCATAGACGGCAAACGTATTTTGACCGTTCTCATAACGGATTCGATAAATACTGCCCTGCTTCAGACACGCGGATCGTCCCTGATACGGGATTGGTTCCTCCGAGGCCGCTTCCAGCAGTGCAAACAGGATCGCTCCGTGGGCAGCCAGCAGTATACGCTGCGCATCCGAAAACATATCCGTTATCTTTTGCAGGGCAAGCCCAGCCCGCCTAATCAGCTCCTCCTTTGACTCCATCCCCCTGCAGTCGCGGTCGGGATATCTCGCCTTCATCTCCTCGAGCGCCATGCCCTCTCCCTCACCGAAACCGCGCTCGATCAGAAGCTCTTCCACAACGATTTTTTCCTGCGGATACCCCAGCATGCGGGCGGCGATCTGCGCACTCTCTTTCGCCCGTTTTAAGGGGCTTGACACGATCACGTCCATTTGAAGGCCGCTAGCGGCCAGTTTCTTTGCGGTTTCCTCCACTTGCCTTCTTCCCGTTTCATTTAACAGGGTATCCGTATGTCCCTGTAACAGCCGCTTTTTATTCCAGTCCGTCTCTCCATGTCGGAGCAAGTAAATATCCATATCTGCTGTCTTTCCCCATGCCTACAGATTTTTGATCCTGTCCACCGCTTCCACGGTGTTCTCATAGCTGCCAAAGGCCGTCAGTCTGAAATAAGTCTCACCGCTTGGCCCAAAACCCGATCCGGGAGTCCCCACTACATTGGCTTTCTCTAACAGATAGTCAAAAAATTCCCAGCTGGTCATACCATTCGGCGCTTTCAGCCAGATGTAAGGCGCATTGACGCCGCCGGAGACGGAGTACCCCGCACTCTTAAGCCCTTCCAGGATGTAAGCGGCATTCTTCATATAATAAGCTACCAGCTCCTTCGTTTCCCGTTTGCCGGCCTCGCTGTAAACAGCCTCCCCCGCTCTCTGAATGATATAGGGCGCGCCGTTGTATTTCGTACCGTGGCGTCTCGCCCATAACCCATGGAGCGCCACGCCTCCCACCTTAAGTTCTTTCGGCACCACCGTAAACCCAAGACGTACACCGGTAAAGCCGGCATTTTTTGAGAAGGAATGCAGCTCGATTGCACAGGTTCGCGCCCCCTCACACTCGTAAATACTGTGCGGCACGTCTGCCTCAGAGATATAAGCTTCATAAGCCGCATCGTAGATGATGACGGCACCGTTTTTGTTGGCATAGTCCACCCATTCCTGAAGCTGCGCCTTGGTAATCGTAGAACCCGTCGGGTTATTGGGGAAGCACAGGTAAATCAAATCGGGCGTTTTTTTCGGCAGATCCGGTACAAACCCGTTCTCTTCCGTGCAAGGCATATAAATGACATCGCTCCAATTCCCCGTTTTCTCGTCATAAACTCCCGTCCTGCCCGCCATCACGTTGGTATCCACATAAACAGGGTACACGGGATCGCAGACCGCGATCTTATTGTCTAAAGCAAAAATTTCCTGAATATTTCCCGAATCGCACTTGGCGCCGTCGGAGACGAAAATCTCATCCGCCTCAATCTGGCAGCCTCTCGCCTTGTAATCATTTTCCGCGATGGCATTTCGCAAAAACGCATAACCAAGGTCAGGCGCATAGCCCCGAAACGTCTTTTCATCCGCCATCTCATCTACCGCAGCGTGCAGTGCACCTATGATGGCCGGAGTAAGAGGCCTTGTCACATCGCCGATGCCCAGCCTGATAATCTTTTTATCCGGATTTGCCGCAGCGTAGGCGTTTACCTTTTTGCCGATTGTGGAAAACAGATAGCTTCCCGGCAATTTCAAATAATTCTCGTTAATTTTTGCCATGATTCCATACTTCTCCTTCTTATGTTATGTAAACCTTTTGTATAGTTCCATCATCGCCAGTGGTCTGGCGTTTCCCACTTCCTACCGTCTCTATATCTCACCCTCAAACACTGTCACCGCCGGTCCCGTCATATAAACCAGGTTGGCTTCTCTGTCCCAGAATATCTCCAAAGAGCCGCCGAGAAGTTTCACCGTAACACGCTCTTTCGTCAGGCCGTTTAAGACACAGGCCACAGCCACTGCGCAGGCTCCCGTGCCGCATGCCAACGTCTCTCCCGTTCCGCGCTCCCAGACCCGCATCAGAACCGTTTCCTCGTCAAGCACTTCTACAAACTCCGTATTGACCCGATTGGGGAACCGCTCATGCCTCTCAAAGTAAGGCCCGATCTTTTCGATTGCAAGCGTCTCCACATCTTTCCAAAACACCACTGCATGGGGATTACCCATGGAAACGCAGGTCATGCGGTAGTCTTCTCCCTCCACGCGAATCGGCTCGTCCACCGCCTGCTCGCCATCGCAGACCACCGGCACCTGATTTGCCGTAAGAAGCGGCGCGCCCATGTTGACCTTCACTTTTTCCACCTTGTCATTTCTGAGAAAGAGCGTCAGGTATTTGACCTTTTCCGCACTTATGACAGTAATGTCAGTTTTATCTGTAAGTCCCTTATCATAGACAAATTTTCCCACACAGCGGATGCCGTTGCCGCACATCTCTGCCCGGGTGCCATCAGCATTGTACATTTCCATCTCAAAATCCGCCGCATCGGAAGGATTGATAAAGATCACGCCGTCTCCGCCTACGCCAAAATGTCTGTCGCTTAACCGGCGTACCAATTCCGGCTTCTCTTCCTGCAAGATCCGCTCACGGCTTCCGTCAATATAGACGTAATCATTGCCGCAGCCCTGCATTTTTGTAAAGTGCATATTCCTTCTCCCCGTTTCCATCCTTTTTCATCAAATCCGGCAGTCCCTGTTTCCCGTTACGATAATTTCTGCCATAATATCCCCGGAAAATCGCTGTTTTCCGTTTTATATCCCATAATCGGAAACCACAACTGTCCTTCCAGTATACATCGATTCTGTAAAAAAAGCTACACCTCCGCAGAGGGTATCCTGCAAAACGAAGGCCGCCAAACCGCATCACGTCCGCATCATGGCGAGCACCATCTGTGCCGTTTCCACCAGATTCGTACCGCTGTCCATACTGCACTTTTGCAGATAACGGTGGGCCTCCTCCTCAGACATATGATTTCGATTCATTAAAAGCGTTTTTGCTTCCGCAATCAACGCTTCCTCCCCGCTGTTTCGCTCTCTGGGTTTTTGTCTTTCTTTCCGTCTTCGTCGCTCAATCGCCTGACACATCATATCCACCGTATTGATCAGGTCAAAAACCTTAAACGGCATTGCCAGACACATGATATTGTTTCCCTCACACTCATGCAGCAAATCACGGGAAACCAGAAGCAGCATCTCGAATCCCTTTGGGAGACAGGCGTATAATTCACTGTACATCATATCAGCCATCCGATAGCTGCAGATCACAAGGCCCGCACCTAACTCATCCAGCTTGCTGAGTGCCTGAGATCCTGTCGTGCAGACGCCGCCTACCTGAAAGCCATTTTTCATCAGCAGATTGCGGATGCTTCTTGCGTCCTCCGGCTTTGGCAGAACCACAATGATATTGATCATGCGCCCACCTCCCTTCTCCCGTATTTTCTATCGCAATCAGACAAGTCAATATGTCAGTTAAGCAATCATCGCATACCTAGTATTGATTCAGGTATTCATCGATCTCCCAGTCTGTGACCTGACGGCGATAGCGGTTCCACTCCTCCTTTTTCAAAGCAATATACTGTGTAAACGCATGTTCTCCCAGTGTCTGCCTCATAAATTCGTCCTGCTCCATACAATCGACAGCTTCCGATAAGGTACCGGGAAGGGCTTCCATTCCTCTCTCCAGCCTTTCCCGCTCACTCATACAAAAAAGGTTCCCCGTTACACGCTCCGGCGGTTCTATCTTATTTTTGATACCGTCAAGTCCCGCACGCAGGACCGCTGCCAGCACAAGATAGGGATTTGCGGAAGGATCCGGACTGCGCAGCTCCATTCGCGCACTGTTCCCCGCAGAAGCGGGAATACGGATCAGCGTGCTGCGATTGTTTTCGCTCCAGGAAAGACAGACCGGCACCTCGCTCCCCGGAATCAATCGTTTATAGGAATTGACGATAGGGTTTGTAACAGCCGTCATGCCCCGCATATGCCGCAGGATTCCCCCCAGGAACCAGTATGCCTCCCTGCTAAACTCCGACTCGCCGCCTTCCCTGGCAAAGAGATTCTTCCCGTCTCTGAAAAGAGACATATTGATGTGCATCCCCGAACCGTTCACGCCGCTTTTCGGCTTCGGCATAAAAGTGGCATGCAGGCCGTGTCTGCGTGCGATGGTCTTGACTGCCAGCTTAAAGGTCATGATATTGTCAGCCGTGGCCAGCGCATCGTCGTACTGAAAGCTGATCTCATGCTGCGCCGGGGCCACGTCGTGATGCGAAGCCTCCACCACAAAACCCATATCTTCCAGCGTAAGTACCATATCCCGTCTTGCATTCTCCCCGAAATCAACCGGCCCCACATCGAAGTAGCCCGCATTTTCATGGCTCAGCGTCGTAGGCATGCCGTTTTCATCCAAATGAAACAGGAAAAATTCACATTCCGCTCCCGTCCGAAACGTCAACCCCATCTCTTCCGCTTCTGCAAGCGCCCGTTTCAGGATATAACGGGGATCCCCCGAAAAGGGCTGCCTGTCCGGACAATATACATCGCAGATCAGCCGTGCCACTTTTCCCTGCTGGGGGCGCCACGGAAAGATTTCCAGCGTGCCGTAATCCGGATGCAAGTACATATCCGACTCCTCAACGCCCGCGAACCCTTCAATAGAAGAAGCATCAAACATCCATTCATGATCCAGCGCCTTCGCAAGTTGTCCCGCCGTAACCGCAATATTTTTCAAAGTGCCGCAAAGATCCGTGAATTGCAGCCTGATAAACTCAACGTCCTCCTCCTCGACCAGTTTTATGATATCTTCTCTGCTATAATTTTTTCTCATGCAATACCTGCCCTTTCTGCAGCATCTTCTGACCACCCTTATCAGCAGACTTAAGAGGCTCCCATATGCGCGCAAAATTAGGGCGCTCTATTCCCATAAGAACGCCCTTGTTCGGTACAATCATATCAGTTATGTTATTCTTTTGTCAAGCCATAGACTTGTATCGCTTCATAGTGAAACATCTTGCAGTTTCACTATAATCCATATAAAAACCCCACGCATAAACCACACCTTGCCCACATACATTATAAAAAAAGAATCATCATGGGGATATTTGTATGAGTTCTAAGACTAAAATAGTCGTGCTGCACGTGAAAGAGTTGATATATACCGGTATTTTTGCTGCTCTCGGTATTCTTTTTATCATTCTGCTCATCATTATGTTTCTTCCGAAAGAAGAAAAGAAGGAAACCATGTCAGCCGTGACGCAGCAGACCACCACGGACACCTATGTACCCGGTGTTTATACCACTTCTCTGATCCTAAACGACAACGTTGTGGAGATCGAAGTGACCGTGGATGAAAAGAATATCAACGCTATCCGACTGGTAAATCTGGATGAAGCTGTCACGACCATGTATCCTCTGATCCAGCCTTCCTTCGAGGATCTCGCCGACCAGATCATCAAAAGCCAGAGTCTGGAAGGAATTACATATCCTGACGACAGCAAATACACTTCCATGATCCTTTTAGACGCCATTGAAAGCTCTCTTAACAAGGCGCTGGAGAACCAGGGGGAGACAGACGAAGAGTAGCGCTATTCGTTCCGGACGTTCGGAAAAAATGCACTCAATCGTAAAAACGCAGACGGCAGAAAAAGCAATTTTTCTGTCCGTCTGCGCGCACGCGCCTGTCTGTCATACAAATTCGCGATTGTATCGGCACATCCCCCTCATGCCACCTCGTTAAAATCAAGAAAGAAATCCTCATAAATCCCTGCCTTGATCTGCTCGGAAAAAGGATACTGCTTTGAAGTGCCATTCTCAAAATTATTTACGATAACGCATTTCTCCTTAGGATCAATGATCCAATATTCCCTCACACCTGCCGCCTTATACAGCGAACACTTTCTGAAATAATCCATCGTCTTACTCGATGGTGAGACGATTTCAATCAACCAGTCCGGCGCCCCGTGACAGCCTTTTTCATCCAGCTTATCCTTATCGCAGATCACCGTGATATCCGGCTCCACATAATTATGTTCGTCATCCTTGATATAGACCGCAAAAGGTGCGGGAAGCACTCTGCAAGGTCCCCCTTTTTCTGTAATACGCAGTCTGATTCTCATATTAAGCCAACCCAAAATATCCTGATGCGTCAGCGTAGGCGTTGCCATCATATACATTTTCCCGTCGATCAGCTCCGCACGCACTCCCTCCGGCAGCGCCTCGATATCCCGCACTGTATACACCCTGTCGTCCAGCACCCTCTCTGTATCTGCCAAATCATGAGCCTTCTCTCTCTCGATCATCCTGAAGATTTCCTCCCTTTTCGGCACTCTGTGTTCCATAAACCTGTCCTCCTTTGCGACCTGGCAGAAGGCAGGCTATGGTTTCATAATACTGATTTCAAATAATTTCGTCTTGCGCTTCTGCCGCTATTTGGTTTTTTGTAATTGAGTAAGCGGCAGAAATTGCCCGAATGTGCGAATGCACGGTTCATTGATTACTCATATTTCGTTTATCATACACCATTAACGCTTGCACGTCAAGAGCTTTTTATAATTCCTTAAGCTGCTCCAGCCAAACCGCGGCGCAGGCATCCGAAGGCATTCGCAGATCCCCTCTGGGCGAAAGTGCCACACTTCCCACTTTCGGGCCATCCGGCAGACAGGAACGCTTAAACTGCTGCGCAAAAAACCGCTGATAAAAAATCTTTAACCACTTCAATATGACACCATCGTCATAAACACCCGCAAAGGCCATACAGGCCACACGATAAACCTTTGCAGGCTCGAAACCGCAGCGAAGCATATAATATAAGAAGAAATCGTGCAGTTCGTAGGGTCCCACCAAATCCTCGGTCCTCTGAGAGATCACGCCGTCCACAGGCGGTAGAAGCTCAGGACTCACAGGAGTATCCAGTATATCCAGCAAAAGTTCCTTTAACGCCTCATCGCCGCAGGTGTCCGCATAATAGCGCACCAGATGCCGCACCAGTGTTTTGGGCACGCCCGCATTCACACCGTACATGGACATGTGATCCCCGTTGTAAGTCGCCCAACCCAGGGCGAGCTCCGACATATCCCCCGTACCGATGACCAGCCCGCCCGTCTGATTCGCGATATCCATCAATACCTGGGTCCGCTCTCTGGCCTGCCCATTCTCGTAAGTCACGTCATGGCAGTCGCTGTTTTGCCCGATATCCCGGAAATGCAAATTCACCGCCTCCTTGATGTCTACCTCCCGCAATGTGGTTCCAAGCAGACGCGCCAGCCTGCAGGCGTTGTCGTAGGTCCTGTCCGTCGTGCCAAAGCAGGGCATGGTAACGGATGTTATTTTATCTCTGGAAAGGCCGAGCAAATCAAAAGCGCGCACCGTCACCAAAAGCGCAAGGGTAGAATCCAGGCCCCCGGAAATCCCCAGCACAGCCGACTGGCATCCGGTATGCTCATACCGTTTTTTCAAGCCGTAAGACTGGATAGACAAAATCTCATCACAGCGTTTCTCCCGCTCCTGCGCCTCATCCGGCACAAAGGGCCTGGCCGAAAAGCGTCTTTCCAAAAAAGTCTCTTCTTCTTCCATGTGGACAGGAATCACCCTGTGCGGGCGCATGTTCTCTTCCTCTCCCCGATAAGTGTTCATCCTGCGCCGCTCATGGGAAAGCCTGTGAATATCCAGATCTGCATAAATAGCACCCGTTTCGAAACGTTTTGCCTGCGCCAGCACCGTGCCGTTCTCCGCAATGATATTATGGCCGCCAAAAACGAGATCCTGCGTGGACTCTCCTTCCCCCGCCGAACTGTAGACATAAGCCGCTATCTGTCTGGCGCTGGCGGATTTCACCAGCATTTCCCGGTAGACGTCCTTCCCCACCGTTTCGTTGGAGGCAGAGAGATTGACGATCACCGTCGCTCCCGCCAGTGCATGGACTGTCGCCGGAGATTCCGGCACCCAGATATCCTCGCAGATCTCGCAGCCTACAATCAGTCCCCGCACAGCGTCTACCTGAAAGATCACATCCGTCCCAAAGGGAATTTCCTTCCCTTCGTATAAGAAAGACTCCGGCTGCAGATTTCCCGGTTCAAAATGCCTCGTTTCATAAAACTCCGCATAGGAAGGAATATACCGTTTCGGGATAAAGGCAAGCAACTCACCATCCTGCAAAACCGCTGCCACATTGTAGAGCTTATGTCCTTTTACCAGCGGAAGCCCCACAAAAACAAGGGCATCGCTGTCCTCCGTGGCGGCCGCCACCTCCGTCAGTGCCTCCCTGGCCTGTGTCAGCAAAATTTCCTGCAAAAACAAATCTCCACAGGTATAACCCGTCAGACACAGTTCCGGAAAGACAATGAGTTTCGCTCCCCGCCGCACTGCCTCTTCAATCCCTTTCGCAATCTCCTTTGCATTATAGCGAGGATCCGCCACTTTACTTTTCGGCGTTACTGCCGCCGCCTTAATAAATCCCTGTTTCATGGTATTTAGCAAGTCCCTTCCTTTTTTCTCAAATTTTCCTAATGATTAGTATAACAAATCGGAGGCTCAAAATGCAGCTTCTTAATTTTATTTTTAAGCCCATTTTATGATGCACCTCTGACATTTTTTGTAAAACACAACTTGTAAAAATATACGTTATGTTATGTATCACCCGCTATTTTTATGTTAACATCTGTTATTTTATGTGCCATTTTCCGCATAAACACTGAATTTTTCGGAGTATGTTCAATATACTGACGTTTTTGTGTAAAAATCGTTATTGCGTTCGTTTTTATATATCAAACCTTGTTTTAACTTTTTGTTCCATTTTTCTTCATAACGTCGTCAAAAACTTGGGCTCTCCTTTTTCATAATAGCTGCTATCAAATTTTTAAAGTTTTCCCCTTCTTCCCGCCTCTCCACGCCATCATGAAACAAACCGTTCTGTCTTTATTCCATATGCCCTGTTATTTTTCTTCTTTCGTATCAATCATACCGCCTGTTTTTTGAATCTGATTCTTTTTCAAAAACCTCCGTTTTGAGCGGGTTTTATTCGCATATGACATAAAATCACAGTCTGTATTTATTTGTATTTCCCTTTCTTTTCCTTTGCATTCTGCATACTTTTTCCCGTATTTTCAAACTTTCTATTTCATCTATTAAATCTTGTTTTAATCCTCTGTTTTCGTCCTGTGCACAGCAAAATCCGTTTTTCTGTCGGAAACGCCTTCTTTCTGCCTTTTACATCAGGTTCTTGATCTCCTCCACCGAGAAAACATAATTTCTGCCGCAGAAATGACAGTGCAGTTCCACATCCTCCCCCTCGTCAATCAGCTCCTGCCTGTCCTTTTGCCCAAGACTTAAAAGCACTTTTTCGACCCGCTCCCTGCTGCAATCGCATTGGAAGGATACCGGCACACGTTCTGTGATCTCCAGTCCAAGCTCTCCCAGCACGCTTTCCAGAATTTCCTCCGGGCTTTTCCCGTCTTCCAACAGTTTTGTCACAGATGTTATTGTTTTCAATTTCTCCTCTAGGCGGCCGATCACTTCCTCCGAGGTAAAGGGCATGAGCTGAATGATAAAGCCGCCGGCCTGCCGCACCGTGTTATCCCGGTTCATCAAAACACCCAGCGCCACAACAGACGGCACCTGCTCGGATGCCGCAAAATAGTAGGTCAAATCGTCCGCGATCTCCCCCGTTTGCAAGGCAATCGTAGAAGAATAGGGTTCTTTTAGCCCCATATCCTTCATCACCTGCAAAACGCCCTTGCCAATCACACCGCCGACATCCAGCTTTCCCACGCCGTTTGGCGGCATCATGGCCTGCGGCTGGTCCGCATAGCCCTTCACGTGTCCTAATGAATCGGCCGTCACCGTCAGGCCGTGCACAGGACCGTCACCGTTGATACGCAGGGTCAGAACATCTCCTTCCCCTTTCATCATACCGCCCATCATCAGCGCGCCGCTCATCAGTCGTCCCAATGCTGCCGTCACCACGGGGCTGGTATTGTGAGCCGCCCGCGCATATTCCACAAGTTCTCTTGAAGTCACCGCAAAAGCACGTATCTGTGCATTCGCTGCGGTGGCTCGCACCATATAATCTTCCATAGGATCTATCCCTCCCTGGCTCATTCCATTACATACGTTATTTATATGCCATCCGAAGCAACTGATTGATTCGCCTTAGTCTCCTTACCCTTTCTCGCCACCACATAGATCCGTTCGCTCTCCCGTCTCACTTTTCCGTGGGTATCCGCGTCAAACGCCTCCAAAAATTCCAGTCCCGCCCGCAAAAGAAGCGCCTTCATCTGCGAAAGACGGTAGCCCCGCTGGTAGTGTACCTCCTGAAACCGTCGGAACCGCTGTGCCGCCTGCCCACAGTCTGCCTGAGCCGCCGTGCCTGCTGCCTGTCCGCACACTTCATCCGTTTCCATTCCATCTGCCGCTGCATCCGCCCGGGACGCAACTCTACCCTCCGCCACAAAGACCGTCAGATCATACTCGTTGATCTCCTGCTCCTCGTGATAATAGTTTTCCCAGATAAAGCTGCAATCCTCTCTGTTTTCGGCAATCGTTGCGTCCCCGATCACCGTCTGATATTTATAGACCGTATTAAAATCAAAGACAAAAATGCCCTGCGGGTAGAGATAAGTATTTACCCTCTCAAAAGTCTGCACGATATCTTCCTCATCCAGCAGATAATTGAGGCTGTCGCAGACGCTGACCGCCGCGCCGACCGTACCGTAGAGCTCCAATTCCCGCATATCCTGCAAAAGATACAGGATATCGAGTCCAGACCGCTCCCGCTTTTCCATGGCAATCTGCAGCATCTCGGGCGCGTTGTCCACACCGATCATGTCATAGCCTCTGCGGGCGAGAAGCTCCGTCAGCGTGCCTGTCCCACAGCCGAGATCAAGGACGGTGTTTCGCTCCTGCGCGAGATTCTTGTCCATCGCCTTCTCCCCTGCATGGTCTGTCTGCTCCGAATCCGCACCGTAGCGCCGAAACACTTCCATTAGAAATTCGCACCACTCCTCATAGGGCGTATCGTCCATCAATTCGTCGTAAACCGACGCAAAATCCGTGTATGTTTCCATCTTAAGCCCGTCCTGCCATTCCTTTCCAACATCTTCCTTTACTGTATAACAACACAAACGCTTTCGCAACACCCAAAATCAGCTTTCCCCGCACGCTCTCCTCATTTCTTAAGAATCAGGAAAGTCTGTAGACAGCGTCTTAAAAATATGCCATAGTATAACCGATAAAAACAACTGCGCAAGCACAGGGCGTCGTTTATGGCCGCCCCTGAGATACAAAATTTGAGGGAAGCATTGGTATCACCGTGAAAAAACATACGTTATTTTTTATTATATATACATTCCCACTTTTATTACTTTGCGGCTGCGGACAGCAGTCTGAGAAAACTTCCCCGCCCGAGGCAAAGCTCCCTGCCGTGGAAACTACCGCCGGGTCTGACGAAACCGAGGATCCTGTAACACTTTATGCGGAAATTTATGAAGAAACGATACAGAGTGCTGCCCCCGGCAATACCGTTTCAGAAAATCTTTCCGTCATACAGGAAATCACGAGCAGTCTGGGCATGCACGGAATCACGTCAATCGACAGCGAAAATCAGGTGGACATGACGAACCCGCAGCAGATGCGCGACTTTATCTCGGCTCTTGAGAGCGGGGAGACGGCCGGTCTTACCGTTTTCGTCGTCTCGGCTTATGACCGCTTCACCAAATATGACCTGCACACAGAAAAAGGCACACTCGAGACCGTCAAAACCTATTATCAATATAATGACGGCGCATTCGAAAACAAAAGCCGCGTTTCCTTCCCTGCCGATTCCTGGCAGTACACAGAGGAAGGATATTTCCTTTTTACGGGAAAAAGCAGCTCGGCGCAGTCCCTTGTTCTCACCATGAGCGACGACACCGAGATTGCGGCATGGCGGGTGGAGCCTCTGGATACGCGGTTTCGGGAGTGGAACAGGCGTTACGTTCTGCCTGTCGGCTATGGCAGAAACAATCTGTTTCTGGTGGACTGGCATGAAAATTCCTATGAAAATTTAGACTTTTACGATCTCTTTGACAAGTTCTACCC